>NZ_CP049156.1:1336784-2005177 GCF_011493005.1 Caballeronia sp. SBC1
AGAACACAAACCGAGCACAAAAAAAACCGTCCCGACTTTCGTTGGAACGGCTTTTTGTACAGCCTGATCATCTCGCCGCTACACCGAAGCTTCCGGTGCCGCCGCGTGCGAATGAATTCGCTTAGACAGTCTTCTTTGCGACGCGCGAAGCTTGAGCCGTAGCTTGCGATGCAGCCTTCGTGGCGGCCGTAGCGGCTGCGTTGAAGTTGCTTTCCGCGATCTCGACAGCTTGCTTGCTTGCCTTGTGGATCGTTTCGTACGTGGTGTTGGCGGCGGTGATGGCCGACTTCATCACGGCGACAGCCGTTTCCGAACCTGCCGGTGCGTTCTTCGCGACGTTGTCTACGAGCGTTTGCACCTTGCGGTTCTGGTCTTCGTACTGTTCTTCTGCAACACGGGCAAATTCCGCTTGCGTCGACGATGCGATTTCATACAGATGACGGCCATAGGACAGCGCCTTTTCCGCGACCGGCTGAGCCAGGCTGGCTTGCAGTGCGAGCAGTTCTTGCGCATCCTTCACCGACAACACGCGTTGCGCGTTTTCCTGGCTTTCGGCCAGCGTCGACTTAACAACTTGCAGGTTCAACTCAAGCAGCTTTTCCAGGCCTTCAAATGCCTTGTTCGTCAGGCCGAAGAGGGTGTCGAATTGAGCTTTGTTTGCAGCGGCGATTTGTTCCGGGGTCAAAAGGGTCATGTCACGCTCCTGAAAGAGTCGACCCATCATCAGCGCGGGTCGTGGGGTTTTGGCGGTGACCGGAAATCCGGAAACCGTATGAGGCGATCAGCTATTGGTGCGTCGCAACATGGAGCCTATTCTAGGCATATTCTTAAAGATGTCAAGCATCTTTTTGTGCGACGCAACATCGTACGATTGCTTATTAAACAACGGCTTACGGACGTCCTTCTTTGTAGTGGAACTACATTTCGAGATACGGTGCACCAACTTGGAACGGAAGTCGCATGCACCGTTCATTCATTGATCTCGATTCTGGAAAAGTGGAATTTCGTTTCGATGAAAGCCTTTTATAGCGATCGGTTTGTATTGCCGCTGCCGGCCGGCCATCGGTTTCCCATGCAAAAATATTACCTTTTGCGGGAGCGGGTGCAGGCCGAACTGCCCAATGTCGTGCTGGACGAAGCGCCAATCGCGGCTGATTCCGAGTTGGCGCGCGTTCATGCGGTCGATTACATCGAGCGCGTCGCGACCGGAGCGCTGGATGCGCGCGAGCAGCGAGAGATTGGATTTCCGTGGTCGCCGGAAATGGTGGAGCGCTCCCGGCGCTCAGTTGGGGCGACTATCGCCGCTTGTCACGCCGCCCGCCAGGAGGGATTCGCGGTGAATCTGGCGGGCGGCACGCATCACTCATACAGCTCGCACGGCGGCGGGTTCTGTGTGTTCAACGACGCGGCCGTTGCTGCCCGGGCGCTACAAGCCGGGTCGCGGGCGGGCGGCCAGCGCATGCCGCACATAGCGATCGTCGATCTCGATGTGCATCAGGGCGACGGAACCGCCTCCATCTTCCAGAACGATCCTAGCGTTTTCACGCTCTCGTTACATGGCACATCGAATTACCCTTTTAGCAAGGAGATCGGCGATCTCGATGTCGCGCTGCCCGATGGCTGCGGGGACGACGCCTACGCTGAGGCGCTTTCCGGGGCTTTATCGACTATGTTCGAGCGCTTTGAACCCGTCATGCTGATCTATCTGGCAGGCGCCGATCCGCATGTCGACGACCGTCTGGGGCGCCTTGCGCTGAGCGTGGATGGCCTCGCCAAACGCGATTCCCTTGTATTCAGCGCCGCGGCCAGGCGAGATCTACCCGTGGCAATAACCATGGCCGGTGGTTACGGACGCGACATTGACGTCACCGTCGATATCCATCTCCAGACCATTCAGCTTGCCGCCGTCGCGTTCGGGGCCCGGCGCGATTCCTGCTCACCCGATACACTGCGTTCGGCAAATTTCATTTGAAACGGTTTGAAACTCAGTAAACCAAATGTGTTAACTCAACGTTAACATTCGAGATCGGCCGTCATTGCCAAGTTTGTGCGAACAAAATCTTTCGGACCTTGTCGAAATGCCGGTTGAGAATCGGCATGTCTTGCCGAAAAGCTTCGTTTCCTGTCGCTGCCCACAGCATTAGTGAAATTTTTGCCTTGAGGGCACGTCATAAATCTTCCTCAAGTTTTACAAACTATTGCCGATAAGGGGCTGATAGCCAACGATCGGCAATGGCGTGTGGCAGTGAAAACGATTGCACGAGCAGCGATGATTTTTTACGATCGGAACTCAGAATTTGTTCGCTCCGATAAATCGCGTCTTACAAACCGGTTTAAGTAGTGCGGATAAGTGCTTAATATTGCTAATTTTTCGAAGCTTTACTACACTGGCGACACTCTCCCGCCGGTCCAGAACAGAACACTAATGAAAACCGAAATGTTTTCGTCGCTCAGGGTGATCCACGGCGTTGCAGTCCGAACTGCGCTGTCGGTTGCCGTGTCGGTGGCGCTCGCGACGTCTTTCGCGGCGGCACCGGTCGACGCTTTTGCCAAGACCACAACCTCGAAATCCACCAAGAAGCTGACCAAAGGCGCAGTCGCTGCGCCGCAAGCTAAAACCGTCAAGTCATCGAAAGTCGCTGCGCGCACCGCGAAGGGTGCGAAGGTTGCTCAAGTCGCTGCGGTGCAGGACGACGAGGCGCCGCGCGCCGCGCGCCGGCATCGCGTAAGTTACCGCATGGACGCGCGCGGCCGCCGTGCCGCCGTGCGTTCGGTGGCGTTCCAGCCGCGTCCGCCGACCGTTGGCCAGGCATTCGGCCTGCACGAGACGCCGGACAGCCTTGCGTTGCGCTCGAGCGTTGCGTACGTGGTGGACCAGAACACAGCAGAAACGCTCTTCGATAAAAACTCGCGCGCCGTGGTGCCTATCGCTTCAATCACGAAGCTGATGACGGCCATGGTCGTGCTCGACTCGAAGGCGCCGCTGACCGAAGAAATCACGGTGACCGACGAAGATCGCGACTACGAGAAATTCACGGGTTCGCGGCTTTCCGTTGGCTCTGAGCTCAACCGCGAAGACATGCTGCATATCGCGCTGATGGCGTCGGAAAATCGCGCGGCCGCTGCGCTGTCGCGTTATTACCCGAATGGACGTCCTGGCTTTATCGCCGCGATGAACGCCAAAGCGAAGATGCTCGGCATGACCGACACGCACTTCGAAAACTCGACCGGCTTGACGAGCCAGAATGTCTCGAGCGCCCGCGATCTCGTGAAGATGGTGAACGCCGCTTATCAGTACCCGCTGATCCGCAAGTTCTCAACCGATCGCAGCTACGACGTGTTTACCGGCAAGCGCAATCTGGCCTACAACAGCACGAATGCGCTGATCCGGAATCCGAGCTGGGACATCGGCTTGCAGAAGACCGGTTTCATTAACGAAGCTGGCGAATGCATGGTGATGCAGACGACTATTCACGGCCGTCCGGTCGTGATGGTCTTGCTTGATTCGTCAGGCAAGTATTCGCGTTTCGCCGATGCCGGCCGTTTGCGCGGTTTCCTCGAGTCTGAGACTGCTGGCGAGCCGCATATCACCAGCGCTGATGCAGGCGGCGGCGGTACCTGAATCCGTTTGAGTCTTAGTGTTAAAAAAACCGGCCTTATCGTTTGATAAGGCCGGTTTTTTAATCGCTTACGAATGCTGCGAATCTGTCGTGCTCACATAGAAAATGTCACCGCTGCTGCGAATCCGCGCTAGCTTCCGGGCGATATCCGAGCGAGCGCGAAATCTCCAGCGCAGTGCCGCTCAATTGGTTCAGCCATGAGTCCTGCAGCCGGTCCGCGGGTGCCGAAAGCGACAGGCCGGCGACGAGCCGCCCGGTGTCGTCGTAGATGCCGGCGGCGATGCAGCGTACTCCCAGTTCCAGTTCCTCGTTATCGCGGGCGCATGCCTGGCTGCGCACGAATGACAATTCGCGCTCGAGCTTGCCGATATCCGTGATGCTGTTCTGCGTGTGGCCGGAGAGGCCGGTGCGCGTGGCATACGCGCGCACGCGAGAGGATTCGTCCGCCGCGAGAAAGAGTTTTCCCACCGACGTAAGGTGCAGCGGCGCACGGCCGCCGATCGCTCGCACGACCTGCATACCGGAGCGTTCCGAATAAGCTCGTTCTATATAGACGATCTCATCGCCTTGACGCACCGAGAGATTGACAGTCTGACCTGTCTGGCGATGCAGTTCGCGCATGGGCGGCATGGCGGCCTCGCGCACGGAGAGCCGCGCCTTGACCAGATTGCCAAGCTCGAGCAGCCGCATGCCAAGCCGATACGTGCCGGGGTCTGATCGGTCGACCAGGCGACACGTCACCATGTCGTTCAGGATGCGATGCGCGGTGGACGGATGCAGCGACGTGCTATGTGAAAGTTCTTTCAGGCTGACCGGGTCGGTGTGCGCGGCGAGCGCGTCGAGCAAGCGCATCATGCGCTCGATCACTTGTATGGACGTTCGGGATTCCGGGTTCGTATCGCTCATGGAGAAAATCAGTTGATACGTCAAACAGCGGAATAATGATTGTATCTCGTATTGTGAAAAGTGCGAAAGACTCAGCGGCACGGTTGCCCCGGCCATGTCAGATTTTCTGCAGACAACAAAACCGCCCGAAACGTGGAAAGAGTTCGGGCGGCGTCGAGTGCAAGCGGGCGGGCAGAGGGTCTAGTGATTGTTCTCGGGTTGTTGTGCAGGCTGCTTGCCCCAGAGCGAACGGCCGACATACGGCGTTGATCCACGCGACTGCTGCGCCTGCGGCGCGGGTGCGGGCCGGCCCGGATTGCCCGCCTGCGGCTGCTGCGGCCTGCCCCCTTGTGGTCCGCCCGCTTGCGGGCCGCCATGACCGCCCCGATCGCCGCCTCCATTCCCTCCCTGGTTACCGCGATTGCCGCCTCGGTCGCCCCAGCCACCCTGAGGCGGCGGGCGGCGATAACCAGGGCCGTCATTCCAATAGCGCGGGCCTGGGCCGCCGTAATATCCGCCACCACCGCCGATGATCACACCCGACTGAACAACCGGCGCTCCGTAGCCATAACTGGCTTCGTAGCCCGGGGGCGCGGCTTCGTAGCCTGCGGGGTAGCCAGGGGCGGGATAAGCGGAATAGCCGCCGCCAGTCGCGTAAGCGGGCGTGCCGTCTGGGTAGACGGCGCAGCCCGCTACTAAGGCGGACGAAGCGAGGATCAGGCCTGTAACTGCGAGTTTCATCATGAGCGGGAAGACATTGGTTAACTAGTTACCGTATCTGACAGTTTCACGGAGTGAATGTCGCAAGAATTTTGTAAGGATTTATCTCCGCGGTAACAGAGTGGACGCGGCAGGAATCGCTCATGACCAGCAAACACAACGGTGACGCGGCATACGCTGTTGACAGGGATGCAACAATGCTTTGTGCTGAGGCATCTTTATGGGTTAAGGACAAACCCTTAAAATTCGAAATGTCCGGAAGTGGGCCCGTCAGCCCACAGGACCTGAGAAGGGGTTTGAAAATGAAAAAGACAATATCGACCTACTGGCCCATCGCGATGCTCGTGCCGCTCGCACTCGCGGGCTACTGTCATGCAATCCACCCGGTTTCCGGGACTGCAGCACCCCACCCGCAAAGCGCTGCCAGTGTCAGCGCGGAATTCGCGCGTGCGATTTCGCTGGGACTAGTCGGGTCGGATAACGCTGCCAACGCGTATCGACCGGCTAATGGGACGTCAGCTACGGCTGTTTCGCAGACGTTCTGAGGGGGCAATCGGTAAGGCTACGACGGCGGGGCCGCTTGGGCGCGCCAACGGCGTCCTTTGTATAATTCAGAGTTGCGTTGCGCGGATTTGTCTGGTCGAGCCGGCGCAGCCGAGCTGCGAATTTCGCTGAAGTGCTTGCTCAAGCCAATCGATGCCAGGAACCTGATGAACACTATCGCCGTCTGTTTTGTGTGCCTGGGCAATATCTGCCGTTCGCCGAGCGCCGAAGCGGTGATGCTGCATCAGGTGGGCCGGGCAAGGCTATCTGACAAGATCGTGGTGGATTCCGCCGGTACCGGCGATTGGCATATCGGCCAGCCGCCCGACGACCGCGCCCAGAGCGCTGCCAGGAAACGTGGTTATGACTTGTCGCCGCTGCGCGGCCGGCAGATCAGCCACGAAGATTTCGCCCGCTTCGATCTGCTTATCGCGATGGACGACGCAAACGCCGCCGCACTGACCGAAGTGTGTCCGCCAGAGTATCGCGACAAGATCCGGTTGCTGATGGAATTCGCGACCCGCGATGACAGCCGCGTGGTCGTCGACCCTTATTTTGGTGGCGACGAAGGCTTCGAGCGTGTGCTCGATCAGTGCGAGGATGCCTGCGAAGGCCTGCTGAGAGCGCTTCGCACACAATTGGTGGCGTGATGTCCGGCATTCGAAAGCAAGCTTCATCCAGCACAATATTCTCAGCATTTTCCTAAGAAAATGGCCTGTAGATACTTGACTAAATCCGTAGGCTATTTATACTTGACCAAAATCATCCAGTATTAGCCGTAGTCCCCGGTAGCTTACAAATTATGAGACTCACCACGAAAGGCCGTTTCGCCGTCACGGCGATGATCGACTTGGCTTTGCGCCAGGAGCAGGGCCCGGTGACGCTGGCAGGAATCAGCCAGCGCCAGCATATCTCGTTGTCCTATCTCGAGCAGTTGTTCGGCAAGTTGCGCCGGCACGAGATCGTCGAGTCGGTGCGCGGTCCGGGTGGCGGATACAATCTCGCGCGCCGTGCCGAGAACGTCACGGTGGCGGACATCATTATTGCGGTGGACGAGCCTATCGACGCCACGCAATGCGGTGGCAAGGGTGCTTGCGAAGGCACCAAGCAGCACGACGGTCACTGCATGACCCACGAACTCTGGTCTACGCTCAATCAGAAGATGGTCGAGTATCTCGACTCGGTCTCGCTGAAAGATCTCGTCGACCAGCAGCGCGCACGTGAAGGATCGCCAGCGGTGTTGCGCGACCGGCGTGCCGAATCGGCGGGCGTGGAGCCTGTGCGCGTAGCGCCGAAAGGACCGAATTCCGTTTTCAACCTGGCCGGCTGACGGCTGCCGCGTGCATTCGAGTGTTTATTCGTGCATTCATTCATGCATTTATTCGATACCGCGGCCGTCTCGCCTTGAACGAGCCAATTGAGTTAAATCCCCGGAGCAACTGATGAACAACGACATTCCCCACCTGCCCATTTACATGGACTACAGCGCCACGACCCCGGTCGATCCGCGCGTGGTGGACAAGATGATTCCGTATCTGCGCGAGCAGTTCGGCAACCCGGCATCGCGTAGCCATCAATATGGCTGGGATGCGGAGCGGGCGGTCGAAGAGGCGCGCGAGAACGTCGCGAAGCTGGTCAATTGCGACCCGCGCGAAATCATCTGGACGTCGGGCGCCACCGAATCGGACAACCTCGCCATCAAGGGCGCGGCGCATTTCTACAAGAGCAAAGGTAAGCACATCATCACGGTGAAGACCGAGCACAAGGCCGTGCTCGATACCTGTCGTGAACTCGAACGCGAAGGTTTCGAAGTCACGTACCTGGATGTGAAGGACGACGGTTTGCTCGACCTGGACAAGCTTCAGGCAGCTATCCGCCCGGACACCATTCTGGTCTCGGTGATGAGCGTGAACAACGAAATCGGCGTGATCCAGGACGTGACCGCGATCGGCGAGATCACGCGTTCGAAGGGCATCATATTTCACGTCGATGCGGCGCAAGCGACAGGCAAGATCGAGATCGATCTGCAAAAGCAGAAGGTCGACCTGATGTCGTTTTCGGCTCACAAGACGTATGGCCCCAAGGGTATTGGCGCGTTGTTCGTACGTCGCAAGCCGCGGATCCGCATTGAAGCGCAGATGCACGGCGGCGGTCACGAGCGCGGCATGCGTTCGGGCACGCTGGCCACGCACCAGATCGTCGGCATGGGCGAGGCTTTCCGGATCGCGCGTGAAGAAATGGCCGTGGAAAACGAGCGGGTCCGCATGTTGCGCGATCGCTTGCTGAAGGGCTTGCAAGATATGGAAGAGGTTTATGTGAACGGAGACATGGATCTCCGCGTGCCGCATAACCTCAACATCAGCTTTAACTTCGTCGAAGGCGAGTCGTTGATCATGGCGGTCAAGGACGTGGCGGTATCGTCGGGTTCTGCATGTACGTCGGCTTCGTTGGAACCGTCTTATGTGCTGCGGGCGCTGGGTCGCAACGACGAACTCGCGCACAGCTCGATCCGTTTTACGGTCGGCCGCTTCACGACCGAGCAGGACGTCGATTACGTGATCAACTTGTTGAAGAGCAAGATTCAGAAGTTGCGTGATCTGTCGCCGCTTTGGGAAATGCATAAGGACGGTATCGACATTTCGTCGATCCAGTGGGCTGCGCATTAAGCGCCTGGTTGGCCGCTGTGTCGGCGGCTCATTTGCGCTCACGTTAGAACATACACGCGAACGCACACGCATACGAATTCAAGGAGTTTGATCATGGCTTATAGCGACAAGGTTCTGGACCACTACGAAAACCCGCGCAATGTCGGTTCGTTCGGCAAGGACGACGACACGGTAGGCACCGGCATGGTTGGTGCGCCGGCATGCGGCGACGTGATGAAGCTGCAGATCCGCGTGGGCGCGGATGGCGTGATTGAAGATGCGAAGTTCAAGACGTATGGCTGCGGTTCGGCTATTGCTTCCAGCTCGCTCGTGACTGAGTGGGTGAAGGGCAAGACGCTGGATCAGGCGCTGACCATCAAGAACACGCACATTGCTGAAGAACTGGCACTGCCGCCGGTGAAGATTCACTGTTCCATCCTGGCCGAAGACGCAATCAAGGCTGCCGTCGCTGACTATAAGCAACGTCATGGCGCGAGTACGGCGGAAGCTGCTCCGGCTGAAGCGAAGCAACACGCGGCTTAAGCGGGTAGGTAGCGAGCAATCGGGTTTCGGGAAGGGCGCTTGGGTTATTGGCTTGGATTGTTAGTTATCCGCCGGCGCTCTGGTTTTCGATTCAAAGCAAGGCTGCAGCGTGGCGACCGGAGAAATGATTGACTCCAGACGAGCGGCTGCTGATGAGAGACTATGGCAATCACGTTGACGGACAAGGCAGCACAACACGTGCAGAAATATCTGGTTCGACGCGGCAAGGGCGTTGGCCTGCGCGTCGGCGTGCGCACAACCGGCTGCTCGGGCCTCGCTTACAAGCTCGAGTATGTGGACGAACTCGCCCCGGAAGACCAGGTGTTCGAGTCGGCCGGCGTGAAGATCATTGTCGATCCGAAGAGCCTGGCTTATATCGACGGCACCGAGCTGGATTTTGCGCGCGAAGGGCTGAACGAAGGGTTCAAGTTCAATAACCCGAACGTGAAAGACGAGTGCGGTTGCGGCGAGTCGTTTCGCGTATAGCGCGGCGCAAGAACAACAAAGAGGCGGCGCGTGCCGCCTTTTTCTTTAGTACCGCCGGTTTAGAAGTCTCTCTTAGTCCTGCTTCTGCTGATCTTTCACTCATTTTCAACATGGCAACGCTCAACGACAGTCACTTCGATCTGTTCGACCTCCCGCCGACCTACGCCATCGATGCTAAAAAGCTCGATGACGCGTATCGCACGGTGCAGGCACAGGTTCATCCCGATCGTTTTGCGGCCGCTGGCGATGCGCAAAAACGCGTTGCGATGCAGTGGGCCACGCGGACGAACGAGGCGTATCAGACGCTGCGCGATCCGCTGAAGCGGGCAACCTATATGTTGTCGCTGCGCGGCGTGCATGCCGACGCGGAGAACAATACCGCGATGGAACCCGCCTTCCTGATGCAGCAAATGGAATGGCGCGAAAACATAGAGGACGCGGCGGACGCCAAAAATCTTGGCGCGCTCGAAGCCTTGCTTCATGAGCTGCGCGATCAGGAACGTATCCGATTCGGAAAACTGGCCGCGCTGATCGACAGCCACGCGGACCAGGCGGCGAGCGAAGCCGTGCGCCAGCTGATGTTCATAGAACGCGTGGCGAGCGAGATCGGCGCGCAGATCGAGAAGCTCGACTGACCCTGACGCCGTATATAAAACCAGACGACACCAACCCCCAATAGATCAACGATGGCTTTACTGCAAATTTCAGAACCCGGCATGGCTCCGGCGCCGCATCAGCGGCGGGTAGCTGTGGGCATCGACCTTGGTACGACCAATTCGCTGGTTGCCGCCGTGCGCAACAGCGTGGCTGAAGTGCTGCCCGACGAAGACGGCCATTACCTGCTGCCGTCGGTGGTCCGGTATCTGGAGAAGGGCGGCCGGCGTATCGGCCGCGTGGCGAAGGAAGAAGCGGCGCTCGATCCGCGCAACACCATTGTGTCGGTAAAGCGCTTCATGGGCCGCGGCAAAAGCGAAGTGGAAGGGGCGGAGAACGCGCCGTACGATTTCGTCGATGCGCCCGGCATGGTGCAGATTCGCACCATCGACGGCGTGAAAAGTCCGGTGGAAGTATCGGCAGAAATTCTCGCCACGCTGCGATATCGCGCGGAAGACACGCTTGCCGACGAGCTGGTCGGCGCGGTGATCACGGTGCCCGCGTACTTCGATGAAGCCCAGCGGCAAGCCACCAAAGACGCCGCGAAACTAGCCGGTTTGAACGTGCTGCGCCTGTTGAACGAACCGACCGCCGCGGCGATTGCGTACGGGCTGGACAATGCTTCGGAAGGGTTGTACGCCGTGTATGACCTGGGCGGCGGCACCTTCGATTTGTCGATTCTCAAGCTCACCAAAGGTGTGTTCGAAGTGCTCGCAGCGGGCGGCGATTCAGCGCTCGGCGGCGACGATTTCGATGCGGCGTTGTATCGGCACGTGCTGGTGAAATCCAAGGTAACGCCCGCTACGCCGGAAGACGTGCGGCTGTTGCTGGACCGCGTGCGAACGGCCAAGGAAGCGCTGTCGAGTACATCTGAGGCCACCATTCAGGCCACGTTGTCCGACGATCAGCAAATCGATTTCACGGTCTCCGAAAGCGACTTCGCCACGCTGACTGAAGCACTGGTCGCCCGCACCTTGACTCCCACGCGCAAGGCCTTGCGCGACGCCAAGGTGGCGCCGGCCGAGATCAAGGGTGTGGTGCTCGTCGGTGGCGCCACGCGCATGCCGGTGATCCGCCGCGCGGTGGAAACGTATTTCGGCCAGCCGCCGTTGACCAATCTCGATCCCGATCAGGTCGTGGCGCTCGGTGCCGCCATCCAGGCGGACTTGCTGGCGGGAAATCGTCGCGGTGAAGGCGATGACTGGCTGCTGCTCGATGTCATTCCGCTGTCGCTGGGCGTTGAGACCATGGGCGGATTAACCGAGAAAATCATCCCGCGCAACTCGACCATTCCGGTCGCGCGCGCTCAGGATTTCACCACCTTCAAAGACGGCCAGACGGCGATGGCCATCCACGTCGTGCAAGGCGAGCGCGAGCTGGTCTCGGACTGCCGTTCGCTCGCGCGCTTCGAGTTAAGGGGCATTCCCGCCATGGCCGCCGGTGCTGCGCGTATTCGCGTGACGTACCAGGTAGACGCGGACGGGTTGTTGTCCGTGTTCGCGCGTGAGCAGTTGTCGGGAGTAGAAGCGTCGGTGGTCGTAAAACCATCCTACGGCCTCGCCGATGACGACGTCGCGCGCATGCTGGAAGAAAGCTTCACGACCGCCGAAGTCGACATGCGCGCTCGCGCATTGCGCGAGGCTCAGGTCGACGCGCAACGCCTGGTAGAAGCATCGCAGGCGGCGCTCGGCGTTGACGGCGAATTGCTGGACGAAGCGGAGCGAACCAACATTGAAGCGCTGATCGTCAAGCTCGCGGCGGTCACGGGCGGGGACAGTGTTGATGCCATTGAAACGGCGACGAAGGAGCTTGCCGCCGCCACCGATGAATTCGCTGCCCGTCGCATGAACAAGAGCATTCGCCGCGCGCTGGCCGGCCGCAGGCTCGACGAAGTCTGATCGAAGTCTGATCATTCACCGAGCCTCTCACGTACAAAGAACGGAAAGAAATTCATGCCTCAGATCGTAGTATTACCCCACGTTGAATTGTGTCCTGATGGCGCTGTGATCGACGCGGATACGTCGAAGAGCATTTGCGACAACCTGTTGGACAACGGCATCGAGATTGAACATGCGTGCGAAAAATCGTGCGCGTGCACGACGTGCCACGTGATTATTCGTGAGGGTTTCAACGCGCTTGTGCCGTCGGAAGAAGACGAGGACGATTTGCTCGATAAGGCCTGGGGACTTGAGCCGACGTCACGGTTATCATGTCAGGCGATGGTGCCGGCAGACGAGGATCTGGTTGTCGAGCTCCCGCGCTACACCATCAATCACGCCAAAGAGAATCACTGAACTTAAATCAGCGATCACGAGACAGGAGCGCTCGCCATGAAGTGGACAGACACGCAGGATATCGCGATGGCACTGACCGACACGCATCAGAACGTCGATCCGCAATTCGTGCGATTTACGGATTTGCATCGCTGGGTGACGGAGCTGCCGGGATTCGACGACGACCCCGAGCGTTCCAACGAGAAGATTCTCGAAGCGATCCAGGCGGCGTGGATTGAAGACGCGGATTATTGAATCCGGCTAATTTCCTTAGGCCAAAGCGTTACGAACGAGATAAAACGGCGATTCCATTCGGAATCGCCGTTTTGCGTTGTGCGCTGGTTTGAATGCGGACTACACCTTAGCCTGCAACCAGTGTGCCGTTTTCGATACGCACGCGCTGACCCTGGTTGAACGGAGGCGCCTGGTGATATGTGAAGTAACGCGTCTTGCCGCTTTCCATGTGCACGCGCACCGAATAATCGGTGGTGCTGCGCAGGTGTTTTTCGACCGCATTACCGCCCAAACCACCACCGAGTGCGCCGAGAATCGTCATGCCCGTTCGACCGCCGCCGCGTCCAAACTGATTACCGATAAGGCCGCCCGCAACCGCGCCGCCTACTGCACCGATGCCGGTTCCCTGGCCTTCATGCCGTACGGCCGAGATTGCTTCTACCGTACCGCAACTCGAGCAATACGCGGGTTGGGTGGGCTGCTGCTGTGCGTAGTTGGGCTGCTGTACAGGCTGTTGCGCCACTTGGGGCGCAGCTTGTTGCTGCTGCTGGGCTGCTTGGGCTGCCGCGCGCTGCTGAGCTTGCTGCTGCGCTTGTTCTTGAGCAAGCTGCTCCTGCTGCGCTTGCTGTTGCTGAGCAACGGTAGGCTCGGCCGGTTGTGTCGCTACTTGCGCGGCTTGCGTCTGATCGTTGGTTGGCGACGTGCTCGACGCTTTCGGGAACAGTCCGGTGACCGCTGCCGTGGCAGCAAGACTGGCAACGATCACCGCGCCCGCGGCGGTTGCCACCAGCGGATGAATCTTGCGCCCGCGCGGTGCGCCGGGGTTGGGTGAACTCGATGTGGTCATGTTGTTACTGTTATCCATTTTTGGACCTCCGTCTCAAGGCAGAGTGGTGTCATCAATACGGGTCTGACGTTGCTCACGAGAGCAGTGTCGAACAATCTGAAGCGTAAGGTTTGTCAATTTGTAACGTTTCCAGGCATCCACCAGATGCAAGAAACGCACCGGGTCGAAGATGCGTCGGGCAGCCTTGTTTTTTAAGGGTTTTCCAGATGAGACCCGCGTTGAACGGAAGTCTTGGTCGATGCTTTTTACCTAAAGTTACAAATTCGGCGTTTCTTCGGGACGAAAAAAAGGCGCTTTCGCGCCTTTTTTACAAATCGTCCAGATATCCCTTGAATCAGTCTTCGCGCCGCAGATGCGGGAACAGGATGACGTCGCGGATACTCGGACTGTCGGTCAACAGCATGACCAGCCGGTCGATACCGATTCCGCAGCCACCCGTCGGCGGCATGCCGTGCTCCAGCGCGCGAATGTAGTCGGCGTCGTAGAACATGGCTTCCTCGTCGCCGGCATCTTTCTGGTCGACTTGTTTCTGGAACCGCGCGGCCTGATCTTCGGGGTCGTTCAACTCCGAGAAGCCGTTCGCGATTTCGCGGCCCACAATGAACAACTCGAAGCGTTCAGTTATGCCCGGAGCCGTATCCGACGCCCGCGCCAACGGCGAGACTTCCAGCGGATAGTCGACAATAAACGTCGGCTCCCACAATTGAGATTCCGCGGTTTCTTCGAAGAGCGCGAGCTGCAACGACCCAACGCCCGCGTTCAAAAACTGCGGCTGCGATGCATCGACACCGAACTTCTTCAACTCAGTGCGCAGGAACGCGGCATCGGCGAGTTGTTCGTTTGTGTATTGCGGCGCGTATTTCTGGATCGCTTCGCAGATCGTCAACCGATGGAACGGCTTTGACAAATCCAGTTCACGCCCTTGATACACAATGTTCGCGTTGCCGCGCGCATCGACGGCCGCTTGGCGGATCAGCGCTTCGGTGAAGTCCATCATCCACGTGTAGTCCGTGTACGCGGCGTAGAACTCCATCATCGTGAACTCGGGGTTATGTCGCGGCGACACCCCTTCGTTACGGAAATTCCGGTTGATTTCGAACACGCGTTCGAAACCGCCCACCACCAGCCGCTTCAAATACAGTTCCGGCGCGATACGCAGGAACATTTGCATGTCGAGAGCGTTGTGATGCGTGACGAACGGCTTCGCCGTAGCGCCGCCGGGAATCGCGTGCAGCATCGGCGTTTCCACTTCCATGAAATCAGCCTTCGCCATGAAGCTGCGGATCGACGCGAACGCCTTCGTGCGCGCAATAAACGTCTGACGCGTTTCCGGCGTCACGATCAGGTCAACATACCGTTGCCGATAACGCATTTCCTGATCGGCGAGCCCATGAAATTTATCGGGAAGAGGGCGCAGCGCTTTGGTCAGCAGGCGCAGTTCCGTGCATCGAACGGACAGTTCGCCCTTGTTCGTGCGGAACAAAACACCCTTTGTCGCGATGATGTCGCCCAGGTCCCACTTTTTGAACGCGTCGTAGACTTCCTGGCCGACGTCGGCGGGCGTGATGAAGAACTGGATCTGGCCGCTGCCGTCTTGCACCGTCGCAAAGCTGGCCTTACCCATGACACGTTTCAACATCATCCGGCCCGCAACCGCGACTTGCAGCGGCTCGGCTTCGAGCGCGTCCTTGTCTTTATCGGCGTAGTCGGATTGCAGCGCGGCGGCTTGGTGCGTTGGCCGGAAATCGTTCGGATACGCAATTCCCTGCTCGCGCAACGCGCGGAGTTTGTCGCGACGCTCGGCGAGGATCTGGTTTTCTTCCAGTTCGGGAGCTGCGCCCGGCTGAGTCGGTTCGGTCATGATGTGTTTGGCTTTGAGTGCGATGAATGCGGCTTGGTCGTGGGACTGATGCTGCGTCCGAGTTGTTTGCGTTTCGCCGCGTGAACTTTAGCGTTGAAACATAGCGTAGAGACACAACGGAGAAACACAGGCCACACGGATGGTCGCAAATATTAGCGATGCAATGCTGCGATGGATTGCCGTGAATGAAGCAACGTCGCAACGATGATGCGGTTGGCGCGGCGGCGTGTTACTGAAGCCGCGCCGTTTGCACGACGCCTGCACGACGTTTGTTCGAGTTTGCTTATACGCCCTGTTTAAGACTTGCGCCGATGAAGTCGTCCAGGTCGCCGTCCAGCACGGCTTTCGTGTTGCTGATTTCCACGTTGGTGCGCAGGTCCTTGATGCGGCTGTTGTCGAGCACGTATGAGCGGATCTGGTGACCCCAGCCTACATCGGTCTTGCTGTTTTCCAGGTTGTCTTTCTCAACCTGGCGCTTGCGCATTTCGAACTCGTACAGCTTCGCTTTCAGCATTTGCATGGCTTCGGCGCGGTTACGGTGTTGCGAGCGATCGTTTTGGCACTGCACCACGATTCCGGTGGGCGCGTGAGTCAGGCGCACGGCCGAATCGGTCTTGTTGATGTGCTGCCCGCCCGCGCCGGAAGCGCGATATGTATCGGTGCGAATGTCGGCCGGATTGATATCGATTTCGATGGAATCGTCGACTTCCGGATACACGAAGATCGATGAAAACGACGTATGGCGTCCGCCTGATGAGTCGAAGGGCGACTTGCGCACGAGCCGATGAACGCCCGTTTCCGTGCGCAGGAAACCGTAGGCGTATTCGCCTTCGACCTTGATGGTCGCGCTCTTGATACCGGCCACGTCGCCGTCGGACTCTTCGAGAACTTCAGTCTTGAAACCTTTGCGTTCGCAATAACGAAGGTACTGGCGCATCAACATGGCTGCCCAGTCGCACGCTTCCGTGCCGCCGGCGCCAGCCTGGATATCGATGAAGCAATTGTTCGGGTCGGCCGGGTTCGAGAACATCCGGCGGAATTCCATGTCTTCAACGCGTTTTTCGAGCGCTGCCGTGTCCGCTTCACATGAGACGAGCGTGTCTTCGTCGTTTTCTTCGCGGCCCATGTCGAACAGATCTTGCGTGTCGCGAAGATCGTTATCGAGGTCCGTGATCGTTGTGACGACGTTGTCCAGCAGTTTTTTCTCGCGGCCCAGGGCTTGGGCGTTTTTCGAGTCGTTCCAGACGTTCGGGTCTTCTAGTACCCGGTTGACTTCGTCGAGACGCAGGGCTTTGGCGTCGTAGTCAAAGATACCCCCGGAGCTCGCCAGCGCGACGGCGCAGGTCGGCGAGGAGGTTCTCGATTGCGTTTAGACGTTCCGCTTCCATTTGGTCGTTTTCAGGTTTTTTGGCTAAGAGGGAAATTATAGCTTAGCGAGAGAGAGGCATCGGCGGGTGGATGAGGCTGGGCTTCGGCCCGAGCGCATTGGCCATCCTACGTTTTCTCACCCAACCGCATGCTCAACAATCATCTGTACCCGGGCGACCCCGTTCCAGGTATCGGAAACCAGCCGGTACGCCACGACGGTGCGCGCCGGCAGCGTTTCCGTGTGATTAAACCAGATAGCGTTGAACCGCTGCTGCCCGCGCCGCAATTGCAGCTTCAAATGCTTGTCCTTGACAAGCGCCTGGGACGCCACTTCAAACTCCCCGGAAAACACAGGCGCCGGAAAACCTTGCCCCCATACCGCGCCATCGATCAACTCGACAAACTGCGGCGTGAAATAAGCGTCCTCAAGCTCGCCATCGGTTTCCACCACCCGGGACAACGCGTCCGAGCTCAACCACTCGCGTCCGACGGCTTCAAACGCCGCGGTGAACCGCGGAATGTCGGCGGTAACAATCGTCATCCCCGCCGCCATCGCATGGCCGCCGAATTTCACGATCATGCCGGGCTCGCGCTTGGAAATCAGATCGACCGCATCACGCAGATGAAACCCCGGAATCGAGCGCCCCGATCCCTTCGATAAAACCCCGCTCTCATCGGCGTGAGCAAATGTGAACGATGGCCGGTGGAATTTCTCCTTCAGCCGCCCGGCGACAATCCCGATCACGCCCTGATGCCACGCCGGATTAAACAGCGTCAGCGTGGCCGAATCCGCCGGATCGATGCTCGCCAGTTCCTCAAGCGCCTGCTCCTGCATTCCGGCCTCAATCTCCCGCCGCTCGCGATTGATCGAATCCAGTTGCTGCGCCAATTCCCACGCGCGACCGATGTCATCGGTGATCAGGCATTCAATCCCGAGCGACATATCCGATAACCGTCCCGCCGCATTCAGCCGTGGCCCAAGCGCGAAACCGAGATCGAATCCCGACGCGGCGCGTGCATCGCGCGCAGCCGCGCGAAACAGCGCCGCGATGCCGGGTTGCATCCGTCCCGCGCGAATCCGCTTTAATCCCTGCGCGACGAGTATCCGGTTATTCGGATCTAGCTTCACGACGTCGGCCACGGTGCCGAGCGCAACCAGATCGAGCAGGCCGTCCAGACGCGGTTCGGGAGCGTCGGTGGTGAAAGCATTGCGTCGACGCAACTCTGCCCGCAATGCGAGCAGCACGTAGAAAATCACCCCCACACCTGCGATGCACTTGCTCTCAAACGTGCAGCCCGGCTGGTTGGGATTCACGATCGCGCGCGCGGGCGGCAGATCGTCGCCGGGTAGATGGTGATCGGTCACCAGCACGTCGATACCCAATGCATTCGCGGCCTCGACGCCATCCACGCTCGCAATGCCGTTGTCCACGGTGATCAGCAGATCGGGCTTCCCGCCTGCGCGGCTCGCGGCCAGCGCGACGATTTCGGGCGTCAGGCCATAGCCGTATTCGAACCGGTTTGGCACCAGGTAATCGATCTGTGCGCCGAACATTCGCAAGCCGCGCACGGCAACGGCGCAGGCGGTGGCGCCATCGCAATCGTAGTCGGCGACGACCAGCATGCGGCGTTTCGACGCGAGCGCGTCGGCGAGAACGGCGGCGGCTTCATCGCAACCTTTCAGCCCGATGGGCGCGTGCAATTTTTTGAGTTCGGTCTCGATCTCCTCCGGCGAACACACCCCACGCGACGCGTACAGACGCGCAATGACAGGATGAACGCCATGACGCATGAGGACGGCGGCATCGGCGGGAGAGGGGGCGCGAGTGACGATTCGGGTCATGCGGACAGGCCGGTGATGATTCGTTTCATTCGATTCATTTATTCGCTTCGCTAATTCGCGTTATTTATTCGCGTCGTTTATTCGACAAGCAGCGCCGCGATCGGACGCCGCCGCCAGAATTTACGCAACGCGCCGCGCGTGACGGTCAGCGACACGACGCCGGTGTCGCTGCACAACGTAAGGCGCAACGTGCCGAGCGTGCCATTTTCCAGTGCGGCCAAGGCGGGTGCGAACCAATCGCGCTCCAGGGTGCCGAGCGCGTCGTTCCAGTGCGCCCAGTCCTGTTCGATGAACGGTGCGGAAAACGGATCGAGTTCGACGAGCGCGCGGCCTTTGCTGGTCGTTTTTGAGGCCATAAAAGCGGCGAAAGATTCCGGCGGGGCTTGTGGCGCAACATCAGCGGCGAGCGCGAGGCCGCGCGTGGCCGGCGCTTTCGACATAACCTGCGCGAACGGGCTCGTCACGCTGCGACGCGCGCCTTGCGCGTGCAGCCAGATCGAATTGATCGAGGGCAAGCCACGCGCTTCGCGCGCTTCGTTAAGCGGATGTTCGAACCACGCCATCTGCACTTCATTCTGCAGCTTCATCCACGCGCGCGAGCGCTCGCCGGTGCCGGCTTCGTGCGGCAGCCAGATTTCGATATTGCGACCGCTCGCTCGCAACGGCGACGCGCCCGCGAGCGTACCGAGATTCGGCCCGGCGACGTACCAGCGTGCCGGTTGCGGCGCCTGAATTACCAGTCCGAGGTCTTCTATCAGCGGCTTGACGACATCGAATAACGTGCGTGCTTCGTGATCGTCTATACCCAGCGTCGCCGGATCGATCAGCACCAGATGGTCACGCGCGATCCGTACGTGCACCGGTTCGACGCATGCCCAGATGGTGTCGCCGGGTATCCCGCCGTCGGCGAGCAACATATAGGGCGCGAGCGGCGCTTCGTCGGCCGCTCGTCCGGGAATCTCATTCACCACGCCAAATTGCCGCGCAATCCAGCGCTCATGCGGCAACGTGCGCTGGAAATCGTCACCGATCACGCGCTCATCGAGCGTCGCGCGGGCAATCAGCCGGTCGAGCGCGGGACGGTCAAGCTGGTGGAGCGCAGTGGCGGCGTCCGCGGCCGATGGCAGCGCGAACGGTAAGAGGAGGTGAAGATCGGGGAGCTTGGGCGTGGGCATGATGCTGCGCATTGTAGGGCAAAGGACGCGGTGTTTTCCGGGCGCTTGCCGTTTGCCTTGTGCGCAATACGCTACCTATGCGTGACAAGTAGCAAGTAATGCGCGGGTAGCTGCCGGGCACGGAAAGTTGGTCCTGGACTACGTTAAAGCTGAGGCCGGGCTGCAGCGGTGAACGTGCGCGGATTGCACGCTGGCACGGGCTTCAGCGCTTGCGAATAAGTTTGCTCGACCCGACTCTGAAGGCCTCGCCCCAAGGCTTTGCGACGACACCCGGAGCCAGGGCGCAGCACATTTCTCTTACTGCCCAGCTCGACGCTTCACGCACGCGACAACTCACGCGGCTCAACCTTGCGGTCGATTTCCGTGCGCGTTGGCAATGTTTTCAGGTCATACATGGCTTGGAGATTCAGCCAGAACTCGGGTGTGGAGTCGAAGTAGCGTGCAAGGCGATAGGCGGTGTCGGCTGTGATGCCACGCCGTTCCTTCACGATTTCATGCATACGCGTAGCCGGCACGTTCAACGCCAGAGCCAACGCGTTCACGCTCATTTCGAGCGGAACCAGATAGTCTTCCCGCAAGACCTCGCCCGGATGAACCGGACGCATGCCGTTCTTGGACATGTGCTTCCCCATTCAGTGATAGTCGATGATTTCGACGTCGACAAGACCCTTCGTCGTCCATTTGAAACAAACGCGCCATTGCCCGTTAATCCGGATGCTGAGCTGACCGCGCCGATCGCCGGCAAGGGATTCGAGCCGGTTACCGGGCGGCGATTTCAGGTCACGTATTTCCACCGCAGCGTCCAGTGCTGAGAGCCTTCTGATCGCGACATCAGCGATTGCCCGAAACCGTTTCGGCGTTCCGCCTTCGTAAAGTGCCTGAGTGTCCTTGCATCGGAACGTTTGTATCATTATGCTCATCGTATTACGTGTAGCGTAATACGTCAATGGTTGGGGTGATGAACCGCTGCAGCGGCTTGGAGCCGAGTTTCTGAAGAGATAGCGCTGCGCGGGTGAGCCGGTCGAGTATGAACGGCGACATGGGCGTGGGAAATCGTCCGAATGGCCAGCATGGTGGCTTGCGGCATCGTTTTTCCCTCCGCCGCGTCATGCGGGCTAAAGGAGTGGCTAAGAATTGTGTGGCAAACTTCGCGCTTGATCGCAGACGGATCGGTGCCCCCGTATACGCCAAGGATTAAACAGGCGTTGTGGTTGCCACCCCTGGTGGACTGGGTCGGGTTAGAAAAAATGGCGCAAGTCATTGGTCGTGCTCTTCACGGGCGCGTGGATTGAAAGAAAGAAAGAAAGAAAGAGAAAAAGCAGCCGTGCGCCGAATGCGCGATGTAAAGATCGAAGAACGTTAGAACGCTGAAAAGGAATCGCTTGAAACTTCCCTACGAATGGCAGATCGGCTGGCGCTATACCCGCGCCGGCAAACGCACCACCGGCAACGGTTTTATCTCGTTTATCGCGCTGGTATCGATGGCTGGTATCGCCCTTGGCGTCGCGGCGCTGATCGTCGTGCTCTCGGTCATGAACGGGTTCCAGAAAGAGGTCCGCGACCGCATGTTGTCCGTGCTCGCGCACGTCGAAATATTCTCGCCGACCGGGTCCATGCCCAACTGGCAACTGACCGCGCAGGAAGCGCGCAAGAATCCGGAAGTGATCGGCGCGGCGCCCTACGTGGACGCCCAGGCGCTACTGACGCGTCAAGGCGCGGTCAGCGGTGTGGCGTTGCGAGGCGTGGAGCCGTCGCTGGAACCGGAAGTGTCGGACATCGGCAAGGAGATGCGGGGCGGCAAGCTCACTGATCTCGTGCCGGGCAGCTTCGGCATTGTGCTGGGCGCGGATCTGGCGACCAATCTCGGCGTGACCACGGGCGACAAGATCACGCTGGTCGCGCCCGAAGGCACGATCACGCCGGCGGGCATGCTGCCGCGGCTCAAGCAGTTCACCGTGGTCGGCGTGTTCGAGTCGGGGCACTACGAATACGACTCCACGCTGGCGCTGATTTCAATCGCAGACGCGCAGGCGCTGTTCCGGCTGCCAGCGCCCACGGGTGTGCGCCTGAAGCTGAAGGACATGCAGCGCGCGCCGGAAGTCGCGCGGCAACTTTCTCGCACGCTCTCCGGCGACCTTTATATTCGTGACTGGACGCAGCAGAACAAGACCTGGTTCTCGGCCGTGCAGATCGAGAAACGCATGATGTTCATCATCCTGACGCTGATTATTGCGGTGGCGGCGTTCAACCTGGTGTCGTCGCTGGTGATGACCGTGACTGACAAACAAGCGGACATTGCCATCCTTCGCACGCTTGGCGCGCAACCCGGCTCGATCATGAAGATCTTCGTGATCCAGGGCGTGACCATTGGCTTTATCGGAACGGCGCTTGGCGTGACGCTGGGGTGTCTTATTGCATGGAGCATTCCGTGGCTCGTGCCCATGATCGAGCATCTGCTTGGCGTGCAGTTCCTGCCGCCATCGGTATATTTCATCAGTGAATTGCCGTCCGAACTCGTCCCCGCGGACGTCGCGCGGATCGGCCTTATCGCATTCGTATTGTCATCGCTCGCGACGCTCTATCCGAGCTGGCGCGGCGCGAAGGTTCGCCCGGCGGAGGCACTGCGCTATGAGTGATAACAACAGCAACATCGTGCTCGAAGCATCGGCGATTTCGAAGACTTTCGTGCAGGGCGGCTTCAACGTGCAAGTGCTGGACAACGCGGAATTGCAGGTCCGGCGCGGCGAGAAACTGGCGATCGTAGGCGCATCGGGGTCGGGTAAAAGTACGCTGCTGCACGTGCTCGGCGGTCTCGATGAACCCAGTGCAGGCAAGGTTTCATTGCTGGGCAAACCGTTCACGGCATTGCGTGAACGCGAACGCAACGAGCTGCGTAATCGCGCGCTTGGCTTCGTGTATCAGTTTCATCATTTGCTCGCGGAATTCAGCGCGCTCGATAACGTCGCGATGCCGCTACGCATTCGCCGCATGAACGAGACGGACGCACGCAAGGAGGCCATGGCCGTGCTCGATCGCGTGGGGATCGGGCATCGGGCGAAACATCGGCCAGGCGAATTGTCGGGCGGCGAACGCCAGCGCGTGGCAATTGCACGCGCGCTGGTCACGCGCCCGGCATGCGTGCTCGCCGATGAGCCGACTGGCAACCTCGACGGCGCTACTGCGGATACGGTGTTCAACCTGATGCTGGAGTTGTCGCAGACGTTCGAAACGAGCTTCGTTATCGTCACGCATGATCCCGATCTCGCCGCGCGCTGCGACCGCATCATGCGCTTGCGCGACGGCGTGCTGTTCGAGGAGCCGGTCGTCCCTGTTTAATGGTGGAATAAGCTGGAATGCTGGAGGCGTTGCATGTGGATCGACACGCATTGCCATCTCGATGCATCCGAATTCGATGCCGACCGCGATGCCGTTGCCGCATCGGCATTGAAAGAGGGCGTCTCGCGGATCGTTATTCCGGGCGTGGAGCGCCAGAATTTTGACCGCGTACGGGCGCTTGCGCATCGCATTGAAGGCGGTGCTTACGCGCTCGGCATTCACCCGTTGTGCACGCCGCGTGCACACGACGACGATCTGCGCGTGCTGCGCGAGCAGATTGCCGCGAGCATGGATGATCCGAGGTTTGTGGGTATTGGTGAGATCGGGCTGGACTATTTTGTGCCCGGCCTCGACGATGCGCGCCAAATTTTCTTCTATTACGAGCAACTCAAGCTCGCACGCGAATTTGAGTTGCCTGTGATCTGCCATGTGCGTAAATCGCAAGACAAAGTACTCAAGGGCCTGCGCGTGTTCTCAGTCAAACTCGGTATTGCGCATGCGTTTAACGGCAGTTTTCAGCAGGCCGAAGCGTTCATCGCGCATGGCATGCGGCTGGGTTTTGGCGGCAATCTGACCTTCGAGCGCGCCCGCCAGATTCGACGCCTTGCCGCAGATTTGCCGCTGGACGCGATCGTGCTCGAAACCGATGCGCCCGATATTGCGCCTTCATGGCTGTACAAGCATCGCAACGCACCGGATCAGGTGCCGGGCATCGCGCGGGTGCTTGCGCAATTGCGCGGTATCGATGAAAAGACGCTTTCTTTAGGCACAACGGCTAACGCGCACGCCGCGCTGCCGCGACTCGGCCTTATCTCCGCATAGCAAGTTCTTTTGTGCGCTCAGAAGTTGTCATCCGAGGGGTGCGTTAAAGCGTATAAAGTTGCCCTGGAGTACATTGTAAATTGACTGCTTTTGCGATAGCCATTCCCTGATCGTATGAAAATCCTCGATCGGTCGTTGGTTGAAAAAACTCAATAAAGTCAAGACTCTTCTTTGTATAGACAAACCCGCCAACCAGCGGATTACTAACGGAATACATAGTCGGTATTAAAGCCATCATTGATGAAGCAGGGATGCCGATTAAATGCTCTTCCAAATCACCATTCTGGATATTTCCCTGCGGGTAAAACCATAGCGGGGTACTCACAAACAGAAACGATTCCTCCCCCATGCTGGTGAGCAGGGTTCGCATCAGCCATTTAGCCGTCTCCAGATTTAGATGTTCAATAACATCCAGGAGGCAGATTATTTTATATTCGGCAAGTTTATCGGATGGCAACGACTGGGCTAACCCGTGCCAGACGTTCCGGTATATTTTTTTGTCGAATAGCGTCTGGTTATTGCAGTTGGGGAGAAATCCATCTATGCCGTCAACCGCCCAGTGTGCGGTTTCTGGATTGCTGTGAATTAATTGTCCGAACCCACCGCCTCCAAACCCGATGTCAAGCACCTCTGCACTGGAAGCATTGTCATTCAAAATATGAAAAATAACGCCTTTCGGTGACGCAGAATTACCGCGTGCAATGAGATCGGAAACAGTTATTTCAGAGATGACGGAATAATTTTTTACAATTTGACGTAACATTTTTTTATCTTTGAGTTTTACCCGGGTCAGTCAGTTCAGTGTAACTGTCTGCAACGCGCGGGTTTGGTTGATTTGAATCATATGAGCCGCGCAGGCTGACGATCTCGATAGCGGGTGACGTTGGATGTTGGCTTGATTTAGATTCGTCGGCAGTGACTATAACCGCTCTCAACCCTCCGTTTACTTCGGTTTCGCGTTAAAAATTGTATATGCGGGTGGGCATTGGCATTATGAGGACGCTTTCCCGGATGCTGGCGCGCCCATAGAAACTGACGCGCCCGATATTGCACCTTCATGGCTGTACAAGCATCGCAATGCGCCGGATCAGGTGCCGGGTATTGCGCGGGTGCTTGCGCAATTGCGCGGTATCGATGAAATGACGCTTTCATTAGGCACAACGGCTAACGCGCACGCCGCGCTGCCGCGACTCGGCCTTATCTCCGCATAATCAGTTTCTCGTATTCGTTCGATTGCAGGCATTGAAGGCCAGTGGGTGTCTTCGATGCGTCTGCGCTCGCGTCGAGTTTTTGAGGAGCGGGCGTGCGGGGTATCTTGATTGGCTTTGCGCTGGGAATCGCCTGCTTGCAGCAGCAGGCTGTGTTGCCCGGCGCTCTTTTTCTGTGGGCGCTTTTGCTCATGCTCGGGCTTGCCGGCGCACTCGCGGTTTATTTTCCGCGGTTTCGCGCGGCATCGCTGATTGCGGCTGCATTGATTGTCGGCTTCGGTTACGCCGCCTGGCGTGCGGACACGCGATTGCAACGCGCATTGCCGGTTGCATTTGAGAACCGCAACATCGAGTTGACCGGATTCGTGCGTGGATTGCCTATGCAAGGCGCGGACAGCACGCGGTTCCTGTTTGAGGTCGAATCGAACGATGCGTCATTGCCGAACTTCCCGCGTGTCGTGCAACTGTCGTGGATAGCGGTGGATGCATCTAAACGTGGTCCCGCCGCCGCGCCACCTCCTGCTCTTTGGGCAGGCCAACGATGGACCCTGGTCGCGCGATTAAAACGCCCGCATGGCAATGCCAATTTTCGTGGTCGCGATGCTGAAGCGGCGCTGCTCGCCCGCAACATTCGTGCGACCGGTTACGTATCCGTGCCGGGTGCGGCGCGGCGTTTACCTACTGATGCGCATGGCTTTGCGCTCACTATCGATCGTTGGCGTGCGCGGTTGCGCGAGCGCGTTTTAACGGCACTCGACGGCGCTGCGCATCGAGGCATTGTCGTGGCGTTGGCAACAGGCGCCCAAGACGTGGTCAGCGAAGCCGACTGGACCTTGCTGCGCGCGACCGGGACGAGTCACCTGGTGGCAATTTCCGGGCTGCATATTGGCTTTGTCGCGGGGCTCGCGGCGCTACTAAGCGGCGGGTTATGGCGACGCTTGCGCTGGCACGGATTGCCAGCGCCGTTGATCGTATCGGCGCAAAAAGCGGCAGCAGCCGGCGCGGCTGTATTCGCGGCTTTCTACGCGGCGCTCGCCGGATTCAACGTTCCCGCGCAACGATCGATGTGGATGTTGTGCTTTGTCGCGCTCGCTGTGCTGAGCGGGCGCCGCCCGGCGTCTTCGCTGGTGCTCGCTTGGGCGCTGGCGTTGGTGCTATTGGTGGATCCATGGGCGGTGACGGCAGCAGGATTCTGGTTGTCGTTCTGCGCGGTGGCGGCCATCCTGTTTGCGATTGCATCGCGTGGGCGGCAGGCATCGGTGGGCTTCGCGGAGGAGTTCGCGGCGCCCCAGCCAGACGAGGGCCCCTCGACGAACGAATCTGACGATGAAGGCGGCGCTCAACCACGCCGGCACATCCGCGACCGGCTTGGCGACGCGATCGGGCGAATCCGCGTTCGCTCGCTGGCTTGGCTCAGACCTACGGCACGGCGCATCGGCCGCGGGCTCGCATCCAGTGCGCGCGTGCAGTACGCAATAACACTCGGACTCGCGCCGCTCACTGCGTACTGGTTTTTCCAGATTCCACTGCTGGGGCCGCTTGCCAACGCGTTCGCGATTCCCTGGATCAGCTTTCTCGTTACGCCGACCGTGCTGGTGGCTGTCTTGCTGCCCGCACCGCTTGACGTATTTGCGTACCACGCGGCGCATAGCATGCTGACCCCGATGTTCGACGCGCTCGCCCACCTGTCTGGACCCACATGGACGCTCTGGCGTTTGCCGCAGCCGGACGGTTTTGCGCTTACGGCTGCGGCGTTTGGCGTGATATGGGCGCTCGCTCCGCGCGGCTGGCCGCTGCGGTTCGCCGCTCCGCTCACCTGGTTGCCGCTGGCGCTTCCTGTCTCTCAAGCCCCTCCGAACGGCACGTTTCGAGTAACGGCGCTCGACATTGGCCAGGGATCTTCTGTCGTCCTCGAAACCACGCACCACACCTTGCTCTTCGATGCGGGTCCGGGCCCTGAATCCACGTACGCGGGTGAGCGGCTTGTCGTACCGTATCTATTCGCCCACGGCCTCTCCACACTCGATACGCTGATGATCAGCCACTCGGACTCCGATCACTCGGGCGGTGCACCCGCGGTGCTCGAGAGCATTCAGGTCCGGCAATTCGTGGCGTCGCTGCGGCCGCGCGAACCGTTGTGGAAGACGGCACAGGATCACGGCAGCGCTTTGTTGCGCTGTGTCGCGGGGCAGCGCTGGCAGTGGGACGGCGTGGTGTTCGACGTGCTATGGCCACAGCCTGGGCCGCTCGCGGCCAAACCGAACGCCACGTCATGCGTGCTGAAAGTGACAAGCGCGGCGGGGCGCTCGGCGCTCTTGGCCGCCGACATTGAAGCCGACGTCGAGCGCCAGCTGTTGCAACTCGGGCAAGGTCAGCCCGCCTGGCTTCAGGCTGATGTGCTGATAGTGCCGCATCACGGCAGCAAGACGTCGTCTACCGAGCCTTTCCTCGACGCCGTGAGGCCGCGCGTCGCGGTATTTCAGGTAGGCTACCGCAACCGTTTTAACCATCCGCATCCGACGGTTTTCGAGCGGTATCGACTACGTCATATCGAGTTATCGCGCAGCGACGAAGACGGTGCGGCGCGCATGGAGGTGTCGGCGGACGTGTCCATCGAACGTTTCAGGCAGACGCACCTGCGTTACTGGATGGGACGGTGAGCACAACGTTAAGAACGACATATTAGAAAAGAGAGGGCACGCCGCTTGAAAGACATCCTGCATTTTTCGCACGCGAACGGGTTTCCCGCATCGACATACCGGACGATCTTCGCCGAACTCGCCGACGACTACGAAATTCGTGCGGTCGAACGTTTTGGTCACGATCCGCGGTACCCGGTTACGCGCGACTGGCCGCATCTGGTGGATCAACTGCTCGAGGATATTGACGCCCGACGGCCGCCCGACGCGAAAGTGTGGCTGGTCGGCCATTCGCTGGGCGGTTATCTCTCGCTGATGGCGGCGCTCAAGCGGCCGCAATGGGTGAAAGGTGTCGTGATGCTGGATTCGCCGGTGATCGCTGGATGGCGCAGCAGTTTGTTGCGTTTATCGCAATTGACGGGGCTCGACACGCGGCTTTCGCCTGCCGCCGCCACGAAAAATCGACGCACGCACTGGCCGAGCCGCGAAGACGCATGGCGTCACTTTCACGCGAAAACCGCGTTTGCCCGCTGGGACGAGCGGATGCTGTCGGATTACGTCGATTTCGCGATTCCGGCGGAGGCGGGTAACGCAGGTGGCATCGCAGGTATCAATGAAGCGGCGGGCATTAACCGCCAGCGCAAGCTCGCTTTCGATCGAGAGGTCGAATTCCGCATCTACAAAACCCTGCCGCGCACGCTGGGTGCGCGGGTTGCGCATGGCGTGCCGGTGCCGGTCGGGTTTATTGCGGGAACGCATTCGAGGGAAGTGCGCCAAGTCGGGCTGGACATGACACGGCGTATTGTGGGCGGGCATCTCGAATGGATCGAGGGCAGTCATCTGTTCCCAATGGAGCACCCGGTGGAAACGGCGCGCGCATTGCAGCGCACGCTTAACGGGTTGCGGGGACAACACGCCCCGCGGCAAGACGCGATGTAGGCCACCTTAGCAAGCCACCTGAGTAAGCCACATTCAAGCCGCCGATAAACCCCCGATCGAAACCTGCCGCTCGCGGTAAATCGGGCCCGTCCCGCTCTGGGTTCTGGGGCGCCTTTCGGGTATAATCCGTTTTTCCCGCGAGCACCTAGCGATGACCAAATATGTATTCGTCACCGGCGGCGTAGTGTCTTCCCTCGGCAAGGGTATTGCCGCCGCTTCCCTCGCAGCGATCCTCGAATCGCGCGGTCTGAAAGTCACCCTCTTAAAGCTCGATCCCTACATCAACGTCGACCCCGGCACGATGAGCCCGTTTCAGCACGGGGAAGTGTTCGTGACGGAAGACGGTGCGGAAACGGACCTCGACTTAGGCCATTACGAGCGCTTCATCAGCACGAAGATGCGCAAGGCCAATAACTTCACGACCGGTCAGATCTACGAGTCGGTGATCCGCAAGGAACGCCGGGGCGAATATCTCGGCAAGACGGTTCAGGTCATTCCGCATATCACCAACGAAATCCAGGCGTTCCTGCAACGCGGCGCGGCTGCGGCCACGTGCGGCGAGCCCGACGTGGCTATCGTGGAAATCGGAGGGACGGTGGGTGACATCGAATCTCTGCCGTTCCTCGAAGCCGCGCGCCAGATGAGCCTGCGACTCGGCCGCAACAGTGCGTGTTTCGTGCACCTGACGCTTGTGCCGTACATCGCGACGGCGGGTGAGCTCAAGACGAAACCCACGCAGCATAGCGTGCAGAAACTGCGTGAAATCGGTATCTCGCCGCACGTGCTGCTGTGCCGCGCGGACCGTCCGATTCCCGGCGACGAACGCGCGAAGATTTCGCTGTTCTCCAATGTTCCCGAAGACGCGGTCATTTCGGTGTGGGACGTGGACAGCATCTACAAGATTCCGCAGATGCTGCACGACCAGGGTCTAGACAACATCATTTGCGAAGAGCTCAAGCTGACGGCGAAACCCGCTGACCTCAGCATGTGGGCCGGCCTCGTCCAGAAGCTCGAGAATCCGCAGAACGAAGTCACCATCGGCATGGTCGGCAAGTATGTGGAACTGACCGAGTCGTACAAATCGTTGATCGAGGCGCTTAAGCACGCGTCCATTCATACGTCGACGAAGGTCAACATCGAGTACATCGATTCCGAACAGATCGACACGGACGGCGTAGCCGCTCTGAAGCATCTCGACGCCGTGCTCGTGCCTGGTGGTTTCGGCGCGCGTGGAACAGAGGGCAAGATCAAGGCGATTCGTTACGCGCGTGAGTCGAAGACGCCGTACCTGGGCATTTGCCTCGGCATGCAACTGGCCGTGATCGAATTCGCACGCGACGTTGCCGGTCTGTCGGATGCGAACAGCACGGAATTCGATTCATCGACGACCAACCCGGTTGTGGCGCTTATTACCGAATGGTATGACCGCGCAGGCCGCGTTGAGAAGCGCACGGAAGAATCGGATCTGGGCGGCACGATGCGCCTGGGTTCACAAAAATGTCCGATCAAGCCCGGCACCATGGCTGCGCGTATCTACGGCACCGATGTGAACGAGCGCCATCGGCATCGTTATGAAGTGAACAACCGCTTCGTGCCGCAACTCGAGGCGGGCGGGCTGGTGATCAGCGCGCGCACGCCGAGCGAAGATTTGCCGGAAATGATGGAGCTGCCGGAATCCATGCACCCGTGGTTCGTCGGCGTGCAGTTCCACCCGGAATTCACGTCGTCACCGCGCGACGGCCATCCGTTGTTCAAGGAATTCGTTGAAGCCGCGCGCGCGCATCATCTGGCGCTGAAGGCGAACGGCGTGGCGAGCAGCACTACTGCTGAACACGCACCCGCGCCGGCCGTGGCGGTTTCCGTCGGAGCGCAAGCATGAAGCTGTGTGATTTCGAAGTTGGTCTCGACCAGCCGTTTTTCCTGATCGCGGGCACGTGCGTCGTCGAGTCGGAGCAAATGACCATTGACGTCGCCGGCCGCCTCAAGGAAATCTGCGCAAAAATAGGCGTGCCGTTCATCTACAAATCGTCGTACGACAAAGCCAATCGCAGTTCCGGCAAGTCGTTCCGCGGTCTTGGCATGGACGAAGGCCTGCGGATTCTCGGCGAAGTGAAAAAGCAACTCGGCCTGCCGGTTCTCACCGACGTTCACTCTGAGCACGAGATTGAAGCGGTTGCGTCGGTTGTCGACGTGCTGCAAACGCCTGCGTTCCTGTGCCGTCAGACTGACTTCATTCACGCGTGCGCGCGTTCAGGGAAGCCGGTCAACATCAAGAAGGGTCAGTTTCTTGCGCCTCACGACATGAAGAACGTCATCGACAAAGCCCGCGACGCTGCCCGCGAAGCCGGCTTGTCGGACGACCGGTTCATGGCGTGCGAACGCGGCGTATCGTTTGGTTATAACAATCTGGTCTCCGACATGCGCTCGCTCGCGATCATGCGGGAAACCAACGCGCCCGTCGTCTTCGACGCCACGCATTCCGTCCAGTTGCCGGGCGGGCAGGGCACGAGTTCAGGCGGCCAGCGCGAGTTCGTGCCGGTGCTGGCGCGTGCCGCGATTGCAACAGGTGTTGCGGGCGTGTTCATGGAGACGCATCCAGACCCGGCGAACGCGAAGTCCGACGGGCCGAACGCCGTACCGCTGCACAGAATGGAAGCACTGCTGGAGACACTCGTCGCGTTGGATCGGGCCGTGAAGCGCGGACCGTTTCTCGAGAACGATTTCAGTTAAAGACGCAGCGGGCACCGCGTGTATTCAAGCGCCGGTGCTCGCCCAGCATCAACATCCGCAGCGTACCGGCAGGGGTGTGTCATGGCGAAGAAGGGTTACGTCATCATGAACGCGAAAGTCTGACCCCGATAAATTCACCGTGTAATAGCCGTTATCAGTGAAGGCGATTGAAGCATACGGTGGTAAGTTTCTGGTGCGTGGAGGACGGAGCGAGGCGTTTGAAGGATCCATGCGCCCACCCTCGGCCGTACTCGAATTCGTTGACTATGTTGACAGCGAGATTGACTACGAGACGGCCAAAAAAATGGGATCACTCCGCTCAATACGAAGCGGCGCGCCACGTGCGAACGGGCGCGGCAGAATTGAACATGATGGTCGTAGAAGGCCTCTGAAGCCAGGCGCTCGCGTACTGGCAAGATGTTAAACACCGACCTGCTGTCTGACCTGATTCACCGTCATTTCTTGAGGAAACCATGAGTGCTATCGTAGATATCATCGGTCGCGAGATTCTCGACTCGCGAGGCAATCCCACCGTCGAATGTGACGTCCTGCTGGAGTCGGGCACGATGGGCCGCGCTGCGGTGCCGTCGGGTGCATCCACCGGATCGCGCGAAGCGATCGAATTGCGCGACGGCGAAGCCGGCCGCTACGGCGGCAAGGGCGTGCTGAAGGCAGTCGAACACATCAATACCGAAATCTCCGAAGCCATCATGGGCCTCGATGCATCGGAACAGGCTTTCCTCGATAAAACCCTGCTCGAACTCGACGGTACCGACAATAAGTCGCGCCTCGGTGCGAACGCCATGCTGGCTGTTTCCATGGCCGTGGCGAAGGCGGCGGCAGAAGAAGCCGGCTTGCCGCTGTATCGCTACTTCGGTGGCTCGGGCGCCATGCAATTGCCCGTTCCCATGATGAACATCGTGAACGGCGGCGCGCACGCGAACAACAGCCTGGACATCCAGGAATTCATGATCGTTCCGGTCAGCCAGCCGACGTTCCGCGAAGCACTGCGTTGCGGCGCTGAAGTGTTCCACGCGCTGAAGAAGATCCTGAGCGATCGTGGCATGAGCACGGCGGTGGGTGACGAAGGCGGTTTCGCACCGAACTTCGGCAGCAACGACGAGTGCTTGTCGACCATTGTCCAGGCAATCGAGAAGGCCGGTTACCGTGCAGGCGAAGACGTTTTGCTGGCGCTGGATTGCGCCGCAAGCGAGTTCTACCACGACGGCAAATATCAACTCGCGGGTGAGGGTTTGCAGTTGTCGTCGGCGGAATTCACCGATTACCTGGCTACGCTCGCCGATAAATTTCCGATCGTGTCGATTGAAGACGGCATGCACGAAAGCGACTGGGACGGCTGGAAGATTCTCACCGACAAACTCGGCAAGAAGATCCAGCTCGTCGGCGACGATCTCTTCGTGACGAACACGCGCATCCTGAAAGAAGGCATCGACAAGGGCATCGCCAATTCGATCCTGATCAAGATCAACCAGATCGGCACGTTGACGGAAACCTTTGCAGCAATCGAAATGGCGAAGCGCGCGGGTTACACTGCGGTCATCTCGCATCGTTCGGGCGAAACTGAAGATTCGACCATTGCGGATATCGCGGTCGGTCTGAATGCTGGCCAGATCAAGACGGGTTCGTTGTCGCGGAGCGACCGGATCTCGAAGTACAACCAGTTGCTACGCATTGAAGAAGATCTCGGCGATATCGCGAGTTATCCGGGTAAGTCGGCGTTCTACAATTTGCGCTAAAGATTCGGCTGGATTGCGACGTTAGTTAGTCTGGACGGCCGCCGATTTATTCAGTCCGCCGTCTCGTGTTCTGTTGAATGCGAGGCGGCGCCAAATACAGTTGAAGTGTTAGCGTTTTTCTCGCCTCTTAAATGCGGATTGTCACCTTTGTTCTGATCCTGCTGCTGGCGATGATCCAGTATCCACTGTGGTGGGGACACGGCGGCTGGTTACGTGTTCACGAACTGCAGCAGCAACTCGTCAACCAGACAAAGAAAAACGCCGACCTGAAACTGCGTAACGAACGCGTGCAGGGTGAAGTGGCGGACTTGCAGAACGGCACGTCAGCCGTTGAAGAACGCGCGCGTTACGAGATGGGAATGATGAAGGACAGTGAGGTCTTCGTGCAGTTCGTCTCGCCGAATTCGCCGGCTCCCGCCAACTCGGTGAACGCACAATCGAGTGCGTCTACGCGCGGGCAAGTGTCCGCCGCGCCGTTACGTGTCGTGCCCAATCCGGTGTCGCGTTCGAAGGAAGAGCGCCGGGCGTTCGAACGGCAAGCGACGAAGGACAAGATGGACGCGGCCAAGAAGAAGCAGGGCGGTTAGCTCCAGGCCCGTCGATCGAAGCAATCGGATGTAAAAAAAGCTGTTTCAACATGAGTTGAAACAGCTTTTTTCTTGCGCGCTGCGGCCTTCTGGCAAGCAACGCACGAACGAGGCTCGTTTGAGACGCTACCAATAATATCCCGGGTACCCGTAGCCGAAGCCCGTTCCCCATCGGTTACCCCAGCCGCCGCTCGAATATCCGCCGTACACTGTAACCGGCGGCCGATAGTACTGCGAGTAGGCCTGGGCGGCCGCCTCTGCCGCCATTGCCTGCTGCTGCTCGGCCAGCACTTGCCGGTCGATCTGGTTATAGCGCTGCTGCTCGGCCTGCGAAAGTGGCTGCGGCGCTTGATTCTGCGCGGCCGGCAAGCGGCTATAAATAGGCGAGGGTCCTGGCGGGTCCATCATGCAGCCGCCGAGCGCGAGCAGCGTTGCGCCGGACAACGCTACAGCCAGTTTCTTCGATACACATCCCAACGGTTTCATTTCGACCTCCAGCGGGCCGGACACTAAGCGGAAACGGATGATGACACGCCGCGGCACAGCGGAGAGCCATTCTGCGACGTCTTGTTACAGAGAGGCTGGATGGATTTAATGCCGTTGATCTGGCGCCGGACTCACGCCTTGTGAGATTTCTCCAGCAACAAAAAGTTGTGCCACATCTACCGGATCGAACTCGTAGCGCTGGTTACAGAACTCGCAGTGGACCTCCACGCTGCCGCGTTCTTCAACCACGCTGTCGACTTCGCCGCGTCCCAACATCTTGAGCATGCCGCCCACTTTCTCGCGCGAACACGTGCATTCGAAACGCGCTTGCGCCGGCTCGAAATGTTGCACGTTTTCCTGCCAGAAGAGCCGTTTGAACACCACTTCCGGTTCTTCCTTCAGCAACTCTTCGTTCGAGAGCGTGCCGCCGAGATGGCAAACGCGCTGCCATGTATCGGCATCGTGTTCGCCAGGATGTGGAACGATGCCGCCATCGCCGGGAAGCTTTTGCAGCAGCATGCCCACGGCGCGCTCAGTGTTCGCGGCGAGCCACATGCGCGTGTCGAGTTGCTCGGAGTGGTGCATGTAGTGTTCAAGCACTTCCGCCATGGACGCCAGCGGCCCATGCTCACCGCTCAACGGCACGATCCCCTGATAAGCCTGCTGCCCGGGCTTTTTGTCGCGCGGATCGAGCGTGATCACGCAACGGCCGTGGCCGTTACGGTTGAGCAGGTCGGGAAGCGTCATGTCATCCGTAATTGGCACGGGTGCTTCGCTCGCGCCTTCAATGGATTCCGCCAGCTTCGCGGTTGCCCGCAGTGACAAGTCCGAATTGCATTGCACGACGAGCATGGTCACCGGTCCATCGCCGTAGATTTGCATAATGAGCGTGCCGTCGAACTTGAGATTCGCCGACAGCAAGGCGCACGCGGCCATCATTTCGCCGAGCACGTTGCGCACGGGCGTGGGGTACGAGCGGCGCGTGAGCACTTCCTGCCAGGTGTCACGCAGCGAGACAATTTCGCCGCGCACGGGCGCCGCGTTGAACATGAATTTTTGAAGCTGGTCGTTAACCACGCTTGAGTCCTTTGATCGACGGCGTAACGCGTGTCAACCGGCGTTTAGCCGATTCGCACGAGTTGCGCCTTGTAAAATTCGCGGCGGTCCGCGTAACCACGCGTCCCCGCCTGCATCTGGGCAATATCCGCTTCCGTGAGCTCGCGCACGGCTTTCGCGGGTGCACCGAGGATCAGGGTATTGTCTGGGAAGGTTTTACCTTCGGTCACCACGGCGCCCGCGCCAACCAGGCAGTTGCGGCCGATGACCGCACCATTCAAGACCACGGCCTGAATTCCGATCAGTGCGCCTTCCTTGATCGTGCAGCCGTGCAGCATGGCCTGATGGCCGATGGTCACATTCGCTTCAATCGTCAGCGGATAACCCGGGTCGGTATGCAGCACCGCGCCTTCCTGGATGTTGCTTCCTTGGCCGAGCACGATGGGCTCGTTATCGCCGCGTAGCGCGGCGCCGAACCAGACGCTTGAATTTTCTTCCAGCGTCACACGGCCGATGATGGTCGCCGTATCAGCGACAAATACGCTTTCGTGGATGGTCGGGGCGGCATCGCCAAGCTTATAGATTGCCACTGTGTCTCCTGTGAGTGCTTGCCTTGAGCCATGATGGGCGGAATGGCCTACCGGCCTGGGACGCGGGCGACCGGTACGATCGAATGAAATCGGTTGGAATTTCAGTCCCAGGCGGTTTCAGGCCGGTCGAGTCGATGCTATAGACTGCGGCGCCGGCGCGCTTTCTGCCAAAGCTTCCTGCCAAAAGTATTCCGCCGAAAGTGCTATTTTAGCCGGTTGCGCCAAGGCGACGTGCGGCCCGGCTTTTACGGGCCTGATCGACGGGTTCTGAACCCGGAATTCCAAGCCGGCGTATTTGAAGAGGCTTTCTCGCGCGAGCGCGAATCTGACGACTGTGCCGATCAACCGCTACCGTTTAAAAGCACCACATAAGTAACCCAAAGCATCCTGAATCATGTCCGAACAGCTCGATTATTCTGCGTCCACCAGCGTCCGTCCGACAGCGCTAGGTTTGCTTCGGGAGCGGGATCCCGCCACCAAGGCGAGCGCTGCCCAGCGGTTCTACGAGCGTTTGCTGTCGGGGCACACCACGCTCGACGCCACTGCCCACATTCCCGATCCACTCGATCTGCCCGGGCGCCCTGCATCGCCGGAACTGGTTGCGCCGTCATCGCTAAAACGCCGCAGCATGCAATCGGACGCGGGGCGTGCAGTGTTGCTGCACGCACTGGCGCATATCGAATTCAACGCGATCAACCTGGCGCTCGATGCCGTCTGGCGTTTTCCTTCAATGCCCGACGCGTTTTACCGCGACTGGTTCAAGGTTGCCGCCGAGGAGTCGCGCCACTTTTCATTGCTGAGCGCGCGTCTGGCGGAATTCGGCCATCAGTACGGCGATTTTCCCGCGCACGACGGCCTGTGGGAGATGGCGGAGCGTACGCGGGGTGACGTGCTTGCCCGCATGGCGCTCGTGCCGCGCACGCTGGAGGCGCGCGGGCTGGACGCTGCGCCGCCGATTCGCCGGCGCCTCGCTCAAGCGGGCGACCACGCATCCGCGGCCATTCTCGACGTGATTCTTCACGATGAAATCGGCCACGTGCTGATTGGCAATCACTGGTTCCGGCACCTGTGCAGCGAGTCCGGTGCCGATCCGCACGCCACCTACGCGCAACTCGCCGAGCAATATCACGCCCCCAAACTACGCGGTCCGTTCAACTTCGAAGCGCGTCGCGACGCCGGTTTCGACGAAGCCGAACTACGCGCGCTTGCGGGTCTGGACGACATCGATTCCATTGAAACTGCCTTAAATCCCCGATGACCCCTCTCAAAACGCCCGTTTCCGAATTCGTCACCACGCGCGGCACGCGGCTGCACGTGCGCCGATGGGGATCACCCGACGCGCCCACGCTGTTCATGCTGCATGGCTGGATGGATATTTCGGCATCGTTTCAATTTGTCGTCGATGCCCTCGCTGGCGACTGGCAGGTGATCGCGCCCGATGCGCGCGGTTTCGGGCTGTCGGACTGGCCGGTCGCGCAGGGCAAGAGCGGCCATTACTGGTTCCAGGACTACCTGGCCGATCTTGATGCGCTGCTCGACCATTACGACAAGATTGCGCCCGCGTCGCTGCGTGGGAAGCCGGTGAACCTGGTGGGCCACAGCATGGGCGCGAACGTTGTTTGCCTGTACGCGGGCGTGCGGCCGGAGCGGGTGCGCCGCGTGGTGGATCTGGAGGGATTCGGCATGGCAGCCACCAAGCCGGAGCGTTCGCCCGCACGGATCACGCAATGGCTGGACGATTTGCGCGCACAGCCAACGCTAAACACGTACGCGACGCTCGACGACGTCGCCCAGCGGCTGATCCGCACGAATCCGCGCCTGCCGCTGGCGAAAGCACGCTTTTTGGCCCAGCACTGGGCTAAACCCGACGATACCGGCCGTTTGCATCTGCTCGCCGATCCCGCGCACAAAATGCGTGGGCCGATGCTGTATCGGCTGGATGAGGTGATGGCCGTCTGGTCGAAGGTTCGGGCGAAAGTCCTGCACGTCGAAGCGCTGGCGTCGCCCACCCTCGCGATGATTGCCGGCGACGTTCCAATCGACGAATTCAAGCAGCGTTTCAAGGCTTTTACCGACTGGCGCGAGGAGATCATCGATCACGCCGGCCATATGCTTCATCACGATCAGCCCGAGCAAGTGGCGGCGCTGATCGAAACGTTTTGCGCTTGAGCCCGGCGGCGCTGGATTGTGCAATCGAACGAGCGGTCAGCGCTGGAACCCGTTTGACGCGTTGCAGTAGAATGACTGGTAATTCCCAGAGCTTCCATGATGAACGCCGACCTGCATTGCCACTCCACCGTTTCTGACGGCCAACTCGCTCCAGCCGAGGTTGCCGCGCGCGCTCACGCGGGCGGTGTGACGCTGTGGTCGCTCACCGACCATGACCAGCTTGGTGGTCAGCGCGAGGCGCGAGAAGCCGCAGAAGCGCTCGGCATGGGGTACTTGGGCGGGGTGGAGATCTCGGTGACGTGGGCGGGGCGTACGGTGCATATCGTCGGCTTGAACGTGGATACCGAAAACCAGGAGCTGATCGATGGCCTTGCGGCCACGCGCAGCGGCCGCGAGGCTCGCGGGGAAGCCATAGGCGAGGCGCTAGCCGACATCGGCATCCCGAACGCCTACGAGGGTGCGCTGCACTACGTGAACGATCCCGCCATGATCTCGCGTACGCATTTCGCACGATTTCTGGTCGAAAAGGGCTACGCGGAATCGACCTCGGACGTTTTCTCGAAATATCTCGGCGACGGCAAGCCGGGTTATGTCGGCCATCGCTGGTCCAAACTGGCGGACGCCATGAAGTGGATCAAGGTGGCGGGCGGCGAGGCGGTGATCGCGCATCCCGGGCGCTACGATTTCTCTCAAGTCGAATTCGCCGCGTTTTTCGATGAATTCATCCAGCTCGGCGGTCGCGCGATTGAAGTCGTGACAGGCAGCCACACGCCGGACCAGTATCGTGAATATGCGGAAGTCGCTCGCCGGTATGGTTTCCTCGCATCGCGCGGCTCGGATTTTCATGCGGCGGGCGAGGGGCGTATCGACCTCGGTCAATTGCCGCCGCTTCCCGCCGATCTCAAGCCTGTGTGGGAGTGCCTGGCTTAAAGGTGGATTGCGCAGGTTCGTAGTCGGGCGGCGCGTTGAACCGCTTTATTGAACGTCGCAAACGCTGCGCATGATCCTTGCATCCGTCCACTTCTGTTTGTCGCGCAACTCCATGCATTTGCGGGTATTCTCGCGTGTTCGCATGGGAACCGCCCGGCGCCTTTATCTGATATTCGGCTTAAAGGCAGCTTGAATTCAGTTTGAAGTAGCGGGCGTCATGCCAGGTGCGTAAAACATAAAAACGCAACGCGTGCGCGCAGCGTGTCGGCGCCCGTTGGCAGGCAACTCCGGACAACCCACTACGTCGATCTGGTCATGTCTCAATTCTTTCGAATTCATCCTGACAATCCGCAGCCGCGCCTGATCAACCAGGCGGTGCAGATCATCAACGATGGCGGCATTGTCGCGTTGCCGACCGATTCCAGCTACGCGCTCGCGTGCCATCTCGACGACAAGAACGCCGTCGAACGCATCCGCCGGATTCGAGGACTCGACGAGAAACAACTGCTCTCGCTGCTGGTGCGCGATTTATCGGAATTGTCGAATTTCGCAATCGTCGATAACCGCAACTATCGTCTGATTAAATCCGTGACACCCGGTCCTTACGTGTTCGTCCTGCAGGCGACGAAGGAGGTGCCGCGGCGCCTGTCGCATCCATCGAGAAAGACGATCGGCTTGCGTGTGCCGAATCACGCGATCACGCTTGCATTGCTCGAAGCGCTGGGTCAGCCGCTGCTCGGCTCGACGCTGATCCTGCCCCCCGACACCCATCCGCTCAACGACGCAGAAGAGATTCGCGAAAGGCTCGAAAAACAGATCGACCTGGTCATCGATGCCGGTGCATGCCCAATGGAACCCTCCACGGTGATTGACCTGACCGGCGACGAACCTGTGCTGGTGCGCCCCGGCCGTGGCAGTCTGGAACCATTCGGACTGACTGCTGAAAACGCCTGAAAACCCCGCACGATGACACAATAGGCAGTGACGTTGCGTTCGGGCGGAAGCCCGGACGCAAACTCGCTGCCTCGACGCTCGCGCCCCACCGCCCTTGGGCGAACGCCAAATCGTCCGCCAACGAGTGGCGCCACAACTGCTTGATACAATAGCGAGCTATGGATTCCTCCCTGATACAAACCATCGCGGTCTACGCGCTTCCCGTGATCTTCGCGATCACGCTGCATGAGGCTGCTCACGGCTATGCGGCTCGCCTGCTGGGCGACAACACGGCTTATGTGCTTGGCCGCGTGTCGCTCAACCCAATGCGCCACATTGACCCCGTCGGCACGCTCGCCATTCCGCTGATCCTTTATTTCGTCACCAGCGGCGCGTTCATGTTCGGCTATGCGAAGCCGGTGCCCGTGGCCTTTGGCAACCTGCGCAATCCGCGTTGGGGCAGCTTGTGGGTAGCGGCGGCCGGGCCCGCGAGCAATTTCGTCCAGGCGCTCATCTGGGGCGTGGTCGCCGTGCTGCTGGCATCGTTTAACATCAACGAACCGTTCTTTACGCGCATGGCCGCGGCCGGCGTTGGCGTGAACCTCGTGCTCGGCGTGCTCAACCTGTTTCCCTTGCCGCCGCTCGACGGTGGACGCGTACTGATGGCGCTGCTGCCCGTACGTGCGTCGATCATGCTTTCGCGGCTTGAACCTTATGGTTTTTTCATCGTGATGGCGCTTGTCATGACCGGTACCTTGACGCGTTTCTGGCTCGGGCCGCTGGTGAGCGCCGGGTATGTCGCGGTGTCGGCCGTCCTGAATCCTCTTGCCTCGCTCTTACAATAAATCCATGTTCCCTGATCGTATCTTCTCTGGCATGCGGCCGACCGGCTCGCTGCATCTAGGTCACTATCACGGTGTGCTCAAGAACTGGGTGCGACTGCAGTCCGAGTACCCGTGCTTTTTCGCGGTCGTCGACTGGCATGCGCTGACGACCCACTACGAAACGCCTGAAGTTATCGAGAAGAATGTGTGGGAAGTGCTGATCGACTGGCTCGCGTCCGGTATCGATCCTGCGCAGGCCACGCTCTTCATCCAGAGCCGCGTGCCTGAACACGCCGAGCTTGCGCTGCTGCTCGGCATGAGCACGCCGCTCGGCTGGCTCGAACGCGTGCCGACCTACAAAGAGCAGATCGAGAAGCTGAAGGAAAAGGATCTGACCACGTACGGTTTTCTCGGTTATCCGGTGCTGATGGCCGCGGACATCCTGTTGTATCGCGCGTCGCTCGTGCCGGTGGGCGAGGACCAGGTGCCGCACGTGGAAATGACGCGCGAGATCGCGCGGCGCTTCAATTATCTGTACGGGCGTGAGGCGGATTTCGAAGAGAAAGCACTCGATGCCGCGAAGAAACTCGGCGGCAAGCGCGCGAAGCTGTATCACGAGCTGCGGGTTGCGTATCAGCAGGAAGGCGACGACGAAGCGCTGGAAAAGGCGCGTGCGATGTTGCAGGAGTCGCAGAGCCTGTCCATGAATGACCGCGAACGGCTGTTCGGTTATCTGGAAGGCGCGCGCAAGATTATCCTGGTCGAGCCGCAGGCGCTGCTGACAGAAGCCTCACGCATGCCGGGACTCGACGGCGCGAAGATGTCGAAGTCGTATGGCAACACTATCGGCTTGCGTGAAGACGCCGAGACCATCACGAAGAAAGTGCGCACCATGCCGACCGACCCGGCGCGGGTTCGCCGCACCGATCCCGGCGATCCGGACAAATGCCCAGTGTGGCAACTGCATCAGGTCTATACCGACGAAGCCACGCACAAGTGGGTGCAGACGAACTGCCGCAGCGCGGGAATTGGCTGCCTTGAATGCAAGCAGCCGGTGATCGAAGGCATTTTGCACGAGCAGCAACCCATGCTGGAACGTGCGCAGAAATACATGGACGATCCGTCGCTGTTGCGCGCGATCGTGGCTGACGGTTGCGACAAGGCGCGCAAGTTCGCAGTGGAGACCATGCGTGACGTCCGCGACGCGATGGGGCTCTCGTACAACTGATCATCACTATGTCAGCGCCTGAACAGTCACCTACGCCACCCACGCCACCGACCACCGCCAGTGCATGGATCGAGCAGTGGTCGCATCTGGTGGAGCAGGGCGGCGCGGTACTCGACGTCGCGTCGGGCAACGGCCGCCATGCGCGTTATTTTGCGTTGCGCGGGCATCCGGTGCTGGCGCTGGATCGCGATGAAACTGCATTGGCGAGTCTCGCTGCTGGGCAGCACATCAGCACGCGTTGCGCCGATCTGGAAAACGCAGGCTGGCCGCTACGGGAGGACGAGAAATTCGCCGCGATCGTCGTGACGAATTACCTTCACCGGCCTCTGTTCCCCTATTTATTCGATGCCCTCGCGCCCGGCGGCGTGCTGCTCTATGAGACCTTCGCGGCGGGCAATGAACGTTTTGGCAAGCCGTCGAACCCGGACTTCCTGCTGAATCCCGGCGAGTTGCTCGACGCCGTGCGGGGCCGGTTGCGGGTCATCGCTTATCAGGATGGTTTTATCAACGTGCCGCGCGCATCCTGCGTACAGCGCATCGTCGCTGTCGCTCCGGCGCGGCCCACGCTCACAGGCCTTACGGAACGTAACAATGCATCAGATCCCGTTCGTTACGTGCTGCAGGGCTAATCCGCTACAATCGCGGTTTACCGACCAATTTCATAGCGTTTCATGACAAACGGAACACACGGCGGCATCCAGATCCGCGGCAGCATTCCTGCCATCGTCACCCCGATGCACGAGGACGGTAGTCTCGATCTGCCGGCGTTTCGAAAACTGATCGACTGGCATGTGGAAGAGGGCTCGAACGGCCTCGTCGTGGTCGGCACGAGCGGCGAATCGGCCACGCTCTCAGTGGACGAACACATCCTGATGGTGAAAACCGCCGTCGAACACACGGCCAAGCGCTTTCCGATCATCGCTGGCGCGGGGGGGAACTCCACGTCGGAGGCGGTCGAGCTGGCAAAAGCGGCGAAGGAAGTCGGCGCTGACGCCACGCTGCAAGTAGTTCCTTACTACAACAAGCCGACGCAAGAAGGCATGTACCAGCACTTCCGCAAAATCGCGGAATCCGTCGACCTGCCCGTCATCCTGTATAACGTTCCGGGCCGGACGGTTGCCGACATGAACCACGACACCGTGCTGCGTCTCGCCGACGTGCCGGGCATCGTGGGTGTGAAAGAGGCAACGGGAAATATCGACCGTGCGGCAAACCTGATCAAGTACGCGCCGGCGCATTTTGCAATCTACAGCGGTGACGATCCGACCGCGATCGCATTGATGCTGCTCGGCGGCCACGGCAACATTTCGGTGACGGCGAACGTCGCGCCGAGAGCGATGAGCGAACTCTGCCGCGCGGCGCTGGCCGGCGACGCGATCACCGCGCGCAAGATTCATCTGAGCTTGCTGTCGCTGCACAAGCAGATGTTTTGCGAGTCGAATCCGATCCCCGCGAAGTGGGCGCTGGCTGCGCTCGGGCGCATGGAAAGCGGGATTCGCCTGCCGCTGACGCCGCTCGACGCGCGCTATCACGACGTTGTGCGGGACGCGTTGCGCGAAACAGGACTTCTGGCCTGACGGCCGGCAGTGGGGCGCAGTTAAAACATGCGCCCCACTGCAATGCAGTGGTTTCGGCCTTACTACCGTTTGGCCAGCCAGCGAGTGTCATCAACCCGTCGTTCATCGACCCGTTTCCGGCTTAGCTTTCACGCTTAGCTTCCAGGCAACGCGCATTCAGCATCACGAAGGACCTCATGAAACGTTCCGCCTTATTCAATCACGCTCGCACCCTGAGCGTGCTGTCGCTTGGAATCGGCACGCTGATCTCGCTTGCCGGTTGTGACACGTTGAACGACTGGCTCGCGCCGGATCGGGTCAATTACAAGGGTGCTGAAACGGCGCCTGCGCTGACCGTGCCGTCAGATCTGAGCACCGCGGACATCAGCCAGCGTTATGCCGCGCCGCCCAAGCTGAATACGCTTGGCGGCGCTGCGCCGCGTGCGCTTACGCCCGCAGGCAATGCAACCGTCGGCGTGCCGAGCCCGCAAGACCCGTTCGGCATGCACGTGGAGCGTGACGGCGATCGCCGCTGGCTAGTCGTCGATGGCCGTTCCCCGGACCAGCTCTGGCCGCAGTTGCAAGAGTTCTGGGAAGAGAACGGCTTCACGCTCAAGACAGATGCTGCTGCTACCGGCATCATGACGACCGACTGGGCTGAAAATCGCGCGAACATTCCGGACGACTGGTTCAGGAAGAGCATTGGCAAGCTGGTCGACTTTGCGTATTCGTCGGGTACACGCGATCAGTTCAGTACGCTGGTCGAGCGCGGTGCGAGTGGTTCCACCGATATCTCCATCAGCCATAGCGCGATGGAAGAAGTGCTGACGGGTCAGGACAAGACATCGTCGAAATGGGTGGAGCGGCCGCGTAATCCGGCACTCGAAGCTGCGTTCCTTGCGAAGCTGATGGAGAAGTTCGGTCTCACCGACGCGCAGGCCAAGCAACTGTTGACCGATGCAACCCCCGCGAGCGCAACGGCGACGGCAGATCCGACACGTGGCGCCTCCACGCTCGATCTCTCCGAGCCATTCGACAGCGCCTGGTTGCGAGTGGGCCTTGCACTCGACCGGACCAACTTCACCGTCGACAACCGGGATCGTGCGAAGGGCCTGTATTACGTGCGCTTCTCGGACTCCATGCAGGAGTTGAAGAAGGAAGGTTTGCTCGGCAAGTTCTTTAGCGGTGGCACACCCAAGCCTTCGCGCGAGTTCATGGTCAACGTGCGTCCGAAGGCCGACACGGTTACGGAGATTGCCGTGGTAGACGCCAACGGCCAGGTGGATACATCGACCGACGCGCAACGCATTGTCGCGCTGTTGCACGCGCAGTTGAACTAGGTTTTCGCCGATGCCGATGCGGTTTGCCAGTCTCGGCAGCGGCAGCGAAGGCAACGCGTTGCTGGTCGAGTCGGTCAGCGGCACGACGACCACGCGCGTGCTGCTGGATTGTGGATTCTCTGCGAAGGAAGTCGAACGGCGCCTGGCGCGGCTCGACGTGCGGGCGGACCAGATCGACGCCATTCTCATCACGCATGAGCACGCGGACCACATTGGCGGCGCGCTGACTTTGGCGCGCAGATGGTCTATTCCGTTGCATATGAGCTGGGGCACTGCGCGCGCAGTAGGTGCGGACGATGCCCCGGTAGATCTTCACGTGCTCTGGGGCGATGAGAGCGTGATGGTGGGGGACCTGGAAGTGCTCCCTTACACAGTGCCCCACGACGCGCGCGAGCCCCTGCAATACGTGTTCTCGGACGGCGCAAGCCGTTTGGGCGTCCTGACGGATGTCGGGGGCGCGACAGCCCACATCACGAATGTACTGAGCGGTTGCGATGCCCTGGTGCTCGAATCGAATCACGATGTCGGGATGCTCGCGACAAGCCGTTATCCAGCCTCGCTCAAGGCGCGTATTGGCGGTATGCACGGACACCTGAACAACGACGCTGCAGCAGGGATTCTTGCTGCGCTCGATAGATCGAAGCTGCGCCATCTGGTGGCCGCTCACCTGAGTCGGGAGAACAACTTGCCTGAGTTGGCCCAGGCGGCGCTCGCCGCAGCGCTGGGCGGCACGCCGGCCGATGTCGTGGTCGCCACGCAAGGCGATGGGTTCGACTGGTTGTCGGTATGAAACCCCTCTGTATTTCCCTATAGGCGCTGCAACACGCGCTGCATAACGCCGCATATAGGCATTTCGCGTATTCACAGCAAGAAACACCAGACGTAAAAAAACCGGCCCGAGGGCCGGTTTTTTCATAAGCCTCCCAGAATGACTTCCCTGCGAGGCTTACTGCGGAGGCTTCGTTTTCAGCTAAATGGATCAGCTAAAGAGCGGAAAACTGGGCCCCTGACTAGGTGCTTACTGGCTTGCGCCCGAAGCAGGAGCAGCTGCAGAAGCTGCGTCGGTTGCCGATGCAGCAGCCGCAGTTGCGTCGCTTGCAGCAGCCGTAGCGCTCGAAGCTGCGTCGCTAGCAGCAGCTGCAGAATCCGAAGCAGCAGCAGCAGGTGCCGAAGCAGCCGAGGTATCGCTAGCAGCGCCCGGAGCAGCCGTATCGCTAGACTTGTTGCATGCAGCAAGAGCAACAGCAGCCAACAGGGATGCTACGAGGAGAGATTTCTTCATGATCACGTCCTTTTATGGTTAAAGGTAAGCAACAGCGCAAAGTACCGGTAATGTGTGCTCCAACACCGACCCGGGCCGTTGTGGACTCACATTATGTATGTCTGTGAGACTTCCTACGGCTTGGGCGGAAATTATATGCACTTTCGTATCGACCGTCGATAAATCAGGGGACAATACGTTGTCTTTCTCATACATTTCAACCCACGGAACAGCAAGACAGGCCAAACACTAGGCGTTTGCGTTGACTTGTATCCAGCCCGCACAATACCACTCGTGCAGTAGCACTGTCATTGACGAATCGCCTGAGAGTGTTACAAAGCGTTTCCCCTCCAAATAGCGTTTGTCGGCGAGTTCAGGTAGCCATTTTTTGACCTTTCCGGACAATAAATCCTGCTCGCCATTCATAAAATAAGCGTGCTTGTCATAAAGCAGCACGGTCTTTTTATCGAGCTTCAAACCAGACTGTTTCGCGCGTTCGATAAACCGGTTCTCATTCAAAGGGCGTCGCGGCGGATCAAATACGACATTCGGCTTGGGTTCGCTCAAGTAAGTGCCGAGAAACGAAGCAACGTCCTTCTCATTCCAATCAATGTTCGCAAGGATCGCGCCAACCCGTTCGATCATGAGCGGCGGGAGCAATGCCGGGTGGCTGACAGCGGGCTGAGCCGGGTCGCGGTAGCGTTGCGCGCCATCCTTGGCACCCTTCGCGCTGGCGCTGCAGGCATCGTCCAGGCGCTCCGCGAGGTGATATAGGAACTGGCCTGTCAGTTCGCTTGCAGAAGGCGCCCGGAAGCCGATCGAGGCGGTCATGCACTCGCCTTCGGCCACGCCGTCATGAGCAATGTGAGGCGGCAAATAAAGCATGTCGCCCGGTTCCAGCACCCACTCCTCATCCGCTTCGAAGTGCTGTAAAACTTTCAACGGCAACCCCTCTTTTAGCGAGAGATCGCGCTGCGCGCCGAAGCGCCAGCGCCGTTTGCCGTGCACTTGCAACAGGAAGACGTCGTAGGAATCGAAGTGCGCGCCCACGCCGCCGCCGTCGGTGGCGTACGAGATCATGAGATCGTCAACGCGGGCGTCGGGGATGAAACGGAAGCGGTCCAGCAGCGCGCGCGCACGGTCGTCGTGCAGGTTTACCCCTTGCACGAGTAATGTCCAGTCACGCTTTTTCACAGATGGCAATTCATCGGGCGCAAAAGGACCGTGCTCCATCGCCCAGGACTTGCGAAAATGCGTGATGAGGCGCGATTCCGCGTCTTCGCTGTCGGCGAGTTCGAACAGTTCGTCGCGCGACAGAGGGGGTTGAATGCCAGGAATCGCCTGACGGATCAGGAACGGCTTTTTCTGCCAGTACCGGCGCATGAATTGCGCAGGCGTGAGGTTACCGAGCAGGGTTGAAGGTTCGTCGGGAAGCGGCACCGCGAAAGGACTTGAGGGAACGTTAGGGGACCGCGCTGGCATCGTATAATTGAGGCTTGTATCTTGGAGAATCCAATGAAAATCGCAAAAGACACCGTCGTATCAGTAGCCTATAAGCTCTCAGACGCTCATGGCAATCTGATCGAGGAAAGCGACGAGCCGATGGTCTATCTGCACGGCGGCTATGATGGCACGTTCCCCAAGATCGAGGAAGCACTCGACGGTCAGGAAGCAGGCTATCAGACCCAGCTGCAGCTCGAACCGCAGGATGCGTTCGGTGAGTACGATCCCGATCTCGTGAAAGTCGAGGCGCGCGGCCGGTTTCCGGAACCGCTTGAAGTCGGCATGCAGTTTGAAGGCACCCCGGAAGACGGCGAGGACGAACTCGATTCGCTGATCTACACGGTCACCGACGTGGCGGAAGATAAAGTCGTGCTCGACGGCAATCATCCGCTTGCAGGTATGGCGTTACGCTTCGCGCTGAACGTGCAGGAAGTCCGCGAAGCCACCGAGGACGAGAAAGAACATCAGCACGCGCATGGCCTCGACGGTCTTGAAGTCCTTGACGAGGACGACGAAGAGCCGGGCAAGGACGTGGGCCCCACCTTGCACTGAGGGATTTGTTCAGGTTGAACGAAGCGATGTGAAACAAGGCGCAGGCAGTTTGCTGCGCCTTGTTTTATTTCGAACGGTTGATTTGTGGACGGGTTTATTGGCCCGTGCCCGTGCCTGTGCCCGATCCGCTGCTCGCGGGACTCGTCGGCACCGGCAGGATCGGCGGCAGGTTTGCGGGCGAGTTCAAGTTCAGCATTGGCGGCACTGAAGACGCGGGCGTGCCAGTGTCCGGTTGCGGCGCCGGCGCGGAGTGTTGCATTTGCTGCGTTGGCTGCACCGGTTGCATCTGCTGGAAAAACGATGAAGGCCCGGGGGTGTCGTTCTCAACGCCGGGTATTGACGAAGACGACGAAGGCGCAGACGCCGACGACGGTGCCGACGAAGACGCGGGCACGCTCGGCGCTGACGCCTGAGCGGGTGCCACCGGCCGCACGATCACGTCGCGCACGCGTACCCGAAAGGGTGGCCGCCATGCGAAGTCGGACTCCACTTCCAGCCATTGCGATTGCGGTTTCTTCAAGCCGATCGCGATGCGCGTCAAATTGGCCACCACCGTGCCTTTGTCGTTGCGCAGTGGCTGGTCGATGCGAAAGCCGCGGGGTATCGGCGTATCCGATTCGTGGATCACGATCACGGGTCCGCGAAACAATTCGGCGGCTTTGACAAGACTGCGCTTGAGTTCGAGAAAACCATCGCGCGTCGCGTCGCCGCGAGCAAAGTGCAGCCATGCGAAACGATCGCGACGCTCGTAACGCGCGAAGTCAGGGTCGCCCTGCAGGATCACGACGACCGCACGCATCTCCGAGCGTCGCGCGGTTTCCACCGCATGCTCCAGCCAGAATGCATTGGCGACAGAGCGGTCCTCAAATTCTCCGTTGCGTCCGCCCGCGGTCAGATAGTGATTGTTCGGCGCGGGCGCGTTCAAGCCAATGAACGCAACACCTTCGGTTTGCCATCGGACATTTTCGCGGAACGGCCGAAAGCGCGCGACATCGCTTTCGCGGATCACGGTCATCGGCGTCTGGCCGAGTGAACTCGAGTCACCGAAGAGCAACTGGCGGATGAAATCCAGCCGCTCGACCGGATCGTAACTGCCTGCTTGCGCGAGACTGCAAGACGCCCAGTCGTTGCCGCCGGGTAACAAGACGACTGGTTTGCGGGAGCTGTCGAAGATATGCTGACGCGTGTCGTAAAGCGAATCCCGACACGGTTCCGCTTCGCCTTTGATGTCGCCGTCGTAGACGATGAACGACGTGCTCCGTTCTCGTCCGATGGCGTCGAGCATATGCCGGAGCGCAGTTTCGCCGGTGGGTTGGTCTACTACATTCGACGCGATCGCGAATGTGAGTGGTGTGAGGGATGTGAGCGGCGGCGCTTCGGCTTGCGCGCGGGGCGATCTTCCGATCAACAGGAAGAGGGCGCTCAAGCCAGTAACGATGACGCGGGTGCACACCATGCGGCACGCGCCCGGCGAGCGGGTGCTTAAGTCCGCCTTAGCGCGACGCATCCGGAGCGTTCGACGCCAGCTCATGTAGTTCGTAGAGCAGATCGAGTGCATCGCGTGGGCGCAATTCGTTCGGATCGATTGCCCGGAGCCGGTCAAGCGCGGGGTGCGATTGTGCTTCGACCGGTTCATCATGTTGGTAGGCGTCAGCTATTTCCACCACAGGCGCTGCGAACAGATCGAATTGCGGCGACGGCTGGCCGATCGACTGCTGCTCAAGATGCGCCAGATGTTTCCTTGCAGCCTTGATGACAGCCGGCGGTACACCTGCCAGTTGCGCGACCTGCAAGCCATAGCTCTGGTTCGCCGGACCTTCGTTTACCGCGTGCAGGAACACGATGCCGTGATCGTGTTCGACCGCCGACAAATGCACGTTTGCTGCCTGAGCGAACTCGGCCGGTAACTGCGTCAGTTCGAAATAATGCGTGGCGAACAGCGTATGGCAGCCGTTATGCGACAGCAGATGGCGCGCGATGGCCCATGCGAGCGCGAGGCCGTCGAAGGTGGACGTACCGCGGCCGATCTCGTCCATCAGCACCAGGCTTGACGGTGTGGCGTCGTTGAGAATGGCCGCCGCTTCCGTCATTTCGACCATGAACGTGGAACGACCGCCGGCGAGGTCGTCAGCGGCGCCGATGCGCGTGAAGATCCGGTCGATCGAGCCAAAGCGCGCGCGTTTCGCGGGCACATAGCTGCCCACATAAGCGAGTAGTGCGATCAATGCGGTCTGTCGCATGAACGTTGACTTACCGCCCATGTTTGGCCCGGTGATCAGCAGCAGCTTGCGCTCGCTATTCAGGGAGCAGTCGTTCGCGATGAATTGCTCGACCTGTGCTTCCACCACTGGATGCCGCCCTTGCTCAATATCGATACCGGCGTCGCCCGCGAACTCCGGCGCGATCCAGTCGAGCGCGAGCGCCCGTTCTGCGAACGCGCCAAGCAGGTCGAGCTCAGCGAGCGCAGCCGCTACGCGCTGGCAGTCACCAATGTGCGGCAACAGCGTTTGCAGCAGCGCGTCGTAGAGCAAACGCTCGCGGGCTAGTGCGCGATCCTGCGCGGACAGCGCCTTGTCTTCGAAGGTCTTCAACTCCGGTGTGATGTATCGCTCGGCGTTTTTCAGTGTCTGGCGACGCCGGTAGTCATCTGGAACCTTGTCCGTCTGGCCGCGCGTGACTTCGATATAAAAGCCATGCACCTTGTTGTACTCGACCCGCAGGTTCGTAATGCCCGTACGCGTGCGTTCACGCGTTTCCAGGTCGATCAGGAACTGGTCGCAGTTCTCGGAGATGTCGCGAAGCTCATCGAGGTCGGCGTCGTAACCGCGTGCGATCACACCACCGTCACGGATCAGCGCCGCGGGTTCGGGCGCGATTGCGCGGCTCAGGAGCGCGAGGCATTCGGGCGGTGGCTCGAGCGATAGATCGATACGTTCAAGCGATACCGCATTCATCTTGACGGCGTCAAGCCGTTCGCGCAGTTGGGGGAGTGCAGCGAAGGTATCGCGCAGGCTGGAGAGATCGCGCGGCCGGGCCGACAGCAGCGCCAGCCGTCCCGTAATCCGTTCAATATCAGAAATCTGCCGCAACGCTGCGCGCAAACCATCCAGGCTCGCGGCTGCGGGTGCGTCGAGCAATGCGCCAATTGCACGTTGCCGGCTTTGCGCGATGGTGAAGTCGCGCGGCGGATGATGCAGCCAGTGCCGCAGCAGACGGCTGCCCATGGTCGTGCAGCAGGTGTCCAGCAGTGAGCACAAGGTGGGAGATTCCGTGCCGCGCAGGGTCTCGGTCAGTTCGAGATTGCGTCGCGTGGCCGGGTCGAGGCCGATGTACTCGGATTCGTACTCTACTTTCAGGCTGCGTACGTGCCGCAGTTGCTGGCCCTGGGTGGCGGCTGCGTACAGCAGCAGCGCACCCGCGGCGCCGCACGCGCAGGTCAGCGAGTGCGCACCGAAGCCGTCAAGGCTGGCGACATCGAGTTGCTCGCGCAGACGTTGCGTGCCCGAGTCGATATCGAAATGCCACGCGGGCGCCCGCGTCGTCGCCCCTATGTTCGGCACTTCGAACGGCGCGTTGGTCGTAGAAAACGAGTCGGCTATCAGCGTTTCCGCCGGGCGAATGCGTTCAAGCGCCGCGCTCAATTGATCGGGCGCGACTTCGGCGAGGCGCAATGCGCCACTCGCCAGGTTCAGCCACGCGAGGCCGACGCTCGTGACCACGCCGCGGCGATTATGTGCCGGGCAGAGGGCGAGCAGGAAGACGTCGTTTTTGTCCGAGAGAAGCGCTGCATCAGTCAGCGTTCCGGGCGTGACTACGCGCACGACCTTGCGCTCGACCGGTCCTTTCGATGTTGCCGGGTCGCCGATCTGCTCGCAAATAGCGACGGATTCGCCAAATTTTACGAGCTTCGCCAGATATTGCTCGCACGAATGATGGGGGATGCCGGCCATCTTGATCGGGTTTCCGCCTGACGCCCCGCGTTGTGTGAGCGTGAGGTCGAGCAGGCGCGAAGCTTTGACGGCGTCGTCGAAGAATAGCTCATAGAAATCGCCCATCCGGTAGAACACGAGCGTGCCGGGGTGCTCCGCTTTGATTCGGAGGTACTGCTGCATCATGGGAGTGTGATGCGACAGATCGACGGCGCCGCCGGGTTCTTGCGCGGCGGGGCTCGGATCTTGAGCGGTAGACGAAACGGAGATATGCGTAGCCATCTTGCGTGCTTGAATGTGCGAAAGTCCTAAGGGCACGAGTGTACCGCGTCGGCTGGTTGCGGGAATGTCGGCCGAATGGCTAACGCGGGGTAGGATATTTCCAGGAAGGCGGTCAATACGCGGCCAATACGGGAATCATCACAAAACGGCGCCTGTAAAGTAAAACCGCCGGATGTCCCGGCGGTTTTACTTCTTCGGGAATCTCATGCAAGACCAATCATGAACGCCCAGCCAGGAATTCGACCAGCAGGGCGGATCCTCTGGCAGCGCCGAGGATCGTCGAAAGGGTGGCTCATGCCAAAGGTCACATTACCCTCTGTACTATCGCTTCGGCGCCAACTGTCGCAGCCGTTGCGAGCGCGAGGCTTACCTCGGAATGAATCAGATAGTCAGCTTTCACGCGGGCATCGATCAATGGACGGAGATTTTTACTGAGCGCCTGGGAGACAAAGTAGTTGTCGGTTTGTTTGCTGCATGTTGGATTTGCCAACTGAGCGAGCAACTGCTGATGGCGTCCCCGCGCGGTGCCCACCGATCCTGGCGCGGAAAGGGCATTGTGAAACGCGTTGGCAGCGTGAAATGCGCCGTAGTACGCGCGACTGCATACCGCGCGATACCGCGGCTCGCCCACAGCCTGCTTCAGCAAGTCAACAGCGCAGTCAACCAGCTCTCGGGGCGTGGAACTCACTATGCCACCGCTTCAAAGACGACGTCGAATGCAACGTTCTTGTTGATCCCCGCTTTATCTTCTGCTCTCGCCAGTTCCACGTTCATGTCGAACGCTTTTTCGGCCCCCACGGGTACCGCAAGAGAGTAAGTGACGCCGCTAAAAAAATCGTCCGCCGACGTTACGAGCACTGACGCGTTCGGCCGGATTTGATAGCGCCGAAGGACCACACCTGCCACGTCGAGTTGCCGCCCGATCTGTTGGTCCGAAATTCCGGCGTGACGAAGAATGGCGTCGGCCTTCATGATTTCGCGGACTTGATTCTCATCCCATTTGATGCGCATTTCTCTAGCCCTCTCGATAAACGAGGCTGCTTGCCCAATTGCGCCGGCTTTGTAGCCGTCCTCGAGCAGCAGTGTGAAGTAACCTGTTGCTGGATGTCCAATAGCCGCGTAAAGGCTCTGGGCAGCAGAAAACAGGCCAGATTCAAGCGGTTTCTCATCCAGTTTTCGCGGTTCGAACCGGAGTTTCCCAGTCGAACGCTGTTCGCAAATGCGGCTTCAGTCCCTGCCACGTCTCCAGCGAGACTCTTCCATGCGCCGGCTGTTTCCCAGGCGGCGCACGCGTCCACCTTCATTAGCGAATCAATTTCGTTCCTGATCTCCCGCCACTCACGCACGAGAGGCGTTAATTGCGATGAGTTGAAGTAGTGCGAAGTTGTTGCCTGTAGCGCGTTAATCCGGTCAAGAATTTGCGCTGTCTTTGGTTGAGCTATCGCTTTCATTAGTCCTACTGTGCTGACGTCAGGAGCGTACGCTTGTTGGGGATTCTTCGCCTGTCAAACTCGGACGCGTGAAGAAATAAATTTTTTACTTAACCATGCAAGTTGTTGTTGACAGCTTCTACGGACCGTCCGGCCAGGTATTGGGCGTGTTGAAAAGCGTTGCAGACTTGTGATCGTTCGTACGCGGAAGTGCCAAGACCTAAGCCTACCGCGTTGGCTCCACGCAGTAACCCTGACCGGACGGCTAACGCCGAACCGGACGCAATTTTTAGTCGCGCGTGCAGATGATAGAAAGCGTGCGTCCAAAAACCAAAACGCCGGCATGCCGGCGTTTTGGTTTTTGCTCGAATCTCACGCAAGACCGATCAGGATCGTCCCGCCAGAAATCCGACCAGCAACGCGAGTCCTGCCACCGCGCCAAGCGTATGCCACGGCTTGTCGTGTACGAATTCATCGGCGTAACCGGCGGCGTCGTTCAGCCGTCCTGCAATGGCGGAGGACGAACCGTCGAACTGGGCGCGCGCCGCCTTCAACTTGGCTTGCAAGTCTTTGCGCAGCTTGTCGACATCGATGTCCTTCGCATCGCGGATTGAACTGTCGAGGTCGTCGAGCAGGCCGCGCAACTGCGTGCTCGCGGTATCAACCGCGTCACTTGCGCCCTGAACCGCGCGATGGCCCACTTTGGCCGCGCCATTGATGTTGCTATCGAGTGTGGAACGTGTGAACAGACCCATTTGCAGCTCCTTTGACGTGTCGTTTGTTTGCTTTAAATCGCCCACTCCGCGGAGGGTGCGACTTCTTTCCGGCCGAACAAAGCATGCAGCAGATTTCGTTCCCGCACTCTGATCGCCGTCACTCTTGAACCAATGCGCCCAGATCCACCGTCCGCTCATTGCGTGCATGGCGCCGCATGGCAAGCCACATCATCAGGCAGATAAACACGCCGAACACCACGATAATCCATTCCACAGGCAGGTTGGTCGTCAGCAGAAGCGCGTACGCGCCGAGCATCGATAAAACGGCAAGATTCTGGTTGAAATTCTGAACTGCTATGGATGCCCCGGCGGACAGCAGCGTCGCACCGCGATGCTGCAGAATGGAATTCATCGGCACGATGAAAAAGCCCGACAGCGCGCCCAGCAGAATCATCAGCGGATACGCGCCCAAAATATAGAGCGGCGCGAACAGCGGGCCGATATGCACGCCGGAACCCACCGGAAACAGATCCTTGTTGTAGAACGCCATGCCGACGGCCACAGCACCGGTCACCACGCCGATCGGCAGGACCTTGAGCGAGCTGCGCAACGGCACCCACGCGGCGGCGGCACTCGCGCCGATCGCAATACCGAGCCCCGTCACGCCCTGCAGCACCGCCGCTTTCGATAATGACAAGCCCAGGTTCGCCGCCGCCCATTTGAGCACCAACAGTTGCAGCGTGACCGCCGCACCCCACAGCAAGGTCGTGACCCACAATGCGATCTGCGCCAGCTTGTCGCCCCATAACACCTTGAATGCATGGATGAAATCGCCGACGAGCTTCGACGGTTCCTTCAGCCGGTTAGGGTATCGCGCGCCGGTATCCGGAATCCCGATATTGATCACCGCGGCCGCCGCATAAACGATCATGACGGCAAACATGGCTGCGTCGGCGGCGGAGCGGATCAGGACCCAATGCGCGCCGCTAACAAAGTGCTGAACGTACTGGCTGACCAGCGCACCGCCGATTACGGTGCCGAGAATTGTCGATCCGACTGTTGCCGACTCAAGCCACGCATTGGCCGGGATGAGCTTTTCGGGCGGCAAAAGCTCAGTGAGGATGCCGTATTTCGCCGGGGAATACGCTGCGGCGCCAAGACCGACCACGCCGTAAGCGATCATGGGGTGCACGCCAAAAATCATCAGCGCGCAGCCGCCGGCCTTTAGCGCGTTGGAGACGAACATGACGTAGCGTTTCTGGATGGAATCAGCGAATGCACCCACGAACGGCGCGAGCAGCACGTACGAGACCGTGAAGAAAATCTGCAACAGCGGCGTGACCCACGACGCGGAATGCATCACCGAAAGCATCGCTATGGCGGCGATCAGCAGCGCGTTGTCGGCGAGCGACGAAACGAACTGCGCGGCAATAATCGTATAGAAGCCTTTTTTCATTAGACAGAAAGGAGGGCGGCAGTAAGAGTGGGGATGCCGCGGACGGCGAGCAGGACACTTTAGCGGAGCCGGCGGCGGCGCGCAGAATCGCACGGGCGAACGTCAGCCTTTCGGACGCTTGCAGCGCGTTTCGGCACGCGTGGAGCAAGACGGCTTCAAAGCCGCTGCGTACCGACGTTGCGCGTGGGAAACCGCGCGCTCCAAAACAAAAAAGGCGGCCGCAGCCGCCTTTTTCAACCGTTACGCGCTCTGGCGCGTGGTGGTGAAGGGATCAAGGATCTTGATCATCTGCGCGTAGACCTTCGGATTGCCCGCTACGATCTCGCTCTTGTGCAGGAAATCCGATTCGCCAGTGTAGTTACCCACCAGCCCGCCTGCTTCGGTGATCAGCAAGCTGCCTGCCGCCACGTCCCACGCGCTGATCCCTTGCTCGAAGAACGCATCGAGGCGGCCTGCGGCCACATTCGCCAGATCCAGCGCGGCGGCGCCTGGGCGGCGCAAGCCGGCACAGGCTTCAGTCATCTGCGCAAAGAGTTTGCAATACGCGTCAAGGCCCGCGCCGTCGCGGAACGGGAAACCCGTGCCGACGAGCGCGTCGTTGAGCCGGTCCAGTTTTGCCACGCGAATGCGCCGCTCGTTCAGATAAGCGCCGCTGCCGCGCGACGCAGTGAACAGGTCGTTGCGGGTAGGGTCGTACACAACCGCTTGCGTGATGATGCCCTTGTGAGCGAGCGCGATGGAGACGCAGTAATACTGGAAACCGTGGATGAAGTTGGTCGTGCCGTCGAGCGGATCGATGATCCACTGGAACTCCGAGTCCTTGTCCTGCACGCCCGATTCCTCGGCGAGGATGGAGTGTTTCGGATAGGCGGTGGTCAGCGTTTCGATGATCGCTGCCTCGGAGGCCTTGTCGACTTCCGTCACGAAGTCGTTATGCTGTTTTTTGCTGACCTGGATGCGGTCCAGGTCCAGCGACGCGCGGTTGATGATCTGTCCGGCGCGGCGAGCGGCCTTGACAGCAATATTGAGCATCGGATGCATGAAAATAGTCCTTTGGCCGGCGGCTGTGCTCCACGCACGCGCGTGAAGTCTCAACCCCGAACGGAAAACGGCCCAAACCAGCGGGCAAAACGACGTGTGTCGACGGCAACGAATTGAAGAAGAGCGGGGCGCGTGCCTTCTTGGAACCTGCAAAAACGCCTGATTACAGCGACTTGCAACAGCGGACACACGCGAACGGCGTATTTTACCCGAGTCGGCCGCCGGCGCGTCATGCGCAGTCAGCTTATGTGGCCGGAGAGGTCGCCGGATGGACCGCGCGGCGCTACCATGATGTCTCTTTCAACCTTCCTGCAAGCGTTTCCCCTTGGACCTGAACTCCTCATCAAACTCCCCGGATCGCCCGGACGACGCTTTTGCGTCGACCCGCTTCGTGCTGGTCGAACCGAGCCATCCTGGAAATGTCGGCGCGGCCGCGCGCGCGCTCAAGACGATGGGATTTTCCCGGCTAGTTGTTGTCGCACCGAAAATCGCGTTCGTCACGCGCGAGCCGGAAGCGATCGCGATGGCGAGCGGCGCAGACGACGTGCTCGCGTCGGCGCAAGTTGTCGAAACACTCGCCGATGCCCTGACCGGCGTGCATTGGTCGATCGCGTTGACGGCGCGTTCGCGGGAGTATGGGCCGCCGCAGATGGCGCCGCGCGCCGCGGCGGAGAAGGCCTGCGAGTTTGTGGGGCAAGGGCGCGGCGGGAGTTCGGGCGCCATCGCGCTTGTATTCGGTAATGAGCGCGTGGGCTTGTCGAATGCCGACGTGGAGCGCTGTAGCGCCCTCGCGCACATTCCGGCGAATCCTGCCTATAGCTCGTTGAATCTGGCGCAGGCGGTTCAGGTTCTGGCCTACGAGCTGCGGCTGGCGCTACTCAGTCGCGCGAACGCAATTCCAGCCATTCCCGCGACGGCGAGCCCGATAACGTCTGCCCCAAGCGCGTCCAGTGACGAGATAGAAGGCATGTACACGCATCTGGAACAAGCGCTGGTCGCACTTGATTTCCTCGATCCGGCCAACCCGAAGAAACTGATGTCGCGGATGCGACGGCTTTTCTCGCGCTCGGGACTGGAGCACGAGGAAGTGAACATCCTGCGGGGTATCGCCAAGCATATTCTTCTAAAGATCAAACGATAGGAAGGTCGCGGGCGCTTCAGAGTCGCAGGGAAGCAGTGGTTTTATCCCGTTAGGCAGCAGCGAAGACGAGCCGCGCCGCCCGCGTTTCGCCGCTCGCGGATTCGTGATCAACGCCAATACCCAACCCTACCCGTTTTGCCAGCGGGGGCATCGCAGCGAATTTCCACGGCTCGTCCTACAATCTGCGGAAATCAAACTATTGATTCCCGAATTCGTGCTGAGCCGCGCGTTCGAGAGTCCGCCCCCGGTCATCCACAGAGCCACCGCCATGTTTAATCGACTCCGCGAAGACATCGCCGCCATCCGCGAGCGCGATCCGGCCGCCCGCAGCGCTTGGGAAGTCGTGACGTGTTATCCGGGCTTTCATGCTGTCGTCCTGCACCGGATCGCCCACGCTTGCTGGCGCGCGGGCTGGCGCTGGCTCGGGCGGTTTGTCTCGCAGTTCGGGCGATTCATGACGGGCATCGAGATCCATCCCGGCGCGACGCTTGGACGGCGGGTGTTCATCGATCACGGCATGGGCGTGGTGGTTGGCGAAACGGCGGAAATTGGCGACGACTGCACGATCTATCAAGGCGTGACGCTTGGTGGCACGTCGCTCGCGCGCGGCGCGAAGCGGCATCCGACGCTTGAGCGCGGCGTGATTGTGGGGGCGGGCGCGAAAGTGCTCGGCGGGTTCACGGTCGGCGCGGAAGCGAAGATTGGGTCGAACGCGGTGGTGGTGAAGCCGGTTCCGGCGGGCGGGACGGCCGTGGGAAATCCGGCGCGCGTGGTCGTGCCGGCAGCCGTCAAACCCGCGCAAAAAGGCTCGGGCGTTTTTGAGCGTGCCGCATTCTGTGCGTACGGCATTACGCCGAACGCCGACGATCCGGTGTCGCTCGCCATCCACGGCCTGATTGATCACGCGTCTACGCAAGCGCATCGGGTGGATGAAATTGTTGCGGCGCTTGAGAAATTGGGCACGCGCATAGATGCGATGAGCGGCGTCGAGAATGCCGCGTTCATCGATCTAAAGCGTCTCTCCGATGCAATGAAAGGCGAAGCAGCGCGGCGCTGAAGCGACGGCGGTTTTCCATCATCGGGCATTGGCACGATAGCGTGCAAGAAACAGCCCGTTGGAGTTCACTCCAGCGGCAACGCCCGAATACCGTCCGCGTCCACGCGCAGATATCCGCCGCGTGGCTCGCCGTGATCCAGTTCCCAATCCGGCATGACCCAGCGCACGCCATCTGTTTCCCGGTGGCGCGCGGGCAAATGCGTGTGGCCGTGGATCATCGTGTGGGTGTTGGTGCTCGCGAACAACTCCGCCACCGCCTCGCGCGTCACGTCATATTTCGCCTGCGCCGGACGCGTCCTGCCGTCTTCGCTGGTCGATCGCATGCGCTCCGCAATCAATAAGCGCAGCTTCAGCGGCAAGCTCAAGAATAGTTGTTGCGCTACCGGGTTACGCGCAAACCGGCGAAAGCGCTGATATGCGGGGTCGGCCGTGCAAAGCGCATCGCCATGCGCCACCACGATGCGCGTGCCGAACGCTGTGATAACGAATGGATCGGGCAACCGCAGCGCCCCGGCGGCTCGCATGAAACGCTTGCCTAGCAGGAAATCGCGGTTGCCGTGCATCACATACAAGGCAATGCCGCGTTCGGACAAGGTATGCATCAACGCCGTCATGCGCCTCGCAAACGCGGCGCGTGGACCTGGCACCGATGCATCCAGCACGTCGTCGCCCACCCAGAATTCGAACAGGTCGCCGAGGATGAACACCGAGTCGGCATCGTTCGCCGTCACCTCGATGAAATGCTCGAACGCCGCCACGGTGCGCGGAATGGCGTCGCTCAAATGGAGATCGGAAATGAAAAACAGCGGGCGCGCTGTATCTTTCGCGCCCGCTGTTTCTTCTGAATCGATCACGCTGTGCGTCGAGTCGATCATTCCCCGACGACGACAGCCTTTTCGATCACGACGTCATCCACCGGCACGTCCTGATGAAAACCCTTCGAGCCCGTCTTGACCTTGCGGATCTTGTCGACGATATCGAGGCCCTCCACGACCTTGCCGAATACCGCGTAACCCCAGCCTTGCGGCGACGGCGACGAGTGGTTCAGGAACTCGTTGTCACCCACATTGATGAAGAACTGCGCGGTGGCCGAATGCGGGTCGTTGGTACGCGCCATGGCGACGGAACCGTGTTCGTTCTTCAGGCCGTTATTTGCTTCGTTGTCAATAGGTGCGTCCGTCGGCTTTTGCTTCATGCCCGGTTCGAAACCGCCGCCCTGGATCATGAAACCGTCGATCACGCGATGGAACACGGTGTTGTCGTAGTGGCCTTTCTTTACGTAGTTCAGAAAGTTTTCGACCGACTTCGGAGCCTTCTCAGCGTTCAGCTCGATCTTGATGATGCCGTGATTCGTATGCAGTTCGACCATGATGAGTTCCTTTCCTTTTCAAGAGTAGATGGGGCAATACGCGACGCGCACGGCGCATGCCTGCTTTTTGCCTGCTCGCCATGAAGGCGAGCGGCCACGGACTTGTTCCCCGACTTGGCTTTTGAGGCCTGCTTCAAGGCTTATTGCCCTGCTGATTCCCCAGCATACTTCCCAACGATTACTTCCCGACGACGCTAGCCGACTGGATCACGACGTTCGTTTGCGGCACATCGGCCATCGGGCCGCGCGTGGTAGTCGGCGTGCCTTCAATCTTCTTCACTACGTCCATGCCCGCGACCACCTTGCCGAACACGGCATAACCGTTGCCGTCGCCGTTGGGGTAATCGAGGCCGGTGTTATCGACCGTGTTGATGAAGAACTGCGATGTCGCCGAATCCGGATCGCTCGTGCGTGCCATGGCGAGCGTGCCGGTCGTATTCTTCAGCCCGTTCTTGCTTTCAAGCGGAATGGGCGCCCGCGTCGGTTTTTCGACGAAGCTGGTCGTGTACCCGCCGCCCTGAATCATGAAGCCCGGAATCACGCGATGAAAAATCGTGCCGTTGTACTGGCCGGACTTTACATAGTCCAGAAAGTTGGCGACGCTTTTCGGCGCCTTCTCAGGATACAACTCAACCTTGATGTCGCCTTGTGAAGTCTTGAGCAGCACGGTCGGGTGAGCAGCAGTCTGCGAGGACTGAGCAAAGGCGGGTGCTTGGGCGATGAGTGCAGCGCTGCCAAGCGCCAACAACAAACTTTTCATGAGTAATCGATCCTCTGGTTGGAGCAGCTACGGGTGAAGACTTTGTCGAACGTTCAAACGTCCAGGTGTCTGGCCGTCTGAACGTTCGATCGTGCCGGATTATCGGATTATCGGATTGTCGGATTATGGATTCGTGGGCGCGAAGTAAGGCGTGGTCGAAAGCGGCACGCTCGGTCCGGAGAACGGCGAGTAAAGCGGCGACGACATGTCGTTGGACGTGGTACCCGAAGTCGTGCTCGTCCAGTCATTAGAGGTTGCACTCGACGAAGACGCGGCCGTTGCCGACGAAGCCGCCGCCGGCGCCGACGCGGCCGACACATGCGAGGCGCCCGACGCGGCCGCCGCTGCGGCTGCTGCAGCCGCGGCTTCCGGACGGCGTCGCGGCGGCGGCGACACGATGTTCTGGATGTCGCCCACGCGCTGCGCCGTCAACGGGCTCTTTGATCCGAGCGCCTGCGCCCGCTTATACGATTCGCTCGCAAGCCGCAAATACAGATCGCCAAGATTTTCGTACGCCAGCGCGTAACTCGGATTCGCCTTCGTCGCCGTTTCGAGCGCTACGCGTGCTTCATCGTAGCGGCCCTTCTTGGCGTAGAGCGCGGCAAGGTTGTTATACGGCTCGGGCAGTTCGGGGTAGGCCTGGGTGAGCTCGGTGAACGCGGCTATGGCTTCGTCGTCCCGGTTCAAGCGCGCGAGTACGGTCGCGCGCTTGAACTTGGCCTGCACGTCGCGCGGATTGGTCTTGATGCGTGCGTCGAGTTGCGCGAGCGCGCTTGGCCATTGCTTCTGCGCAATAGCCTGGTCGATGGCGGGCGTGTCGTCCGCGGTGGCGGTGGAGACTTGCGCAAGCGCTGGCGTAACCGCCAAAAACGTTGCGCCAAGTCCGAATGTGACGGTTGCAAGGGCGGTCGCCGCTAGCTTGGCAACGCTTGATGCGCGGCCGCTGGAAGGTTTCATAGGCTCTGGTCTGGATGTTATACTCCGACCCATTCTAACAAAACGTCTGTAACGTTCCGTTGAACGTCCAGACAGTCTTTACGCCACTCGCGGCCGCCTCCGTTTTGATCGCAGCATGACCGTCATGTTTCTCGCGACGGCACGCACGGTTCCCAGCGCTTCAAGTTCGAAGCCGGGCCGGGTCAAACATGTTGAACGTGCTGGAACTTGCTGGAACGTGTCATATCGCTGATGTCGCGTTGACGTCGTTCTCGTCGCTGGTCTCATTGTCGTTCTTGATGTTGCTGTCGTTTCACGGCTACCTGTAGCATGGGTCGCAGCAGTGCAGAATGCACCGTTGCTATCGGCAGCCGGAAACGAATGCGAACGAACGCGGACATGCGGCATGCCGTCACAATCGCCGTCACAACCAATCGCCGTCACAACATTGGCCAGCAGTCGAAACACGGATGTCCCGGCCCACGCACCATCGCTTATGAACTCATTGCGCATCTACAACACGCTCGCGCGTGACAAGCAACCTTTCGTGCCGCTCCGTGCAGGAGAAGTGCGCATGTATGTTTGCGGAATCACGGTGTATGACTATTGTCATGTCGGGCACGCACGCATGATGATCGTGTTCGATATTGTCCAGCGCTGGCTTCGCACGCTTGGATACAACGTGACTTATGTGCGCAACATCACAGACATCGACGACAAGATCATTCGTCGCGCGGTGGAAAACGGCGAGTCGATCAAGGCGCTGACGGGGCGATTCATCCAGGCCATGTACGACGATCTCGATGCGCTCGGCGTAGCCCGTCCCGATCTCGAACCGCGTGCGACCGACTTCGTTCCGCAGATGCTGGGCATGATCCAGACGCTCGTGCAGAACGGTTATGCGTATCAGGGGAAAGACGGCGACGTGAACTATGCGGTGCGCAAGTTCGAGGGCTACGGCAAGCTGTCGGGCAAATCGATCGAAGACTTGCGTGCGGGCGAACGCGTGGCTGCAAACGACGCTAAGCAAGATCCACTCGACTTCGTGTTGTGGAAACGCGCGAAGGAAGGGGAGCCGCCGGACACGGGCTGGGATTCGGCATGGGGGCGCGGCCGGCCGGGCTGGCATATCGAATGTTCGGCCATGGGCTGCACCTTGTTGGGCGATCGTTTTGACATTCATGGTGGCGGTCAGGACCTGCAGTTTCCGCACCATGAGAATGAAATTGCGCAGAGCGAGGCGGCAACGGGCGTTCAGTTCGTGAACTACTGGATGCATAACGGCTTCGTGCAGATCGACAGCGAAAAGATGTCGAAGTCGCTGGGCAACTTCTTTACCATCCGCGAAGTCCTCGAAAAATTCGATGCGGAAGTCGTGCGTTTTTTTATAGCAAGGGCACACTATCGTTCGCCGCTCAATTACAGCGACGTTCATATAGAAGACGCACGTGGGGCGCTCACGCGTTTGTATACAGCGCTGAAAGACGTGAGCCCGGATGTGGCGCCGCTCGACTGGAACGAAGCGCATGCGCAACGTTTTCGCGCGGCGATGAACGACGATTTCAACACGCCGGTTGCGATCGCCGTGTTGTTCGAATTGGCAAGCGAAGTGAATCGCTCGCAGGACACTGTGCTCGCACGTCAATTGAAGAAACTGGCCGCTGTGCTCGGGTTGTTGCAACGTGAGCCGCGTGCGTTTCTTCAGGACACGCCGCGTAGCAATCGCAATATGGTTGGCCAAGAGGGTGCAGAAAGCCTCACGCCTGCCGATATAGAAATGAAGATTGCCGCTCGTGTTGCTGCGAAGCAGGCAAAGAACTATGCCGAAGCAGACCGGATTCGCGCCGAATTGCTCGAAGCCGGGATTGCACTTGAAGACAAACCGGGTGGGTTGACCGAATGGCGTCGTGCTTAAGCGCCTCTCGTTCCCTTTGATCGACTCGCCAGGTAGGAGGCATGATGGCAACGGCCAGAAAGGCGCCGGCTAAACGAGCCGCGTCCGGTAGTATCGCAGTGCCCGCGAGCAGGGTCGCGCGGCGTGCGCAGGTGAAAACGTCGAAGGTGTCGACGCCCGAGGCGAAACTCGCCAACGGTGCTGCCCACGACGGAGAACGCAAGACGGCATCGAAAAAACGTGCGGTCAATGGCGTAGTTCATGACGGCGTTGCTAAAACGAACGGCCTCGTTCGTGCACACAAGACAGTGCGGGCAACCGCGCCGAAAGTGGCATCCAAGGTGGCGCCCAAGAAGGCGAGCGGCGACGCTAATGGCGTGCTCGACGTGAAAGCCGTCGAGACCAACGTCAGCGCTGACGCAATGCAGGCGCTCGTGCGTGCTCCGCAGAGCGACGGCGAGATTGTCCGCAAGTCGCGTGCGATCACGGCCGAGAAAACTGTGCCGGTGCAGACGCCCGGCTTGTCGGTGGAAGCCGCTCGTCCCGAGTATTGGGACAAGGCGTGTGCCGACCTCGTCAAGCGCGACCGTATTCTCAAGAAACTGATTCCGAAGTTCGGCCCGGTGCATCTGATCAATCGCGACGATCCGTTCACCACACTTGCGCGTTCGGTTGTCGGTCAGCAAATTTCCGTGACGGCCGCGCAGGCTATCTGGAAGCGTGTGGAGGGTGCGTGCCCGACGCTCGCGCCGCAGCAGTTCATCAAGGTGGGACCGGCGAAGTTGCAGTCGTGCGGGTTATCGAAACGGAAGTCGGAATATATCCTCGACGTCGCGCAGCATTTCGTTTCGGGCGCGCTGCACGTGGATAGCTGGACATCAATGGAAGATGAAGCTGTGATCGCGGAGTTGACGCAGATTCGCGGCATTGGCCGATGGACGGCGGAAATGTTCCTGATCTTCAACTTGTCGCGCCCGGACGTCCTGCCGCTCGATGACCTCGGCCTGATCCAGGCCATCAGCGTCAACTATTTCAGCGGTGAACCCGTAACCCGCAGCGAAGCGCGCGAAGTCGCGGCCAACTGGGAACCGTGGCGCACCGTCGCGACCTGGTACATGTGGCGCAGCCTTTACCCCGTCCCCGCCGATCACTAAAATTCCCCGGTCGCATTATCCGGTGGCAGTCGGTGAGTCGATGAACTATTGATATCTTATAATCGATAGTTGCGACCCGGAATTTAGTGAGGCTGGCGCGGTTAGAATACGCGCTGCCCGATGCTCTAGGATTCGAACATATGAAGACCACGTTTCTGGATTTCGAACAGCCTATCGCTGAACTCGAAGCGAAGATCGAAGAATTGCGCTTCGTTCAGGACGATTCCGCTGTCGATATTTCGGAAGAAATCGAGCGGCTGTCGAAGAAGAGCCAGCAACTCACCAAAGATCTTTATGCAAACCTGACCCCCTGGCAGGTTTCGCAGATCGCGCGCCATCCGCAGCGCCCGTACACGCTCGACTATGTGAACGAGCTTTTCACCGACTTCCACGAACTCCATGGCGACCGCTCTTATGCGGACGACCTGGCTATTGTCGGCGGTCTGGCGCGATTCAACGGCCAGCCTTGCATGGTGATCGGCCAGCAGAAGGGCCGCGACACGAAAGAGCGCGCAGCGCGCAATTTCGGCATGCCGCGCCCGGAGGGGTATCGGAAGGCTGAGCGGCTCATGCGTCTGGCCGAGAAATTCGGCTTGCCGATTTTTACGTTCATCGATACCCCCGGCGCGTACCCTGGTATTGGGGCAGAGGAGCGTGGGCAGTCGGAAGCAATCGGCCGTAATCTGTATGTGATGGCCGAACTGAAGACGCCGATTGTGGCGACCATCATCGGCGAAGGTGGTTCAGGCGGCGCGCTGGCTATTGCCGTTGCTGACAGCGTGCTAATGCTGCAATTCTCAACTTATTCGGTGATTTCGCCCGAGGGTTGTGCGTCCATTTTGTGGAAAAGCGCCGCGAAGGCGCCGGAAGCGGCCGAAGCGCTGGGTTTGACGGCTCATCGGCTGAAGGCGTTGGGATTGATCGACAAGATCGTCAACGAGCCGCTGGGCGGCGCGCATCGCGATCCGAAAGGCATGGCGGCATTGCTGCGCCGTGCACTAGCCGATACCCTGCGCCAGTTCCACGGCATGAATGCGCTCGACGTTCGCGCGCGCCGCTTCGACAAGCTGATGGCATACGGCAAGTTCAAGGAAAACCTGCCGGGTGCGTGAAGCTTGAGCGCGGCGCTCGCTGTTCCCTGTGCGCAGCTTGCCCTGACAGGCTGCCTCGAAGGTGCCCTGAAGGCACCTTAACAAGCCGACTTCCGTGACATCCGACACTGATACTCCCGCCAGCCGTCTCGTGATCGATGCGGTGCGCGCGGCGTTCGCCGATGTGCCGGCCTCTCCCCAAAGCGCGATCGCCGTTGCGTTCAGCGGCGGTCTCGACTCGACTGCGCTGCTCGATGCAGCGGTTCGATGCGCGGGACCAACGCGTGTCATCGCGTTGCACATTCACCATGGTTTGAGTCCGAACGCAGATGCCTGGGCCGCGCATTGTCGCGCGTTCGCGCAGACGCTGGGCGTGAGGTTCGCGTCGCGTCAGGTCGACGTGGTACGCGAAGGCGGCGAGAGTCTGGAAGCGGCGGCACGTGATGCGCGTTATCGTGCGCTCGACGCGCTGTGCGACGAGCAGGGTGCGAGCGCGCTTTGGCTCGCGCATCATGCCGACGATCAGGCGGAAACCGTGTTGCTGCAATTGCTGCGCGGCGCGGGCGTCGCCGGGCTTGCCGCGATGGCGCCGCAACGGGTGGATGGCGCCTCCACGCCGCGCGTGCGGCCGTTATTGCATCTGTTGCGTGCACAACTCGAGCATTACGCGCATGAGCGCGATTTGCGCTGGATCGACGACGAATCCAACGCCGATACCCGCTATGCCCGCAACGCGCTGCGTCATGACGTCCTGCCTGCACTCGCTGTGCATTTTCCTGGTTTCCGCGATGCGCTTGCGCGGACCGCGTCCCATGCGGCGTCGGCGCAAAGGTTGCTCGATGAACTTGCTCGCATCGACATGGCATCGGCACAAGGCGATGATGAGGGCGCGTTGAGCCTATCGGCGGTACTCGCTTTCGACGATGAACGCGCGATCAACTTGCTGCGTTACTGGATGCGTTCGCTCGGGCTGCAGGCGGCATCGGCAGCGCGTATTGGCGAGGTGCTGCGGCAATTGCGCGACGCCGCGGTTTCCCGGAACGGCCACGCGTTGCGCATCGATCACACCGGGTCTTGCTTGCGGGCGTATCGCGATGCGATTTTCTGGGAAAAGGGCGATAGCGCGGACCCCGCCGATCTCGACGATGGGGCACATCCCGCCCGCATGGCGAGCGTGCTGAACTGGGACGGCGAAAGTATTTGGCGCCTGCCGCATTGGCGCGGGACGTTCGTGTTCAAACCCGCGGCACACGGCGATGAGGACGCGGTCTCCGAAGCCACGCTGCGCGCCGCGCCGCTCGGAGCGCGTTCGCGCGCGGGCGGCGAGCGCTTGCGCTTGAGCGCGGATGGACCCGGCCGGACCCTGAAAAACCTGTTTCAGGAGCGCGGCGTGCCGGCCTGGAAACGCGACGTCCCTCTGGTGTTTCTCGGCGAAACCTTGTTGTTCGTGCCGTTCATTGGCGTCAATCGCGCGTACGCCGAAGTCGGCGGTGAGGACGCCGTGTATAGGCGGATTGAGTGGCGGCCGGATCTGGTGATTGCCTGAGCGCTTGAACGGATAGCCGGCGCGCTCACGCGCTGTATCTGCGGCGGGTCCGGCGGGCGAAACTCGATCTGCCCCAATTTTCAGTGTTTCATGCGCGGGAACAAATCCCGGTCAACTTTTCCTGGCGAACGCCTGCGAGCGGTCTGCAAACGGTCTGCGAACGAGTCGAATCGGCCGTTCCGGCTTGTGTTTTAGACCTCGATCGGGTACGTTTACCGGTTTCCCGCAACGCTTTTCAAGCAGCTTTTCCGTCCAGAAGACGCGTTTTTAGCCGCCAGAATTGCATTTTGCGCGCGAGCCAACCTTGCGCGTGCGGCTACCGCGCTTCGTCGTCACGCTTAAGTCGTCGATCGCACCGATCCAGGGTTTGCTTGTGTTTCTTCAAGCCGGCTTCTGATGCAATACGTGAAACACGTGCAGTACGCGGCGCATCAAACGGCGCGCCAGCGCGGCTTTTTCTCCTGTTCAAAACGACAATGGCACTCATCGTACATAAATACGGCGGCACTTCGATGGGCTCGGTCGAGCGCATCAAGAACGTCGCCAAGCGCGTCGCGAAATGGCACAAGGCCGGCCACAAGATGGTCGTCGTCCCGTCGGCCATGTCCGGCGAAACGAACCGCCTGCTGGGCCTCGCGCGCGAAATCACCCCTCATCCGGACCCGCGTGAACTCGACATGATCGCCTCCACGGGCGAACAAGTCAGCGTCGGCCTGCTCGCCATCGCGTTGCACGCCGAAGGGCTCGAAGCCGTCAGCTATGCGGGCTGGCAAGTGCCGATCAAGACGGACAGCGCGTTCACGAAAGCACGCATCAGCGACATCGACGGCACGCGCGTGCTCGCCGATCTCGACGCGGGCAAAGTCGTCGTGATCACGGGCTTCCAGGGCGTTGACCCAGAGGGTCATATTGCCACGCTGGGACGCGGCGGTTCGGACACCTCGGCCGTGGCAATTGCGGCGGCATTGAAAGCCGACGAATGCCTGATCTATACGGACGTTGATGGTGTCTACACCACGGACCCGCGCGTGGTCGAAGAAGCGCGCAGGCTGGATCGCGTGACGTTCGAAGAGATGTTGGAAATGGCGAGCCTCGGGTCGAAGGTGCTGCAGATCCGTTCGGTGGAATTCGCCGGCAAATATCAGGTCAAGACGCGCGTGTTGTCGAGCCTGACGGACCCGTTGATTCCGCTCGAAACCGAAATGCGCTCGGGCACCCTGATTACTTTTGAAGAAGACGAGACCATGGAAAAAGCTGTTATCTCGGGCATCGCATTTCAGCGCGACGAAGCGCGTATTGCCGTGATGGGCGTGCCCGACAAGCCGGGCATTGCGTACCAGATCCTCGGGCCGGTGGCCGATGCGAATATCGACATCGACATGATCATCCAGAACACGAGCGTGGACGGCAAGACAGACTTTACGTTCACGGTCGGCCGCGGTGATTATGCGCATGCCATGGAGATCCTGGCGAACCAGGTGAAGGACCACGTCAAGGCCGAGCAGGTTCGGGGCGATCCGAAGGTGTCGAAGGTGTCGGTGGTCGGCGTGGGCATGCGCTCGCACGTGGGTATTGCGAGCACGATGTTCCGTACGCTGGCGGAAGAGGGCATCAATATCCAGATGATCTCGACGTCGGAGATCAAGATCTCGGTGCTGATCGACGAAAAATATACCGAGCTCGCCGTGCGCGCGCTGCATAAGGTGTTCGAACTCGATCGCGGCTGAAGACACGCGGGAAACGGCGTGGGTGTGACAGCTTGCAGTGTGTTTTTTGGCCGTAGTCGAAACAAGCGGCGCAATAAGCGGCGAAACACTGTTCGATGCAATTCATGAGATGAAAAATTTTGTCTCACGAAATTGACCCGCAGCCGCTAACCCGCTATCATCTTGGCTTCGTCGCGCTGACTCCCGCGCGGCAGAAAGTGCAGGAGACGTGGCCGAGAGGTTGAAGGTACTCCCCTGCTAAGGGAGCATCTGGGCTAAAACCTGGATCGAGGGTTCGAATCCCTCCGTCTCCGCCAGAAGAATGCAAAGCCCCGTAGGTCTAACGACTTACGGGGTTTTTGTTTTTTTGGCCCCTATTGGGTGTTCCACGGGCGGAAGGCAATGCGTGTGTCCCAATGGCTCCGCTCAATGCGCGTGTTTGTCACCCTTTCGGCGCGCTGCTCGGTTTCCACTGCAACACACGCATATGGACGGTTGCAGGTGCGGCGTCCGGTTCTTGGAGCGTGGATCAACGGCGTTTGGAGAGCTGATGGATAACGGGGCCACCGCTGAGTTGCAACGCCGCCGCAGTCGCTTCATCTGCCGGAAAAAACAATTCGATCGCGAGCTCCGACAGCGTGATATCAATTGGGGTGCCAAACATCATCGTTGTACTAATGAATGATAGTTGCCCTGCGGCAGTGCTCAATACGAACGGGATCACGATAGAGGATTCCATCGTGTGATTCCGGCTGGATACCCCGGGATAACTCTTCAACTCATCGCGCAACGCGGCCAACTGCGGATCGGCCGTGAGTGCGATCTGACGCCCCAGCCGTTCAAGTAAATGCGCGCGCCATTGCCCGAGATTCGCAATCTTCGGCGCCAACCCCCGCGGATGCAGACTCAACCGCAACACATTCACCGGCGGTTCAAGCAAAGACGGATCAGCATCGGCGATAAGCGCAGCCACCGCACCATTCGCCGACACCAGATTCCAATGCCGGTCGATAGCCAGCGCCGGATAAGGCTCGTGCCCCTTCAGGATCTGTTCGACTGCGGTTCGCGCAGGCTGCATCGATTGATCATCGAATGGACGTTCCTGGAACACCGGCGCGAACCCCGCCGCGGTCAGCAACTGGTTGCGTTCGCGCAGCGGCACCTCGAGATACTCGGCAAGCCGCAGCACCATCGCGCGGCTCGGCACGGCGCGTCCCGTTTCGATAAAACTCAGATGCCGGCTCGAAATCTCCGCTTCGCTGGCCAGATAAAGCTGGCTCATGCGGCGTCGTTCGCGCCAGTGCTTGATCATCGGGCCAATACCAACAGCCGTCGCAGTCAGTGTGTTCATGGTCGTACCTTATCAAACCGCCGCACGCAGCTCCATTACCTGCCAGGTAATCGACGCACGACATGCCCGTCCCGATGATTGATCCCAGGCCGCGCTAATCCGGTGCCGCCATAGCCTGGAAGATTATCGAAGGAGAGAATCATGACTGAGCATGACGTGCTGGTGGGTCGCTATATCGATACATGGAACGAGACGAATCCGTCGCGACGCAACGCTCTTGCAGAGTTGGTTTTGCTTGACGGCGCCAGTTACACCGATCCAATGATGAGCAGCACTGGCCCGAAAGAGTTCGCCGAGATGATCGGCGCGTTCCAGGCGCAGATGCCTGGGTTGACGTTCGAGCGGGTCGGCGGGATTGATGCGACGGGTGCAATGGTCCGCTTCAGTTGGCGTCTGGTCGATGCTGCCGGCCGGCAACTGGCGAGCGGGACGGATTTCGGCGAATTTTCCACCGATGGCCGGTTCGCCGGCATCACGGGTTTTCTCGACAGCACGCTGATGGGCCCGGCTTGGTGCGTGGAAAAGTACGCCGCGTTCTGGGCGGCGCCGGACTTCGGCCGGCCGAGCGATGAACTGGCGGCGGATATCGAAGGATATTGGCCGGGTTTGCACGCGCCATTGAAAGGCGTGGACGCCTATGTACGGCCGCTGCATGAGCTGCTGCGCCAGGTTCCGGATTTCAGGCTTGAAGTTGCCGACCACGCGAGTCGCGGCGATACCGTCTTCATCCGATGGATTGCCACGGGAACGCACGGCGATGTGCCGTTGCGCTTCGAAGGGGTGGACTGCGTGCGTCACAGTAATGGCCAGGTTTATGAGAACCGGATCTACTGCGATCATCCGCTGATTCAGGCGTTGAACCGCTAACCGAATCTGAAACCGTGCTTTTTCCCGATCGAGCAGGGCGCTGCGTTGGGCCGATATGCCCGCGCGAGCGCCCGAGGACGCTCAGACTTCGTCGCCGTCTAGGTCGTCCGGTCCCTGCAGGTCCGTTTGTCCCGTTTCACCGCGCACGACTCGACGTTTGCGCTGCACATGGTAGGCCGTTAGTACAGCGTGCACGACCATATCCAGCGCGGGTTTCGCATTACCTTGCTTGTCAATCCAGGTTTTCGGCGTCAGTGCGCCGGCGAGCGATACGCTGTCGCCGTCATCGAGCGCCTGGAGCGCGTCCTTGACGGTGTCGTCGAAGGCAATCACGTTCACGAACAGACTCTCGCCGTCACCGGCCGAGGCGCGAACACGACATGTCACGAAGTGAGTGCCGTGCTGACCCGTACGCACTTGCGCCGTGCCGTATAGACGTCCGGAAACCAGGCCGTCAATCATGATGTGCCTCTCCAAAATTCACCGATTGTCTCACTCGTACGCAGTTACTTCCGCTTCGCTTCTTCGAGACACGCCGCCAGCTTCTCGAAATACTCGAGCGCCTTGCGCGTGGGTACGACGGTCTTGGACCGCAGATCCGTACTTGATTCATCGACCGAGACAAGTCCTTCCCGTCTGAGCCGCGCGAGTTTGCGGTGCACCGTCGCCGGCGCGCCTGCGACCGATAGCGCCATCGTCTCGGTCACGGTCAGCGTACGCCCGGCGTGCCAGGCCGCTGTCAGCGCTTCGAGCAGCCGTTCCTCGGCGGCGTCGAGTTTGGGAACGGACGGCAACGCCTGCACCGCCTGAGCGAGATTCAGGAAGCGAAAATAGGTATCCACAAGGTGTTTTTTTGCCATGGAGGCGGACTCGAAATGCGTCTGTGAATCATAGCATCGCCCAGTAAACCGTCTTCCAAACCCTTATCAGTTTGATAATTAAATGTTACGATTCGTGAAAGAGGGCGCTTGCCGATGTAATGAAGTAGCGCGTAACTAGACCTGAGAGCCACAAGAAAAGAGCACGTTGCCCTGCGGTGGACGCGGGGCAACGTAGCCAATTGAGCCATCATGATGGAATCAAACAAGCATCGTGAAGCGGCGACGGCAGGGCGCTTTGGAGCGCAATATGCCGACGGCGAAATTGCTCATCTGCGGCATATGATTCGCTGCGTGAACCGGGCCGGTGCGATGAATGCCGATTATTGGCGTGCCCGTATAGAGCGGCTGCAACTCGACGCCGATCTGCTCCCGCAACAATGCGATTGCCTGAAAGCCTTGGTGCGTGAACTGGAAACCCTGTCCGCCCAGCTTCATGGCTCCTTTGACGGTGCTTGAGCTACGCTCGCGAGAGAACCGCTAATGCGCTGACACGGAGGTTCAGCGTCAGCGCGATGCCCGATGCATCGACGCATGCGTGCGCGTGACGAACCAAAGACCCAGCTTGAGCGTGTAGATAATCACGAGCGTACCGGTCAAGTCCCCGATAAACATCACGATAAACCGTTCGCCGAGATTGGCGGTATCGCCGCTCAACGCACACCACGCTTGCTGCATTGCAGGGCCCGCGATCGAATAGAGCAGGATCAGGACTAACAGACGTCCGGCCGTGAGATTAGCGAGTGACTCACTGAGCCCAAGTTTGCGCGTGGCGAAGAGATACACGAGATACGGCGCGAGCGCAGAGATAATGCCGCCGAAAGTCGCGCGAACTGGATCGTTCGGAAAATAATAGAAGAAGCAACTGATCCAGGACGCGATGAGTATTCCTGTCGCACCCAGCGCGCCGAATAACAGCGTGCACAGCAGGCGTATGCCGGCAGGCAAGTAGATCCAGTTGACGCCGCGCACAAACTCGGAATGCCTGAAAATCCATTCGTTCGCGACCAGCGCCAGCAGGAACACAAGGGTGGTGCCGCAGACCACAGCGAGGCGATGGCGGATATGCATAGATAAATCAGAACCCAAACGTGGTTGCGCGCAACTCCGGCGGGAGGCAAAACTGAACCGTCGCCCGCACGTTGCGAACATCACTCGGGCTGCGGTGATCGATGAACAATACGTGAACGATAAGTGAACAATGGCTGCTTTAGTATCGAATTCTATCAGCCACCTCAATCCACTCGGTGCGCGTGCCCAATCCAGCGAGCATTTCAGCAAGAAAGGACGCTCAGCTAAAGAAATGTTGTGTCACACCCTGTTGGCACCCGTAATTCGGAGTTACCAACTTGAAACATCTAGAGCCGGTCGTTCCGCTAAGATTTACTCAACGAACCTACTCCGTTGAGGTGCACTTCAAATGAACAACAAACTGAAGACTTCCATTTTTGCCGGCGCAGTTGTAATCGGGGCGCTTGGAATGTCCGGCGCGGCAATGGCCCAAGTGCGTCTTGGTATCAATATCGGCGTGCCCGCGCCGGTGTACGTTGCGCCGCAGCCGGTCTACGCACCGCCGCCGCCCCCGGTCGTCTACGCGCCGCCTCCACCGGTGTATGCTGCAGCGCCGGTCCTGGTAATCGGCTGGCATGGCGATCGTTACTGGGACGGCCGCCGCTACTGGAACCGTAATGACTGGTACCGCTATCACGGCGGTCCGCGATACGACCATCGCGGCTGGCACTAAATACCGGCTGCAATCGGCTGCAATCAGCACCCGTCAGATATCTGGCCCAAAGGCCATCCGGCGAAAGCCGGGTGGCCTTTGTCTTTCCAGCGTCCCGCCGGCTCTTGATCCAGTGCGGTCCCCGTAATTGCGTTTTTTCATGATGTAACAAAGAGTAAGCTTTCAGCAGACAATACCCCTGCGCCAAAGAACAACTTACAAAGTCGAAGTACCGGATTGAAGGCGATCCGCTATATTCGCTTCCACCTGAACAATGATGGTCAAAGGCGCGCCTTTACATGAATAAGATAAAAAGCATCCGGATCCTGACTGGCGTTGCCGGTCTGTGCCTCGTAACAATGTCCTGCGTGGCCCACGCCCAAGTGCGGCTGGGGATCAACATCGGGGTTCCTGCCCCGGTCTACGTCGCGCCGCAGCCTTACTACGCACCGCCGCCGCCACCGGTCGTCTATCAACCGGCGCCGGTCTATGTGCAGCCGGGCATCGTGATCGGCTGGTACGGCAATCGTTACTACGATGGTCGCCGTTATTGGGGGCGTGATGAGTGGTATCGGCACAATGGCGGCCGTCCGAATTATGGCCATGGCGGCCCGGGATACGGCCATGGTGGCAATTACAACCACGGCGGGAACTACAATCATGGCGGGAATGGCGGCCACAACGGCTATCGCAATTAAGCACCTTGGCCAGACGCATTAAAAAAGCCGTCCCGCGCAAGCGGGACGGCTTTGATTTTATCGGCGGCTGGAAAGAGAGGCCGCTATCTGACCACTATTCCGACACCGCCGGCGCAGTCATCCCGCCAACCACGGCGTTAAAGCCGCCATCGACGTGGATGATCTCGGCGCTCACGCCGCCCGCCAGGTCCGACAACAGGAACGCGGCCACATTGCCGACTTGATCGATGCTCACATTGCGCTTCAACGGCGCATTGTTTTCGACGAACTCGAGAATCTTGCCGAAGCTCTTGATGCCGCTTGCTGCCAGCGTCTTGATCGGCCCCGCCGAGATGCCGTTCACGCGCACCCCCTTGTCTCCAAGCGACACCGCCAGATACCGCACGCTGGCTTCGAGCGATGCCTTCGCCAGGCCCATCGTGTTGTAGTTCGGGATCGCGCGCTCAGCGCCGAGATAGCTCAGCGTGAGCAACGAAGCGCCGGGGGAGAGCATGGATTGCGCGGCTTTGGCGAGCGCCGGGAAGCTGTACGCGGAAATATCGTGGGCGATGCGGAAGTTCTCGCGCGTCATGCCGTCGAGGAAATTCCCCGTGATTGCCTCGCGCGGCGCAAAGCCGATGGAATGCACGAGACCGTCGAGTGTGTCCCAGCGGTCTTTCAGCGAGACGAAGAGGGCGTCGATTTCCTCGTCGCTACCCACGTCGCAGGGAAACACGAGGTCACTGCCGAATTCGGTCGCGAACTCGGTAATGCGGTCCTTGAAGCGGTCACCGACATAGGTGAATGCGAGTTCGGCGCCTTCGCGCTTGCAAGCCGCCGCAATGCCATAGGCGATCGAGCGGTTCGACAACAAGCCCGTCAGCAGAATCCGTTTTCCAGCGAGAAATCCCATGAATGCTCCTTAAGAAGTCGATATCGCACATGCCCGGATCGAGCGCGCGCAAGCGGTGCGCACGTCGTTACAATGCCCGGGACAGTGGTTTTAGTAGAATTCTCTCACATCACCTCATGTCGCTTAAGGCGCGTAGCGCTTTGGGGCGTTACGAGTGAGCCGGGAGCTGGCTCTGAACGGCAGGCTGATTTTCCGATTATCGTTTCACTGGTACTTATGAAGGCACTCATGGCGACTGGCTCCCGACGGGTCCTCGGTCTTCTGTTTGGAAGCTTGCTGATTGGCCTCGGCGGGCTCGCGGTACCGAAAGCCGCATTGGCCGTCTATGCCATCGCGCAGTATGGCGAGCCGAAATATCCTGCAAATTTCAAGCACTTCGACTATGTGAATCCGGATGCACCGCGTGGCGGCACGCTGGTTCTGGCGAATCCGGACCGGCTTACGAGCTTCGATAAATTCAACCCGTTCACCCAGCGCGGCAACCCCGCGCCCGGCCTCGGTTATATGTTCGAGAGTTTGACAACGGGTAGTCTTGACGAGGTATCGACGGCGTACGGTCTTCTCGCCGACGACATCAACATCGCGCCTGACGGCCTGTCCGTCACGTTTCAAATCAACCCCAAAGCGCACTTTTCGAACGGCGATCCGGTCACAGCGGAAGACGTCAAATATTCGTTCGATACCCTGAAAAGCCCGCAGGCCGCGCCGCAATATGCGGTGCTTTTCGGCCAGATCTCGGACGCGGTGATTCTTGATCCGCTGACCATTCGCTTCGACTTCAAGGTGCGCACGCGGGAGATGCCGTTTATCGCGGGCACAATGCCGGTGTTCTCACGCAAGTGGGGCATGAGGCCCGATGGCAGCCACATTCCCTTCGATCAACTCGCGTTTCAGAAGCCGATAACAAGCGGTCCGTATGTCATCGAACAATACGACAACGGCCGCACGCTCACCCTCAAGCGTGATCCCGGGTATTGGGGCAATACGTTGCCGGTACGCGTGGGGACGTTCAACTTCGAGCGCATTAACTACAAGCTCTATTCGGATGGCGTCGCGCGGCTCGAGGCGTTCAAGGCCGGCGAGTACGACGCGCTGGTCGAATATGTTGCGCGTAACTGGGTGCGTCGCGACATAGGCAAACGCTTCGACAACGGTGAGCTGATCAAGCGCGAATTCCGCAATCACAACGGCACGGGCATGCAGGGTTTTTACATGAACCTGCGCCGGCCGATTTTCCAGGACGTGCGCGTGCGTCAGGCGCTCGATCTCGCGTTCGACTTCCAGTGGTTGAACCGGCAACTGTTTTTCAACCAATACACGCGCACCGACAGTTTCTTCGCGAACACCGACTTGCAAGCGACGGGCAAACCGAGCACGGGCGAACTCGCGATCCTCTCGCCGTTACGCGCGCAGCTCGATCCCGCTGTATTTGGCGACATGGTGAAGCAGCCCGACACCGATCCACCCGGTTCGCTGCGAGCGAATCTGATCAAGGCGCGCAATCTGCTGGCCGATGCGGGCTGGACCTTTAAAAATGGCGCGTTGCGCAACGCGCGCGGCGAGCCCTTCGTGTTCGAGATTCTCGACGACTCGGGCGGCGGGGCGTCGATGGAACCCGTGGTCGCCACGTTCCAGCGCAATTTGCAGAAGCTGGGGATTGTCGTGAACTTCCGCACGGTCGACTTTGCGCTGATCCAGAAGCGGCTCGACGCGTTCGACTTCGACATGACCAGCCTGCGCATGCCCGACGTGCAAATTCCAGGCACCGAACAGGATTCACGTTTTGGCAGCAAGTCGGCGGATCAGCAGGGCTCGGATAACATCAACGGGCTCAAGTCGCGTGCAGTCGACTCGATCGTGCATACCTTGCTTGGCGCGCAGACCCGCGAGCAACTTCTCGATGCCACTCACGCGCTCGACCGTGTCCTGATGCACGGCTACTATGTGATCCCGCATTGGTACACGGCTTCGCACAGGGTGGCGTACCGCAACACGCTCGCGTATCCGGCGACGTTGCCGCTGTATTACACGGCCGAGGACTGGATCATATCGACATGGTGGATCAAGCCGGGCGGCGCTCCGTCCAACCCTGCGTCGGCCGCTGCCGCCGCAAAGTAAATCCACGCACTTAATCACTGAAGCGGACCGCGCCCATGTGGAGCTACATCCTAAAACGCATTTTGCTGATGATCCCGACGTTGCTCGGCGTCCTCACGCTGACGTTTGCCGTGATCCAGTTCGTGCCGGGCGGACCGGTCGAGCAAGCCGTGCACGAATTGCGGCGCGGCGAGCAAGGCACAAGGTTCGGCATGCGCCTGCACACGGGCGTGGATGCGCAGCAAGTCGCGCAACTTCGCGCGCTCTACGGCTTCGATAAACCGCCGCTCGAACGCTACTGGCTGATGCTCGGACGCTTCGCCCGTTTCGATCTCGGCGACAGCTATTTCCGTCATCAAAGCGTGTGGTCGCTGATTGTGTCGAAGCTGCCAGTGTCGATCAGTATCGGCGTGTGGACGTTCTTTCTGACTTATCTGATTTCAGTGCCGCTCGGGATAGCGAAGGCGGTGCGCAACGGCTCCACGTTCGATTTCACCACCAGCCTGCTCGTGCTCGTCGGTTTCGCCATTCCTGGCTTCGTGCTTGGCGTGCTGCTTCTTGTGCTGTTCGGCGGCGGGTCGTTCTGGCAACTGTTTCCGCTGCGCAACCTCACCTCCGACAACTGGGCAACGTTGAGCCTCGGCGGGAAGATAGCCGACTATCTGTGGCACATTACGTTGCCCATCATTGCGTCGGTGGTCGGCAGCTTCGCGGTCGTCACCATGCTGACCAAGAACGCGTTCCTCGATGAAATCCGCAAACAATATGTGCTGACGGCGAGGGCCAAGGGGTTGTCGGAGAGAAGGGTGCTGTGGAAGCACGTGTTCCGCAACGCGTTGTTGCCGCTGATCGTGGGCTTTCCGGGTGCGTTCATCGGGGCGTTCTTTACCGGCAGTTTGCTGATAGAAACGCTTTTTTCACTCGATGGCCTCGGCCTGCTTTCCTATGAGTCCGTCGTGCGGCGCGATTATCCGGTGGTGCTCGGCACGCTGTATCTGTTCACGCTGATTGGACTTGCCACCAAGCTGATCTCCGACCTCTGCTATGTCTGGGTCGATCCGCGCATTCAATTCGAACAACTGGAGCGTTGAGTTGAACCGTTCCCTGCTCCGTACACCTCAAGACAGCGACGCCCAGCCGCTCAGCGTGCCTGTGTCGATCACGCCGGGCCAACGCGTCTGGCAACGTTTCAAACGCAACCGGCTCGGCTACTGGAGCCTGGTGATTTTCGTGATCGCGTTCGCGATCAGTCTCGCGGGACCGTTGTGGTCGAACGACAAACCATTGGTCGTCCGTTATCAGGGGCATCTTTATTTCCCGCTGGTCAAGACGTACGCAGAGACCACGTTCGGCGGCGATTTTCCGACACCTGCCGATTACCTCGATCCGTATATTCGCGACCGTTTTAGCGAGGGCAGCAACTTCGCCGTTTATCCGCCGAACCACTATTACTACGACACGCTCAACTATTTTTCCAAGGCCTCGAACCCGGCGCCGCCATCGCGTGAAAACTGGCTCGGCACCGACGATCGCGGCCGCGATGTGTTCGCCCGATTGCTCTATGGCTTTCGCGTCTCGGTCATCTTCGCGCTCGTCCTGACGGCCATAGGGACCGTGCTTGGTCTGCTTGCAGGCGCGGTGCAGGGTTACTTCGGCGGCCGTACCGACCTGACCGGACAGCGTCTGATAGAAATCTGGAGTGCGTTGCCGGAGTTGTATCTGCTGATTATTTTCGCGTCCATTTTTGAGCCAAGCCTGGTTCTGCTCGTTGTGCTGTTGTCGTTGTTCGGATGGATCGGGTTATCGGACTATGTGCGCGCCGAATTTTTGCGCAACCGCACGCAGGATTACGTGCGGGCGGCGCGGGCGATGGGCTTGTCGAACGCCCAGATCATCTGGCGTCACATCCTGCCGAACAGCCTCACGCCCGTTATCACCTTCCTGCCGTTTCGCATGAGCGGGGCGATCCTTGCGCTGACCAGCCTCGATTTCCTGGGCCTGGGCGTGCCGCCGCCTACGCCATCGCTCGGCGAATTGCTCGCGCAAGGCAAGGCTAATCTCGACGCGTGGTGGATCTCCCTGTCCACATTCGGCGTGCTGGTCGCGACCTTGTTGCTCCTCACGTTCATGGGCGACGCGCTGCGTAACGCGCTGGACACACGCATCTCCGACGCCGTCAAGGCCGGAGGTGGTCAATGAGCGCGCCGTTGCTGGAAATCACGGATCTGCGGGTGCGCTTTGGCGAGACCATGGCTGTTGATGGCGTGAGCCTGAAGATTGAAGCCGGCGAACGCGTGGCGCTGGTTGGTGAGTCGGGCTCGGGCAAGAGCGTGACGGCGTTGTCTATCCTGCGGCTTTTGCGTGACGCCGACCTGAGCGGATCGATCCGCCTGGACGGTCAGGAGTTGCTGACCAAAAGCGAACCGGCAATGCGCAAGCTTCGCGGCGCCGACATCGCAATGATCTTCCAGGAGCCGATGAGCGCGCTCAACCCGCTGTTCACCATCGGCGACCAGATCGTGGAGACAATTCAGCTGCACGACGGCGTGTCCGCTCGCGATGCCCGCCGCCGCGCGATCGATCTGCTCGCGCGCACGGGAATCACGGAGCCGGAAAAACGTATCGACCGATACGCGCATCAGCTCTCGGGCGGACAACGCCAGCGCGCGATGATCGCGATGGCGCTCGCATGCCGCCCGCGTCTCCTACTCGCCGATGAACCCACGACCGCGCTCGACGTGACCATCCGTGCGCAGATCGTGGAATTGCTGCTGGAGTTGCAACGCGACGAAGCCGCTTCGCGCGGCATGGCCGTGTTGCTGATCACCCACGACCTGAACCTCGTGCGTAAATTTGCGCAGCGCGTGGCGGTCATGGAGCAGGGCGTGCTGGTGGAAAGCGGCACGGTGGAGGACATATTCGCGTCGCCGCAGCATCCCTATACGGTGCGATTGCTTGAGAGCAAGCCGGAGCGCACGGTGTTGCCCGTGCTGCCGCTGTCGCCCATATTGCTCGACGCGCAAGAGGTATCCGTGGAGTTCGCCACGAAGACGCCAGGCGTGGGCGGCTGGTTCCGGCGTGGCGCGTTCAAGGCGGTGGATCGGGTATCGGTGACGGTGCGGCAGGGTGAAACGTTGGGTATCGTCGGTGAGTCGGGTTCGGGAAAATCCACTTTGGCGATGGCGCTGCTAGGTTTGCAGCGCACGTCACACGGCAAGGTGGAGTTTCAAGGACGCTTGCTGGGCGATTACCGCGGCCGCGAAAAAACCGTTTTGCGGTCAAATATGCAGGTGGTGTTTCAGGACCCGTATAGCTCGCTGTCGCCACGTCAGACGATTGAGCGGATCGTAGGCGAGGGGCTTGGTTTGCATCGTCCGGAACTTGATGCCGCCGCACGCCACGCCAAGGTGGTGGCCGTTCTGCGCGAAGTAGGAATGGACCGGACGGCGCTGAACCGATACCCGCACGAATTCTCCGGCGGCCAGCGGCAGCGCATTGCGATTGCCCGCGCGCTGGTGCTCGAACCGCGCATTCTGATCCTCGATGAACCCACCAGCGCGCTCGATGTCTCAATTCAGCATCAAGTTTTGCGTCTGCTTGCCGATATACAACGAAAGTACAACCTGGGCTATGTATTCATCAGTCATGACCTTGAGGTCATTGGCGCGATGGCGCATCGGGTTGTGGTGATGCAGAACGGAACTGTCGTGGAAACCGGCGATGTGGAGAATATTTTTGCGATGCCGTCTCACGAATACACAAGAAAGCTGCTGAAAGCAGCAATCGTGGCCTAATTTTCACCAATTAGGTGCGTATCTCAATTGTATTTTTCTATGCCTTTTGACATGTAAATAATATCTGGCTAGTATCAAGCCAACTTTTCCGCATGACTCTGATTTTTCAGTCTTTTTTACCAAAAACTACCGACCGATGCAGCAATTAACTTTGACTCAGACATGCGCGCGAGCAGCAGCCAGCATGTTGATCGGCCTGATGATGACAGCAACTTCGGGCGCGTTCGCCGACGAAGTCAACAATTCAAGCCAAAATGCCAGCAATGGCATCTCTACGTCGTCCAAAGCAGCTAACGACATTTATCCCGTTGCTGATTCCGGCAATGTGACAAGCAACCCATCCAGCGGCACGCGTTCTTTTCTTTCCGGCATGGCGAGCAAGGCGGGCGACGTAGTCGTCGGCGCGCTCAATATGATCGGCGTGCGCTATCGCTGGGGCGGTAATACGCCGGATTCCGGTCTCGATTGCAGCGGTTTTGTGCGCTACGTGTTCCAGGACACGCTGGGCATGACCTTGCCGCGGCGTGCCGAAGAGATGAGCCGGGTTGGCGAGAAAGTTCGCGTGAGCGAGCTGAAGCCGGGTGACCTCGTGTTTTTCAACACAATGCGTCGCTCGTTCTCGCACGTCGGGATTTATATCGGCGACAACAAGTTTGTTCATTCGCCGTCCACGGGCAGCACGATCCGTGTGGACGACATGGACAACAGCTATTGGGAAAAGCGGTATACGGGCGCTCGGCGTGTTGAAGCGACCTTCCCAATTGACGGCGTCGATCTGCGTCAGCGTGTCAGTGCCACGATTGGTAACAACGACAATTAAGTCGTCGTCACGCATCTGACCAGTTTCTGATGGCCAGTAGATGTACAAGAGCCTGCCTTCCAAAAGGGCGGGCTTTTGTCGTTGCCGGAAGGGTTGTCGGAAGAGTGGCCATGCCCGTTGCTGATGGTTGGCTGTCTCAGCATTGCCGCGTCCGCGCTTCAAGGTCACTGATTAAGTTCACGTAATAACCGTGGTTCTCTCCTGGAAGCCGGCCTGAACCCGAACACATTCGGACGTTTCCGAGTGACATTGATGCCGCTCATCGAAACGAGTTTTCACTCTCCGCGCTAATACCTGCCAAGCACAAAACTTGACATGCCGATTGCTGCTTGCCGGCAAGCTTCGCACGTACAATCGCCCCCTTTTCCCGGCAGTGCAGAACGCCGCGCAGCGAGGAATCCCGCTCAAGGCAAAGTCTGAAAAAGCCAGCTAAACGTTGAAACAGGCTGGTGCAAATTCTTGCACGTTGAAGAACCCGAAGGGCGATTACGATTGAAGATACGCAGTTATCTCACCGTGGTCTCGCACCGGATCAAACGGTTGTATAAATAAGTTAATCATTTCGGAATGCAAAATAAAAGCCGAAACCCGAAGCAGCCTGGCTTGAGGTTCTCAGCCGATCATTCAAGGAGAGGACTATGAGAGAACTCGACCGATCGCGTCGTGGCTTTCTGAAGGCGAGTGCAATTGCAGGACTGACGGTCATTATTGCGCCCCTTGGCAGTCGCGCTTTCGCCGCGCTATTCGAAGAAAAGATTCTGACGCCGATTCAGTGGGATACGGCGGCCGGCAGCGCGAAATTTCGTATCGATGGAATCGCGAAGGTCACCGGCTCAAAGGTATTCGCGCGCGACGTGCGCGCGGCCGACATGCCGCACTGGCCGAACAGCCAGGCGCACGCGTTCATGTTGCGCACGACGCAGGCTGACCGGGTGTATGAGGGTTTCGACCTGACCCTGCTTGGCGATGACCTTCAGCCGGACCGGATCGTCACGGCCGCGGAGCTTGTCCGCGACGGTATCGCATTTCCCGCTTTCTATGGCGACGACATGTTGCTGCCGCCGGGCAAGACACCGGCTTATCTTGGTCAGGCCGTGGCCATGCTGATCTATCACGATTTCGCACGCTTTCGGTTCGCCAAAGACAAGCTCCAGTTCCGCGATGAAATCATCCGCTACGGCGAGAAGACCGGGCCGCTTGAACGCGATCCGTGGGGCACGTTCCGCTTTGTGCGCGTAGGCGGTGCGACGGCCTATGACGAGGACACGTTCTCGAGCTTGAAGGACACCATGTTGTTCCCAAGCGCCATGCGCAAGCACGAGCCTGTGTGGGCGGCGGGCCGGCAGGACGGCAAGCTCGACGAGCAGGGTATGTTCCATGCGCAAAGCATGCAGGGCGAACTCGACCATCCGCCCGCGGACTGGCTTGTCCTGGAGCGCAACTACAGTACGCAATCCATCGATACCGCCGCCCTCGAACCTGACAACACGAACTGCTGGTACGACGCGGCAACGCAATCGCTGCATATGGTCGTGCCGACGCAAGGGCCGCACGAAGTGGCTGAGAGTGCTGCCGGCATGGCGGCGAAGTGCCGCTTCCCGGTGAAGAACTTGTTCGTGCATCCGGTCTATACGGTTGGCTATGGGTCGAAGGATCACTTCACGGTTCCGTTCTACGGACTGGTGGCGGCGATGTATGGCGATGGCCGTCCGGTACGCCTCGCGTTTGACCGCTACGAGCAATTCCAGACATCGATAAAACGTCATGCGTCGAAGATGCGTTATCGAATCGCGATCGATAAGAAAACGAACCTCCTGCAGTCGTTCAAGGCCGAGCTCGAAGTCGACGGAGGCGGGCGCTGCAACTTCTCGCCATCGGTGGCCATGGTGGGGGCATCCGCCGCGCAGTCGATCTACTACTTCCCTAAGAGCGACCTGACCGGCGTGGCGATCGCGTCGCGTGCCATCGACGCCGGTTCGGCGCGCGGTTACGGCACGCTGCAGACCATGGCTGCAACTGAGATGCTGATCGATGAGATCGCGACGCAGCTTGGACTCGATGCTATCGACTTACGGCTGACGAACGCGCTGCGCTCGGGCATGAAAAATACCCAGGGCGCGATTCCCGCCGGCGCGATTCGTGTCGATGAAGTCCTGCAGAAGGCCAAGGTTCACCCGCTCTGGACCGGGCGCGCACAGAAGAAAGCGGAGTATGAGCTGGCGCATCCCGGCAACCGCTACGGCGTGGGATTTGCGTGCGTGCAGAAAGACTTTGGGACGGGCGCGGAAGCGTCGTTCGCGAAGGTTGAAATCGCGGCCGACGGCAAGATCACGTTGCATCATACGGCCGCCGAGATTGGCACGGGCGTGTCTACATCGCAGGCAATCGCTTGCGCGAAGTGGCTCGGCAAACCGGCCGCCGAGGTGCGCATGGCGATTATCGACTGGCCCGAGTTGCCACTCGTAACAAGCGGCGATCCATACATGATGTCGCAGGGCGAGCAGGACAAGCTGTCGGCTAATCCGCGCTGGTCGCCGGGATTGATATCGCCATCGAGCGCGACGAATTCAGCCTTCTATTTCACGCATAGCACGCAGGAAGCCGCGCGCGTGGTCTTCACGCACGGTTTGTGGCCGGCGGCGATGGCGCTATGGACCAGCGGTATAGGCGGTGGTCAAGCTGCGCCGCTCGTCGTGCGTCGTGAAGATGCACGCTGGGCGGAGGGCAAGCTGACGGCGGCAGGTCTCGAGTCGTTGTCGCTCGAACAACTTGCGAAGAAAGCACATGACCTCAGACTGGTCACGGGCGCGGTTGTGCACGTGTTTAATCGATGGCAATGGAGCGAAGCGGAATTCGACATTGACGGCGTGACCGAGCGTCTGCCCATCGACGGCCTGTCGCTGCTTCACGGCGCCGGCAAGGCCGATGCCAGCAAGACCAACGCTGCACCGGTCCAGCCTGTTTATCGCGCCCTCAATCGCAAACGCGTCTTCATCGCGCCGGTGAGTCGGAACAACGCTGCGGTCACCTACTACAGCGCGGTCGGCACGCTCGTCGAACTCGTGGTCAACGAAGCCAGCGGCCAGGTCAGCCTGCTCTCGCATCACTCGATCATGGAGTGCGGCAACATGCTTTCGCCGCAACTGGTCTCGGGCCAGTTGCAAGGCGGCCTGGCGATGGGTATTGGACACGCATTGCATGAATATCTGCCGCTCTACGAAGACGGTCCCGGCAACGGCACCTGGAACTTCAACCGCTATCACCTGCCGCGAGCAAGCGATGTCGCCGTCTGGGCCCAGACCGGCGAAGTGCTGCCGCCGCTGTCCGAGACCGATCCGCCGAAGGGCATTGCAGAGGTCGTGATGATTCCGGTCGTCGGCGCCATCGTTAATGGTATCGCGCACGCTATCGGGCATCGGTTCAACGACTTGCCGGTGAAACCGCAAAACATTCAGGAGGCGCTCGCATGACCGCTGCCAACCCCACTCCGACACCGCTCATGCAACAGCCCTTGATACAGATGAAACCCATTTCGCTGACGATCAACGGTGCCGCCATTGGTCCGATCCAGACTCCCGACGGCCTCATGATGATCGACTTCCTGCATGAGTACGTGGGCTTGACAGGCTCACGGCTTGGCTGCGGACAGGGCGTCTGCCACGCGTGCGTGGTGATTCTCGACAAGCTGGACGGGTCGAGCGAAGAAGTGCGCTCGTGCATCACAGGCGCGCATTTCTTCGATGGTAAAAAGGTGCGGACTATTGAAGGCCACGCCAAGCGTAACGAGCAAGGCGAGGTGGTCGAACTCTCGCCGGTACAACAAAAATTCCTCGAGCACTTCAGCTTCCAGTGCGGCTACTGCACGCCGGGATTCGTCAACGCGGCGACCGTGCTGATCGAGCGGCTAAAACGCGAGCCGATTGCCAAGGAGTCAGTGGAGCACGAGATCACGAAAGCACTGGACGACCACATCTGCCGCTGCACCGGTTACGTACGCTACTACGAGGCGGTCAGGGACGTCGTGCTGAACACGCCTGGACTTGTCAAGGATTCCGCATGAACCGGGCAATTTCCCTTCGCCTCGGCGCGCTTGCGCTCTGCGTCGCCGCTCTGTCCGGCCTGTCCGCTTGCAGCGAACGTCCCGATGAAACTGCGGCCCCCACACATGAAACGGCCGCCGAGCAGATCGTGCGTGGCAGCTATCTTGCGAAAGCGGCCGACTGCGCCGCTTGTCACACGATCTCCGGCGGCGCTCCGTTTGCCGGCGGCGTGAAGCTTGGGTCGCCGTTCGGCACCTTCTATGGCACGAACATTACGCCGGATCCTGTGCATGGCATCGGCAAGTGGAGTGCTGCGCAGTTCTACAAGACCTTGCACGACGGCGTGACGCCTGACAAACAGCTGTATCCGGCCATGCCTTACACGTCTTACCGGACAATGTCCCGTGCCGACAGCGACGCCATTTATGCATATCTGATGGCGCAGAAACCGGCCGCCGTGCCGAACCGGGAGCCCGATCTGACGTTCCCGTTCAACGTGCGGGTTGCGGTGATGTTCTGGAACATGCTGTTCCTCAAGGACACGTTGCCGGACGCATCGGTGGGAACCTCGGCTGACTGGACCCGCGGACGATATCTCGCCAATGCGCTGGGTCACTGCGCCGAGTGCCATACGCGGCGTGGCGTGTTCGGGGAGATGAACGGTGCGAAGGCGTTGCAAGGCTCGATGCTCGGTCGTGTCGTGCCACCGGATATCACACCCGCGGGCCTTGCCGCGCGCGGCTGGACCAGCGCTGACTTGCAGGCATTCTTCTCTACGGGAATCAGCCGGCAGGGTTCTGCGCTCGGCGAGATGCATCCGGTGGTCATGCTGAGCACCCAGCACCTGAGCCAGGGTGATCTGCGCGCGCTGTCGACCTATCTGCTCGGCGATGCACCGCTTCCACCCACGCCGGTTCAACCCGGTTCCGCCGATGCCGCTCAAGTGGTAGCCGGCCGGGCGAGTTATGTCGCCGTATGCGCGGGGTGCCATGGACGCGAGGGAGAGGGTAAGCCTCACGTCGCGGTATCGATGCAAGGAAGCTCGACGCTGCGTCAGGCCGATCCGCATAACCTGATCGTCGCGATGCTTGATGGCGTGGACGCCACCGATTTCGCTGGAACGGAGAGCATGCAGGCAATGCCGGGATTTGCCGCCACGCTCAGCGACGACGAACTCGCGCATTTGGCCAACTACTTGCGCTCGAGCTGGGGCGGTCAGCCGGGGAACGTAACGGCGGCGAGGATCAAGGCGTTGCGCTAAGCCGCCTGGCTCCACAAACGCAGGCGCTACCGTTTATTCAAACGGTAGCGCCTTTCGCTGCCATTTGCCGCTGCAGTTCCGGCCAGATCTTCGCGACCGCTTCCTCACCGGCCAGGATCGCCGCGTTGCGCTGGCCGAAGTCGCTGCCGCTCATGGCGGCAAGGTTCGGGCGGATGACGAAGTCGGCGTATTTATCGAGTTCGTAAGCCTTGATGGTCTGGCCCATGATCGTGAAGGTCTGCATCAGGACGTCGAACGAGCTTTGCGTCAACCCCGTCTCCGGGCGCGCCGAAATATCCACCGCGATCACAAAATCCGCGCCCATCTTGCGCGCGAACGACGCCGGCACCGGGCTGACCAGACCGCCATCCACGTACTCATGACCGCCGATCTTCACTGGCTCGAAGATGGACGGCACGCTGCACGACGCGCGCACGGCAACGCCGGTATTGCCGCGCTGGAACAGGATTGGCTGGCCGGTCTTCAGGTCCGTCGCGACAATGCCAAGCGGTTTGGCCATCTTCTCGATCGGCCGGTTATCAAGCGTCTTGTTCAGGTAGTTCTGCAGCGCGACGCCTTGCAGGAAACCGCGCGTGCGAAATGGCATCGCCCAGTCGCTGATCGAGGCTTCGTCCATGGTCAACGCGAGCTTGTTGATGGCAATGCCGCTCATCCCCGACGCCGATAACGCCGCGATCACCGAGCCCGCGCTTGTGCCGCTCAGCAGGTCCACCTTCAGGTTGCGCGCTTCGAGCGCCTTGATTACACCGATGTGGGCAAACCCCCGCGCCGCGCCGCCGCCCAATGCGAGGCCGACCCGCACGGGCCGCTGGGGCGTGCTGGTGGCGGCCACTGGCGACGCGGGCGGCGTGACTGCGGTGCTGGAACCAGTCGTTGTGGTGCACGCCGTGAGCACGGCCGACGCGCAGCCAAAAGAGAACGCGCGCCGTGACAACTGAGGCAGCGACGAAAGCGAGGGCGACGATGTTTTCAAGAAGTTCTCCTGCGATGCAGCGGGGACGAGCGTGGAGCGGTGGGACCGCACAGGCGGCTCGGATAGCCGCTCGAATAGCCGTTTGGTCAAGCCATCCGATGACGGCGGACATGATAAAACATGATGACCCCCGGAAGCGGGCCAAAAGCGCCCGGCGGGTATAATTCACACTCGTTTCGACCGCTCGCCAAGTTCGTCCAGAAGACGTGCCGAAGCCGGTCCCCGATATATCGCTTGCCTGGCTCCTCCCGTGCCAGCAAACGCATTTGAGCTATCGAGCACACCGCACATGACCCAAGTCCGTACCCGTTTCGCTCCCAGCCCCACAGGCTTCATCCACCTCGGCAACATTCGCTCCGCGCTTTATCCGTGGGCGTTCGCGCGCAAGATGAAGGGCGTTTTCGTGTTGCGCATCGAGGACACTGACCTGGAGCGCTCGACCGACGCGTCTGTCGACGCCATCCTTGAAGGCATGGAATGGCTCGGCCTCGACTACGACGAAGGTCCGATCTACCAGATGCAGCGCATGGACCGCTACCGCGAAGTGCTGAAGCAGATGCTCGACCAGGGCCTGGCCTACCACTGCTATATGTCGACGGAAGAGCTCGACGCATTGCGTGAACGCCAGCGCGCGGCCAATGAAAAGCCGCGTTACGACGGCACGTGGCGCCCGGAAGAGGGCAAGGTGCTGCCTCCCATTCCGGAAGGCGTCTCGCCGGTCATTCGTTTCCGCAATCCGCTGGGCGGCGTAGTGAGTTGGGACGACGCGGTGAAGGGCACGATCGAAATCTCGAACGACGAGCTGGACGACCTCGTGATCGCGCGGCCCGACGGCACGCCAACTTATAACTTCTGCGTGGTCGTGGACGATCTCGACATGAAGATCACCCACGTGATCCGCGGAGACGACCACGTGAACAACACGCCGCGCCAGATCAACATCCTGCTCGCGCTGGGTGGGGAAGTGCCGGTGTACGCGCACTTGCCGACTGTGCTCAACGAGCAGGGCGAGAAGATGAGCAAGCGCCACGGCGCGATGAGCGTGATGGGTTATCGCGATAACGGGTATCTGCCGGAAGCCGTGATGAACTATCTTGCGCGGCTTGGCTGGTCGCATGGCGACGCAGAGATTTTCTCGCGCGAACAGTTCGTCGAGTGGTTCGACCTGGACCATCTGGGCAAGTCGCCGGCGCAATACGATCCGGACCGTCTGAACTGGCTGAACGCGCACTACATCAAGGAAGCCGACAACGCACGGCTGGAAACGCTCGTGAAGCCCTTTCTGGCCGAGTTGGGTATCGACTCCGCGATGATCGAGCAAGGGCCGCCGCTCGAACTTGTGGTCGGCTTGTTGAAGGACCGCGCATCAACGGTAAAGGAAATTGCCGATAACGCCGCCATGTTCTATCGGGAACCCGTGATCGATCCAGCGGCGCTCGCGCAGCATGTCACCGAAGCCGTGCGTCCCGCGCTCGCTGACTTGCGGCAGGCCCTGAGCGAAGTGGAGTGGAGCAAGGAAGCCATCTCGGCGGCATTCAAGGCCACGCTGACAAGCCACAAGCTCAAGATGCCGCATCTCGCCATGCCGGTGCGCCTGCTGGTCGCGGGTACCACGCATACACCGTCTATTGACGCGGTGCTGATGCTGTTCGGCCGTGAGACGGTGCTGGCCCGGCTCGACAAGGGCATTGCCTGAACGTAGGGCGGGGTGCTTCATGGGCGCTCATGAAAGACTCATGGGCGCGTGGCATCGGCGGGAACGGTGTCCGGTTTGCGCCCCGAGTTTGCACCCTAAGAACGAACTATTTTCAGATGCTGGGCTAAAAGGTATTTACAACTTCAAAAGTGCCCTTTAGAATCTCGTTTCTGTTCTGCAAGGGGGGTATAGCTCAGCTGGGAGAGCGCTTGCATGGCATGCAAGAGGTCAGCGGTTCGATCCCGCTTACCTCCACCACAGAACGGAAACGAAGCTTTTTAAAGCGCCAGAGCATCGGAAAAAAAGCTTCACAAGAATCACAAAGCTGTTTATAATGTCGTTCTTCGCTGCTGACTGACAAGAAACTGATTAATAAGTACCAAGCGATTAAGAAAGTGTTAATCGGAGTTAATCAGAAGCAAGTCAGGATTTAAGCGAAAAGAGTAAAAGACATTAACTGAAAAGTTTATGTCCCCATCGTCTAGAGGCCTAGGACATCACCCTTTCACGGTGAGTACAGGGGTTCGAATCCCCTTGGGGACGCCAAAACATCGGCGGCTGCCAGAAGCGCTGCAAGTTTGATGAGTCAACCAACCTCACGAACTGATGGAAAGAAGTGGAGCGGTAGTTCAGTTGGTTAGAATACCGGCCTGTCACGCCGGGGGTCGCGGGTTCGAGTCCCGTCCGCTCCGCCAACGAGTTGTAAAAGAAAATCCAGCTTAAAGCTGGATTTTTTTCGTCCACGTTTTTCGTACACATTTCTCGGCCATCTTTTTTACCCCCCCCCCCGCCTTTTTCGTCCTTCCTCGTTCTTTCCTTCGTCCTCTTCGTCTTTCCCGATTCTTCGTCTCAGTTCCTCCGGCTATTCTTCGTACCACTATTGCGTTGCATCTTGTTGAACGTGTGGCGTGCGTGACATCGAACGTGCGCGCTCGTAAAACTCTCCATTGCCAGCGCGCGCCGGCTGACTTAGTGTTGATGACTTGATTCAGTGCTTTCATCGCGCAATGCTCGATCCCACCGAAGCTCTCTCGCCGTTTCAGTTGCGCCTGGCGTCGATGGACGATTTTTCGTTCGCCGAGGCGCTCACGCGCAACAACATGAACGGTTACTACCGCCGCCACAATCTCGTGTGGCGAAGCGATCTTTTTTTGGGTAGCTGGCGCGAATCCGAAAACTTCGTGCTCGAGTGCGACGGCCAGGCTATTGGCGTGATGCGCGTGACGGAAGAAGATCAGTCGCTCCACATCCGCGACGTACAAGTGGTGGAAGGGTGGCGCCGCACGGGCGCGGGAACATTTCTCCTCGATACCGCGCACCGCTGGGCACGGGCACGCGGACTAACGGAGACACAGTTGCGCGTATTCGTCGATAACCCCGCTGCCCGGCTGTATCTCCGCATGGGCTACAAGACCGCCGGTTCGCGGCTCGCGCAATTCGGTGCGATCCGGCATATGGTGCGGGGCGTTTAGGATTTAGCTTTTCAGCGCTCGCTCGATGCGCCGTTCTGACTATCGTCTCGCGGCTCGCCGTCGCGGACAAAAAATGCTCGCGGACTTTCGCCGAACGCCCGTCTGAACATCGCGGAAAAGGCGCTCTGGCTTTGATAGCCGAGCAGCAACGCAACTTGTGAGAGCGGTCGGCCCTGGCTCAGTAATGGAATCGCGCGCGCCAGCACGGCCTGCTGGCGCCATTGTGAAAAACTGACGCCTAGTTCACGCCGGAACAAGCGTGCGATCGTGCGAGTGCTTGCACCCGCGAGCGCGGCCCAATGCTCGAGCGAATCAGCGGAAGCAGGGTCGGCGAGGACGGCCTCGCATAACGCCAGCAGGCGTTTGTCGGTAGGCATCGGGATGGAGAGGGGCAGCGGGCGTGAGCGCGTGATTTCATCGAGTGCAAGCGTGCCGAGCAACCGTTCACGCTCGCGTGAAATCGTGCGATCGTCCAGCGCAACGGCCACCTCCCGCAGCAGCGGCGACACCTCCACCACGCGGCACGCATCCAGTCCCGGTGGCACCACGCTCGCATCTATATACAACGTCCGCAGAAACGCGTCTTCCACGATCACCACTTCATGCGTCACGTTCGGCGGGACCCAGATTGCCCGCGATGGCGGCACCATCCACGTCGACCCTTCCGCTGCGATTCGCAACACGCCGCGTGTCGTACACGCGACCTGCGCCCACGCGTGCGTGTGCCGCGCAATCCGGACGCCGGCCGGCACGGGCCGCGAGCGCACGCGGATAGGATGCGCAAGCGTAGGCGACGACTCGGCCGGAATGTCGAGATGCTCGACTTCTTCCGGTTGCTGCGGCTGCAATGGTTGATCGGTTGTCGAAAACATGGTTTTTTAAGCGCTCCTCCACCGTGATATTAAAGGCATCGGGTGGGATTGGCTTTGAAGTCGGGCGCGGGAACGCGTTTGCCTGGCCACGCCATCTTCACGTAACGACTGTTTCATACGCTTGGCATAATGCGCGCTGGATCTTCATGGAAGGAATAAACGCATGCAACACGTATTCGTCTACGGCACGCTGCGAGCGGGCGAGAGCAATGACATTTGCCGCGCAGCAGAGCGCAACGGGATCGCCGCGCCGGTGCTTATCGGCTCGGGTCATATCAATGGCAGGTTGTACGACTTCGACGCTTATCCCGGACTCGTGCTCGATCCCACCGCGGAGCCGGTTCGTGGCGATATCTATCGAATCGATGAAACACTCGTGCCCGTGCTCGATGAGATCGAAATGATCGTGCCGGGTGTGATCGGCTTGTATCGCAGCGAGCGGTTGCCGGTGACGGTTCAGATAGATGGATGCGCGCAGGTTGTCGATTGTCTGGTATATCCGGTCGGCGACGAGGCGGTGAAAGGTTTGCCGCGTATCGATAACGGCGATTGGGTTGCGTATCGACGAGCAAGGCTGGCAACGCAGTAGCCGGTTCAACGCCGATAAAAAAGCCGCCCTGAATGTCCAGAGCGGCTTTGTTTGATAGAAGCCCCGCGATAAGTCTTAAATCTCTTCGTAAAGCGGCAACGTCAAAAATTCCGCGAACGTATCCGATGTCGACATCGCTTCGAAAATCGTCGCTGCCCGGTCGTACGGTGCGGTGTCGCCGGCAACGACCTCTTTCACCTTCACCAACTCTTCCTGCGTGAAGGCGCGAACCATCTCGGCGGTCACTTTGCGGCCATCGTCGAGCTTGCCTTTCGGCGAGCGAATCCACTGCCACACTTGCGAGCGCGAAATTTCCGCGGTCGCCGCGTCTTCCATGAGGTTGTGGATCGGCACGCAACCATTGCCCGCGAGCCACGAACCAAGATAGTGGATGCCCACGTTGATATTGCCGCGCACGCCGCCTTCGGTGATGGGATCTTCGGGACGGAAATCGAGCAGATCGGTCGCTGTGACCTGCACGTCGTCGCGTTGCTTCGCGATCTGGTTCGGCTTGTCGCCGAGCACCTTCACGAACTCTTCCATCGCGATCGGCACGAGGCCGGGATGCGCGACCCAACCGCCGTCGTAACCGTCGCCCGCATCGCGTGCCTTGTCTGAACGCACGCCGCCCATCGCTTTGTCGTTGGCTGCCGCGTCGCTCTTGATCGGAATCAACGCACTCATGCCGCCGATGGCCGGTGCGTTACGCCGGTGACATGTCTTTAACAATTGCAGCGCATAGGCGCGCATGAACGGCACGGTCATCGTGATCTTCGCGCGATCGGCGAGGCAGAAATTGGCGTCGTTCTTGAACTTCTTGATCGCGGAAAAGATGTAGTCCCAGCGGCCAGCGTTCAATCCCGACGAATGCTCGCGCAACTCATACAGGATCTCGTCCATTTCGAACGCGGCCAGGATGGTTTCGATCAGCACCGTTGCTCGAATCGAGCCACGCGGCACGCCTACCATCTCCTGCGCGGCCACGAAGATCTCGTTCCACAGGCGCGCTTCGAGATGGCTTTCCAGCTTCGGCAAATAGAAGTAAGGACCCGCGCCGCGAGCCAGTTGCTCCTTCGCGTTGTGGAATAGGAACAGCGCGAAATCGAAGATGCCGCCCGATACACGCTGGCCATCCACGGTCACGTGTTTTTCATCGAGATGCCAGCCGCGCGGACGCACGATCAGCGTCGCGGTTTTATCGTTGAGCTTGTATGACTTGCCATTCTGTTCAAGCGAAATCGTGCCGCGTACCGCTTCCTTCAGGTTGATATGACCGGTCAACTGGTTGTCCCAGTTTGGCGTGTTCGAATCCTCGAAGTCCGTCATGTACGCATCCGCGCCGGAGTTCAGCGCGTTGATGATCATCTTGCGTTCGACCGGTCCGGTGATCTCTACTCGGCGGCATTCGAGCGCCTTGGGCAACGGTGCTATGGTCCAGTCGGCATCGCGGATGGCTTGCGTTTCGCTGAGGAAATCCGGACGTTCACCTGCGTCCAGCCGCTTCGTGCGTTCTGCGCGCGCTACGAGCAAAGCCTGACGACGCGGCTCAAACGCCCGATGCAGGGTTGCCACCAGCTCAAGCGCCTCGGGCGTGAGGATGGTCTCGTAGCCGGGTTTGATTTCAGCCGTGATGGTCATGCCCTTCGGCATGTGGGTCAGCGTGTTCGCCATGTTCTACATCTCCTTGGTCGGTCAGACGGTTTTGCGTGCTGCGTGAATCAATGAGTCGGTTATTTGGTGGGACTGCGGGGCATGCGCTTGGAAAGATCAAACGGCGCCGCTTGCTGATGCCGGGGGCAGCCTGCATCGATGAAAGCAAGCAGATCGGTCATATCGCGTCCGGTGCCGCGCGGCAGGACGCCGAGTTGTTCGGCGGGCAGCGCCATGCGGTTGAGCCAGAAGGTGGTGTAGCCAAACCACGTTGCGCCCGTCACGTCCCAGCCATTCGACGATACAAACACGATCTCGGAAGCCGCCACGCCGATCGCTTGCGTTCCTAGCGCATAGGCGGCGTGAGCGGGTTTGTAGGCGCGCACGGCGTCCACTGAGAGGACATGATCGAAGAGACCCGACATGCCCGCGCTTTTCACCGCGATGTCCAGCATCTGCGGATTGCCGTTCGACAGGATCGCGAGCTTCAGATCCGGGCGTTTGCGTAGCGTTTTTAGCGCGGTGACCGTGTCCGGAAACGCCGCGAGGCAGGCGTATTCGTCCATCAGGCGCTTTTCCGCAGCCGGAGTGAGTGCATGGTCGAGCTTCAGGCGCGTGGCGGCGTAGCGCAGCGCGTCGAGCGTGATTGCCCAGAACGGTTCGTATCGGGCACCGGCGGGGTCCGAGAGCGTGCGCAACTGCGTGTATTCGATCTGCTTTTGGCGCCACAACTGCGAAAGCGCGTCGCCGTGGCCGGGGAATAACTGCTCGGCGGCCGCCACGACCGAGTGCACGTCGAACAGCGTGCCGTAGGCATCAAAGATGACTGCGCGAGGAGGCGAAATCGATGTCGGTGACATGGCTGGCGCTCCATAAGTAGATATCGGCTCATTTTATTAGTGCGTTGGAACGACCGGAAGATGCGTCCAGATCACTTGATCTTTGACTTTTTCACGCCTAATCTGGGCGCCCTGGCATTCGAACGCACGCTTATGGACCGCTTCAAGCAAATAGAAACGTTCGTGGCGGTCGTCGCGAAGGGCAGCCTGTCAGCAGCGGCGCAGGCCGAGGGCGTTGCGCCTGCGGTGATTGGTCGCCGACTCGACGCACTTGAAGAGCGGCTCGGCGTAAAGCTGCTCGTGCGCACCACGCGCCGGCTGACGCTCACCTTCGAAGGGTCGGCATTTCTGGAGGATTGCCAGCGGGTCATCCATGACATGCAGAGCGCGGAGGCGAGCGTGTCGGCCGGGGGGGTGAAGGCGAGCGGGCATCTGCGGGTGTCTGCCCCGGCGGGTTTCGGACGGCGTCACGTTGCCGCGCTCGTCCCCGTTTTCACTTCGATGCACCCGGATGTATCGATCACGCTCGACCTGACGGACCGTATGGTCGACCTGGTCAACGAAGGCTTCGATTGCGCGGTGCGGCTTGGTGAGTTGCCGGATTCGTCGCTGGTGTCGTTGAAGCTGGGGGAGAACCGGCGAGTTTGCGTGGCGTCGCCGGAATATTTGCGGGCGCGCGGGGCGCCCGTCGATCTCGACGCGCTCGCGCAGCACAACTGTCTGCCGCTTGGGGCGAGCGCGAATCAGCAGCGCGGCTGGGTGTTCCAGAAAGACGGCAAGGTCGTGCAGATGCGTGTTTCCGGCACTATGGAATGCTCGGACGGCGCCGTGCTGCATGAGTGGTGTCTTGCCGGATACGGGCTGGCGTGGCGCTCATGGTGGGAAGTCGGCGATGACATCGCCCAGGGGCGTCTTATCAGCGTGCTCGATGCTTTCGCAGCGCCACCTATCGGGATTCACGCCGTGTTTCCGCAGCGCCGGCATTTGCCGCTGAGAGTGCGTCTGTTTCTCGATCTGCTGAAACACACGTTCGGTGCGCCAGGCTATTGGGGCTGATTGCGGGCTGCTTGCCCTGATTCAGTTACTACAATGGAAGTGCACGATGGCCACTGCTGAGGAGTCGACCATGTTCAAGCACATTCTGGTTCCGACGGACGGATCGGTTCTTTCGCAGAAAGCGATTGATGGCGCGATCGATCTTGCCCAGTCGGTGGGGGCGCGGATTACGGCTTATGCCTGTTTGCCGCTGTATCCGTATTCCCCTTTCGCCGATGTCGCCGTCGAGCCGCCCGGGGATTTTCATGAGCGCGCGGAACGCGAGGCACGGGAGCATCTTGGAGCTGTTGAAAAGGCCGCTGCCGCTGTTGGTGTTTCCTGCAACTCTGTCACGAGCGTCGAATCCGCGCCTTATATTGGCATTATCGATATTGCAGAGCGCGACGGCTGCGATGTGATTTTCATGGCGTCACACGGGAGGAGGGGATTAGGCAGTTTGCTGATCGGCAGCGAAACTCAGCGGGTGCTGACCCACACGAAGATTCCGGTGATTGTTTATCGGTGAAGGGGCCGGTCAGGCCTAGCGCCTATTGTGCGCCAATGCCGGGAAGGCAAACGCGGCGCTGGTCCATTTTCCCGGCCAGAATGTGTTATACAGCAGCGATTTTCGTATGATTCAGGCAATGCGCGTAAATCTTGTACATGAACACGATATAGCCTAGACCCAGCGTGAGAACGCTAATGATTGCCCAGATAACAATGTTCCCGACTATGCTTGCCAGATCAATGGTGCATTCCAACCGGCCAATTCGCATGCCGCTTGCATCGACCACGTTGGTCCGGCCAATGATGAAGCGAGCCATATAATAGGGAAAAACAAACAAGGCCAGTCCGAACGTTACGATTGACAAAAGAATCCAGATAACAGCGTGTCCGATAATATCTCCGACGGAGAGATCAGATTTTAAAATCCCAGTTTGCATGCTTAACCCCGTTGTTATTGTTACGTTTTGTAAGAATTAGGGATAATACACGATTGCCGTGATATTTGAAGCGCATTTATGTGATATTTTTAATCGATATTGAGTTGTTTCGGGGCGGTAGCTCAGTGAGAATTATTCTGATTCCTTTAAACGCAAAAAGCACACGGCCAAAGAGCCGTGTGCTTTTATCTGCTTAAAACACCCTTGGCGTATTAAGCGACTTTCTCTTCGAAGAACTGTTCATCTTCGGTCGAGCCGTGCAATGCGGTCGTCGATGCGTCTTTTTCAACAGCCTGCGTCACCGCGTCGAAGTAACCTGTTCCCACTTCACGCTGATGCTTCACTGCGGTGAAACCCTTCTCAGCCGCCGCGAACTCTGCTTCCTGCATCTCGACGAACGCGCTCATCTGATTGCGCGCATAGCCGTGCGCGAGGTTGAACATCGAGTAATTCAGCGCATGGAAACCGGCCAGCGTGATGAACTGGAACTTGTAGCCCATCGCGCCGAGCTCTTTCTGGAATTTGGCGATGGTGGCGTCGTCCAGGTTCTTCTTCCAGTTGAATGACGGCGAGCAGTTGTACGAGAGCAGCTTGCCCGGGAATTCACGATGAATCGCTTCGGCAAACTTCTTCGCGTAAGCCAGGTCCGGCTTGCCGGTTTCGCACCAGATCATGTCGGCATATGGCGCGTAGGCGAGGCCACGCGAAACAGCTTGTTCCAGGCCCGGCTTCGTGCGGAAGAAGCCCTCCACGGTACGCTCGCCGGTCAGGAACGGCCGGTCGTTTTCATCGACATCCGATGTCACCAGATCCGCCGCTTCCGCATCGGTGCGGGCGAGCAGGATGGTTCGCGTACCGGAAACGTCAGCCGCGAGACGTGCAGCCGTGAGTTTCGCGATATTTTCGCGGGTCGGCACCAGCACCTTGCCGCCCATGTGGCCACATTTTTTCACCGATGCCAGCTGATCCTCGAAGTGCACGCCTGCCGCGCCGGCTTCGATCATCGCTTTCATCAGTTCGAACGCGTTCAGCACGCCGCCGAAACCGGCTTCAGCGTCGGCCACGATCGGCTGGAAGAAGTCGAGATAGCCTTCATCGCCGGGATTCTTGCCTTCCGACCATTGGATCTGATCTGCGCGCGTCAGCGTATTGTTGATGCGCTTGACCACCAGCGGCACCGAATTCGCGGGGTACAGCGACTGATCCGGATACATTTCACCCGCGACGTTAGCGTCGCCCGCTACTTGCCAGCCGGACAAGTAGATCGCCTTCAAACCCGCCTTGACCTGTTGCATGGCTTGGTTGCCAGTCAGCGCGCCGAGTGCATTGACGAACGGCTCTTCATGAATCGACGCCCACAGTTTCTCCGCGCCACGTTTCGCCAGCGTGTGCTCGACCGGCACCGAACCGCGCAGCCGCACGACGTCGTCGGCGGTGTAGCTGCGCTTGATGCCCTTCCAGCGCGAATCCGTGTCCCATTGCTTTTGAAGTTCCTGAGCTTGTTGTTGGCGCGACATGGCGTTTCTCCTTTGATTACCTGACTAATGACTAATGGATGGTCGTCCGGCTGAGCAATCGATAAGTCTCGGTGCTTCTTGTTGCTCAACTCTTATATAAGAGTCTAGGGAAAGGAGAGTAGGGGAGCCAGTTGTTTAGTGAAGTTTTAGAATAAAAATTATTGTTTTAAATCAATCATTTATCGTAAATATTTCACGATATAAAACGATCTTTCCTATGCTGAGACGTCAAGACTTGTGCCATGCACCAACAATTTCGTGGCACAAAAGATCTTTCCACATTATGAAATCCAGGGCGTGGACGAAAAAAAACCGACGCGCGAGGCATCGGTTTTCTTTTTACTGGCGCACGCAAGAAGCATGCGCCTCATTCATTACGACTTAGCTGCCACGACGCGGAGCGCGCGGGCCGTCGTTGCGACGTGCTGCATAACCGTCGCGCGAACCGCCGCCGAAGCCCGAACCACCGTCACGCGAGCCACCGCCGCTACGATAGCCGTCACGCGAGCCACCGTCGCGCGAATCGCGAGCACCACCGGCGCTTGCCGGCTTGTTGCCCCAGCCGCCCGGCTTGGCCGAACCACCGTTACCAGCACCGCCGCTACCGAAGCGACGACCTGCGCCACCCGCACCAGCGCCACCGCCCGGACGGCCGCGGCCGCCAAAGCCAGGACGACCACCGCCACCGCCGGCCGGAGCCGAACGACGCGGTTCAAAGCCAGCGATAACGCTCACATTCAGCGGCAAACGCACGAAACGCTCGATGCGCTTGAGCGCGCCTTGCTCAGCGTGATGCACGAGGCTGATTGCCGTACCCGTGCGGCCAGCACGGCCCGTACGGCCGATACGGTGAACGTAGTCTTCCGCGAACTTCGGCAGATCGTAGTTGAACACGTGCGTGATACCGGGGATGTCGATACCGCGAGCGGCGACATCGGTTGCCACCAGCACGCGCACTTTGCGCTCGCGCAGTGCACGAATCGTGCGGTTACGCGCGCCTTGCGGCAGATCACCGTGCAATGCTGCCGATTCAAAACCTGCGTCCGACAAACGGATAGCCAGTTGGTCAGCGTCGTTCTTGGTTGCCGTGAAGACAATAGCCTGATCCAGGCCGGCATCGCGCAACAGATGGTCGAGCAGACGATCCTTGTGATCGCGGTCATCGACGTAATGCACGGTTTGCGCGATGTTGTTCTGCGCTTCGAGCTTTTGAATGATTTCGATGCGTTCCGGGTTCTTCAACAGGCGGCCGGTCAGCGAGCTGATCTTGCCGTCGATGGTTGCCGAGAACAGCAGCGTCTGACGCGTTGCGGGCGTAGCGGCAACAATGGTTTCGATATCGTCGATGAAACCCATGTCCAGCATGCGGTCGGCTTCGTCGAGCACGAGGATTTGCAGTTGCGACAGGTCAATACGGCCGCGTTCCAGGTGGTCCAGCAGACGGCCCGGCGTAGCAACCAGGATTTCCGGGTTCTTCGCGAGCAGCATCAATTGCTGGCCATACGCGACACCGCCGAGAATGCTGACCGTGCGCAGCCGGCGCAGATGCTTGCCGTACGTGGTCGCGGCAGCGGTAACCTGCATGGCGAGTTCGCGGGTCGGCGTCAGAACCAGCATGGTCGGACGAGCGACCGGCTGGGTGCGGCGGGCCGGGCGTGCGTTCGGGTCATGCGGTTCACGCGGCGCTGAAGCCTTGGCTTTTTCGAGCTGCGAGAAACGTTCGATAGCGGGCAGCATGAATGCTGCGGTCTTGCCCGAACCGGTCGGGCTGGAAACCAGCAGATCGCGGCCGGCGAGCGCTGCGGGAATTGCGCGCTGCTGAACCGGCGTCGGCACTTGATAGCCAGAGGCCGTTAGCGCAACAATGATCTCAGGCGACAGGCCGAGCGACTCGAAGCTCGGGCCAGTCTGGACAGCGATCGCAGCGGCGACGGGCGCGACTGAAGAAATAGGGGCGGGAATAGCGGGTGAAGCAGATACGGCGGCCGAAACAGATGCTGCCGGCGCGGCGGGCGTGTCTTCACCGAGTGCCAGTGCAGCGATGGAGTCCAGCGGGCTATGGGTGTTGCTCGAAGTCATGTCTTTCCTTGAAACGGGGAATAAGGCGTGTGGCGCCAATCGGCATACCCAAGTCGTCAGATTCAGCGAGCAAAGAAGCAGCGAGCAAATCGAAAAACGGGGGCAGCTCGCAACAATAAAGGCGAGCTTTTCGTTAGAAGCTGTATCGGATTCGACAGGCCGAGGCGGCTTTGTCGTCAGCCTGATGCATGATCGGCCGAAGAGAAGGCCTAGCAGGGAGGGGACAGTTTCTAAACTGGATTGGAGCAAAACGCTACGAGGCGCCGCGCTGCGTGCGATGAATCGACTAAAACCACCAATTCACCCGGTCACAGTGAAGCGCAGGCAAGAGTATAGCGGCAATTGTTGCGCTGCGCCAGATTTTAAGACAGTTTGATTCATCTTCAGTTTGCCGGGGTGAGGGAATTTTCCCGGCATCTCGAAAAAGCGCCGCCGGGCGCTCAACCTGCGATCGCCCGGCGGCGGCTGGCCCGGGTTTTAGACTGAAGATTCAGGCCGACGCGCCGCTTTTCAGCGATTCCACCAGCCCGATATATTGCTGCTTGGCAGTGTCCTGCGGCGTGCCCGCGAGTGCGCCCCACGCGTCATATTTGTATTTGCCGGCGATATCGGCGAAACCCGGCTTGTCGCCTTGCACGTCGCCCAGGCTCGCTTGCTTGTAGAGCGCGTAGAGACGCAGCAGCGTCAGGTTGCCCGGACGTTCGGATAATTCCTTGACGTCTGCCTGGGCAAGCGCAAATTGCGCGTCGAGTTCGTTGATTCCGCTCATTCGGTTCTCCGGACATGCTGGTTAAGGACCGGCGATCATAGCAACCAAGTCGCGCGTGCTTGTCGAGGGTTTCTTCCAGAAATCACAAGCCAGAGGCGAGGCGCCTGATCCGGCACAAGCGCGCATTGTCCGCGCGGCGCTCGCGGCCTCGCGGCTCACGCGTTACGTCACGCATTACAATAGCGGCCATGACACGCACCGTTTTGCTCGCCCTCGATACCTCGACCGAATTCTGTTCAGTCGCGCTGCTGATCGCCGACCCGGTGGCCGCCGCCGCGGCCACGGCTGCGCCAACCGGCTATGGAAGCGCTCCTCATTACTCTGCTGGTGAAGTTCACGTCTGGTTCAGCCATGAATTGACGGGGCCGGTGTCCAGCACGCGCCTGCTGCCCGCGATCCGCGAATTATTCGATACCGCCGGTTTGAAGCTCGCGGATTGCTCCGCGATCGCGTTCGGCGCCGGGCCAGGCTCATTTACCGGTTTGCGCACGGCAACCGGCGTCGCGCAAGGGCTGGCGTTCGGATTGGGCGTGCCGGTGGTGCCGATCGGCACCTTGCTCGCGTGCGCGGAGTTCGCGCGCTTGCACGAATCAACGGCCACGCGCGTGCTCGCGGCGCTCGACGCGCGCATGAACGAGGCGTACTGGGCGGATTTCCGCTGGGACCCGGCGGCGGGCGAGTGGGCCACGGTCCAGGCTGCATCGCTTGATCTTCCCGAGGCAATTGTCCGGCCGGACGAGCCGTTCACGCTGGCGGGCAATGCGGCGGCGGCTTTCGGCGAACGGTTGCCCATGCCGGCCGCCCCGGCGTGTCGTATCGATTTCAACGCGCTGCCGCACGCGTTGCCCGTTGCGCTCGCCGGGTTACGCGCGCTGCGTGCCGGCCGGACGGTTGCGCCGGATCAGGCCGCGCCGGAGTACGTACGCAACAAGGTCGCGCAGACCACCGCTGAGCGGATGGATGCGCGTGCCGCAAAAGTCGCTGCCGCCGCTGCAGAAGACCAAGCCAATCACGCCGCCCCGATCGTTCAAACGACGGAGCCTCTACGGTGAGCGGCGTGTTGATGGCGGATCGTTATCTGTCGTCGATGACGGAAGCCGATCTCGATGAGGTCGCCGCCATCGAGAAGCTCGCTTACGAGTTTCCCTGGACCCGTGGCAATTTCCAGGACTCGCTGCGCAACGGCTATTTCGGCGTATGCCTGCGCCACGTGACCGGGACGCTGCTGGGTTATTGCGTGCTGATGCCGGTCGTCGATGAAATGCATCTGCTGAATCTGTGCGTAGCGCCTCAGGCACAGCACGCCGGCGCCGGACTCACGTTATTGCGCGAAGCGGTGCGCATCTCGCGGTATCAGAAACTCGACGGTGTGCTGCTGGAAGTGAGGCCGTCGAATCCGCGCGCCATCCAGCTGTACGAGCGCTTTGGTTTCGCCACCATCGGGCGGCGCAAAAACTATTACCCCGCGCGGCACCGGTCGCGCGAGGATGCACTCGTCATGCGTCTGACGTTTTCAAAGGAGGCCGTGGATGGCGCTGCATAAGTCGATGCTGGAAGAGTTCGGGCTAGGAACGGTCTGGGTGAGGCGGGGGGCGGCTTCGGCTTCGGCTGATGTGTCCGCCGCTGTGCTTGATCAGTCGACAGATTCGACGGCGAAGGTGCTCGACCATGCCGCCGCCGAGGGGCATCGACCGGTTCCGCGTCTGCCGGTCGAAGAACAGCACGCGCCGGTGGTCCGGAAGGCTGATCCAGTCGACACGCTGACAGCGCTCGATGCCGCTCTTTCCGCCGCGCAGGCGAGCCCCGGCAACACGCATCAAACGCCGGCTGCAAAGATCGACTCGCCCCGGCTCGCTTCTGCAGAACCGCCAGTCTTCGATGACCTCCCGTGGCTCGACGATGTGCCGCCGCAACCGCTGGTCGCATCGGAAACCATCGATGACACGGCTGCCGATATCGCGACCCTCGACTGGGACACTCTGGCCGCTCGCGTCTCCGTTTGCGAACGCTGCCGCTTGTGCGAACGTCGCACGAACTCGGTTTTCGGCGTGGGTGACCGAAACGCGGACTGGATGCTGATCGGTGAAGCGCCGGGCGAGAACGAGGACAAGCTGGGTGAACCGTTCGTCGGCCAGGCGGGCAAGCTGCTCGACAGCATGCTGCACGCGGTGGCGTTATCGCGCGAGGACAACGTGTTCATCGCGAACGTGATCAAGTGCCGGCCGCCCGGTAACCGCAATCCGGAACTCGATGAAGTCGCGCGCTGCGAGCCCTATCTGAAGCGGCAGGTCGAACTGGTCAAACCCAAGCTGATTGTTGCGCTTGGACGGTTTGCCGCGCAGAGCCTGCTCAAGACGGAGGCGAGCATTGCGTCGCTGCGGGGACGGGTGCACGACTATCAAGGTGTGCCGGTCATTGTCACGTATCACCCGGCCTACTTGCTGCGCAGTCTCCCCGATAAAGCCAAGGCATGGGCCGATCTGTGTCTTGCCGAGGCTACATACCGCAAGTCGCTGCAGGCGGCAGACGGCCCGTGACGGCCGCGGACGCGATCACGCAATTCCACGATCCCGCCGTCCGGGATCTTGCGTGGCTGCTGTTCTCGCCGGATTTGCTGAGCGCGTCGAGCGCGGGGGCGCCGCTCGCTCGTCCCGCCGCATCGGAGACAGAGCGCGATGCCATGCTGGCGTGGCTCGCAGCGCTCGATCGAAATCCCTCCGCCCTTCATGTGCAAGTTTACAAACCGTCGCTAACCCGGCTCGGTTTCTACGCCGAAGCATTGCTCGAATACTTGCTGACGCATGGCTCGCACGCGCGGCTGATCGCGGCGAACATTCCATTGCGCACGGCAGAACGTACGCTCGGCGAAGTCGATTTCCTGCTGGAGAACATGCGTGGCGAGCGGCTGCACTGGGAACTCGCGGTGAAGTTTTATCTGCATATCGGCGAGGGTGACGGGGCCGCTACGCTAGCTCACTACGTCGGTCCGAACCTGCAGGATCGCTTCGACCTGAAGCACGCGCGGCTCTTGAATCATCAACTGGGTTTGAGTGCGCGCGATGAGTTTGCGTCGCTTGGTTTCGAGGGTCCGTGGCGCGCCGAGTTGTTCGTCAAAGGGCGCCTGTTTTATCGCGATGACGGTTTGGGTCACAGTCTGGCGTCGAACCCGCCGCCCGAACTTGCCGGTAATCATTTGCGAGGCTGGTGGAAAACGGCGTCGGAGTGGCAGGATTCGAAGGCGGGTGGACTGTTTGCTTCGTTGCCTAGATTGGGATGGATGGCAGAACGAACGATATCGGCGCAAGAGGGTGATGCGCTGGTGGAGCAGACGCGCGTGTTGTCTGAGCGCGTTGCAACGCTGTCGTCGCCAATCATGGTCGCGCGTTATGAACGTCGCGAACGTTCCGAATGCGCGACCGGCAATGTGTGGCGCGAGCACTCGCGCGGTTTTATCGTGCCTGATGAATGGCCGGCGCGCGCCGCTGACTTTGCGACTTAAGCAGGATCGAGGCGGTCGAGCTCACGCGTAGCCAAACGAACCTCACCACCACCTGAAAAAATGATGCACCGGGCCAACACCGTGCCCGACGTCCAGCCGCGCGCTCTGTTCGATCGCGCCGGTCAGATAGAGCTTGGCGTCGGCGGTGGCGGTGCGGAGCGAGTCGCGTTGGGGCAGCAGCGCAGCAATCGACGACGACAACGTGCACCCCGTCCCATGCGTGTTCTTAACCGGCACGCGCGGTCCGCCAAGCCGCAGCGATCCGCTGTCCTGGATCAGCCAGTCGGGGCTATCGGCGGAACTAAGATGGCCGCCTTTCATCAACACCGCCCGCGCGCCCAATGCTCGCAGCGCTTCGCCCTGGCGCACCATCGCGTCTTCATCTTCGGCCGATGCCACGCTCAGTAACGCAGCCGCTTCCGGCAGGTTGGGCGTGACCAGCGTCGCGAGCGGGAGCAGTTCATCGCGCAACGCAGCCACTGCATCCGGCGCAAGCAAAGCGTGATTGCTCTTGGAAATCATCACGGTATCGAGCACCACATGCACTGGCCGATATCGACGCAACGCCGCCGCTACCGCGCGCACTACATCGGCATTGGCGAGCATGCCGATCTTCACGGCATCAATGCGGATGTCGTCGAAAACGGCGTCAAGCTGAGCGGTGACGAACGACGCGTCGGGCGTATGGATCGCCGTCACGCCGCGCGTGTTCTGCGCGGTGAGGGCAGTAATGACGGACAAGCCGTAAGCGCCGAGCGCCGAGAACGCCTTGAGGTCGGCCTGGATGCCCGCGCCGCCGCCGGAATCGGAACCGGCGATGGTGAGGACGTTGGGGATCGGATGGGTCATGGTCTTCAAGAGGACTCAGGAGGATGCCAGCAATTGTCGCGCGGCGAGATGCGGGTCGGCGGCGGTGCAGATCGCCGATACCACCGCGATACCGCCCGGCCCCGCGCGTTTGACATCGGCGGCGTTGTGCAACTGGATGCCGCCGATAGCCACCGTCGGATGAAGAGAGCGCGCGCACAGCGCGGCGAGCCCGTTGATGCCGCACGCCGCCGATGCGTCCGGCTTGGTCGGGGTATCGAATACCGGCCCTACGCCCACGTAATCGATCATGGCGCCCAGCGTGTTGGCGTGATCGACCTGCATGTTATTCGATACCGACAGCCCGATCAGCATCTGCGCCCCCAGCAACTTCCTGGCGACATCCGGCGGCAAATCATTCTGGCCGATATGCACGCCATCGGCGCCGGCCGCGAGCGCGACATCCACATGGTCGTTAATGATGAGCGGCACGCCATGCCGGCGCGTGAGCGGCAACAAGTCGAGCGCGAGGTCGAGCCATGCGCGTTTGTGCCACTCGGGCGCACGCAGTTGCACAATCGTGACGCCGCCTTCAAGCGCTGCCTGCGTAACTTCGAGCGCGCGCGCGTGGCCGCCGCATTGGACGGGATCGAGGACGAGATACAGCGCGAGATCAAGATTCATGCGAGGGTTCATCACGCGCGGGATGCACCGGACGCAACGTCGCGAGACACGAGCGTGGCAGCGAACAGGTTTGCATCGAGTGATGCCAGCCGGTCGAGATACGCGACCGCGAAACTGCCGGGCAATGCAGCGTCGCGCGACGCCAACTCGCCCGCGATGCTCGAATAAGCGACAGCGGCGAGGGTCGCGGCCCAACGGTCCTCGCTATCAGCAACGCCCACGAATGCCGCGACCGTCGCTGATAACGCACACCCAACGCCGGTCACGCGCGTCATCAGCGGTGATCCATTCGATAACGCGACCGTGCGGCGCCCGTCGGTGACGTAATCGGTCGGCCCGGTGACGGCGACAACGGCGCCTGTATTCAGCGCGAGGACTTGAGCTGCGTCGAGTGCGGCTTCGGCGAAAGTGGTGCTGTCGACGCCGCGCGCGCTCGATTCACCGCCCGACAAGCTGATGATCTCCGACGCGTTGCCGCGAATCACGGCCGGATGTGCATCGAGCAGATCAAAGGCGAAGGCGGTGCGGAAACTCAGCGGGCCGACCGCCACGGGATCGAGCACCCACGGTTTGTGCGCGCGATTCGCGGCTTCGACGGCGGCGCGGATCGCCTTGCTTTGCGGCAGGTCGAGCGTGCCGAGATTCACCGATACCGCATTTGCCAGCGGCACGAATTCACCCACTTCCTCGCGGGCGATGACCATCGCGGGGGCGGCCCCCAGCGCAAGCAGCACGTTCGCCGTGAAGTTCGTGACAACGAGATTCGTCAGGCAGTGGACGAGCGGCGAGCGTTCGCGCACGCGCAGGGCGAACGAAAAGAGATCGGCGGCGAGCATGGGCAGGGTGTGAATGAAATGGTGATAAGCGGGATTATCGCGCGCCGGGCGGCTGAGCGCCCGGTGTGATTTCAGGCTTTGGTTGGGTTCGGCCAGGCGCGATACATACGCACTGGCCACCACTCAAAACCGCCGCTCAATGCCTGGACTCGCCGATCAGCGCAACCGAGTCGAAGGCCCGCTGATTTGCCTGATGCCGCCGCATGACAAAGTACATCATCAGGCAGACGAAGGTGCCGAACAGCACGATCACGAATTGAATCGGTACGTCGAGCCAGACGAGCACCGCGTACAGGCACAACATGATGAGCACCGAGAGGTTCTCGTTAAAATTCTGCACTGCAATAGAGTGACCTGCCGACAACAGCACGTGGCCGCGATGCTGCAGCAGCGCATTCATTGGCACCACGAAAAAGCCGGACAGACCGCCCACGATCATCAGGAAGATATACGCGACGATCAGATAACCCGGAACGTGCATCCGGCCGAAATAGATGCCCCAGTGCACGGGAAACAGATGCTTTGAATAGAACGCGAGCAGCATGACCGCAACGCCCATCATGATGCCGACCGGCAGCACGGAGAGCGACTTCTTCAGCGGCACGCGGGCGGCCGCGAGAATAGCGCCGACTGCCACGCCGACCGCGATGATCGCCTGCAAAATGGCCGCCTCCGACAACGACATGCCGAGGGAGACTTCCGCCCACTTGAGCACGATGAACTGCAGCGTGGCGCCCGCGCCCCAGAACAGCGTGGTCACGGCGAGCGAGATCTGGCCGAGCTTGTCGTGCCAGAGCGCGTTGAAACAATCGGCGAAATCGGTGATCAGTTTGAGCGGGCGATGCTCCTGCTTCGGATAACGCGCGCCGGTGTCCGGAATCCGCAGATTGAAGATGGCCGCGACAATGTACATGAGCACGATCACGAGCATCGCGGCTTCGGCGGGGGTATCGACCTTCGGAATGTGCAGCCGAAGAATGTGCGAGGCAATGTGCGGACTGATCAGCGCACCGCCCATGACGGTGCCGAGGATGATCGAACCCACGGTGGTGCCCTCGATCCAGCCGTTCGCCGCGACCAGCCGGTCGGCCGGCAACAGCTCCGTGAGGATGCCGTACTTGGCGGGCGAATACGCAGCGGCGCCAAATCCGACAATGCCGTAGGCGAGCAACGGGTGCGCGCCGACCAGCATGGTCAGGCAGCCGACGACCTTGATCGAGTTGGTGACGAACATCACGTGGCCCTTCGGTCTCGAGTCTGCGAAGGCACCCACGAAAGCGGCCAGAACAACGTATGACAGCACAAAAAACAGCTTGAGCAGCGGTGTCATCCAGTTCGGAGCGTGAAGATCTTTCAGCAGTGCGATCGCAGCGATCAGAAGGGCGTTGTCGGCCAGCGACGAGAAAAACTGCGCGGCCATGATGGTGTAAAAACCTTTTTTCATCTGATCCGATGCTAGTCCGCACTGCGGGTGATCCGCCCCGCTCGCACACGGCGCGCTCGTCTCTCGCGTCCGGGTTTGCGCTCAGGCTCCCGTTCAGGCAATTTCTGTTCGAAATGGGTTGTGTGCACGGCTTTATAACACGAAAATAGATGCATTCTGACTAGCAGTAACCTGCATGACAATTCGCAGACGTTCAGGCCGGAACGTCACCGGTATGCAAGGTAGCGATAAGGTATTGATTCGGGTACTGATTCGGCTATTGACTCGCTAAATCGGTTATTTTCGAATTTATCACCGCGCGCACGGTCTCTTACCAAGTGGCCATCATATATATGCAATGAACGCTCGCTGACTGACCGACCCCGAGCAGCCCTATAAAGCTCTGAGAGCCCCTTGAGCAATCATCAATAGGGCCCGATCCGGTGCCGCAGTATCGGGTTTGAACCGCAGTCGGGTTTGAACCGCAACCTTCGGCAACCGTCAAGCTGCGGTCCGCTTGTCGCATAATCACCTGCTTTTTTTCCAACCGAACTCTCATGCCGCGCCCCATATCCGCCACGATCCACACCGCAGCACTCGCCAACAATCTCGCCGTCGCACGCCGTCATGCGCCGAAATCCAAGATATGGGCCGTGGTCAAGGCCAATGCGTATGGTCACGGTGTGGCGCGAGCGTTCCCCGGATTGCGCGCGACTGACGGGTTCGGTCTGCTTGACCTCGAAGAAGCGGTTAAGTTGCGCGAGTTGGGCTGGGCCGGTCCCATTCTGCTGCTGGAGGGTTTTTTCCGTCCGACAGATATCGACGTGATTGATCGATACAGCCTGACCACGGCAGTGCATTGCGATGAACAGTTGCGGATGCTGGAAATGGCGCGGCTGTCGAAGCCGGTCAATATCCAGTTGAAAATGAACAGCGGCATGAACCGGCTCGGTTATACGCCGGAGCGTTTCCGGGCAGCGTGGGAACGGGCGCGGGCCGTGCAGGGCGTCGGCCAGATTACGCTGATGACGCATTTCTCCGATGCCGACGGTCCGCGCGGCATCGGTCATCAACTCGAAGCGTTCGAACGCGGCGCTGAAGGCATTGCGGGCGCGCGCAGCCTCGCCAACTCCGCGGCCACGCTGTGGCATGCGGCTTCGCATTTCGACTGGGTGCGGCCCGGCATCATCTTGTACGGCGCTTCGCCGTCGGGCAAAACGGCCGATATCGCCACGACCGGATTGCGTCCGGCCATGACGCTCGTGTCCGAGTTGATCGGAGTGCAGACAGTGCCGGCGGGGCACTCGATCGGCTACGGTTCGGTGTTCTCGGCCACAGGTCCTATGCGGATCGGCGTAGTGGCGTGCGGTTATGCGGACGGTTATCCTCGATGTGCGCCCGAAGGTACGCCAGTTATCGTTGACGGCGTGCTGACGCGGGTTGTCGGCCGTGTCTCCATGGACATGCTGACTGTGGACCTGACTCCGATCCCAACTGCTGGGATCGGAGCGCCCGTGGAGTTGTGGGGCACGAAACTGCCGATCGACGACGTCGCGGCTGCGTGCGGCACGATCGGGTATGAGTTGATGTGCGCAGTCGCGCCGCGCGTGCCGATGCGGGCGGAATAGAGCGCGGTTGTTTGGGTAGGTAAGACAGAATAACGACGGAATTCAGGAAGGCGAGTGGCGAAAGTAGCGAAGGTCAAGACACTATACGTATGCAGTGACTGCGGCGGTCAGGCGCCAAAATGGCAGGGTCAATGTCCCGCATGCGGAGCGTGGAACACGCTGGTCGAGTCGGTGGCGGAATCGCCCTCGGCGCATCGCTTTCAAGCACTCGCGAAGACCTCTCCGGTGCAGCGCTTGTCCGAGATCGAAGCGTCGGACGTGCCGCGCTTTACCACGGGCATTGGTGAATTCGACCGCGTGCTGGGCGGCGGTCTGGTGGCCGGCGGCGTGGTGCTGATCGGCGGCGACCCGGGCATTGGAAAATCCACGCTGCTGCTGCAATCGCTGGCGGAGATCGCCCGTGAGCGACCCGCGCTTTATATCAGCGGCGAAGAGTCCGGCGCGCAGATCGCGTTGCGCGCGCAGCGGCTAGGCCTGCTCGGCGATTCCGGCCACGCAGCGCCCGACTTGCGCTTGCTCGCGGAAATCCAGCTCGAGCGAATCCAGGCAACTATTGATACAGAACGGCCTGAAGTTGCGGTCATCGATTCAATCCAGACCGTTTATTCCGAAGCGCTGACTTCTGCGCCAGGATCGGTTGCGCAGGTGCGCGAATGCGCGGCGCAACTCACGCGGATCGCAAAGCAGACGGGCACGGCCATCATCATGGTCGGGCACGTGACGAAGGAAGGCAATCTCGCGGGACCGCGCGTGCTCGAACACATCGTGGACACGGTGCTGTACTTCGAGGGCGATACCCACTCATCGTTCCGGCTCGTGCGCGCGTTCAAGAACCGTTTCGGCGCGGTGAACGAGCTTGGCGTATTCGCGATGACCGAGCGCGGTTTGCGTGGCGTGGCGAATCCGTCGGCGCTGTTTTTATCGCAGCATGAGCAGAGCGTGCCGGGCTCGTGCGTGCTGGTGACGCAGGAAGGTTCGCGGCCGTTATTGGTGGAGGTGCAGGCGCTTGTCGATACCGCGCATGTCCCGAATCCGCGCCGTCTCGCCGTAGGGCTGGAGCAGAACCGGCTCGCATTGCTGCTGGCCGTGTTGCATAGGCATGCGGGCATTGCGTGCTTCGATCAGGATGTATTCCTGAACGCGGTGGGCGGCGTGAAGATCACGGAACCCGCGGCCGATCTGGCTGTATTGCTCGCAATCCATTCGTCAATGCGTAACAAGGCGTTGCCCAAGGGTCTGATCGTGTTCGGCGAAGTAGGGCTGGCGGGTGAAATCAGGCCGTCGCCACGCGGCCAGGATCGCTTGAAGGAGGCCGCGAAACTGGGCTTTTCGATCGCGCTGATTCCAAAGGCGAATGCGCCGAAACAGCCTATCGAGGGACTGGAAGTGATTGCAGTCGATCGGATTGAAGAGGCGATCGATCGCGTGCGTTCGCTGGCCTGAAGCTGCTCGACGGCGAGTTGGAGCCAGTTTCCGAGGGCGCCGTCGATCGGTCCCTTAGTAATGTCGTGTAAAAAACCGCGAGGTTCGTGTAACCCACGCGGGGCGTGCTTTTTCTATCCTTGTATCGCGACAAACCCGGATACGAGCGGAAAAGGAAAAAGGACTACGCCTTGAAACACGCAGATCAAACTTTGTCTCGCCCTTCATTCCATCTGCGCGGCTGCCGAGTGTCCGCGCCCATTCAGCAGCCATGGGGCGGCGGGTGTCGGATCGTCGAGTGGATCGACGCTGAAGGGCAGATATCGCGTCGCGTAGTGGCCGAAGACGTGACCGAAGATGAGGTAGTGGCGACCATTCGGTGCCACGTGAAGGGACGCAAACACGTCCTGGTGGACGACGAAGGAATGCCGCGGCAAACGCTGCCCCGGCGCTAGGGCAGATTGAGCAGCGGGTTTCAGCCAATCTGCTCCAGTTCTTCATGCGCCTCGAGCCATTGCGCTTCGAGTGCTTCTAGCTGACCGTTCACATCGGCCTGACGGCGAATCGATTCCGTGAGTTTCGTCTTCATGGCAGGTTCGTAACTGGCCGAATCTGCCACGAAAATATCGAGCTGCGCTTTCTCGGCATTCAGCTTGTCCATCTCCTTCTCGATCTTCGAAATCCGCGATTGCAGCGGCTTTTTCAAATGCGAGAGTTTCTGCCGCTCTTGTGCCTCTAGGCGACGCTGCTCCTTGCGGTTCTGCCCAGATTCCAGCGAATCGTCTGTTGAACCATTGCTGCCCATATCCTTGACCGCCGCCCGCTGCTCGGCCGCATGTTGCAGCAGCCAGTCGCGATAGTCGTCGAGATCGCCGTCGAACGGCTGTAGCCGATGTTTGGCCACGAGCATGAAATTATCCGTGGTCGCACGCAGCAAATGGCGATCGTGCGACACCAGGATCAATGTGCCTTCGAACTGCGCGAGCGCCATGGTCAGCGCGTGACGCGTTTCGAGATCCAGATGGTTCGTCGGTTCGTCGAGCAGCAGCAAGTTGGGCTTTTGCCAGATGATCAGCGCAAGCGCGAGCCGGGCCTTTTCTCCCCCGGAAAACGGCGCGATCTTTGCGGTCGCCATTTCGCCGGAAAAATTGAAGCCGCCGAGGAAATCGCGTAATTCCTGTTCGCGTGTATCGGGCGCGAGGCGCGCAACATGCTCTAGCGCGGAGTCTTGGGGACGCAGCGTTTCGAGCTGATGCTGCGCGAAATAGCCGATCCTCAAGCCCTTGCCCTCGCGCACTGTGCCGCTCAACGCTTCAAGCGTGCCGGCCAGCGTCTTGATGAGCGTCGATTTCCCCTGACCGTTCGCGCCCAGTAAGCCGATTCGCTGACCGCTCTGAATGGACAGCGTCACGCCTTCCACGATCGGCACTTCACCCGCGTCCGTTCTATACCCGCAGCGCACGGTCTCCATCACCATCATCGGGTTCGGCGAGGCATCGGGTGCGCGAAACTCGAACGTGAATGGCGAAGAAGCATGCGCCGGCGCGATGATCTCCATGCGCTCCAGCGCCTTCACGCGGCTTTGCGCCTGCTTGGCCTTGGTCGCCTGCGCCTTGAACCGGTTGATGAAGCTTTGCAGATGCTCCACTGTCTTTTGCTGCTTCACATACGCGCTCTGTTGCAACGCAATTTGCTGCGCGCGCAGGATTTCGAACTGGCTGTAATTGCCGCCGTAACGCTTGATCTGCCGGTTCTCCAGATGCAGCGTCACGTTACAGACGGAATCCAGGAACTCGCGATCGTGCGAGATCACGATCAGCGTTCCCGGATAGCGATGCAGCCAGTCTTCCAGCCAGATGATCGCGTCGAGATCCAGGTGGTTCGTGGGTTCGTCCAGCAACAGCAGGTCCGAGCGGCACATCAGCGCTTGCGCCAGGTTCAGGCGCATGCGCCAGCCGCCGGAGAAGCTTGTCACCGGCTCCTTTGTTTGCGCGAGCGTGAAGCCCAGGCCGATCAACAGGGTTTCGGCGCGGGCGGGCGCGGTGTAACCGTCTGCGTCGGCGAAAGCGGCGTGCGCGTCAGCTTCAGCGGCGCCATCGTGAGCCGCCGATGCCGCCGCAATCCGGGCTTCAATGCGCCGCAATTGCGTGTCGCCGTCAAGCGTGTAGTCGAGCGCGGTGCGGTCCACGGCGGGCGTTTCCTGCGCGACGTGCGCGATTTGCCACGATGGCGGCATCGAGAAATCGCCGCCGTCGGAGTGCAGATCGCCGCGCAGCACGGAGAAGAGCGTGGTTTTGCCCGCCCCGTTAGCGCCGATGAGCCCCGCCTTTTCGCCAGGATTGAGCGCGAACGTGGTCTGTTCGAAGAGCGGTTTGGTGCCGCGGGCAAGGCTGAACTGGTTGAAACGAATCACGGCGTGGAGACCCAGGCAAGTACGGGAAAACGCTATTTTAGACTGGCGCGGGTGTGCGTCGCCGGCTCATCGACTCTGGTGCATAACGTTGACGCAAATTGGCGCGCCGTTGGCCGTTCGGCTGAATGTTTTTTGACCTGCGTTTCGCTTAGACTGGATTTTTTCAAGCGGAGCATCGAATGAACCCTATCTACTCGTTTTCGGCGGAAACCCTCGGCGGCGAGACCGTCAGCATGGACAGTTATCAGGGCAAGGTGCTGTTGATCGTGAACACTGCAAGCGAGTGCGGATTCACGCCGCAGTACAAGGGTCTGCAGGAGCTATACGAACGTTACGCGGATCGCGGGTTTGCGGTGCTGGGCTTCCCGTGCAACCAGTTCGGCAAGCAGGAACCAGGCAATGCCGCTCAAATTGGCAGCTTTTGCGAGCAGAACTACGGCGTCACGTTCCCTATGTTTGCAAAGATCGACGTGAACGGGGCGAATGCGCATCCGCTATTCCGCTATCTGACCGAGGAAGCGCCGGGCGTGCTGGGGACCGAAGGTATCAAGTGGAACTTCACGAAGTTCCTGGTAGACAAGGAAGGCAACGTGGTCACCCGGTTCGGCTCGGTGACGAAGCCGGATGCGCTTTCCAGCGATATCGAAAAGCTGCTCTGACGCCCGATTTGCGCCAGCGACTTGGATGACCGGGGCAAAGACATCGGTCGGGCGCATGGCCGCATTGTCTGGTTTCCAAAAGGCGTCGTCCGGCCGGGCGTCGCCGATCAAAATTTCCTTACCATGCGTCCCCGGGCAAGCCCCCGGGTTCTTCTACACGTCTGTACTGCTCGGGAACGGTTTGCGTCTGAGGGCTCGGCGACGTCTGCAGGCAGCCTGACGCGATCGGCAACGGCTCTTATCCGTTATGGTGAGTGTGAAATTATGTCGTACATATTCCATGTTCTATGGGGAATTATGTATGATTTAATTTTTCGATCCACATCAGTTTGCCGCTGCGATGAAATTAGAAAACGCAGGCTCGCCAACCATGACGAAGCTGCATGAGGCGATTGTTGTCCATCTGGTCGACGCGATTGTCTCGGGCGGTTACCCGGTCGGCTCGTCCTTGCCGAACGAAATGGAACTCGCCGCCGCGTACGGCGTAAGCCGTACAGCGGCGCGCGAGGCGATGCAGAAGCTCGCTTCACTCGGCCTGATCGAGAGCCGGCGACGCAAGGGCGCAACCGTTCTCGCGCGCGGGTCGTGGAAGTTACTGGACGCGTCGGTTTTGAGCGCGGCGGTCTTGCGCGTACAGGACGTGTCGTTTTTCCAGGCACTGGTCGAAGCGCGTCTGTTGATCGAACCGCGTGCCGCCGAACTTGCTGCGGCAAGGGCGTCCGAGCGTGATCTTGTACGTATAGAAGCTTCGCTGAACGCCATGGCCAGCGAGGCGGACGGCACGCGCGGCGCGGGCTGGGCGGCGGCAGATGTCGCTTTTCACTCGGGCATTATCGATGCGGCGGGGAATTGGGTCTTCACGCAACTGATCGGCACCGTCCGGGCCGCGCTGGACGCAGGCATTCGCCTGACCGGCAAGCAGGCGCTGTCCGCGCAGGCATCGCTGGAACAGCATCGAGAGGTGCTCGATGCAATCCGGAGCCGTCAGCCCGCAGAGGCACACGCTGCAATGACGCGGCTGCTGCTTGCCACCCAACGTGACTTCAATGCGTTGGAGAAGGGCGCTGTCCATGCCGCGGTTGACAGCGGCGATCGGGCGACCTGCCAGGCGGACTCACAGGACCATGACATTGGATGATCGCGCGCGGCCCTCAAACCGGCGCATCCATCCTTCATAACAACCCACAACAGCCCCACGCCAGGAGACACGGCATGCGCAAACTTCGCTCGCAACAATGGTTCGGTACCCACGGCAAAGATGGTTTCATTCATCGCTCGTGGATGAAAAATCAGGGCATTCCCCACGACAATTTCGATGGCCGTCCGGTGATCGGCATCTGCAACACCTGGTCGGAACTGACGCCTTGCAACGCCCATTTTCGCGAGCTGGCCGAATACGTGAAACGTGGTGTTCGCGAGGCGGGCGGACTGCCGCTCGAATTCCCTGTGATGTCCCTCGGCGAGTCGAACCTGAGACCGACCGCCATGCTGTTTCGCAATCTCGCGTCCATGGATGTTGAGGAATCAATTCGCGGCAACCCGCTTGACGGCGTGATCCTGCTTGTCGGCTGCGACAAGACCACGCCTGCGTTGCTGATGGGCGCGGCATCGTGCAACCTGCCCGCGCTCGCCGTGTCTGGCGGACCGATGTTGAACGGCCGGTATCGCGGCAAGCCAATCGGATCGGGCACCGGAGTTTGGCAGATGTCGGAGGAAGTGCGGGCGGGCACGATGACGCAAGAGGAATTCACTGAAGCCGAGTCGTGCATGAACCGTTCACGAGGACATTGCATGACGATGGGCACGGCCTCTACCATGGCGTCGATGGTCGAAGCGCTCGGCATGGGCTTACCGCATAACGCGGCCATTCCCGCCGTCGATGCACGGCGTCAGGTACTCGCGCATATGGCAGGCCGGCGTATTGTCGACATGGTGCACGAAGACCTCACAATGGACCGTATTCTCACGCGCGAAGCCTTCGAGAACGCAATCCGTACCAATGCGGCGATTGGCGGATCGACGAACGCGGTGGTGCATCTGATCGCACTCGCCAAGCGCATTGGCGTGCCGTTGACGCTCGACGATTGGGAGCTGGGTTCGGACGTGCCGTGCCTCGTGAACCTCCAGCCATCGGGCGAATATCTGATGGAGGACTTCTACTACGCCGGCGGCTTGCCAGCCGTGTTGAAGCAGCTTGGCGAACAGGGTTTGCTGCACAAGGACGCGCTGACCGTGAACGGCAAGACGATCTGGGACAACGTGTCCAGCGCCCGCAATGACGACGAGAAGGTCATCACGCTGTTTGACACGCCATTCAAGCCGAAGGCCGGTATCGCCGTGCTGAGGGGAAATCTCGCGCCGAACGGCGCCGTGATCAAACCATCGGCGGCAACACAACATTTGCTCAAACATCGCGGCCGCGCGGTCGTGTTCGAAACCGTGGAGGAGTTGCACGCGAAAGTGGACGACGAAACGCTCGATATCGACGAGCACTGCGTCATGGTGTTAAAGGGTGCGGGGCCGAAGGGCTATCCGGGGTTCGCCGAAGTCGGCAACATGCCGCTGCCGAAAAAAGTGCTGCAAAAGGGCATTACGGACATGGTTCGCATCTCGGATGGCCGGATGAGCGGCACCGCGTACGGCACGGTCGTGTTGCATGTGTCGCCTGAAGCGGCAGCGGGCGGTCCGCTCGCGCTCGTGCAGACCGGCGACATGATCGAACTCGATGTCGAGGCGCGCCGCCTGCATCTCGAAGTATCCGATGATGAACTCGAGCGCCGGCGTGCTTTGTGGTCCAAGCCGGCGTCGCCACTGCGCGGTTATGTGAAGCTCTATGTCGATCACGTGCTGCAGGCGGACCAGGGCGCGGACCTCGATTTCCTGGTCGGCGCGAGCGGCGCACCCGTGCCGCGCGATTCTCACTGACCATTGAAGATCAGGCCCGACGCATATGACTTTGAAGAATGACTATTCGCCCGCCGGCATCTGGCCGGTCCTCTACGCCTATTTCGATGAACACAACCAGCTTGATCGTGAGGCCATGCGTGTGCAGGTCGAGCGGACCATTGCTGCGGGTGCCCCTGGCATCGTGATACTTGGTCTTGCAACCGAGGTGCAGCGGTTGTCGCGCACTGAGCGTGAGCTGCTTGTGAACTGGGCGCGCGAGGACATTGGATCTCGCGTACCGTTGGCGGTTACCGTCACCGGCGACACAATCCTGGAGCAGACCGAATTCGGCAACTGGGCTGTGGCGCACGGTGCGCAATGGCTGATCTTGCAACCGCCCTCAACGCGCACTGAGCAAGAACGCTTCTACTTCGATTTCTTCGCCGGCGTAATGAACGGTTTGGCCGACGCGGCCGGTGCGGGCATTCAAAACGCACCCGAGTATCTGGGTGTCGGCTTGTCGCCGGAAGCGCTCGCCGAACTAGCGCAGCAATGTCCGAACTTCCGCTGGCTGAAAGGCGAGGGCGCGGCGACGGTATTGCGTACGACCATCGGCTGCCTGGCTGCGGCCGGCAGCACAATGCCTGTGTTTAACGGACGCGGCGGCCAGGAGTTGCTCGACAACCTGCGCGCCGGCTGCGCTGGCATGATCGTCGCGCCGGATAGCTTCGATCATCAGATCGAAATCTATCGGGAATTCGCGCACGATCCGACCACGGCGCAGCGGCATTATGAGGACGTGCTGCCGGCGATTGTTTTCGTGATGCAGTCGCTCGATGCGCTCACCTGTTATGGCAAGCGCATCGCGGCATGGCGAATGGGGTTTGAGGTCAGGCACGATCGCGGGATTGTGCCGAGTGCATTCGGTCTGGAGTGTGCACGGCGATTCGCCGATAGCCTCGGGCCTTACGCGGGTTAAAACCGCGTCAAAGAATCGGTGAAAACAGGCGCGCGACGTGCATCGCCATGCGGCGCCACGCGGGGGCGCCGAGATAGTCGTCGCGGCTGATTTCCCACGATTGCGCGAAGTCGTCGAGCAGCATTTTCTCGACTTCGCTGGCAAAACCCCGGTCCACGGTCAGGACCATGATCTCGAAGTTGAGACGAAACGAGCGGTTGTCGAGATTCGCGCTGCCAATGGCGGCGGACATGTCGTCCACCAGCACAACCTTCTGATGCAGGAAGCCCGGGCGATATCGAAAGATTTTCACGCCTGCTAGCAGCGCATCGTAGGCATAGAGTTTTGACGCCGCGAACACCACGCGATGATCGCGGCGGCTCGGAATCAGGATGCGCACGTCCACGCCGCGCAAGACGGCGAGCCGCAGCGCGGAGAACACGGCTTCGTCGGGGATGAGATACGGCGTCGTGATCCAGATACGCGAACGCGCCGCGTTGATCGCCTCGACGAAAAACAGCGAGCAGGTTTCCTGATGGTCGGCGGGGCCGCTCGCGAGGATGAGGCAACTCATGTCGTCCGTTGATGTTTTCGACGCTTCCACTTCCGGAATGCGTTGCGTCGCCCAGTACCAGTCTTCAATAAACACGAACTGGATGCTGGCGACCGCCGGACCGCGCACTTCAATGTGGGTATCGCGCCATGGCGACAAACGCGGATTCGCGCCGAGATATTCCACACCCACGTTGTGACCGCCGACGAATGCGCATTCACCGTCAACAACCACGATCTTTCGATGATTACGGAAGTTGATCTGGAAGCGATTGACGAACTTGCGCTTGGTCGCGAACGGATGCGTTTGCACGCCGCCTGCGCGCAAGGTGTTGACATAGCGTTTGGGCAAATCAAAGCTGCCGATGCTGTCGTAGAGAAAATAAACGCGCACGCCTTGCTGCGCTTTCCTGATCAGCAGGTCTTTCAGCTTATTGCCGAGATCATCGTCGCGGACGATGAAGAACTGCACGATCACATAGACGTTCGCCGCGTCGATAGCTTTGAAGATTGCATCGAACGTGGCGTCGCCGTTGATCAGCACGCGCACCGAATTGCCGCGCAAAAACGGCATGCCGCTCAAGCGCGTCAATGCGCGTATGGTCGGATGGCCCAGATACTCCGCGGGGTCCCCCGCTGCCGCGCCGCGCAGACGGGCGGCTTCATCGGGAAAATTCCATTCTGTCGGGTGCGCGCTCTTGCGCAGGATCTCGTTTTCCAGTCGGCGCGCGTCAATGTAGCCGGCGAATTTGCTGCGCCCGAGGAAAAGATACGGGATCAGCGTGAAGTACGGCATGGCTACAAGCGACACGGCCCACGCGACCGCGCCTTGCGATGTGCGCGTGTTGAGCACCGCGTGGCATGCGGCGGCCGCGCCCAGCAAATGGGCGACCATTACAAACGTGCCGAGATGAAGCCAGTCCTGCCACTCGAAGTGCATGTACGCGGTGCCTGGAAGTCGAGAGTTGCGCCGTCAGCCCGGCAAGTCGGCTGCCTGAATGAGAAACACGTTGTCGTCGCCGGCGCTGGTCGAGAGCCAGACAATGTCGAGGCCGCCGAGCGTAGCTTCCACGTTGGCCCGTTCGTTGCCGATTTCGACGACCAGCACGCCGTCTTCGGTCAGCCACTTGCGCGCTTCACCCACGATCCGCTTCACGATGTCCATACCGTCCGCGCCGCCCGCGAGTGCGAGTTCCGGCTCGTGGCGGTATTCAGCGGGCAGCGTCTGCATAGCCAGCGCGTTGACGTACGGCGGATTTGTGATGATGACTTCGTAGCGGCCAACGGGCAGCGGCGCGAACAGATCGCCCTCATACAACGCGACGCGCGAATCCAGGTCGTAGTCGTCCACGTTCCGATGCGCGACTTCCAGCGCGGTCGCGGAGATATCGACCGCGTCAATGTCGGCATTCTGGAACGCCTGCGCCGCGAGAATCGCGAGGCAGCCGGAGCCCGTGCAGAGTTCCAGCACGCGCGACACTTCGTCGGGGTCCTGCACATAGGGCTGCAAGCCATCCTGCAGCAACTCGCCGATAAACGAACGCGGCACGATCACACGCTCATCCACGTAGAAACGGTGGCCGTGCATCCACGCTTCGTTCGTGATGTACGCCGCCGGTACACGATCCGTCGCGCGGCGCTCGATCACTTTCATGATGGCATCAATTTCGGTATCCAGCAGGCGTGCGTCGAGGAACGGATCGAGGGTGTCGAGCGGCAAGTGCAGGGTATGCAGCACGAGGTACGCGGCTTCATCGAAAGCATTCGATGAACCGTGGCCAAATGACAAGTCTGCCTCTGTAAAACGCGACACGGCAAAACGCAGCAGATCGCGAACGGTGGTGAAGGGAAGCGCCATCGCAGGCTCCTTATAAGAGTGAGTCGGATCAGGCAAGCAGGGTTTCAAGCACACGCCTATAGACGTTTTTCAACGGTTCGATAAACGCGACTTCAACATGCTCGTCGATCTTGTGAATGCTGCCGTTGGGCGGTCCGAACTCGACCACCTGTTCGCAGATGCGAGCAATGAAGCGGCCATCCGACGTGCCCCCCGTGGTGGACAGTTCGGTGCGCACGCCGGTTTCATCGAGAATGGCTTGTTCCAGCGCGTTCGACAACGTGCCACGCGGCGTGAGGAACGGCAGGCCGCTCACGCTCCACGCGAGATCGTAGTCCAGCGCGTGTTTATCGAGGATTGCATGAACGCGGCTTTGCAGCCCTTCCACCGTGCTCGCCGTGGAGAAGCGGAAATTGAACATCAGCTCGATGTGACCCGGGATCACGTTCGTTGCGCCCGTGCCGCTATGCAGGTTGGACACTTGCCACGTGGTCGGCGGGAAATATTCGTTGCCGTTGTCCCAATGCGTGGAAACCAGTTCAGCCAGTGCGGGCGCGAGCAAATGAATTGGATTCTTCGCGAGATGCGGATAAGCAATATGCCCTTGCACGCCTTTCACGACCAGTTTGCCGGACATGGAACCGCGCCGGCCATTCTTGACCATATCGCCGAGCGTGGCGCTGGAGGTGGGTTCCCCGACAATGCAATAGTCCAGCCGCTCGCCACGTGCCTTTAGTGCTTCGATCACCTTGACCGTGCCGTCGGTGGCGGGGCCTTCTTCGTCGCTGGTGATCAGGAACGCGAGCGAGCCGCGGTGTGCCGGGTGCGCCGCGACGAACTCTTCGCTCGACACAACGAATGCCGCGATCGACGTCTTCATGTCCGCCGAGCCGCGGCCGTACAGCTTGCCGTCGCGGTGGGTTGGCACGAACGGCGGCGATGTCCATTGTTCCAGCGGACCAGTCGGCACGACGTCGGTGTGGCCGGCGAACGCGAGCAACTTGCCGTCGGTTCCGTCCGTGCCGCGTTTCACGGCCCAGAGGTTCGTGACGCCGCCGGACGCGATCGTTTCGCACTCGAAGCCTATCGCCGATAACCGCTCGATCAGCAAGTTTTGGCAATGCTGGTCGTCGGGCGTGACAGACGCGCGCGCGATGAGTTGTTCCGAGAGAAGAAGGGTGCCGGACATGGATTCGAGCCACTTTCAATAAAAATGCCGGCGCGGCGGCCGGCAGGGATCAAGATTCGCGCGTCTTTTATAAGGGGGCACGCGATGCTGCGCTTAAAGCCTAAAGCTCAAACCTTAAACGAACAGCGTTTCGTACTTCTCAGCATCGAAACCGAGTGATTTCACACGGCCGTTGACCACGAGCACGGGCCGCTTGATGATCGACGGCTTGTGGATCATCAACGCGATCGCGCCGGCCGTGGAGCCGGCTTCGTCCTTGTAGGTGTCCGACAGACCGCGCCAGGTCGTGCCGCGCCGATTGATCAGTTCGTCGAGCGTGACGTCCTTCAGCCAGTCCTGCAACAAGGCCGTCGATACCCCGGCTTTCTTGAAGTCATAGAATTCGAACGGCACGTCATGTTCTTCCAGCCACACGCGCGCTTTTCTCACGGTGTCGCAATTCGGAATTCCATACACGACGATCTTTTTCGCGGCCATGGATCAATCGCCTCGCAGCAACTCGTTCAGGCCGACCTTGGCGCGCGTTTTCGCGTCCACCTTCTTCACGATCACCGCGCAGTACAGGCTGTGCGAACCGTCCTTCGAAGGCAGGTTGCCCGCCACCACCACCGAGCCCGCCGGAATGCGGCCATACGTGACCGAACCCGTTTCGCGGTCATAAATCTTGGTGCTTTGACCGAGATACACGCCCATGGAGATGACCGAGTTCTCTTCCACGATCACGCCTTCCACCACTTCCGAACGCGCGCCAATGAAGCAGTTATCTTCGATGATCACCGGGTTTGCCTGCAGCGGTTCCAGCACGCCGCCAATGCCCACTCCGCCCGACAAATGCACGTTCTTGCCGATCTGCGCACATGAACCGACGGTGGCCCAGGTATCGACCATCGTGCCTTCATCAACATAAGCGCCGATGTTCGTATACGACGGCATCAACACAACGTTTTTAGCGATAAACGCACCGCGGCGCGCAATGGCCGGAGGCACGACGCGAAAGCCGCCCGCAGCGAAATCTTCAGCGGTGTAATTGGCGAACTTCGACGGCACTTTGTCGTAGAACTGGCTGTATCCGCCAGCCGGCATGGGCGCGTTGTCTTCCAGGCGGAACGACAGCAATACCGCTTTCTTCAGCCATTGATTGACCACCCATTCGCCGTCCCGTTTCTCGGCGACGCGCAACTGGCCTTTGTCGAGTTGCTCGATGGCGTGAGCGACGGCGTCGCGCACCTCGGCCGGGGCGGCTTTCGGCGACAGCTCGGCACGGTTGTCCCAGGCGGTATCGATGATCTGCTGAAGTTGTTGCGACATGGTCGTGACTTAAGTGAGTGCTGCGATTTAAGGAGGGGTTACTGTGCCAGCCGACGCTGCGTGAGCGTGCTGTATAAGCGTGCTGCAAAATTCGACGATACGCCGTGCACCTTCCACACATTCGTCGACATCGGCGACCAGCGCAATGCGAATGAAGCCGCTGCCGGGATTCGTGCCGTGGGCGTCTCTTGCCAAGTACGAGCCTGGCAAAACCGTCACATTATAGTCGGCGTAAAGGCGGGCAGCGAACTCGGTGTCGGACAGGCCGGTGCGCGCCACGTTCGCCCACAGATAGAAAGCGGCGTCTGGCAGACGGACGTCGAGCACCTCGGCGAGCATGGGGGTGACGGTCGTGAATTTCTTCAAGTACAGCGCGCGGTTGTCGCGCACATGCGCTTCGTCTTTCCAGGCAACGACGCTCGCCGCCTGGAACATGGGCGAGAGCGCTGCGCCATGATAGGTGCGGTAGAGCAGGAATTGCTTGAGTATCGACGCATCCCCGGCGACAAAACCCGAGCGCATGCCGGGCACGTTCGAGCGCTTGGACAAGCTCGACAGCATCACCAGCCGTTCGAAACCGCGACCCAGCTTGTGCGCGGCTTCCAGTCCGCCCAGCGGAGGCGTGGCTTCGTTGAAATAGATCTCGGAATAGCATTCATCGGAGGCGATCACGAAGCCATGCCGATCCGAGAGCGCGAATAGCTCGCGCCAGTCGTCGAGCGTCAGCACGGCGCCGGTCGGGTTGCCCGGCGAGCAGACGTAGAGCAATTGGGTGCGAGCCCAGACGGCGTCGGGGACGGCTGCGTAATCACAGGCGAAGTTGCGCGCCGGATTGCTGTTCACGAAGTACGGTTCGGCGCCGGCCAGCAGCGCTGCGCCTTCGTAGATCTGATAGAACGGATTCGGGCAGACGACAACGGGCGCCTCGCTGGTGCTGCGGCTGTCGATCACTGTCTGGGCGAGCGAAAAAAGTGCTTCGCGCGAGCCGGAAACCGGCAGGACTTCCGTGGCCGCGTTGACGGCGGGCAGGCCGTATCGCTGTTTCGTCCAGTCAGCAATGGCTTGACGCAACGGCTCGCTGCCGGCGGTGGCCGGATAGGACGCGAGGCCGGACATCGCATTCACGACTGCCTCGCGGATCAGCGTCGGCGTTGCGTGTTTCGGCTCGCCTATACCGAAGCTGATCGGTGCCAGATCCGCGCGCGGCGTGACGCCTTTGAATAGCGCACGCAGCTTTTCGAATGGATACGGCTGAAGTTTCTGGAGAAGTGGATTCACGGCGAAGTCGGGTGCGGACAATGAAACGACAAGGCTCGGATTATAGCTCCCTCCCAGCCCCAGGTTGGGTTTGCTGGCGCGTTGAGGAAGGTTTGCCGGGGCCCAGGGGGCCGCTTCCGCAGTGCGCCGCCGATGGACTACTGCCACCGCCGGCAAGCCGAAATCGACCGGCATCGACCCCTGCAGAACCCCGACCCGCCGACCGTTGCGAGCAAAAACCCCCGTGTCAGCAAACCAAAAGAATTCAAGACTGGCGATGGTATGATTGTCACCGTTCGCCGGGTTGCATGCTCGCGGTGGGTTATAGAGGTTATATAAGCCGTCGAGCAACAGGACCACGGGTTGCGTGCCGTCGCTTCGTATCGAGCTTTGATTCGACGGGGTTCAACCCACCGCCCGAGCGTTTTCGACCGGCGTTAGTCGTTATCTCCTGCCGCACAAGCATCACGGCTCGGAGGCCCGCCGGCCCGTTCTCCCGAATTCTTTTCAATCAGCGATATCGCCGTGCGTCTGACCTCGATAAAACTCGCTGGCTTCAAGTCCTTCGTCGATCCCACCCATTTCCAGGTCCCAGGCCAGCTTGTCGGCGTCGTGGGCCCGAATGGCTGCGGCAAATCGAACATCATCGACGCCGTGCGCTGGGTGCTCGGCGAATCGCGCGCTTCCGAGCTGCGCGGCGAGTCGATGCAGGACGTGATCTTCAACGGCTCCACGGCGAGGAAGCCCGGCAGCCGCGCCAGCGTCGAACTCATCTTCGACAACGCCGATGGCCGCGCCGCCGGCCAGTGGGGCACCTACGCCGAAATCGCCGTCAAGCGCGTCCTCACGCGCGACGGCACGTCGAGCTACTACATCAACAACCTGCCGGCCCGGCGCCGCGATATCCAGGACATTTTCCTCGGTACGGGCCTCGGGCCGCGTGCCTACGCGATCATCGGGCAGGGCATGATCGCGCGGATTATCGAAGCGAAGCCGGAAGAGCTGCGGGTGTTCCTGGAAGAAGCCGCTGGCGTGTCCAAGTACAAGGAACGCCGCCGCGAGACCGAAAACCGTCTGCACGATACCCGCGAAAACCTGACCCGCGTGGAAGACATCGTGCGCGAGTTGAGCGCGAATCTGGAGAAGCTCGAGGCCCAGGCTGTCGTCGCAACGAAATACAAGGCGCTTCAGGCCGACGGCGAAGAAAAGCAGCGGCTCCTGTGGTTGTTGCGCAAGAACGAAGCAGGCAACGAGTCGGAGCGCCAACAGCGCGCAATCAGCGACGCGCAGATCGAACTCGAAGCACAAACCGCCAAGCTGCGGGAAGTCGAAGCGCAACTGGAAACCTTGCGCGTGGCGCACTACAGCGCGAGCGACGCCATGCAGGGCGCTCAGGGCTCGCTGTACGAAGCGAACTCGGAAGTGGCCAAGCTCGAGGCGGAGATCCGCTTTATCGTGGAATCGCGCAATCGGGTGCAGGCGCAGATCGCTGCATTGAGCGCCCAGCGCGAACAATGGCAGATGCAAGCCGAGAAGGCCCGCGGCGAGATCACGGATGCCGAAGAGGCGCTGGCTATCGGCGAGGAAAAGGCAGCGATCGCGCAGGAAACGGCGGCCGCGAAACACGACGAACTGCCCGCGCTCGAAGCGCGTTTTCGCGACGCCCAGACCGAGTTGAACGCGGAGCGCGGCGGTATCGCGCAGACTGAGCAGGCGTTGAAACTCGAGGCCGCGCATCAGCGCAATGCCGATCAGCAACTGCAGCAGTTGCAGCAGCGTCACGAACGCCTGAAAAGCGAAGCGGGCGGGCTGGACGCGCCGGACGAAGCGCAGCTCGAAGAGTTGCGGATGCAACTGGCCGAGCACGAAGAAATTCTCGCTGAAGCGCAAGCCCGTCTCTCCGATGCGCAAGATACGCTGCCGCGTCTGGATGGCGAGCGCCGCGCGGCGCAAGAGAAAGTGCAGGCAGAGAGCGCGCAGATTCACCAGTTGGAAGCGCGGCTCGCGGCGTTGAAGCAGTTGCAGGAAAACGTCCAGACCGAAGGCAAGATCCAGCCGTGGCTCGATAAACACGAACTCGGTTCGTTGCCGCGCCTGTGGAAAAAGCTGCACGTTGAAGCGGGTTGGGAAACGGCGCTGGAGTCGGTTCTGCGTGAGCGAATCGCGGCGTTGGAAGTATCGAATCTCGACTGGGTGAAGGCGTTCGCGACTGACGCTCCTCCCGCCAAGCTCGCGTTTTATGCACCGCCTATCGCCGGCCGCCCGCAGGAAACGCCTGCTGGCTTGCGACCGCTGCTGGCCCTGATCCGTATCGACGACGCTGGTTTGCGCGCCGTACTGACCGACTGGCTGGGCCAAGTTTTTGTCTCCGATGACATCGCCCAGGCGCTTGCCTCGCGTTCGCAATTGCCGGACGGCGCTGCGTTCGTGGTGAAGGCTGGGCACGTGGTGACGCGCGTCGGCGTGCAACTCTACGCCGCTGACTCCGAGCAGGCCGGCATGCTCGCCCGCCAGCAGGAAATCGAGAACCTGACGAAGCAAGCGCGTGCGCAAGCACTGCTCGCCGATGAAGCCAAGGCCGCGGCTGTACGGGCGGAAGCGGCGCACACGCAGGCATCGGCGAGTTTGGGCGATGCCCGCTCCTCCGCCGAACGCGCAACCCAACGCGTCCATGCGTTGCAAATGGATGTGTTGAAGCTCGCGCAGGCGCACGAGCGCTACATGCAGCGCAGCACGCAGATTCGCGAGGAACTGGCGGAAATCACGGCGCAAATCGACGAACAGCGTGCGTTGCGCGCGGAATCGGAAGCGAATTTCGAGCGCCACGACGGCGAGCTCGCCGAGTTGCAGGCGCGTTTCGAAGACCATCAACTGGCGTTCGAAGCACTCGACGAAGCGCTGACCAACGCACGCCAGGAAGCGCGCGACCTCGAACGCGCGGCCACCGACGCCAGCTTCGCGGCGCGCGGGCTCGCGGCGAAGATCGAGGAATACCGGCGCAACATTGAAACGGCGAAGGACCAGAGCGAACGCGTGGCCGGTGCACTGGAAGACGCCCGCGCCGAACTTGAAACGATCAACGAGCAAACGGCGCACACCGGCTTGCAGGATGCGCTCGAATTGCGCGCGGTCAAGGAAGAGGCGTTGCACTCGGCCCGTCTCGAACTCGACGATCTCACGGCGCGACTGCGTCAGGCCGACGAATTGCGGCTTATCGCGGAACGTTCGCTTCAGCCGTTACGCGACAAGATCAACGAATTGCAGTTGAAAGAGCAGGCGGCACGCATCAGCGGCGAGCAGTTTGTCGAACAACTGGCTGCGGCGGGTGTGGATGAAGCCGAGTTGCAGGCCAAGCTCACGCCGGATCTGAAACCGTCGTATCTGCAAGGCGAAGTTACGCGACTGAACAACGCGATCGCGGCGCTTGGCGCCGTGAACATGGCTGCGCTCGACGAACTCGCCGCGGCCAGCGAGCGCAAGGCGTTCCTGGACGCGCAATCGGCGGATTTGAACGACGCCATCGGCACGCTGGAGGACGCGATCCACAGGATCGACCAGGAAACCCGTTCGTTGCTGCAAGGCACGTTCGACGAAGTGAACCGTCATTTCGGCGAGCTTTTTCCGCGTCTTTTCGGCGGTGGTCAGGCGAAACTCGTGATGACCGGCGACGAAATTCTCGATGCCGGCGTGCAAGTGCTCGCGCAACCGCCGGGCAAAAAGAATTCGACCATTCACTTGTTGTCGGGAGGCGAAAAGGCCCTTACCGCTACCGCTCTCGTGTTTGCGATGTTCCAGTTGAATCCGGCACCGTTCTGTCTGCTGGACGAAGTGGATGCGCCCCTCGACGACGCCAACACAGAGCGCTTTGCGAACCTCGTGCGGGCGATGTCGGAGAAGACGCAATTCCTCTTCATCTCGCACAACAAGATCGCAATGGAAATGGCGCAACAACTGATCGGCGTGACGATGCAGGAACAGGGCGTCTCGCGGATTGTTGCCGTGGATATGGAATCTGCGGCGGGTTTCGCCCAGAATGCCTGAACGTTTGGCCGGGTTTTTTAGAACGGACAGCAAGATAGTATTGAAAACCGGCCTGGGAGGCCGGTTTTGGCGCGCAGGCGCGGAGTGACCCACGCAGTTCGGATGCACCTTCGGATGCATCTTTAGCACCGCGTGGGGCGCAGATCGCGCAGCGTAAGCTCAACAAGCGCTCAATCGAGCGCCGGATGCCTCAATAGCGCTGCCAAGCGCGCCGAGAGCGCAACCAGAAAAGAATGACGGAGAGTGCATGGACGAGTTGACCCTCGGGTTGATTGGAGCGGGTGCCGTAGTGGTAGGCGGCGTGGTGGTGTACAACGCGTGGCAGGGCGCCAAAGTGCGCCGCAAGATGCCGCGGCCGATGCCTGACGAAGCGGCGGAGTCGATAGCGCGCAGCGACACCGACGAGGAGCAGCCATTCATTGAACCTACGCGCCCGGTGCGGCGCGAACCCGCCATGGGCGAGGGTGATGCGCCGGCAACGCGGGTCGAGCCCAGTTTCGGCGGTGCGCCGCTCTCTACGGTTGCGCCGGCCGATACCGCGGTCGATATCCAGGCTGAAGCGACATCGGTGAATGGCGATTTTCTGGAGCCGGATTCGTCCCCCATCCTTGACGACGATGACGAACCCGTTTTGCCCGCAGCGACCACGATTTCATCGGCGCCGCCGGCTATCGTGGACCGGCGGATCGATTGCGTGGTGCCTATTCGGTTGCTTGCCCCCATTCCCGCTGAGAAGCTCATCCCGAGCGCGCAGAAGCTGCGCCGTGCGGGCGCCAAGCCCGTGCATATAGAAGGTAAGCCGGAGGGTGGCACGACCTGGGAATTGCTCAAGAACGGCGCCCGTTATGAAGAATTGCGTGCGGCGGCACAACTGGCCAATCGCGGCGGCCCGCTGAACGAACTGGAGTTCTCGGAGTTTGTCACGGGCGTACAGCGTTTCGCCGATGCTATAGACGGTTCCCCCGAATTTCCCGACATGCTGGAAACGGTCGGCATGGCGCGCGAACTCGACGCGTTCGCGGCTCAATGCGACGCGCAATTGTCGATCAACATTCTCTCCGATGGCGCGCCGTGGTCGGCCAACTACGTGCAGGCGGTGGCCTCGCAGGATGGTTTGCTGCTGTCGCGCGACGGCACGCGTTTCGTCAAGCTGGATGCACGCCAGAACCCGGTGTTCATGCTGCTTTTCGGCGATACCAACTTCCTGCGCGACGACCTGACCTACAAGGGTGGCCAGATGATTACGCTGGTCCTGGACGTACCGGTGGCCGACGAAGACATCCTGCCGTTCCGCCTGATGTGCGATTACGCGAAGTCGCTCTCCGAGCGCATTGGCGCACGCGTGGTCGATGACCAGCGCCGGCCGTTGCCGGAGTCGTCGCTGCTTGCTATTGAAAAGCAGTTGATGACGCTGTACGCGAAGCTCGAGCAGGCCGGGATTCCAGCGGGTTCTCCCGCCACGCGGCGCTTGTTCAGCCAGTAAGGATCTTACGGCGGCGGCCGTTGGACAGTTAGCGGTTTTCGTAAGGCATCGGCTACACGGCCGATGCCACGATCAGCTGATCTCTGAGACAATCAACAGGTCAGTTTCCTTCTAACTTTCCATCCTGTCTCGCCGCATGTCTGCCAAACCGAAAGCTGCTGCCAAAGCTGATTCGTCCGTCTCCACTCTGTCCGGTGCGCCCATCGCCAGTGCCGAGCGGCCGGCTGAGCGCGCCGCGTGGTTGCGCACGGAACTTGAGCGCGCCAACTACGCGTATTACGTTCTCGATCAGCCGGATCTGCCCGACGCAGAATACGATCTCCTGTTCAAGGAACTGCAGCAAATCGAGGCAAATCAGCCGGAATTGATCACGCCCGATTCCCCCACGCAACGCGTCGGCGGTCAGGTCGCAACGGGTTTTCAGCCGGTCACGCATGACGTGCCCATGCTTTCGCTGAACAACGGTTTCGCTGACGAAGACATTATCGCGTTCGACAAACGGGTCGCCGATATGCTCGGTCACACGCCCGTCGAATACGCGTGCGAGCTGAAATTCGACGGCTTGGCCATTTCCTTGCGCTATGACAACGGCATCTTCGTTCAGGCGGCCACGCGCGGTGACGGTGCGACGGGCGAAGAGGTCACCGAAAACGTCCGCACCATCCGCTCGATCCCCCTGAAACTCAAGGGCAAGAATATTCCGAAGCGGCTCGATGTGCGCGGCGAAGTGCTCATGTTCAAGCGCGATTTTGAGAAGGTCAACGCGCGGCAACGCGAGGCCGAACAGCGCGAGTTTGCGAATCCGCGTAATGCGGCGGCTGGTGGTTTGCGGCAACTCGATCCCAAGATGACCGCGCAGCGCCAGTTGTCGTTTTTCGCTTATGGAATTGGCGTGCTGGAAGGTGCGGAGATGCCGGTTTCGCACTCGGCGCTGCTCGACTGGTACAAGGAAATGGGCCTGCCGGTCAACGCGGAGCGCGGAGTGGTGCAGGGCGCTGAAGGCCTGCTCGAGTTCTTCCGCAAGACGGGCGAGAAACGCGATGGTTTGCCGTATGACATCGACGGCGTGGTCTACAAGGTCAACCAGCGCGACGAGCAGGACAAGCTGGGTTTCGTTTCGCGTGCACCGCGCTTTGCGCTCGCGCACAAATTTCCCGCGCAGGAAGCGCTCACGCAGTTGCTGGCTATCGACGTTCAAGTCGGCCGTACGGGCGCCATCACACCGGTCGCGCGTCTCACGCCTGTGTTCGTCGGGGGCGCGACGGTAACGAATGCCACGTTGCATAACGAAGACGAGGTTCGGCGCAAAGACATACGTATTGGCGATACGGTGATTGTGCGGCGTGCCGGCGATGTTATCCCCGAAGTGGTTGGCGCGATCCTCGACCGGCGTCCGGACGATGCCCGCGAGTTCGTGATGCCGACCGAGTGCCCGGTATGCGGATCGAAGATCGAAAGGCTCCCTGACGAAGCCATCGCGCGTTGCACGGGCGGCCTGATCTGTCCCGCTCAACGCAAGCAGGCGTTGTGGCATTTCGCGCAGCGGCGCGCGCTGGATATCGACGGGCTGGGTGAGAAAATCATCGACCAACTGGTCGAGCAGAACATCGTGCGTACGCCAGCGGACCTGTTCAATCTTGGCGTGGCGACGCTTGCCGCTTTGGACCGTTTCGCCGATAAATCCGCCCAGAATCTGTACGATTCTCTCGAAAAGGCGAAGCAAACCACGTTGCCGCGTTTTCTGTACGCGCTCGGTATTCGTCACGTTGGAGAATCGACGGCGAAGGACCTCGCCAAGCATTTCGGCTCGCTCGATCCGATCATGGCGGCGAGCGTCGAGGAATTGCTGGAAGTGAACGATGTTGGCCCGGTCGTGGCCGAGTCGCTGCACAATTTTTTCAGCGAAGCGCATAACCAGATGGTGATCGAGCAGCTGCGCGCGCCGGGCAAGGTAACCTGGCCCGAAGGCCCGCCCGCGCCGAAAGCGCCGCAGGGCGTGCTCGCTGGGAAGACGGTCGTGCTCACCGGCACGCTGCCTAATCTGTCCCGCGAAGACGCGAAGGAGATGCTGGAGGCGGCGGGCGCGAAAGTGGCGGGATCGGTGTCGAAGAAGACGGATTACGTGGTGGCGGGAGCGGAGGCGGGCAGCAAGCTTGTGAAGGCTGAGGAACTCGGCGTCCCGGTGCTCGACGAAGATGGTATGCGCAAGCTTTTGGAGGGAGAAACCCCATGATTCGCGAAATCCTCAAGATGGGCGATCCGCGTTTGTTGCGTATTGCCGAGTCGGTTGATCACTTCGATACCCCCGAGCTGCACGCTCTGGTTGAAGACATGTTCGACACCATGCGCCATGCAAACGGTGCAGGCTTGGCCGCACCGCAGATTGGCGTGGATTTGCAAGTTGTGATCTTCGGTTTCGCGCAGAACGAGCGTTATCCGGAGGCTCAACCAGTGCCGGAAACGGTGCTTATCAACCCGATCATTACGCCCGTCTCGCATGACATGGAGGAAGGCTGGGAAGGGTGTTTGTCAGTGCCGGGCCTGCGCGGGGCCGTGCAACGGTATTCCATGATCCGCTATCAGGGGTTCGATCAGTACGGCTCGCCTATCGAACGGCTGGCCGAAGGCTTTCACGCGCGCGTCGTGCAGCACGAATGCGATCATTTGATCGGCAAGCTTTACCCCATGCGCGTCACGGACTTCTCGAAGTTTGGCTTTACTGAGGTCCTGTTTCCAGGACTCGACCCGAAAAGCGATGATTGACCGGTAGAGGGGCGGTTTGACAGGGTCAGCCGCTGGACGAAATAAGGGCCGCGATGAATCGCGGCCCCTTTTGTTTGGTGAAGTGGCTTGGCGCGACGCAGTTTTTGTCGCGGGGCATGATTGCATGATTAACTGGCGCCCACTCAGCCGTGCCGCACGGGATCCGACCGTTTCGTCGGGTCATTTATGCATCAAGGAATCAAAAACCGCCGAAGCCAGGCGGCTTCATCCTCAAGCGAAACTTTTCTTGGTTCCCGACGCCATTTCCGGCTGGCGAAACAATGCAATGTGCTCCGGATTCGCCGATGCCTGCAGGCGTCCGTCCGGCAATCGCGCGATGACAACTTCACCCACACCCGGGCTCGTCACGACGACTTCGTCGCGCACGGCGAGCAGCGCATCGAGTCGGCGTCGGCCGCTGACGATTTCGAGGCCGGTTTTGGTTTCGCGAACAATGATCTCAACGGACATGGCAATTCTCCAGTAGCTCAACGCCCAAGCACACGCGACTCGAAGCGGTAAATTGCGCGTGTATCTGACTAACGGTCATGTGTCATATTTTCTTTAGCCAAAAAGTTGGCCAAAAAAAATCGATGCGATCGGCGGGTGCCGATCGCATCGATTGGTAATAATTTCCTCGTTTTCCGCGACGGCTGGAAGCGCGCGGAAAACGCGGCGAAGCTGTTTTTTTAGAACGCTTCGTCCGCGCCCAGATAACGCCATTGGCCCGGTGGCAAGGCGCCCAGCGTCACGCGGCCCATCCGGATCCGCTTCAGGCCGACCACTTCCAGCCCAACCAGCTCGCACATCCGGCGAATCTGGCGCTTTTTGCCTTCACGCAACACAAAGCGCAACTGTTCGCCATTTTGCCAACTGACTTGCGCTGTTTTGAGCGGCACGTCGTCGAGCGAGAGTCCGTGGCGCAGCAACGCCAGGCTTTCCGGCGGGAAGTGCGGTTCGATATCAACTTCATGCTCGCCGAATTTCACGCGCACGAGATATTCCTTATCGACGTCCGAATGGCCGCCGATCAGTTGTTTCGCCACGCGGCCATCTTGGGTCAGGACGAGCAGGCCGGTCGAATCGATGTCCAGACGGCCTGCCGGTGCGAGCGTGCGCAGATGCAGCGGCGTGAAGCGGATGCCGGACTGGTCGTCGGCCCAATGGTTGGACGGATTGACCAGCGTGACAGCCGGCTGATAACCGTCTTCCGCCTGACCCGATACGTAGCCAACCGGCTTGTGGATCAGGATGGTGACCTGCTGCATCTGGGCCGCGTGCGCGGCGGGTGCAATTTCAACGTTCTGGTCGGGACGAATCTTGGTGCCGAGCGTATCGATGACTTCTCCGTCAACCAGCACCCAGCCCTTTTCGATCCATTCATCGGCTTCGCGGCGCGAGCACAGGCCGAGCTCCGACATCACCTTCGACAAGCGCACGAGCCCGTCTTCATTTTCGCGTGCGATGCGAGCGGGTGAGGGCGGGGCATCGGCGTCGCGTGGTTTTGACGGCTTCGATACCGGCTTGCGGACGGCGGGTTTGCGCTCGTCGCCGAAGCGCTCGGATGTGTCGCGTTTGGCGTAAGGGGTGTCGCCTGTGGGTCGTTGACGGTCGGTGGGAGCCGGACGCGGGCTGCCATCGTGCGCGTGGTTGCGCTCGCGCGGGGTGAATGGGCGGCGTTCACCATCGCCAGAAGGACGGTCGCCACGCGGAGCGCCACGGTCGCCAAAGGAAGGGCGGGGGCCGCGATCGCTGCTTGGACCACGCGGCGCATCGCCGCGCGGGGTGAATGGGCGACGTTCACCCTCGCCAGAAGGACGATCACCGCGCGGAGCGCCGCGGTCACCAAAGGAAGGCCGGGGTCCACGATCGCTGCTTGGACCACGCGGCGCATCGCCGCGCGGGGTGAATGGGCGACGTTCGCCATCGCCGGAAGGGCGATCACCGCGCGGAGCGCCACGGTCGCCGAACGAAGGCCGGGGTCCACGATCGCTGCTCGGACCACGCGGAGCATCGCCACGCGGCGCGTACGGACGGTCACCGCGCGGAGCGCCGCGGTCACCGAACGAAGGCCGGGGCCCACGATCACTGCTCGGGCTCCGAGGAGCATCGCCACGGGGCGCGTACGGACGACGTTCGCCATCACCAGAAGGACGATCACCGCGCGGAGCGCCACGATCTCCGAAGGAAGGACGCGGGCCACGATCGCTGCTTGGACCACGCGGCGCATCGCCACGCGGCACAAACGGGCGACGTTCACCATCGCCGGAAGGCCTATCACCGCGCGGAGCGCCACGATCACCAAACGAAGGCCGAGGCCCACGATCACCACTCGGACCACGCGGCGCATCGCCACGCGGCACAAACGGACGACGTTCACCATCACCAGAAGGCCGATCACCGCGCGGAGCGCCACGATCACCAAACGAAGGCCGAGGCCCACGATCACCACTCGGACCCCGCGGAGCATCACCACGCGGAGTGAACGGACGACGTTCGCCATCGCCAGAAGGCCGATCACCACGCGGAGCGCCACGATCGCCAAACGAAGGCCGCGCGCCGCGATCACCCGCACCACGCGAGTCGTCGCTACGGGCCTTGAAAGGTTTCCGCTCACCGGAACCCGACGGCCGTGCGCCACCTGCCGGTTTATCGCTACGCACTGGCCGATCGCCGCTCGCCATGTCGGCGCGTGCGGGTTTTTTCCGTCCGGCAGCGCTGCCGGTACGGACGGGGGAACGTGCCGGCGATGCCGGGCGCGGGTGCTTCGCTGTCAGTTTGACGCGCATATATTCTCAGGCTGCGATCGCGCGCAGCAGTTCAGTTTCGACCTGGATCTGTGTCCGGTTGTCGGATAGGGTTTTGCCGTCGAGCAGGAACACGTCTTCCACGCGTTCGCCAAGCGTATTGATCCGCGCCGCATGGACGCCGATCCGGTGCTGGGCCAGAACCCGCGCGATCGAATAAAGGAGGCCCTGCCGGTCGTTAGCCGATACGGACAGGATGTAATACTGACCACGTTCGTCGGGACGTAAGTCCACGCGTGGCGTGATCGGAAAAGTGCGCACAAGCCGTGAAACACGTCCCTTCGACGGTTCCGGCAAAATGCCCTCGGCAGTCAGTAGCATACTCAGCTGCTGTTCGACGAGATTCGCAATGTCGCGATAATGCCCGTCATGGTCCGGATGTGCGACCAGAAAATTGTCTAGTGCGTAGCCGTGGCGGGTCGTCGTAATGCGCGAATCGAGCACGGACAGGCCGTTTTTATCGAAGTACGCGCAAATCCCGGCGAACAGGTCCGGGCGGTCCTGCACATACACCAACACCTGCAGCGCGGCGCCAATGGGCGACGGCCGCGCCCGCACGATCGGCTTTTCGCTCTCCACGTGTTTGTAAAGCACGCGCGTCTGCCAAGCGATATCGGCGGCATCGTGGCGCAGGAAATAGCCGACATCGAGCTTGTCCCACAACACTTTTTCCGCGTTTTCGGGCACGGTTTCAAGGCGCAACAATGCGAGCGCGTCTTCCTGGCGCGACTTCAGTTCCGAGTGCGCGTGCAGTTCGGCGCCGCCGAGTACGGCGCGCGTGGCGCGGTACAAATCCTCGAGCAGCTTGCCTTTCCATGCGTTCCAGACCTTGGGGCTGGTGCCGCGAATATCGGCGACGGTCAGCAGATACAGCGCCGTCAACCGGCGCTCGGTCTTGACCATCGATGCAAATTGCTTGATGACTTCCGGATCGCTCGTGTCCTGCTTTTGCGCGACCTGGCTCATGGTCAGATGCTGTTCCACAAGCCACACCACCAGGTCGCTGTCGTCCGCGCCAACATCGTGTTCACGGCAAAAACGACGTGCATCCACCATGCCGAGCACCGAGTGGTCGCCGCCGCGGCCCTTGGCGATATCGTGAAAAAGCGCCGCGATATACAGCACCCACGGGCGCTCGAAATTACCCATCAACTGGCTGCAGAACGGATATTCATGCGCATGTTCGGCCATCGCAAAACGGCGGATATTGCGCAACACCATCAGGATGTGCTGATCGACGGTATAGACGTGATACAGGTCATGCTGCATCTGACCGACAATGCGCCGGAAGTTGAGCAGGTAACGCCCCAGCACGCTTGTCTGGTTCATCAGCCGCAGCGCATGCGTGATGCCTTCGGGCTGCTTCAGGATATCCATGAACAAGCGCCGGTTCTCGGCGTCCCGCCGCCAGTCGCGGCCCATCAGGTCGCGGGCGTTATAGATTGCCCGTAGCGTCCGGGCGGATAAACCCTTCACGCCGCGCGTCTGTTCGTACAGCAGGAACGCTTCGAGAATGGCGTTGGGTTCACGTTCGAAAACGTCATCGCTGGCGATTTCCAGCATGCCCTGCTTCTCGACGAAACGCTCGTTGAGCACGCGCGTGATGCCGCTCGTCGATGGAAACAGTTGCGCTTCCACGTTCTGGATCAGGATGGTGGCAAGCTGCGTGACGGCTTTGGCGGCCCAGTAATAGCGGCGCATGAGCTGTTCGCTCGCGCGCTTGGACGAAGTTGCTTTGTAGCCGAGGCTTTCGGCCAGCGCCGTCTGCAAGTCGAAGACGAGGATGTCCTGGCGCCGCCGGGCGATCACATGCAGTCGCGCTCGCAGGGTCTTCAAAAAACCTTCATTGCGGCGCAGTTCGCTGGCTTCACGCTCGGTGATGAGGTCGCGCGAATCCAGTTCGCGCCAGCTACTGCCGAAACCGGCCGCGCGCGAGATCCACAAAATAAGCTGCAAGTCGCGCAGGCCGCCGGGACTTTCCTTGATATTCGGCTCAAGACTATACGGCGTGTCCTGATACTTGGCGTGCCGCTGACGCATCTCCAGGACTTTCGCCTGGAAGAAAGCACGCGGATCGAGCGTCAGCCTATACCGCTCCTCGAACGTCTCGAACAGTGTTTCGTTGCCTACTATGCGCCGCGCTTCCAGCAGCGAGGTCTGGATGGTGATGTCGTTGTTCGCTTCATCTATGCATTGCGTCACCGAGCGCACGCTGCTGCCGATCTCAAGACCCAGATCCCACGCCATGCCGATCAGCCGCTCGATACGCGCGGCCAGTGACGCTGTGTGATCGGGCGTCTCGTCATCGGGCAGGAGAACCAGGATATCGACGTCAGAATAGGGCGCAAGTTCGCCGCGCCCGTAACCGCCGACCGCAATCAGCGCCGCCGATTTCGGCATCGCGCACGCTTCCCAGGCACCTCGGAGCGCTTCGTCGGTGGCGCGCGCGAGGGCGTGCATCAGGCCATCGACGTTGGTCGCGCTCTGGAAGCGCTCGAGCAAGGCGGCCTTGGCCGTCTTGTAAGAGGCTTTCAACAAATCAGCGTGGGTTGGGGCGTCGGCAGGTACGCTCATGGGTAGGCGGGTCGTCAAGTCAGTGGGTGAAAATTGATCGTAGCGAACAGATGGTTCGCCGGTTTTTAATCAGGTCACGACGACGCGGTCATTGCGTGCCCCGGCATGGGCTGCATGCGGCGTCCAAAACCGGTGTTGTCTGACCACCTTGGCGCGAGCTTGAGTTGTCGATGATCGGAGAGGTGAGAGCCGTAGGCGCTCTATGCCAACCCATATCACTCTATACAGCAAGCTTAAGCTGTCTTTAAACCGGGCGAAATAACTGGCTTGATCGGCACGACTCAAGATCCGGCGCGACTCAGCCACAATTCATGGCGCGGCAAGCACCTGATAGGTGGAACACAAGTCACAGAGCGAGATTCGACCCGCTCGGTAATTGCCTAATATCAGCGATACTGGCCCGCAATATCGACCGAAACCCGATGCGTGCACGACCCTGCGAGAGCCTGCAGTATCAAAACCCCGGGCACGCCAGCGGCAGAACCACGTGCTCCGAGTTCTCGGTCAAGTCGCTTCAAGCCGCCGCGGCGATCAATTCTGAAGGCGCTTGCGTACCCGCCGACACGGTCAGCACTTCATAGCCCGTCGGCGTAACCAGCACCGTATGTTCCCATTGCGCGGACAGGCTGCGGTCGCGCGTTTTGACAGTCCATTGGTCGGGCATGGTGCGAATATCGCGGCGGCCAGCGTTAATCATGGGTTCGACGGTAAAGATCATGCCCGCCTGCAACTCGACGCCCGTGCCGGGGCGGCCGTAGTGCAGCACTTGCGGATCTTCGTGAAAAACTTGGCCCACGCCGTGGCCGCAGTATTCACGCACTACGCTGTAGCCCTGCGCTTCAGCATATTTCTGGATGGCATGCCCGATATCGCCCAGATGCGCGCCGGGCTTGATCTGGTCAATTCCGAGCCACATGCAGTCGAACGTGGTTTGCACCAGGCGTTTCGCGAGGATCGATCCTTCGCCGACCAGGAACATCCGGCTGGTATCGCCGAAATAGCCTTCCTTGATCACGGTGATGTCAATATTCAGCGCGTCGCCGTTTTTCAGCGCCTTGTCGCCGGGAATGCCGTGGCAAATTACGTCGTTCACAGAGATACAGGTCGCTTTCGGATACGGCGGGTAGCCGGGCGGCTGGTAATTCAACGGCGCGGGTACCGTGCCTTGTTCCTTCACCATGTACTCGTGGCAGAGGCGATCGAGTTCGCCCGTCGTCACGCCTGCGACAATATGCGGCGTGATGAAGTCGAGCACTTCGCTGGCGAGTCGGCAGGCAACGCGCATTTGCGCGATATCGTGGTCGTTTTTCAGCGTAATGGACATGACTTGTATCGAGAATGCGTGTAAGCGGCTTTTAGCGCGAATCGGCCATTATCGCACCTTACAGGGCTCACCGCACCCGAGTGCGGACTCGCGGCTGTTTTAGAGCAGTCAGCACACGAGTTTACCGATCGTAGCGGCAGTCGAGGTCGCACCCGCGACGCACAACAGGGCGGTTGGGGGGAAGCCGCTTCGGGCGCTTTTCAGAGTGATGAGGCGTCTTGAGTCATGCCATTTGAGCGTGATATACTCGCTGGCTAAGTCTGCATCTGCTTTGTAATCGTCTTCTCAATGCAACATTCCTGAAAAACAACGTTTTCCCGGAATGCTCGTGGAGAGGAGGTGCGGAGAAGATTGGACTTGAATCGCAAGCCGGCGCACCCAGGGTGTCCGGCGCCCCGGATCCAGGAAACTCGATCAAGAAACACGGGACGCCCGATGCGGCAGCCGGCTTAAGACCTAACCCTCGCGGAGAACTCTCATGGCAGTAACAATGCGTGAAATGCTGGAAGCTGGTGTCCACTTTGGTCACCAAACGCGCTTCTGGAACCCGAAAATGGCTCCGTTCATTTTCGGTCATCGCAACAAGATTCACATTATCAACCTCGAAAAAACGCTGCCGATGTACAACGACGCGCTGAAGTACGTGCGTCAACTGGCAGCAAATCGCGGCACGATTTTGTTCGTTGGCACGAAGCGCCAATCGCGTGACACGGTGGCAGAAGAAGCGCAGCGCGCTGGAATGCCTTTCGTGAACGCACGCTGGCTCGGCGGCATGCTGACCAACTTCAAGACGCTGAAAGTATCGATCAAGCGCCTGAAGGACATGGAAGCAGCGCTGGAAGCCGGTGAAACGGAGCGCATGAGCAAGAAGGAAGCGCTCCTGTTCGAACGCGAAATGGCCAAGCTGGTGAAGTCGATTGGCGGCGTGAAGGACATGGGCGGCATTCCGGACGCAATTTTCGTGGTTGACGTGGGTTACCACAAGATTGCCGTGACCGAAGCCAAGAAGCTTGGCATTCCGGTTATCGCGGTGGTTGATACGAACCACTCCCCGGAAGGCATCGACTACGTGATCCCGGGTAACGACGACGCCAGCAAGGCTGTCATGTTGTACACGAAGGGCGTGGCCGACGCGATCCTGGAAGGCCGTTCGAGCGCGGTGAACGAAGTAGTGCAGGCCGTTCGCAGTGGTGATGGCGACGACTTCGTGGAAGTCAACGCAGAAGCGTAAGTCTCTGCATAAGACGCCGATGTGATGTGTCCGGCAAAAAAGGGGGCTTTGCGAAAGGCCCCCTTTTTTTAGCCAGCCGCAACGGCGACGTAAAGTAACAACGGCACTATTCGTGGGCAGCAAAGCGCGAAACAGCCGTGATGTATCTGTGAAGCAGGCAGTACCCCCATTCTGGCCGCGGGCATTTCTCGCCGGCGGCGCGTGTCAATAGTGCGATACGTGTGAAAGCACGGCACAGACTCAAGGAGCAAATGATGGCGGCAATTACCGCAAGCATGGTGGCAGAACTGCGCGCAAAGACCGACGCGCCCATGATGGAATGCAAGAAGGCGCTGACGGAAGCTGAAGGCGACATGGAGCGCGCTGAAGAGCTGCTGCGCGTGAAGCTGGGCAACAAGGCAAGCAAGGCGGCATCGCGCGTGACGGCTGAAGGCATTGTGACGTCGCATATCGCTGACGGCGTGGGCGTTCTGGTCGAATTGAACTGCGAAACCGACTTCGTTGCGAAGAACGACGACTTCCTGGCGTTCGGCAAGGCTGTGGCTGAACTCATCGCGAAGAATCACCCGGCTGACGTGGCTGCTCTGTCGGCCCTGCCGCTGGAAAGCTCGACGGTCGACGCAGTGCGTCTCGCGCTGATCGGCAAGATTGGCGAAAACGTCTCGGTACGCCGTTTCGTGCGTTTTGAATCCGCCAACAAGCTGGCTTCGTACCTTCACGGTACGCGCATCGGCGTGCTGGTTGAGTTCACGGGCGCGGACGAGCAGGTCGGCAAGGACGTTGCCATGCACGTCGCGGCAATGAAGCCGGTCTCGCTGTCGTCGGACGACGTTCCGGCAGAACTGATCGCGAAGGAACGCAGCATCGCCGAGCAAAAGGCCGCGGAATCGGGCAAGCCGGCTGAGATCGTCGCCAAGATGGTCGACGGCAGCGTCCAGAAGTACCTGAAGGAAGTGTCGCTGCTGAACCAGACATTCGTTAAGAACGACAAGCAGACGATCGAACAGATGTTGAAGGCGGCAGGCGCGTCGGTGCAGAAGTTCGCGCTGTTTGTGGTCGGTGAAGGCATCGAAAAGCGTACGGACGACTTCGCTGCCGAAGTGGCCGCGCAAGTTGCCGCCGCCAAGCAAGGCTAAAGCGTCAGACGGCGGTCAGGGCTGCGCCAACATGACTTGGTGACGCGGCCGCGCGCAAGCAGTGCGACACAGCATCAGCCGGCCCGTTCAACCGAGCCGCTCAATGCAGACGCACTGGCCGCCGAGTCAAAAATGCAGTGAAAGCAGCTAAATGCGAGTCCGGACGTTCCCGAATGCGGAGCATCCGTCTCGCGCCCTCATGGCGGTCAAAACCGCGCCGGACGGGCAAAACGGGGTTAATTCAGGTAAACCCCCCGTATTAATCCGTTACGCCGCCGCGGCTTGTCCAATATGGGATGCTTGCCGGAAATATCGTTTCACCCCTACAGTTCTACGTTGTTGCACTCCCTCTCGGCGCGATCGGAACCCTCATATGCCCACAGCCTACAAACGCGTACTCCTCAAACTCTCCGGCGAAGCACTAATGGGCGACGATGCCTTTGGCATCAATCGCGCGACAATCGAAAGGATGGTGGCAGACGTCGCGGAAGTGGTGCGCATGGGCACGCAACTCGCGGTCGTCATCGGCGGCGGTAATATTTTTCGCGGCGTGGCGGGCGGTGCGGCCGGCATGGACCGTGCGACGGCTGACTACATGGGCATGCTCGCGACCATGATGAACGCGCTCGCATTGCAGGACGCCATGCGTCACGCCGGTATCGAGGCGCGCGTGCAATCCGCGCTGCGCATGGACCAGGTGGTCGAGCCGTACATCCGCCCGCGCGCCATCCGTCAACTCGAAGAAGGCAAAGTGGTCATTTTCGCGGCGGGTACGGGCAACCCGTTTTTCACCACCGACACAGCCGCTGCGCTGCGCGGTTCGGAAATTGGTGCGGAAGTCGTATTGAAAGCGACCAAGGTGGACGGTGTATATTCCGCCGATCCCAAGAAGGATCCGAGCGCCACGCGCTACAGCACGATCAGTTTCGACGAAGCGATCGGCAAGAATCTGCAGGTGATGGACGCGACGGCGTTTGCGCTGTGCCGCGACCAGAAACTGCCTATTCGCGTGTTTGCGATCAATAAGCCGGGCGCGCTCAAGCGCATCATTCAGGGCGACGACGAAGGTACGCTCGTCCACGTGTAAACTCTCGCGGTGACAAAGGGCGAGGGCGGGCAGGATCCCACGGGAGCCGCGCCGCCATCGCCGGCACTGCACGTAATAAAGTACGGAGGCTCAAATGAGTGTGGCTGACATTAAGAAGAGCGTCGATCAGAAGATGCAGAAGTCGATCGAAGCGTTCAAGAACGATCTTGCCAAGATCCGCACGGGCCGCGCCCATACCGGATTGCTGGACCATATCCAGGTGGATTACTACGGCTCGAGCGTGCCCATTTCGCAAGTAGCGAACATGACGCTGATCGACGCCCGTACGATCGGCGTGCAGGCGTGGGAAAAGAAGATGGTGCCGGTGGTGGAAAAGGCGATCCGTGACTCGGATCTGGGCCTTAACCCGTCGAACCAAGGCGACCAGATTCGCGTGCCAATGCCCGCGCTGACTGAAGAGCGCCGCCGCGAACTGACGAAGGTCGTGAAGAGCGAAGGCGAAAACGCCAAGATCGCTATCCGCAACCTGCGTCGCGACGCTAACGAGCAACTGAAGAAGCTCGTGAAGGACAAGGAAATTTCCGAGGACGACGAACGTCGCGCGAGCGATGACGTCCAGAAGCTCACCGACAAAAACGTCGCTGATATCGACAAGCTGGTGGTGTCGAAAGAAGCCGAAATCATGACGGTTTGAGGCCGTTTCCGGTCTCTTGCGTCGTGCCGGCGCGTCACTCTGTCGATACTAAGATTCAGCGGCCATGACCTATACCAGCTCTACCGTTCGCGTACCCGATGTCGCGGCTGTCCCGCGTCATATCGCGATCATCATGGACGGCAACGGCCGTTGGGCGACCCAGCGGCGCTTGCCGCGCGTGGCCGGCCATACGCGCGGCGTCGACGCCGTGCGTGCAACGGTCGAAAGCTGCGCGCGCCAGGGCGTCGAATTCGTGACGCTGTTCGCCTTCAGTTCTGAAAACTGGCGTCGTCCGAACGACGAAGTCTCGTTCCTCATGCGTCTGTTCGTCACGGCGCTGGAGCGCGAAGTCGGCAAGCTGCACGCCAACGGCATCCGTTTGCGCGTGGTCGGCGACACCGCCATGTTCGACGACCGTATCCGTGCGCTGATCCAGCGCGCCGAAACCAAGACCGCGCGCAATACGCGCCTGACGCTGACCATCGCGGCGAACTACGGCGGCCGCTGGGACGTCATGCAGGCGGCGAAAAAGCTGGCGGAGCAGTCGGTTCAGGAAGGTCGCGTCGTTCCAGTCGACGAAGCGGCGTTCGAACAGCACTTGGCCATGGCCTATGCGCCGGAGCCTGACCTGTTCATCCGGACGGGCGGGGAGCAGCGCATCAGCAATTTCCTGCTGTGGCAGATGGCGTACACCGAACTCTATTTCACCGATACCTACTGGCCCGATTTCGACGCCGAAGCACTGGCTCGCGCGATCGAATCTTATGCTGAGCGCGAACGCCGGTTCGGGCGGACCAGCGCGCAACTCGAACCGCAATCGCAGAAGGCCGACACCCTTTCATGCTAAAGACCCGTGTCATCACGGCAATCGTCCTGCTGGCAGTGCTTCTGCCAATCACGTTGTTCGCGCCGATAGGCGTTTTCGGGGCATTGATCGCCGTTGTGGTCATCTTCGCTGCCTGGGAGTGGGGGCGGCTGCTGAAGCTCACTGGCGGGTCGCCGGTGGTGTACGCGGTGGTTGCCGGCATGGCCCTGATCGCCAGCACGCGGCTCGGGCTGGGTTACAAACCGCTATATCAGATGGCGGCCATATTCTGGGTATTGGCAGGGCCGTTCGCGCTCGCGCGCAAGCCCGCTCTTGCCGACGGCGCATGGCGCATATTTCTGCTGTTTGCGGGCATTGTGACGTTCGTAGCCTGCTGGCACGCGCTGGTCGCGGCCCGTACGGTCGGGGTGGCGTTTGTGCTATCGCTTCTCCTAGTCGTATGGCTGGCCGACATTGGCGCATACTTCGCGGGAAAAGCGTTCGGTCGTCATAAACTTGCACCATCCATCAGCCCCGGCAAAACCCGCGAAGGCGCGTTGGGCGGCTGGCTGGCGGTGATGATCGTAGGCTCGGCGGCCGCGGCCACGCTGGTTTTTGCGCCGACCCTGTTTTCGGCGCTGGTCGCGCATCTCGGCTGGGCGGGCGCGCTCATCTCCTTGACGGTGCTGACCGTATTCAGCGTAATTGGCGACCTGTTCGAGTCTCTGCTGAAACGCCAGGCTGGCGTCAAGGATTCGAGCGGATTGCTGCCCGGGCACGGTGGCGTCCTTGATCGGATTGACGCATTGTTGCCTGTATTGCCGATCGCACTCCTGTTGCTCGGTCCTGTTGCCCAGTCAATCGGCTAATCGGCTAAAGAAGGATTTATGCAAAAACGTCTGACTCTGCTCGGCTCCACGGGCTCGATCGGCGAAAGCACGCTCGACGTCGTAGCGCGGCACCCGGACCGCTTCCAGGTCTACGCGCTGACCGCGCATCGCAACGGCGACAAGCTCGTCGACCAATGTGTGCGGTTCCAGCCGGAAGTGGCGGTGGTCGGTGACGCCGATACCGCCGCGAAGGTCGCCGCCGCGCTGCGCGCTCAAGGCTGCAAAACCGAGGTGAGCTACGGCCCGCAGGCGCTCGTGGACGTTTCGGAAAGCGCAAGCTGCGACACGGTGGTGGCCGCTATTGTTGGTGCTGCGGGCCTGGCGCCCACGCTGGCTGCCGCGCGTGCGGGCAAACGCATCCTGCTGGCCAACAAGGAAGCATTGGTCATGTCGGGCAAGATTTTCATGGACGCGGTGCACGACAACGGCGCAGTGCTGCTGCCGGTCGATAGTGAGCACAACGCGGTGTTCCAGTGCATGCCGCGTGAAGTGGCGTTGCATGGCGGGGTATCGAAGATCATCCTGACGGCATCGGGCGGCCCGTTCCGCACCCGCGAGCCGTCTACGCTGCGCCACGTCACACCGGACGAAGCCTGCAAGCATCCGAACTGGGCGATGGGCCGCAAGATTTCCGTCGATTCCGCCACGATGATGAACAAAGGCCTCGAAGTGATCGAGGCGCATTGGCTCTTCAACGTGCCGGGTTCGCGCATTGAAGTGCTGATCCACCCGCAAAGCGTGATTCATTCGCTCGTTTCATACGCGGACGGTTCCGTGCTGGCACAACTCGGCAACCCCGACATGCGCACACCAATCGCCTATGCACTGGCGTTCCCGGAGCGCGTGGATTCTGGCGTTGCGCAACTTGATCTCGCACAAATTGCTTCGCTCACCTTCGAGAAGCCCGACCTGAACCGTTTCCCCTGCCTCGCGCTCGCGCTGAAGGCGCTGGAAGCCGGCGGCACCGCGAGCGCGGCGCTCAACGCGGCCAACGAGATCGCGGTGGAGGCGTTTCTTGGTCGCCGTATCGGTTTCATGGCGATTGGGGAAGTGGTCGAGCGCGTGTTGAATGCGTTGCCGAACGGCAGTGCATCCACACTTGATGAAGTGCTTGCCGCCGATGCCGAAGCGCGTCGCCTGGCAAGCGAGTTCGCCACTTTGCTGACAGCCGACGCGCCGCACGCCGAACGCGTCCTGCACTGAGGTCGCCATGAACTTCCTGACTGAAATCGTTGCGTTCGTGGTGGCTATCGGCGTGCTGGTCGTCGTCCACGAGTTCGGCCATTACAGCGTCGCGCGGCTGTGCGGTGTGAAGGTCCTGCGATTTTCGGTCGGTTTCGGCAAGCCGCTCGTGAAATGGGTCAGCAAGAGCACCGGCACCGAATGGACAATCGCCGCGCTGCCGCTGGGCGGCTACGTGAAGATGCTCGACGAGCGGGAAGCGGAAGCGACCATTCCGGAAGCCGATTTGCCGCGCGCATTCAACCGTCAACCGGTGATCAAGCGGATCGCGATTGTTGCAGCGGGTCCGGTGGCGAACTTCATTCTCGCCATTTTGCTGTTCGCCGGCGTGTTCGCGGGCGGCGTCTCTGAGCCGGCCGCCATTCTCGCGGCGCCTGCGCCTGGCACCGTTGCGGCGAAGGCGGGCTTCGAGGGCGGCGAGACGATTGTTTCAATGCGCGATGTGCAGGGCAGTAGCGACGCGAGCGGCGAGACGCACAAGGTGCGCTCGTGGTCCGATCTGCGTTGGAAGCTGCTCGACGCGTCATTCGATCACCGCCGCGTGGTGCTGACGGCGAAGACAAACGAGGGCACGTTCGATTTCCCGGTGAACGTGGGCAAGATCGACGATCAGGACGTCGACCAGGACTTCATGGATAAACTCGGCTTCGAGCCGGGTGGCGGCACACTGACGGTGGCCGGTGTGGAAGCGGGCAGTGCGGCAGCGAAAGCGGGATTGCAGGCCGGTGACGTGCTACGCGCTATCGACGGCAAAAAGATCGATAACGCGATGGGTTTTATCGACTACGTGCAGCATCGTCCGGGTACGCCGGTCTCGCTGACGGTCGAGAGCAACGGCGTGCAGCGCGCGGTGCAGATCGTGCCGGAGCTCAAGCAGGACGCTTCCACGCATCGCGATGTCGGCCGGATCGGCGCGTCGCTCGCGACCCGGATCCCGGCAGTGGACGTGCGTTATGGTCCGGTCGAAAGCTTGCATCTGGGCGTGAAACGGACCTGGGACATCAGCATTTATTCGCTGCGCATGTTCGGGCGGATGATCACGGGCGAAGCGTCGCTGAAAAATCTTTCCGGGCCGGTGACGATCGCCGACTACGCCGGCAAGAGCGCGCGGCTTGGATTGTCGGCGTTTCTTTCGTTCCTCGCGCTCGTGAGTATCAGCCTCGGCGTCTTGAACTTGTTACCGATTCCGGTTCTTGACGGTGGGCATCTGTTATATTATTTGGTTGAAGCCGCAACCGGCAAGGCCGTGTCAGATCGCTGGCAGCTGGTTTTGCAGCGGGCGGGTCTTGTTTGCATCGTCGCCTTGTCGATGATCGCGCTCTTTAACGACCTTGCCCGCCTGATCCGCTTTTGATCCGGCTTCCGATTTACCTGATTCACCTTGATCCTTTTTCATCTTGTCGGGCGGCGCTTGAACGAACGCCGTCTGACTTGATGCAGCTATACACACTGGGGAAGCACGTTGTTCAAACCTCATCGCTTTGTTCCTAAGTCGGCTGTGGCCGCAGCATTGGCCGCAACCGGCATGGCGGCGCACGCGACAACGCCGTTTGTCGTGCAGGACATCCGGATTGACGGCCTCCAGCGCATTGAACCCGGGTCGGTTTTCGCCTACTTGCCTATCAAGCAGGGCGACACGTTCACCGACGACAAAGCCTCTGCCGCAATTCGCGCGCTTTATGCAACGGGCTTCTTCAGCGACGTCCAGATCGCCACACAGGGCAACGTGGTGGTGGTGCAGGTGCAGGAGCGTCCGGCCATTTCGCAAATCGACTTCTCCGGGATCCACGAGTTCGAAAAGGACAACCTGGCGAAGGCGCTGCGCGCGGTAGGCCTGTCGCAAGGTCGCTCGTACGACAAGGCGCTCGTCGACAAAGCCGAGCAGGAGCTCAAGCGTCAGTACCTGACGCGCGGGTTCTACGCGGCCGAAGTCACGACTACCGTCACGCCGGTCGACCGCAATCGCGTGCAGATCCTGTTCTCGGTCGCGGAAGGTCCGAGCGCGAAAATTCGCCAGATCAACTTCATCGGCAACAAGGCGATCAGCACGAGCACGCTGCGCGACGAGATGCAGTTGTCCACGCCGAACTGGTTCTCGTGGTATACGAAGAACGATCTGTACGCGAAGGACAAGCTGACGGGCGACCTTGAAAATGTACGCTCGTACTACCTGAATCGCGGTTATCTCGAGTTCAACATCGACTCGACGCAGGTGTCCATCTCGCCCGACAAGAAGGACATGTACCTGACGGTTGCGCTGCACGAAGGCGAGCCGTACAAGATCAGCGCAATCAAGCTCTCGGGCAATCTGCTCGACCGCCAGGCCGAGCTGACCAAGCTCATCAAGATCAAACCGGGTGACCGTTTCTCGGCTGAAAAGCTGCAGGCGACCACGAAGGCCATCGTCGACAAGCTCGGTGAATATGGCTACGCGTTCGCGCAGGTCAACGCACAGCCGCAGATCAATCAAGCCGATCACACCGTCGACCTCACGCTGAATGTGGATCCGAGCCGCCGCGTATATGTGCGGCGCGTGAACATCGTCGGCAATACGCGTACACGTGACGAAGTAGTGCGCCGCGAAATGCGCCAGCTCGAAAGCTCGTGGTTCGATTCGAGCCGGCTGGCGTTGTCGAAGGATCGCGTGAACCGTCTCGGTTACTTTACCGACGTCGACGTGACCACGGTTCCGGTCGAAGGCACGAACGACCAGGTGGACGTGGACGTAAAAGTCACGGAAAAGCCGACCGGCGCGATTACGCTCGGCGCGGGTTTTTCGTCAACGGACAAGGTGGTGCTGTCAGCAGGCGTGTCGCAGGACAACGTGTTCGGCTCGGGTACCAGCCTCTCGGTCAATATCAACACGGCCAAGACGTACCGGACGTTGACGGTGACGCAAGTCGATCCGTACTTCACCATCGACGGCATCAAGCGTATTACCGACCTGTACTACCGCACGTATCAGCCGCTGTATTACTCCACGGATTCCAGCTTCAAGATCGTTACCATCGGCGGCGACTTGAAGTTCGGTATTCCGTTCTCGGAGCAGGATACGGTGTACTTCGGCGCGGGCCTCGAGCAGAACACGCTCGATATCGATTCCGCTACGCCACAAAGCTATATCGACTACGTGAAGGAATTCGGCCGCGTAGTGAACAACGTGCCGGTGACGGTTGGCTGGTCGCGTGACAATCGTGACAGCGCATTGGTCCCGAGCCGTGGTTATTACACGCAGACGAACGCGGAATACGGCACGCCGGCGGGTAACACGACGTACGTCAAGGTTGATGCCCAGGCGCAGTATTACTACTCGTTCGCGCGTGGCTTCGTGCTCGGCCTGAACTTGCAGGGCGGCTACGGTAAGGGCCTGCAAGGCCAGACATACCCGATTTTCAAGAACTACTATGCCGGCGGTATCGGCTCGGTTCGCGGTTATGAACCGAGCTCGCTGGGTCCGCGTGACACGACCACGGGCGACCCGATCGGTGGTTCGCGCATGGCAGTGGGTAACATCGAGTTGACCTTCCCGTTGCCGGGTACAGGTTATGACCGCACGTTGCGCGTCTTCACCTTCCTCGACGGCGGTAACGTCTGGGGCGATCCGGGTCAGGGCGGCACCAGCACGGGCGCGAACGGCCTGCGGTATGGTTACGGTTTCGGTCTGGCGTGGATTTCGCCAATCGGCCCGCTCAAGTTGAGCTTGGGTTTCCCGGTGACGAAGCATGCCGGCGACCAGTATCAGAAGTTCCAGTTCCAGATCGGTACGGCGTTCTAAACCCCGATTGGAATGTGTTGGTGGCCCGGTTTTCCGCTCTTGTCGCGGAACCGGGACGCTTGGCGCAGTGGCTCAATTGACGCAGTGGCCGAATGTAGTGACCTGATTCAGTGACCTGACTGAGTAACATCGGTCAGTGGTGTAAATAAGTAACGTGAGGAAGACTTTGCGAACCGGTAAGCTTTCGAAACATGTAGCGTTGGCGCTTGTTATGTCGGTGACGCTCGGCCTGATGGGTGCCGCCAAGGCAGAGGCGCAGGAGACCCGGATTGCAGCCGTCAACTCCGATCGCATCTTGCGTGAGTCGGCAGCGGCCAAGGCAGCGCAGACGAAACTCGAACAAGAATTTTCGAAGCGCGACAAGGCCTTGCAGGATATGGCAGCGCGTCTGAAGACCATGTCGGACGCAATGGACAAGAACGGCGCCACCATGGCGCCTGCCGACCGCGCCGCCAAGCAACGCGATTTGTCGCAGCTCGACCAGGACTTCCAGCGCAAACAACGCGAATTTCGCGAAGACCTGAACCAGCGCCGTAACGAAGAACTTGCTGCCGTGCTGGATAAGGCTAACAAGGTCATCAAGCAGATTGCCGAGGCGCAGCATTACGACCTGATCGTGCAGGAAGCGGTGTACGTCAGTCCGCGCATCGATATCACCGATCAGGTGCTGAAGGCGCTGGCCGCGAATCAGGCGAGCCTGTCGGCCAATCCAGCTAGTAGTTCGAACTGATCGGGAGCGGTAGCGGATGGCATCAGACAGCGCGATCACACTGGGTGAACTGACACAGCGCTTCGGCGGAGACGTAGCAGGCGATATAACGCACCGCGTGGACGGCCTCGCGCCGCTCGACAAAGCCGGCCCCACGCAACTTGCCTTTCTCGCGAATCAGAAATATCTGTCTCAAGTGGAAAGCACGCGGGCCGGTGCGGTGTTGATATCGCCCGCGGACCTGGAAAAAGTGGCGACGCCGGAAGGCCGTAACTTTATCGTCACGGCGAATCCCTACGCTTATTTTGCGCGTGTGGCGCAGGTTTTCATCGACCTCGCGACGCCGCCGGTCGAACCCGGCGTTCACCCCACGGCGTTTATCCATCCCGGTGCGAAGGTGGCTGCAAGTGCCGTGATCGGGCCGCACGTGAGCGTGGAAGCGGGCGCCGAGATCGGCGAGCGCGTGAAGCTGGATGCGGGCGTGACGATCGGCCGGGGCGTAAAGCTGGCCGACGACGTCCATCTTTATCCCCACGTGACCGTCTATCATGGCTGTAAGCTTGGCGCGCGCGTGATCGTGCATGCAGGCGCGGTGATCGGTGCGGATGGCTTTGGTTTTGCGCCGGATTTTGTCGGCGACGGCGACGCGCGCACCGGCAGTTGGGTCAAGATTCCGCAAGTCGGAGCTGTGGTCGTGGCGCAGGACGTGGAGATTGGCGCGAACACCACCATCGACCGGGGCGCAATGGCCGACACGGTGATCGAGGAAGGCGTCAAGATCGATAATCTGGTCCAGATCGGGCATAACTGCCGGATCGGTGCCTACACGGTGATTGCTGGCTGCGCGGGCATTGCTGGCAGCACGAACATCGGGCGGCACTGCATGATCGGCGGCGCGGTGGGCATTGCGGGCCACGTGACGCTGGCGGATTACGTGATTGTCACGGCGCAGTCCGGCGTATCGAAGTCGCTGCTGAAGCCGGGCATGTACACCAGTGCATTTCCCGCCGTGAATCACGCCGACTGGAACAAGAGCGCTGCCATTGTGCGTAATCTGGACAAGTTGCGCGAACGCATCAAGACACTCGAAGCGGCCGTAGCCGCGGGCACTAACCCGGGTAACACCGCGGACAATATCCCGGACAGCACTTCAGGCAAGCACTAAGACGGTAAAAACCGGCATCCCACGCGAAGCCGCTCGTTGTTTGTTGCTTATTAGCGACTCACTAACGACTCACTAACGGGTCAACGAGCTAACGAGCGGTTTCGCAGTCAACACCCGCGCTGTGAAGCGCGCGAGCAGAACGACTATGAGCACCGAAAAAATCAATCTAGACATCCACAAGATTCTCACGTTGCTGCCGCATCGGTATCCGATCCTGCTCGTCGATCGTGTACTCGAACTCACGCCGCATCAGAGCATCAAAGCGCTGAAGAACGTGTCGATCAACGAGCCGTATTTCCAGGGTCATTTCCCGACACGGCCCGTGATGCCCGGCGTGCTGATTCTCGAAGCGCTTGCGCAAGCAGCCGCGCTGCTGACGTTTGCCGAGGAAAAGGAACCGCACGATCCGGAAACAACTCTGTATTACTTCGTAGGCATCGACAAGGCTCGCTTCAAGCGCGTGGTCGAACCCGGCGATCAGCTGATCCTGAACGTGAACTTCGAGCGCTACATGCGCGGCATCTGGAAGTTCAGCGCGCGCGCCGAAGTGGATGGCGTAGTGGCAGCCGAAGCCGAACTGATGTGCACCGTGAAAAACACGGCCGCCGACCCGAAGTGATGCAGTGACGGTCGCCGCGCGATAGCAGGCGCGGCAGATCAGGGCAGTGCAGGGCAAACTCAGCAACAGAACACCAAGCGAGGGCGCATGAGCAAGATTCACCCTACCGCGATTATCGAGCCGGGCGCGCAGCTCGACGAATCCGTCGAAGTCGGTCCGTACGCAATCGTCGGCCCGCACGTGCAAATTGGCGCGCGCACGACTATCGGGTCGCACAGCGTAATCGAAGGCCATTCGGTCCTCGGCAGCGACAACCGCATTGGTCACTACGCCTCCGTCGGTGGCCGGCCGCAGGACATGAAGTACAAGGACGAGCCCACCCGGCTCGTGATCGGCGACCGCAATACCATCCGCGAATTCACCACCATTCATACCGGCACGGTGCAGGATACGGGCGTGACCACCATCGGCGACGACAACTGGATCATGGCGTACGTGCACGTGGGCCATGACTGCCAGCTTGGCAGCAACATCGTCATGTCGAGTAACGCGCAGCTGGCGGGGCACGTGATCATTGGCGACCACGCCATTGTTGGCGGCATGTCGGGCGTGCATCAGTTCGTGCGCATCGGCGCGCATTCCATGCTGGGAGGCGCGTCCGCCCTCGTGCAGGACATCCCGCCGTTCGTGATCGCCGCCGGTAACAAGGCTGTACCACACGGTATCAACGTGGAAGGGCTGCGCCGGCGCGGCTTTTCGGCTGAAGCTATTTCGGCGCTGCGTTCGGCGTATCGCGTGTTGTACAAGAGTGGTGCGACGCTCGAAGAAGCGAAGGTGCAATTGCGCGAACTCGCATCCGCAGGCGGCGACGGCGACGCGCCCGTGACAGCGCTGGCTAATTTTATCGACGCGTCGCAGCGCGGCATCATCCGTTGACCGAGCGCCCAATGACGCTGGCTCCCGCCCCCCTGCGCGTTGCGATGGTTGCGGGTGAGCCGTCTGGAGATCTGCTTGCTGCTTCGTTGCTTGAGGGTCTGAACGAGCGTTTGCCGGCCGGTACGCAGTTCAACGGGATTGGCGGCCCACGCATGACGGCCGCCGGTTTCGACGCCCACTGGCCAATGGACAAGCTCACGGTGCGGGGTTATGTCGAAGCGCTGAAGCACATTCCCGAAATCCTGGGTATCCGCAACGAGCTCAAGCGGCAACTGCTGGCAGAGCCGCCGTCGGTGTTTATTGGCGTGGATGCGCCCGATTTCAATTTTGGTCTCGAACACGCGTTGCGCGATGCCGGTATTCCGACGGTGCATTTCGTGTGTCCGTCGATCTGGGCGTGGCGCGGCGGGCGGATCAAGAAGATCGTCAAAGCCGTCGATCACATGCTGTGCGTATTCCCGTTCGAACCGGCGCTGATGGAGAAGGCGGGTATTGCGTCCACGTACGTGGGCCATCCTCTCGCCGATGAAATCCCGCTCGTGCCTGACGTTGAAGGCGCGCGCCGCGCGTTGGGCTTGGCGGCAGGCGGTCCGATCATTGCGGTGTTGCCGGGCAGCCGGCGTTCGGAAATCACGCTGATCGGCCCGACCTTTTTCGACGCGATGGAGCTCATGCAGCTTCGCGAACCCGGTGTGCGTTTCGTGATGCCGGCAGCGACTGCAGCGTTGCGCGAGTTGTTGCAGCCGCTGGTTGCCGCGCATCCGAATCTGGCGCTGACCATTACGGAAGGCAAGGCTCAGGTCGCGATGACCGCCGCCGACGCCATCCTGGTCAAGAGCGGCACGGTGACGCTGGAAGCGGCGTTGCTTAAAAAGCCGATGGTCATCTCGTACAAGGTGCCTTGGCTGACGGGCCAGATCATGCAGCGGCAGGGTTATTTGCCGTATGTTGGCTTGCCGAATATTCTGGCCGGGCGGTTTGTCGTGCCGGAAATTCTCCAGCATTTCGCCACGCCGGAAGCGCTCGCCGACGCCACGCTGAAACAGTTGAACGACGAAGCGAACCGCGCGACACTGACGGAAATCTTCACGGAAATGCACCATGCGCTGCGTCAGAACACGGCGCAACGCGCGGCCGAGGCCGTGGCGCAGGTGCTGGAAACGAGGAGGCCGCGGTAATGGCGAAGATCGTCGTGAAAGGCGTTGTACGGCGCGCGGGACGGCAAACGCTGCAGCCCGCGTTCGACTTTGATGTCGATACGCCGTCCGATGTCATTTGCGGGGTCGACGAAGCCGGCCGTGGCCCGCTGGCGGGTCCGGTGGTTGCGGCGGCGGTGATCTTCGATCCATCGAAACCGAAGATTCGCGGACTTGACGACTCGAAGGTGTTGAGCGCGAAGAAGCGCGAGGAGTTGTACGAGAAGATCATCGACCGTGCGCTGGCCTATTGCGTGGCCTCGGCAACGGTCGAGGAAATCGACACAATCAACATTCTCCACGCCTCCATGCTCGCGATGAAACGCGCGGTGGAAGGGCTGTCGATCACGCCAACGGTAGCGAAAATTGATGGCAACCGCTGTCCCCAGTTGTCGATGCGTTCGGTGGCCGTTATTGGTGGCGACGCGTTGATTGCGCAGATTTCGGCGGCTTCAATTCTGGCTAAAGTCACGCGCGACCGGATGCTGCTGCAATTGCACGAAGTTCACCCCGTTTATGGTTTCGATGCCCACGCCGGTTACGGCACGCCACAGCACCTGCGGGCGTTGCTTGAACATGGGCCTTGCGAGCATCATCGGCGTTCGTTTGCGCCGGTGCGTGAGGCGCATGCGCGATTGGGCATGGTGTTGCCGGTTGTAGCAGCCGAGGTGCTGGAAGCGGCTGCCGCGGAGCAGGGCATTGACACTCCTCCGTTCTGAATTTCTCCCCAAGTGAAAGCCATTACCTCGCGGGACAACCCGCTTTACAAGCGTCTGAAGGCGCTCGCCGGATCGACCGCGCAGCAGCGCCGCAGCGGTCACGCGTTGCTCGAGGGGTTGCATCTCGCCAGTGCTTATCTCGACGCGGCGGGACAGCCTGAAACGTGCGTTGTGACCGAGGGCGCACTTCATCACGAAGAAGCGCGGCAAATTGTCGGGCGCATCGATCCTGCGCACGTTTATACATTACCCGATGCTTTGTTCGGACAACTATCGAGTGTCGTGCATGGCGTGGGAATGGTGTTGCTGGTCGAGAAGATCGCACCATTGTTACCCGAGCGTATCAACGAGACGTGCCTGGTTCTCGATGGCATCCAGGATGCCGGCAATGTCGGATCCATTTTGCGGAGTGCCGCAGCGGCCGGGATTCAGCATGTGTTTTGTGTGCCGGGGACGGTGTTCGCGTGGTCATCGAAGGTGCTTCGGGCCGGCATGGGCGCGCATTTCCTGCTTGGCATTTATGAGGATGTCGAACCAGCGGAATTGATGTCGCGGCTTGGCCCCGAAGTGCAGGTGACTATCACTGATTCGCATGGCGCAAAGGCGATCTACGATGCCGATTTGTCCGGGCCCGTGGCCTGGGTCATGGGCAATGAGGGCGCCGGTGTCTCGCCATTCTGGCGCGATAAGGCAACGCTTCGGGTGACGATTCCTCAGCCGGGCGGCATGGAATCGCTGAATGTGGCGGCCGCTGCTGCGGTTTGCATCTTTGAGCAGTGCCGGCAGCAACGCCGATACCAGCAATAGTCGTCACGTTCGCAAAAAAGCCGTTTTCAACCTTCGTTGAAAACGGCTTTTAACTATGCCAAGCGAACTCAAGCGAACTCAATAATACGATGGCCGTTCCAGCCGGATCTCCTGCAAGATGGTCGTGGCAATTTCCTCGATCGACTTATGCGTCGACGATAACCACTTGACCCCCTCGCGTTTCATCATCGCTTCGGCTTCGTTGATCTCATAGCGGCAGTTCTCCAGCGCCGCATATTTGCTCCCCGGGCGCCGCTCGTTGCGAATCTCCGCCAGCCGCTGCGGATCGATCGACAAGCCAAACATCTTTTCCCGATACGGCAGCAACGGCGTTGGCAACCGGCCGCGCTCGAAATCTTCCGGAATCAGCGGATAATTTGCTGCTTTGACACCGTACTGCATCGCCAGATAAAGCGATGTCGGTGTCTTGCCGCTACGCGATACGCCGACCAGGATCACATCGGCATCGGACAAATTACGATTCGACTGGCCGTCGTCGTGCGCCAGCGAAAAATTGATCGCCTCGATCCGGTTCTTGTATTCATCCGTATCTGCGTTCTGGTGGACCCGGCCCATCGCGTGCGTCGACTTGATGTCGAGCTCCAGTTCCAGCGGCTCAATAAAGGTCTGGAACATGTTCAGCACCAGCGCATTGGACCGCTGCACGATCTCGTTCGACGAGCTATCCACCAGCGTGGTGAACACGATCGGACGACGGCCGTCGAGCGACACGGCTTCGTTGATCTTCTCGAGCGTCGCGTACGCCTTGTCACTCGAATCAACAAACGGCACGCGCACGAGCCGGAATTTCTGGTCGAACTGGGACAGGATCGAATGCGCGAATGTCTCGGCAGTGATCCCGGTGCCATCGGAAACGATGAATACGGTAGGCGGCATCGGCGTTGAGGGTCGTGAAATTACGTGAGTGACGTGAAATGAATTGACCGTGATTATCGTCGTATCGTCGATTAACGCAACTCACAGGATGATCAACGGATGATGCGAAAGGCCTTCACACAAGCGGCCGGCAAAGGCGGAATGCGAACGGCGTTCAGGCGCGTATCTTCAAACTAAGCATCCACTAAAACAGCCGATGTGCGCCGCCACACCATCCACGTGTGAAGGGTCTCATTGCGCAGCGCTTTTATGCCCCGCGATGAAACATTTCGAAGAGTTAGCACGGTAGAATAGCGGCAACCTGTTCGATAAGCAATTGCGGACGATTAACCCTCGATTCACGGAAGTTACCGCCCATTCGTGCGTTTTCGAAACAAAACGTAGATTTTATGGGCAGTTTTAACCGATATCGATGTGTTTCGAAGTCGTGTTTCTCAGCATCGCAGCGTGGTTTTGGAAGGGCTCACGTTCCGGCCACACCACGAGGCGTCCCGCCATCAAGGTGCGTGGAGAAGCGGCATGTGTTTATCAAACAGGTTATGCAGGTTGCGGTACGCGCCCCTTATAAGCGCCACCGCTGCGAGCCCACTTGCATGATCGTGAATTTCATCCACCTTAGGGGCTTACATGACTAACGAAGCTAACGTTGCAAAGGACCAGGCGTATGTAGTTCCATTCGAGCAGTTGCGAATGACCGACATCGACATTGTCGGCGGCAAGAATGCCTCACTCGGCGAGATGATCAGCCAGCTCGCAGAAGCCGGCGTGCAGGTGCCCACTGGTTTTGCGACCACGGCGCAGGCATTTCGCGACTTCCTGCATCACAACAAGCTGACCGAGCGCATCGCCAAACGTCTGGAACTCTTCGACGTAGACGACGTGAAAGCCCTTGCCGAAGCCGGCAAGGAGATCCGCCAATGGATCGTCGACGCGCCGATGCAACCGCGCCTCGAAGAGCTGATTCGCAAAGGCTTCGACACGCTTCAGGCCAGCTCGCCGGAAGAACTGTCGTTCGCCGTGCGTTCTTCGGCTACCGCTGAAGACTTGCCGGACGCATCGTTCGCGGGTCAGCAGGAAAGCTATTTGAACGTGGTCGGCATCGACGAAGTGCTCGATCGCATGAAGCACGTGTTCGCGTCGCTGTATAACGATCGCGCTATTTCGTATCGCGTGCACAAGGGCTTTACGCACGCTGAAGTCGCGTTGTCGGCGGGCGTGCAGCGCATGGTTCGCTCGGACGTGGGCGCGGCTGGCGTGATGTTCACGCTCGATACTGAATCAGGCTTCAAGGACGCCGTGTTCATCACGTCGAGCTATGGCCTGGGCGAAACGGTCGTGCAGGGCGCCGTGAATCCGGACGAGTTCTACGTCTTCAAAACCACGCTCGAACAAGGCAAGTACCCGATCATCCGCCGCTCGATTGGCTCGAAGCTCATCAAGATGGAATTCACGAACGCTGGCGAAGCCGGCCGCGTGAAAACCGTCGACGTGTCGCATGAGCAGCGTAACCGCTTCTCCATCACCGACGAAGACGTGATCCAGCTCGCGAAGTATGCGGTGATCATTGAAAAGCATTATCAGCGTCCAATGGATATCGAATGGGGCAAGGACGGCCGCGACGGCAAGATCTTCATTCTTCAGGCACGTCCTGAAACGGTGAAGAGCCAGGCTGCGGGCAAGGCTGAAATGCGCTTCAAGCTGAAGGGCCAGTCGAACGTGCTGGCCACGGGCCGCGCTATCGGCCAGAAGATTGGCGCAGGTCCGGTGCGCGTGATTCACGATCCGTCAGAGATGGATCGTGTTCAGCCCGGCGACGTGCTGGTTGCCGACATGACCGACCCGAACTGGGAGCCGGTGATGAAGCGCGCATCGGCAATCGTGACGAATCGCGGCGGACGTACTTGCCACGCGGCCATCATCGCGCGCGAACTGGGCGTGCCGGCAGTGGTGGGTTGCGGCGACGCCACCGACTTGCTGAAGGAAGGTCAGTTGGTGACGGTGTCGTGTGCGGAAGGCGACGAAGGCAAGATCTACGACGGCCTGCTCGAAACCGAAGTGACCGAAGTCGAGCGCGGCGAACTGCCCGAGATTCCGGTCAAGATCATGATGAACGTTGGCAATCCGCAGCTCGCGTTCGACTTCTCGCATCTGCCGAATGCAGGCGTGGGTCTGGCGCGGCTCGAGTTCATCATCAACAACAACATTGGTGTGCATCCGCGGGCGATTCTCGAGTACCCGAACATTGATGGCGATTTGAAGAAGGCCGTGGAAAGCGTGGCGCGTGGTCATGCATCGCCGCGCGCGTTCTATGTCGACAAGCTGACGGAAGGCATCGCCACGATCGCGGCGGCGTTTTATCCGAAGCCGGTGATCGTGCGTTTGTCGGACTTCAAGTCGAACGAGTACAAGAAGCTGATCGGTGGTTCGCGTTACGAGCCCGATGAAGAAAACCCAATGCTCGGCTTCCGTGGCGCATCGCGTTACATCTCGGAGGACTTCGCCGAAGCCTTCCAGATGGAATGCGTCGCGTTGAAGAAGGTGCGCGAAGAGATGGGCCTCGATAACGTCGAGATCATGGTGCCGTTCGTGCGTACGCTCGCGCAGGCTGAGAAGGTGGTTGGCCTGCTCGAGAAGTTCGGTTTGAAGCGTGGCGTGAACGGTCTGCGGCTGATCATGATGTGCGAGATTCCGTCGAACGCGATTCTTGCCGAAGAGTTCCTGCAGTTCTTCGACGGTTTCTCGATTGGATCAAACGATCTGACGCAGCTCACGCTGGGTCTGGACCGCGATTCGGGCATGGAATTGCTCGCAGTCGACTTCGACGAACGTGACCCGGCTGTGCAGTTCATGCTGAAGCGCGCAATCGAAACCTGTCTGCGGCTGAACAAGTACGTGGGCATTTGCGGTCAGGGTCCGTCGGATCATCCGGATCTCGCCGAATGGCTTGCGAAGCAAGGCATTGAGTCGATGTCGCTGAATCCGGACACGATCATCGAGACGTGGAAGACGCTTGCAAAGGCCTTGAACAAGTAAGCGCGCAAGTAAGCCCACAAGTAAGCGCGAGCAGTAAAACATGCCGCTGCATCGAAAGGATATCAACCTTTCAAAACAGTAAGCGTGCTATAACACCCCGGACGTTCCGGGGTGTTTTTGTTTGGAGAATCGCATGGCTGCTAACGGACTTTTCTGGTGGATTGGCGCCGGGGCGCTCGTGTTGCTCGAGCTGATGTCCGGCACGTTTTATTTGTTGATGGTGGCGCTCGGCTTTATTGCGGGCGGGATCGCGCATTTGTTTGGAGCAGGACTGGAGATCGAGCTGCTCGTGGCCGCGTTGGTCGCAATGATCGCCGTCACTGTGTTGCGGCGCTCGAAACTGGGACGCGGTACCCGGCGCGATGCATCGCATGATCCGGGCGTGAACCTGGATATTGGCGAGACGCTGAAGGTGAACGAGTGGCATGAGGGCCGCGCGCGGGCTCTGTATCGCGGGGCGGAATGGGATATTGAGCTGGCGCCGGGGGAGACCGAAGGCGCGCAGATGTACAGGATCACGGCGTTTTCCGGTAATACGCTGGTGGTGGCGGCAAAACGCTGAGAGGGTGGGAATTTGGGCTTAAAACCGGGCTCAAGGCTGGGCTTAAGCTTTCCTAAGCAGTTCGATAAGCAAGACACGCATAACAAGGAGTAGAGATGGACGTGACTATCATCGGGGCAATTTTGTTGATTATCGTCATCGCGATTGCCGCGCAGACGATCAAGATCGTGCCGCAGCAACACGCATGGGTGCTGGAGCGGCTCGGACGCTATCACGCGACCCTCACGCCGGGGCTGACCATCGTCGTGCCTTTTGTCGACCGCGTGGCCTACAAGCACGTGCTGAAGGAAATTCCGCTGGAAGTGCCGAGCCAGGTTTGTATCACGCGCGACAACACGCAGTTGCAAGTGGACGGCGTGCTGTACTTTCAGGTGACCGATGCCATGAAGGCGTCGTATGGGTCGAGCAACTTCATCTACGCCATCACGCAGTTGTCGCAGACCACGCTGCGTTCGGTGATCGGCAAGCTCGAACTCGACAAGACCTTCGAAGAACGCGACTACATCAACCACAGCATTGTCACGTCGCTTGACCAGGCTGCGGCGAACTGGGGCGTGAAGGTGCTGCGCTATGAAATCAAGGATTTGACGCCGCCGAAGGAAATCCTGCACGCGATGCAGGCGCAAATTACGGCCGAGCGTGAGAAGCGGGCGGTGATTGCTGCGTCGGAAGGTCGCAAGCAGGAGCAGATCAATATTGCGTGGGGCGCGCGTGAGGCGGCCATCCACAAGTCCGAAGGTGAGCGTCAGGCGCAGATCAACCAGGCCGAAGGCGAGGCATCGGCCATTCTGGCGGTGGCCGTGGCGAATGCTCAGGCGATTGAGAAGATCGGCGCGGCGATACAAACAGCCGGCGGCATGGAAGCGGTGAACCTGAAGGTAGCCGAGCAATACGTCACGGCGTTCGGGAACATCGCGAAGCAGGGCAATACGCTGATCGTGCCGGGGAATTTGTCGGAGATGAGTTCGATGATCGCGTCGGCGCTGAGCATCATCAAGGGCGATGGAACGGCTGGCGGCGTGATTCGCAAGAGCTGAAGCCTTACGTGGAATCAGTTAGCTGAATCAGCTTGCCGCAAGAAAAAAGGGCGTCGACTTACATGGTCGACGCCCTTTTTGCGTTGGATGAGCTCATTGTCATGCTGGTGGTGCTCAATGCTTGGCACCGCGCATGATTTGCGCCTTTTCGCGTTCCCAGTCGCGCTTTTTCTCGGTTTCGCGTTTGTCGTGTAGCTTCTTGCCCTTCGCGAGGCCGATCTCGCATTTCACGCGACCACCTTTGTAGTGGAAGTTCAGCGGCACGAGCGTGTGGCCTTTCTGCTCCACCTTGCTAATGAGCTTCGAGATCTCTTCGCTGTGCAGCAGCAGCTTGCGTGTGCGGACCGGGTCCGGGTGGATGTGGGTCGATGCTTCCGGCAACGGGCTGATATGCGCGCCGATCAGGAACAATTCGCCGTCGCGAATGATGACGTAGCCTTCCTTAATCTGGCCGCGGCCGGCCCGGAGCGCCTTGACTTCCCACCCTTCCAGCACGAGCCCGGCCTCGTAGCGATCTTCGATGAAGTAATCGAAGAAGGCTTTTCTGTTGTCGATGATGCTCATGAATGAAAAGTGCCTAACTCGTTTAAAATCCTGATTTTAGCAGTGCGGACGAGGTAAAGTCCGCAAAGCTTCCCACTCTTGCCACGCGTTGCGCCCTTTATGGCAGATGTCCAGAAAACTGTATTGATTCGTCACTCTGCAGAGCAGATGTTCGACCTCGTCACCGATGTCGCCGATTACCCGAATTTTTTGCCGTGGTGTGGAGGCGTGGAAGTAGGTAGCCACGACGAACACAGCATGGAAGCGAAGATTCACATCAATTTCAAGGGCATCAAGCAGCATTTCGCCACGCGTAACGTTCATACACGGCCGACCACCATCGATATGGAGTTCATGGACGGCCCTTTCAAGAAATTCACCGGTTACTGGCGGTTCACGCCGTTGCGGGCCGATGCCTGCAAGATCGAGTTCGCGCTGCACTACGAGTTTTCGAACATCATCCTCGAGAAGATCATTGGACCGGTGTTCAGTCATATCGCGCACACGTTCGTGGATTCGTTCGTGAAGCGCGCCGATCAGCGGTATGGAAAGTGATGGCGCTCTCCGTTGAGGTTTGTTATGCGCTGCCGGAGGGGAAGAGCGCGGTGTGCGCGCTTGCCTTGGGCGAAGGGGCGACTCTGCGGGAGGCTATTGAGGCGAGTGGATTGCTCAAACGGTTTCCCGAGATTGATTTGAACGTGCAGAAAGTGGGCATTTTCGGAAAGATCCAGGCGCTGGATGCCGTGCTCGTCGATCACGACCGGGTGGAGATTTATCGGCCGCTGAAGGTTGATCCGAAAGTGGCGCGGCAAAGGCGGGTTGAGAAGACGCGGCGCGGTGGCTCCATTGAAGGGCGGCGCTGGACGCGTAAGGAAGCGCGCTGAGGGCGATCTGCTTGAACGCTGACATCCCTGCCGGCATCCGCAAATCTGAACTTATATCGAACGCAAAGCGAGCGAAAAACCGAAACGGCGGTGCAAATAGCCCACCCGGCCGACACCCGTAAATTGCGCCGGAAAATGAGAAACGCCGCCTAACCTGCTGTTCGGGCAGTGAAAATCCGGGGAACTATCGGTATAATTCGGTTTTGCGCCCATAGGATTTGCCATGCGTCTGATCCAGAAAGCACTCACGTTCGATGACGTGCTCCTCGTGCCCGCGTTTTCCAACGTTCTGCCGCGCGACACCAGCCTGAAAACCCAGGTAACCCGCAAGATCTCCCTGAATATGCCCCTGTTGTCCGCCGCCATGGACACAGTCACCGAAGGCCGGCTCGCTATCGCGATGGCCCAGCTTGGCGGCGTCGGCATCATTCACAAGAACCTTACCGCAGCCGAACAAGCCCGCGAAGTCGCGAAAGTAAAGCGCTTCGAATCAGGCGTGGTGCGCGATCCGATCACCGTTCCGCCACAAATGAAAGTGCGCGACGTGATCGCTCTCACGCGACAGCACGGCATTTCCGGCTTTCCCGTGGTCGAAGGGCCGCAACTGATCGGTATTGTGACGAACCGCGACCTGCGCTTCGAAGAACGTCTTGACGACGAAGTGCGCAAAATCATGACGCCGCGTGAACGTCTCGTAACGGTCAAGGAAGGCACGCCGCTCGCCGAAGCCAAGGCGCTGATGCATAGCCATCGGCTGGAACGCGTGCTGGTTGTCAACGACGCGTTCGAATTGCGCGGCCTGATGACCGTCAAGGACATCACCAAGCAAACCGAACACCCGGACGCCTGCAAGGACGAGCACGGCAAGCTGCGCGCTGGCGCGGCGGTCGGTGTGGGTCCGGAGAACGAAGAGCGTGTTGAGCTGCTGTCGGCGGCGGGCGTAGACATTATCGTCGTGGATACGGCGCACGGTCACAGCCAGGGCGTGCTCGAACGCGTACGCTGGGTGAAGCAGAACTATCCGCACATTGAAGTGATCGGCGGGAATATCGCCACGGCTGCAGCCGCTAAAGCGCTCGTGGAATATGGTGCCGATGGCGTGAAGGTCGGTATCGGGCCGGGGTCCATCTGCACGACGCGGATCGTGGCAGGTGTCGGCGTACCGCAAATCACGGCGGTGGCGAACGTGTCGGACGCTTTGCGCGGCTCGGGCGTCCCGGTGATATCGGACGGCGGCGTGCGGTTTTCCGGCGATGTCAGCAAGGCGCTTGCAGCGGGCGCGGATGCCGTGATGATGGGCAGCATGCTGGCCGGTACGGAAGAATCCCCCGGCGACGTGTTCCTGTTCCAGGGTCGCCAGTTCAAGGCGTACCGCGGCATGGGTTCGGTCGGCGCGATGAAGGACGGAGCGGCGGACCGGTATTTCCAGGACAATTCGGCGAATATCGACAAGCTCGTACCTGAAGGCATCGAAGGGCAGGTGGCCTATAAGGGTTCCGTCAACGCCATCCTGTTCCAGGTGGTCGGCGGCGTCCGGGCAAGCATGGGATATTGCGGCTGCCGCAATATTGGCGAAATGCATGACAAGGCCGAATTCGTCCAGATCACGGGCGCGGGCATGCGCGAATCGCACGTGCACGACGTGCAGATCACGAAGGAAGCGCCCAACTACCACGTGGACTGACCATGAAACCGCTGCTGCGCGCTGTTCTTGTCATCAATGCATTGATTTTTCTGGCTTTCGGCGTGCTGTTCCTGCTTACGCCGTGGACGGCTTTATGGGCATCGATGCATCTCGTGACCGTGCAGCCGTCGTTTGTCGGACAGTTGTTCGGGATCGCGCTGATCGGTATTGCGTGGCTGGCGGTTCATGCCGCTATCGATGGCGCCCTGACCGCGACCGCCGCCAAGGTGTCGGGGCATGTGGAGTGGTTGTCGGGCCTGGTGATGATGGTCTGGCTGCTCGGGCTGCGTACGCCCGCGTTGACGGGGTTTGGTCAGGTGATCGCGGCGTTGACCGGCGTGGCCATGCTGGTGCTCGGGCTGGGCAGCGTGAGGCTGTCGGGTGCGGTGCGGCGGCGCGAGCGCGCCGCGCTGGCCGGGGCTGCTGCGGCTGAGCGCGCCGAGAAGCGTGCGGCAAAGACCAGGGTGGAAGAGCGCGTGGAGCGTGTGACTCCGCCTCCGAGGCCGCTGTCGTCCGATCCCGTCGCACCGGCGAATCCGCGCTGGGATAGTGAGCTGGCCGAGCCGGTTGTGGGCGAGGCTATTCCACGTCCCGTTGCGCCGGCGCCATCGGCTACTACGTTTGATCCTGCTACCGGACATGCCATCGATCCGGCCACGGGCCGCACGCTGGACCCCGCCACTGGCCGCGCGTTCGATCCCGTCAGCGGTCACAAGATCGATCCTGAAACGGGTCGCGCGATCGACCCGGTCACAGGCCGTACGGTCGATCCGATTACCGGTCAGTTCATCGATCCGGTTCGCCGCGATCCGCGCTGAAGGTTTGCGTGCGTAGCTCCCGGTGACTGTGCCGGGTCGGGGTCATACATTGATCGAGGAACGGAGCCTGGCGTTTCGTTTTATCGATGAATCTGTCTTGCTGCGGTCGGCTGTAAGCGCCGGCCGTTGAAATTTCTGCGTAACGTGATGCGCGGGCGATGCACGGGACCTTGTTCCTGCTGCTTGCGTTATCGTTTTTGCGCCTTTGCCAACCGTTTCCGTTCACTCGCCTTCTGGCCGCTGCCATGCACGACAAGATCCTGATTCTCGATTTCGGCTCCCAAGTCACCCAGTTGATCGCACGACGCATTCGCGAATCACATGTGTATTCGGAGATTCATCCGTACGACGTCGACGACGCGTTCATCCGCGAGTTCGCGCCGAAGGGCATCATCTTGTCAGGCGGCCCGAACTCGGTCACCGAAGGGGGTTCGCCGCGTGCGCCGCAAGTCGTCTTCGATCTCGGCGTGCCTGTGCTCGGCATCTGCTACGGCATGCAAACAATGGCCGAACAGCTCGGCGGCAAGGTCGAACTCGGCAATGTCCGTGAATTTGGTTATGCCGAAGTGCGGGCGCATAACCACACGAGCTTCCTGAACGGCATTGAAGACTTCCAGACGGCCGAAGGTCACGGCATGCTGAAAGTGTGGATGAGCCACGGCGACAAGGTGTCGGACATGCCGGTCGGATTCAAGCTGATGGCATCGACACCCGCTTGCCCGATTGCCGCGATGGCCGACGACGCACGCCATTTCTACGGTCTCCAGTGGCATCCGGAAGTCACGCATACCGTGCAGGGTCGCGCGATGCTCGACCGCTTCGTGCTCGAGTTGTGCGGTGCGCGGCCGGACTGGGAGATGGGGCATTACATCGATGAAGCGGTGGAGAAGATCCGCGCGCAAGTCGGCGACGAGCACGTGATTCTCGGCTTGTCGGGCGGCGTGGATTCGTCCGTGGCGGCGGCGCTATTGCATCGTGCGATTGGCGCGCAATTGACGTGCGTTTTCGTTGACCATGGGTTGCTGCGGTTGAACGAAGCCGAGCAGGTCATGACCACGTTCGCCGATCACCTTGGCGTGAAAGTGATTCATGTTGACGCTAGCGACGTGTTTTTGTCGAAGCTCGCTGGGGTGACTGATCCTGAAGCGAAGCGGAAAATCATTGGCGCTGAGTTCGTTGAAGTCTTCCAGACGGAAGCCAATAAGCTGGCGGACGCAAAGTGGCTCGCGCAAGGGACCATTTATCCGGATGTGATCGAGTCGGCAGGAAAGGGCAAGAAGGGTCACACGATCAAGAGCCATCACAACGTGGGTGGTTTGCCCGAGACGCTGAATCTCAAGTTGCTTGAGCCGTTGCGCGAGTTATTCAAGGACGAAGTGCGGGAGTTGGGCGTGAAGCTGGGGCTGCCGCCAGCGATGGTTTATCGACATCCGTTCCCAGGTCCTGGCTTGGGTGTGCGGATCTTGGGCGAGGTGAAGAAGGAGTTCGCTGAGCTGCTGCGTCACGCGGATGCGATCTTTATCGAAACGTTGAGGAATACGTTCGATAAGGAATCGGGTAAGTCGTGGTATGAGCTCACGAGTCAGGCTTTTGCGGTGTTTTTGCCGGTGAAAAGCGTTGGTGTAATGGGCGATGGGCGGACTTATGAGTATGTGGTTGCGCTCCGTGCCGTGCAGACGCTCGACTTCATGACCGCGCAATGGGCGCACCTGCCGCATGCACTGTTAGGGCATGTTTCGAACCGGATCATTAATGAGGTTCGCGGGATTAATCGCGTTGTTTATGATATTTCGGGGAAACCGCCGGCTACGATTGAGTGGGAATAGGCACCACTTTGGCGTATTATCTAGCAGAACCAAGCAGATACAGGCAGTAAATGGACCTAAGCCCGTGATTTTGCGGGCTTTTTCGCATCATCAATAAGGTTGTGCAAGTGCGCATCGGAACGGGTAATAATTTCCGAAAAGCACGTTCAAGCACTTTTTAATCGTGGCACTTCAAAAGGTATCAATTTTGGCGTCGTTCGCAAGCGCCGCGATACCATCCATCGATGATCCGGTTTCGCGTGTATCGAAATCCGCCTGAGCCATACCCAGCAAGGGTTTGCGTCTAAAAAAACAACACATTCAATCGTGGTATCGAAATGGCGAATGGAATCGCTGCGTGCCACGCGATAGAGGCCCAATCCTACGCAAACGTTTGATCCTGATCGGAAAAATAAGGTCGACCGATACCACGGGGACAACCGGGGTAAAAATGTCTCTTTTGACGACGCTTAGGCTACCCCTCGTTGACTACTTGTCGGAATTATCAATAGGTCAGAGTTTAGGAAAACCACGGGATTTTCGGGTCGGGGCGAAGTTCAGGACTGAGCAATCACATCACTGATCGCTCGCCGTCGCATTGAGGATGCGTTCGACAAGCGCGGCGAGTCTGCCGACCTATTCGCTACTGAAGCCCAAGTTCTGCACGGCTAACTGTCCATTGCAGCAGAAGATCGCGCATCTCTGCCTCGTAGTGGTTTAGGCCCATGAACTCTTGTGCGAGACCAAGCAGGTGTATAAGCGCGGCATTCGCGGACAGGAGAGTGGGGCGTAGGTCGGATTTGTCGGGATGGAAGATCATCCCGACAAAATCGTCCTGTTCGTCCTTGTCGAAGTGTCTATGAAGCGCGCCGAGCGTCACATGAGCGCCATCGCCTGATGGGAATCGGTACGAAAGCTCGTACAGCTTGTTGAGGCCAGCTTGCGCGGCCAGTGATGCCCACTTGATCGACTGCGGCCCTTTCTCTTGCGGATACTCCGCCTTTACCCTCGCCACCTCCTGCTCGAAGTGCGTCAAGTCTCTGTCGTTCCTAGCGGCTCGATTCATCTCAATCATCGAGTTGGCCAAGGACAGGCAATGCTTCGCATGATCCTCATGCAGTTTTTCGAGTGTTCCTTCGACCTTCAACAGTCCGCCCGTCACGATCACGGCTTCGCAGCAGAGGCGGGCAAGGGCGCGAGCTTCCGCCAGTGCGCCGCGCTCGGAGAGGAGGATCGTGGACTGGAATGATTGCAGCGCTCGGTAGAAGGCCGCGATTGCAAGCACCCTGTTTTCTGGCAGTTCGCCATCTGGGAACTCGTAGATCATCCGCATCCCCATGCGGTTCATTCGATCCGCGATGGCGAAGGACTCGGGGAACTCGGCGCGAACAGTGTCTCGCCATCCATCAAGATCATCGCCAAGAAAGCCCACATCGTTGAAGCCGCTAGGCATCCATGTTCTCCGTGTTGTCGTAAGGGGCATGCGATGAGTCTATCGTAGCGAACCTTGAGCGGCTTCTACGCGCTGAAATTGTCACTTAGACACCCCCCCGTTCGCGGCTAAATTGAGCATTTTGTGGTTATGGTATTTCGCGTGGCATCAGAAAAAGTGACCTGCATAAAATTCATTAAAATCAGCATGTTACAAGTCTCATTGATAAGTGAGTGGGAGTGGTTGGACGTCTGGCATTCGCCGGACAGGAGAACAAAGGTCTCGCGCATATGTTCACGATGATGAACGAAGCGCGCCAGAAAGTGGGTATCCAGGGGCTCGCGATTGCCGAGGGTGCTTATCAGCAGGCCCGCGAATACGCGAAGGAACGCGTCCAGGGGAGGCTCGCGGGCAGCAAGTCGGGTGGCGCTGTAGCGATCATTCATCACCCGGATGTGCGGCGCATGTTGATGGCGATGAAGTCCCAGATCGAAGCGATGCGTGCTTTCGCGTACGTGATGGCCGCTGACATGGACCGCGCGCATCGTGACCCCGACGCTGGTGAGCGCACACGTCGCCAGGCGCGTGTCGATCTTCTTATTCCTGTGTTGAAGGCATGGTGCACGGAGTTGGGCGTCGAGATTGCGTCGATGGGTGTACAGGTGCACGGCGGGATGGGCTACATCGAAGAGACGGGCGCATGCCAGTTCCTGCGCGACGCACGAATTGCGCCGATCTATGAAGGCACGACGGGCATTCAGGCTGCCGATCTCGCCGGCCGCAAGCTCGCGTCAGATCAGGGCGCGGCGATGGCTGAACTTGTTGCGGAGATGCGTCAGGTCGCGCTGGAGTTGCAGGGCAGCACGGATACGCAAATGGCTTCTATTGGCACCGCGCTTGCGGCCGGTGTCCAGGCGCTCGACGATGCCACCGTCTGGATGCTGCACGCATTGTCGACTCAGCCCGATGCGGCGCTGGCCAGTTCCGTCGACTATCTGATGCTCACGGGCTGCGTGTGTGGTGGATGGCAAATGGGGCGCGCAGCGCTCGTTGCGTCAAGAAAGAACGCAGCGGGTGAAGACCAGGACTTCCATCGCACCAAGCTGGCGACTGCGCTCTTCTACGCCGACAAGATCTTGCCCAAAGCGAATGCGTTTCTGGAGACTATCCGCAGCGGCGCATCGAGCGGGTCGAACCTCCCAATCGAGCAGTTCTGAACGTCTGAGCGGCTACATCAGAAAAATCAGAAAAAACGCCGATGTTAAAAAATTAATATGTAATCCAAAATAAATCAGAGACGAAATGATGAAAAAACTTGTATGTCTTGCGTTAATGCCGGGTGCGATATGTTCTAGCGCGATGGCGCAGAGCGCGGGCAGTCTCATCACCAGCGTGGGCGGCGTCTGGCTCGACTTTGGCCCGTCTTCCGCAACATCGTTGCAGAGCAGTTCGCCTTTGGGCACATTCACGTCAACGGGCACGGGTGGTCAGATACATAACACGTTCACCGTGGAGCTCTCGACCACTTATTTCGTCACGGACCATATTGCTTTCGACCTGGCGGCGGGCATACCGCGGAAGCTCCAGCTCTTTGCGCAGGGCAACGCCGCACCATTTGGTGCCGGTGGCCCATCGCTCAATCTGGGGAATCTGGCGCCGCTCGCCACCACCCGGTCGTGGTCGCCCATTCTGTTCCTGAAGTATTACTTCTTCGACGCGCAGACAAAGCTGCGCCCGTTCGTTGGTGTGGGCGGGAACTATACCTGGTTCTCGCATACGAATCTAAATTCGACATTTAGTAGTGCGTTGCAGCAGATCGCGGGGCCGGGCGGACAGGTCAAGGCTTCGCTCAGTCCGTCATGGAACCCCGCAGTCACCGCGGGCGCGTCTTACAATATCAGCAAGAACTGGTATGCGACTGAGTCGGTGACGTATCTGTCTCTCAAGACAAATGCGACGGTCAGTTCCGTGGCCGCCAACGGTCAGACGGTGTTGTCCAACAGGACGCGCATCACGGCCGATCCGGTGATCGTCTTTCTCGGGATTGGATACCGGTTCTAGGTCCCAGTCAGAAATAGTCAGTTGGGCTTCTTCAGGAAATCGAGCCCTTCTGGTAGTTGTGCATCCGGGAAATGCGTGGAAAGCGTGGTTTCGCGCCACTGCTCCTGTTCCTCGGCGCGCTCAGCGTCTGCGAGACTGCAGACGTGCAGCGCATCGCCACCGAGCAACAGGCGCAATGGCAGCTGGTCCCGACGTGACAGTTGGACGATCAACGCCGCGATCTTCGCGGGGTCGCTGATTTCGTGACCGCCATACGCTTGCAGAAGCCTGAGCATATTGCCGACCGTTTGTTCGTAGTCTGGCAACAGGTCATTGATACCGCTACGCGCCTCGCGGGCCCAGTCGGTGCGCATTCCTCCGGGTTCCAGCGTGCATACGCGGATGCCGAGGGGAGCAACCTCTTTCCCGACGACGTCGCTGAAACCGCCGACGGCCCACTTCGCTGCCTGATAGGCGGACAATCCTGGCGCCGACGTGCGGCCTCCCGTCGATGACACCTGAAAAATATGACCAGCGCGCTGTTTGCGCATCACTGGCAGGGCCGCACGGGTCAGGTTGACCACGCCGAAGAGGTTGGTTTCCACCTGAGCGCGGAAATCTTGCGTTGTCATTTGCTCGAACGGAGCGGTGTGGCCATATCCCGCGTTATTGACCAACACGTCGATGCGACCAAAGGCGTTGAGCGCGTGGTCAACCGCGCGCTGCGCAGCAAGCTCATTGGTGACATCGAGTGCGACGGGACGAATCTGGTCTCCATAGCGCTCGACCAGATCTTCCAGGCGCTCGGGATCGCGGGCGCCTGCAACAAGACGATCGCCCGCGGCAAGGACCGCTTCGCTAATGAGACGCCCAAGGCCGCGCGCAGCGCCGGTTACCAGCCAGACTTTTGAAGTCTCAGACATAGTGAATTCCTTTAGTTTGGGCCGCCCTGCGCGGCCTTCGGGACGGTGATGAACGACACTTTGGGACTGGCCATACGTGTCTTCTGAGTTGATTGATGGCGTCTACGAATTGACAATTTTGGTAAAAATGTCAACGAGGAAAGTCTAGTTCATCTGACAGATTTCGTCAAAGTGTCTTGTCGTTGATATGCCATAATCGGCGTCATGAGCGAAACAACTTCAACGCGCCGTGGCCAAGTGGTCCAGGCGGCAATAGGCGTATTTCTCCGATATGGCTATGCGCGTACGACAATGGCACACATCGCGCAGGCGGCGGGTCTGTCTCGTCCGACGCTATATCTGACGTTTCCCGACAAGGACGCGATCTTTCATGCAGTCGTGGACGCGATGGTGGCTGACAAGTTGAGCGAGATTCGCCAGCGGCTGCCTCGCTATCGCGGGCTCGAAAAAAAGCTGCGCTATGCCTGTGAGGCTTGGGGAGCAGAGGGATTTGAGTTAGTGCAGGCGCACCCGGATGCGAAAGATATGTTTGACCTGGGTTTTGCGTCCGTTTGTAATGGGTATTCCGTATTCGGAGACTTGCTGACAGAAATCATCAGTGCGCCACTCGTCGAATCGGGCCTCGGTATAGCAGCCGGGGACCTGGCCGAGACGATTGTGTTTGCTATCAAGGGCTTTAAGGAAATCGCCCGCAATGGTGCGGACATGCGGCGAATGATTGGCGTGCAGGTCGCGATCGTCGCTGCCGCGCTTGGCCGGGAAGGCTGAGCCTGGTCGACGGGAGATCGATCGCAAGTCCCCACGCCGCCGGTGGTGCCTTCGTTGCCTTGGCACAGCAGGTTCTGTATGGTGGGTCGGCAGATGCAACGCTCCCGCGTGCATGACACCACGGATATCGAATGACTTCTGAAGCAGACACTCGCGTAGAGGCATCAACAGCGCCAACATCCCCGATTCGAACCGATGTCCTGATCGTCGGCGCGGGTCCCGTCGGCCTCTTTGCGGCATTTGAGGTGGGCGTGGTCGGGTTGTCGTGTCAGATCGTGGATACACTCGAGCGTATTGGCGGTCAATGCATCGAGTTGTATCCCGACAAACCCATCTACGATATCCCCGCCATTCCATCGTGCACGGCACGTGATCTGGTCGACCGGCTCATGGAGCAATGTCGCCCATTCAATGTACCAATTCACTTAGGTCAACGAGTCGAAACCGTTCAACAGCGTGAAGACGGCCGCTGGACAGTCACGACAGGCAAAGGCCTCATCTTCGATACCGCCGCGATCATGCTGGCCGCCGGGAATGGTGCGTTCGTACCGCAACGTCTTGCACTTCCCGAAGCGACATCGCTGGAAGATAGCCACGTTCACTACAGCGTGCGCAATCTCGCCGATTTCGCAGATAAGACCGTGATAGTCGCCGGCGGCGGTGACTCCGCGCTCGATTGGGCGCTGGCCTTGCGCAAGGTCGCGCGCCGAGTCGTGCTGGTCCATCGGCGCAATGGGTTCAGCGCGGTGGCGTCGAGTGTCGATGAGATGAGGCGAGCGGTTGACGCGGGTGAAATGGAGTTCATGGTCGGATCTATCGCCGCGTTGGCAGCACCCGAAAACAAGCTGGCATCAATCGAGATCCGGCAGATTGGCGGCACCGCGCAGATCGACGCGGATCATCTGGTGGTGCTGTATGGTCTGGTCGCCGACCTTGGACCGATCGCGAACTGGGGTTTGAAAATCGTCGGTGGCCGGATTGATGTGGATACGTCGAACTACGAAAGCTCGCGGCCGGGGATCTTCGCGGTGGGGGACATCGCGAATTATCCGAACAAGCAAAAGCTGATTCTTTCGGGCTTTCACGAGGCGTCGCTGGCGCTGAGGAAGGCGTACACCTATGCATATCCCGACAAGAAGCGGGTGCATGTGCATTCGAGTTACGACGCAGGTTTGGCTGAACGTATTGCGGCAGGTGCGGCGCATCAGGAGTGAGTTTCCCGCTGTCGTGTAACAGAAAGCGAGAAACGCCGGCTCACATCATCGGTCGCAGCGGCTAAGCCTAAGACGCTGCCGCTTGCCCCGCGATCGCCGCGATCCGTCCCGCGAGTCCGCGCGTGTCCCAATGCGCGCGCCCGTCGATCATACGGCCACCCTCTAAGCAAACGCGATCCACCCCAGTCCAGCTAAGCAGCTGACCAGCAAAGGTAGCGCTTGCCCGCTAGTTCACCAGGCGATCGTCGCGCGGGTATTTGCCGCTTTCTCCCGCTCGCTCGCTTATGCGAGGCAGCGGAGTGCCCGGGCGCGATCCAAGGTCAACACGGATCTCCAGTTGCTCGCCAAGCCGGCTGGAATAAACTAATAGTGGAATAGCAGCCACTAGGTCCACGCCCGCCAACCGGCAACCTTTTCAGGGAGCGTTGCATGATCACTCTCTTTTCATACCCGGAACTATACGGCCTCGAAGACAACAATCCGTATGGTCTGAAGGTATTCGCGTTCCTCAAACTGTGCGGTTTGCCTTTCGAGCATCGGCATATTCTCGATACAAAATCGGCGCCTCGCGGACAGCTTCCCTATGTGACCGACGATCAGGAATCGATTGGCGACAGCGACGCTATCATCGCTTATCTCAAGCGCAAGTACGGCCTGGCTATCGACCACGCACTGACACCTGTCCAGCAGGACCTGGATTTTCTGATCAGACGGACGCTCGACGATCTGTATTGGGTCATGTCTTACTCACGCTGGAGCGATCCGCGTTACTGGCCGGTTTTCAAGGACGCGTTCTTGTCGGCGCATCCGGGCACTACGGCAGACAGCCTCGATGCGGCGAGACAATACAACTTCGAGCGGTATCGATATCAAGGTATTGGCCGCTTTGAAACCGGCGATGTCTATGCGCGGGGCATCGCCGATCTGCAAGCGATTTCCAACCTGCTCGGCGACAATGATTTCCTGTTCGGCACGCAGCCAACGAGTATCGACGCCAGCGTTTATGGCTTCGTCGCGAACATATTTTTCTATGACATAGACACGCCGCTCAAGCAGTTCGTTTTGACACGACCCGAGCTTGTGCGGCAGTGCCGCGCAGTACGTGCGGCGATAGCCAAACCCGCCTGACTAAGACGCGTACCGGAGCAATTTCGCGGCAAGCGCTTCGGGCGCGCTGACCATTGCGTCGTGCCCGGTTTCTATCTCGTCCCACGCCCAGTCTTCTTGAGCACGCACGAAGTCGCGGCTGGCTTGCAACGGCGCGTACACCGGATCGACACACTGGATGTACACCTTCGGAATGGTGCCGCCCACGGGTCCGTTCAGAACCAAGGGGTCATTGAAGGTCCTGAGCGGATGTGGCGTGCAGTGACGTTCCAGCAGCGCTACGTGCGCGGGTTCGAACACACCGAATGCACCCGCGGGGGGCACAGGGATGGAAAGGCCGCCACTGGTTTCGTTCGATTGTGCGATGCGCTGCGCCACAATCTCAGGCGCGAGCCGGGAGAACGCCGTCTGTTCGTGTTCGAGCACGACGGCATCGAGAAAGACGAGTTGGCGGATGCGCTGAGGCACGCGATCCGCCGCACCGGTGATCGGCAGTCCGCCAAAACTGTGGCCGACCAGAACGACATCCGTCAGGTCTTCGTACTTAAGGACATTGACGACGTCCTGGATAAAGACGCTGAGATCGATGGCTTTCGAAAGCAGATGCGCGCGTTCGCCAAGGCCGCTGAGCGTTGGGGTAAAGACCTGATGTCCATGCGCGCGCAAGATTTGCGCGACCGCCTTCCAGCACCATCCGCCATGCCAGGCGCCGTGAACCAATACGTAGGTCGTGCCTTCGCCGGCAGTGGTTGTATCGATCAGATTGTCAGAGGTAGTCAAGTCCGTCTCCGTCTATTAGGTGTTGCGCAGCGCTTCCAGAGCGAAATGGTAGGCGCAACACAATGCTCGATGTACGGCTGCCGTTTTACCCGCGACGCCTTCTAAGCTGCGCCGCGTTCCTCTTCCGAGCGATGATTGCCTGGCCTCGTTGACAACGAGACGATAGCCGCAAACCCGCCGCCTTCACGCCGCACCAACTCAAGTTCGCCGCCATGCAGCTTCGCGATCCTTTCGACGATAGCCAGACCCAACCCCGTTCCTCCCGGATGCTTGCCTGTCGAACGCCCACGTTTGAACGGCGTTTTCAACGCGTTTAGATCGTCGGCAATCACGCCCTTGCCGCGATCGGCGATCTCCACGTACGCGGCGTGATTAATATTGTCAGTCCACGTCCGCACCGACAACCCCACGCGACCGTACAGCACCGCATTCTGCATCAGGTTCATCAGCACGCGCATGATGCTGATAGGACGGAATGCGAACGGTTGCAGCTCGCCGAGAGTGAGTTCGAACACGTGACCAAGCCCCGCGAAGTCTGCGGCAAGACTACTCACCAGCGCATTCAGGTCGCTGACCTCGGCCACCTCACGCGTGCCGCTGCCGGCATAGTCCATGAACTGCTGGAGAATGGCGTCGATCTGATCGAGATAATGATCCGTCGATACCGCGAGTTCATCATGTTCTTCCGATGGCGTTGTCATTGCCACGGCAAGACGCAGCTTGGTCAATGGCGTACGGATATCGTGGGAGATACCGGCGAGCATCAGCGAACGGGTCGCGTCTGCTTCCTGCAAAGCGTGGACCATCTGATTGAACGCCACACTGACTTGAGCGATTTCGGTCGGCCCATCCACACGCAGCGCTTGCGGCGCCTCTCCCGAACTCAAGCGGCGCGCCGCATTCGCGAGATCGCTTAACGGCCGGTTGATGTGGCGCTGGATCAGGTACGCGGTGACGATGGCAAGGCCGCCAAGCGCAAGCGACAGCGCGATAGTGAAGAGCATGCCGTCGTTGTGTGCGGCTTCAGGAACGGGTAGAGCGATCCAGTAAGGTTCGTGACCGAGATGTGCGCGAATCCACAGCCGCTGTTCGCCTTCTGTTTGCCATTGAACCTCCATGTTCGCGGGCAGATACTGGCGCAAGGTATCGATAAAAACATCGCGCTGATAAGTCCGATAAAAATTGCGCCACGTCACCTCAGGTTCGGAGGCGGCGCTGGCGGGGAATTGCCGGCTAGCTTCGACGCGAACCGCGAGTTCGCTCTGCGCGTCAGGCGCGGCGGACTTCAACAGGTCATCCAGCGTTTGCACGTAGATCGCGAAAGTTTCGGCGGCGCGTTCGATCCGTGGTCTTTGAACGAAGTGCATTAGTACGCTTAACGAACTAATCTGACTGACAATGACGAGCGCCACGAGCAGCGCGATATTGCGTGCGAATAACGAGCGCGGCAGCGCAATATGGCTCATGCGCCGGCTCATGGTTCGACTTCCGCGACCAGCATGTAGCCTACGCCCCAGACCGTCTTGACGAAGCGCGGTTTCGACGGATCAGCTTCCACGATCTGCCGCAACCGCAGTACCTGTACATCTATACTGCGATCAAGCGCATCATGGTCGCGTCCCCGTGATCGGGCGATGAGGTTGTCGCGGCTAACTGGCCGGTTTGGTGAGGCGCCTAGAGCGTTCAATAGCAGCATCTGGGTCGAATGAATCTCGAACAACTCGCCCGACTTGTACAGGCGCTGCTTGCCGAGATCGAGGCAATAGTCGCCGAAACGCACGGTCTGCGACCTGAGTACAGGTTCGCCCGCAGCAATCTTCTGGCGTCGCAGCAGCGCGCGAACGCGTGCAACGAGTTCACGCGGCAGGAAGGGTTTGGCGAGGTAATCGTCGGCGCCGGTTTCGAGACCAATGACCTTGTCGACGGGATCGCCTTTAGCGGTGAGGATCAGAATGGGCAGCGTCTGGCCTTCGGCACGCAAGCGCCGACAGACCGACAGCCCATCCTCCTGATCCATCATCAGATCGAGAATCAATAAATCGAAGGGTTCGCGCTGCAGATAGCGGTCAAGTCGCTTGCTGTCGGCGACCACCCGGACTTCGAATCCGTGACTGCTCAGGAAACGCTGCAGCATGTTGCGCAACTCGGCTTCATCGTCGAGAACAATGATCTTCGGCTGACTCTCCATTCACGCCTCCTTACGAGTCCGACGTACCGGCTTCATGATGTTCGGCAAGCCGCTGTAGCAGTTTTCTCCACGTTCGCTTCCCGTTGCTTGAAGCGGGAGCCGCCCTCACGCAACAGGCGAACGCCAGGATGAACGCCACGCTGGCTGCAAGATGAAGGCAAAGCGTCCCCCGTTCAAAGACAATAATCCAGTACGCGCAGAACAAAAAGCTTCTACCCGTCGCCGCGTCACCGTCAGTGCGATGCCGCGCGCTGCTGCATGAATTGCTCGATCTGCGGCAGGGTGACGTAGCCGGCTTTTTGCGTATCGATCTGATCGAAGTTCCGCGCGACCATCGGCATGCCTTGCGCTGCTTGCGCCTGGGTCAGCTTGCCGTCGCGCGTGGTGTTGGCGGCAGCAAAGCGCGCCTGCAATTGCTGCATCGCGAGCTCCATGCGTTGCTGGCCGACCGTGCCTTGTGGCGCGGTTTGCGCAATGGCGCCCGTGCTGGCGAAGGAGGCAGCGATCGACAGGACGAGAATGGCAATCGTGTTTTTCATGTGGTTCTCCAGTGAATTCCAGTGATGAGGGTTCGTTTGCCATCGGTTGAGGGTGTTTGAGTTTGCCGTTTAAAGCAGCCCCGATCGATGGCAGACCGAAGCTTATCGACCGGCACCGAAAAATGAATAACAAACCGGCTACGAATCATGTCGCCGCATGTCATGCATTGGACTCGTGAACTAAGCATCTGCTTCCTACAAAAAATGCTTGCTGCGACGGCTGAACACCGACGGTCCGTGACATCGAATGAAATATGTTTTGACGTGGTTTTCAACCGCAGTTTGCGTATCTTTCGGTGGTCGGCGCTACGAGCGCTTCAACAGATTCGCAAGGCTCTGAAGCAATGCGAACCACCCGGCGGAACGGCTTCCAGAGCGAAGACGAGACCTGCCGACCGAAAACGAAGGGACTTCACATGAATATTCGTCTTATCAGTGCATCCGCCGCGACCGCTCTCGGTCTCATGCTCTCCACCGGCGCTGAAGCACGGACGTTCGTTGTCTACGCTGGGCCGGGTGTGGTTTATGTACCGCCGCCGCGGCCTGTCTATTACGCGGTTCCGGTTCAGCCGAGGTATGTCGCGGCGGTGCCCGCGGCTCGTGTTGTTGCGGTCCCCCTGGCCACCCCGAAGCCAGTGGTCTATGTGCCGGCACCGAGACCGGCGCCGGTGGTGTACGTGCCGATGCAGCGCAGCTACGCTGCCGTGCCTGCGGTAAACGTAAGGTACGCACAACCCGTCGTGATGGTTCCGGTCGCCGGCATGCACTGAGTTAGCGTTGCTCGCGTATCGCGGTGAACGCTGCGCGCAAGCGCTCGGCTTTCTTTTCGAGCAGCGCCGGCACCTGATCCAGGCGCACAGTCTCCGGTTCGGCATCGCCGGGAGGAGGCGGATTGTTGATGGCAAAAAGTGCAATGTCGCGGTCGGGAGCAACGCCTATTGCCTGCACGGTCAGCGGTGTGAGAGACGCTTTGCTGACGCCGGCCACGCGTTTTGCTCCATTGATAGCCGCACCGATTGGCGTGAGGTCGCGCAAACGCAGCGAGCGCCTGGTCAGCCTGACATCGGTGGTTCCTAACTTATATAGATCATGCTGCAAATGGTGCAGCGGTGATTACTGCGTAACGAGGCGAAGGATACGTTCGCCCGCGCGCGGTTGACGCACTATTGAAGAGCGTGGGACGTGTACCTGCGTCCGGCGATGGGTGCGGTGTTTATCCCTCTGGAGGAGGTGATCCATGTGCGTTCATTCAATGTGTTCTTTGTCGCGGCGGCGCGCTCTGTTCGCCGGTGTGGCGTCCGCGACCCTCGCTGCATTTTCGCTGGGTGATGCGCGTGCGGATCAAGCTTCAACGGAGCCTGGTCCCAACGCGATTGCACCCTCAGATGCACTCGCCCGTCTGCTGCAGGGCAACAAACGATATGCTGCTAATACGCCTGCGAACAAGGACTATTCCGCTGGCCGCGCCGCGCGAGTCGTGGCGCAATATCCCATTGCGGCAATTGTCGGTTGCGCAGATTCGCGGGTTTCGCCTGAACTGGCGTTCGATCAAGGTCCGGGCGACCTGTTCGTCGTCAGGGTCGCCGGCAATTTTGTCAACGACGATGGACTCGCCAGCCTGGAATACGGGGTGAAGTTCCTTGGTGTACCGTTGATCATGGTCCTTGGACATACACATTGCGGCGCGGTCTCCGCCTCGGTGAAGGCGATCCGTGAACATGCCGTCTTGCCCGGGCATTTGCCTGAACTGGTCAGGGCGATCAGGCCGGCCGTCGAGATTGCCAGGACGCATGGACACGGCGATCTCGTGGCGGAGACCACTATCGAAAATGTGCGGCTGAACGCCAACCGCTTGAGGGTCTCGAAGCCGCTGATCGGAGAGTACGTGAGAGCGGGCAAGGTGCAAGTGGTCGGGGCGATCTACGATCTCGCCTCGGGGAAGGTCCAGGTGGTCGATTGAAACGATCGCCCAGCGTTGCGTCGGCGATCGTCTGAACACCAGTCGAGCGGAGGATCCCATGAAAGGAAGTCAGCTTACGGTCTATGCAGCAACGCAGAGTCATCGCATGCATCATCTGACGGTGGTCGACTGGATCCTTGAAGAGACCAGGAAGATTGGCATTGTCGGGGCGACGGTCGTTGAGGTTACTGAAGCTGTCGATATGCTTGGCAGGTATCACGCCGCGCGTTTTTTCGAACTGGCTGATCAACCGGTCGTGGTAACGGTCGTCGCGGAAGATGCGCGGATCGATGCGCTGCTCGCGAGTCTCAGGCAAGGTGGCGCGAATCTGTTTTATACACGTGCTCCGACCGAGTACGAGGTGCTCGGGGAGCCGTGAGGAACGGCCGTTTGTTGCATTGCGCCAAGTGTGACGGTCGTAAAGACGTGACCTACAATTAAGTGTCGTGCGATTTATTGCCAGTGTCACGCGGGCTGTCCGTTCTCATCGGCGCGGTGAGCGTACGTACGAAAGTTTAAAAGGGTGGCGTTCGATCAGCACTCGGGATGTGTCGCCGCGGAGGTCGGTATGAACGGCTATCAACTGACGTTCTACACTGAGCAGAACCGCAAATGCGGTCATCTGACGTTTTGTGAATGGCTTCTGCAAGAGGTTCGCAAACGCGGCATTCGAGGGGCGACCGTCATCAGCGCAGCTGAGGGGATCGGGCACGCGGGCGCTCATCATGCCGCGCATATTCTTAAACTCGCGGATCAGCCGCTACAGGTCATCCTGGCGGTGACCGAGCATGAAGCCGACGAGATTCTGGAAGCGGTGCGCGCAGAACACGTGCATGTTTTCTACACACGTGCGCCTATCGAGTTCGGGTTGCTAGGCGAAGACCTGCCACCGAAGAAAGCGAGAACGTTTTTCCGGTTCCGTCGGCCGACAGGTAGTAGTCTGCGGTGACAGTGGGTGTCGCTTAAAGCTAGAACGTGAGCCGGGGGCGTGACAAGTGCCGCGCGTCAAACAAGATGAGAGCCGTGCGTCAATCAGGATGAGAGTACTGGCGTTGCGGCAGCGGTGGAGGGCGTAGCCCAGAACCGCTGCCGCAACGCCGCGCCGAGGAGTCCGCCCCGCTGCCGGGGTGCCTTGTCGGTGGTCGCGGTAAATCGGGTATGAACAGCTCTTCCATGTAGCGAAGGGAGGCTGAGTTGCCCGGCCGACACATCAACGACCATCAGATGAGGCTCTTCATGAAGTACAGACTCAAGGAAGGACCAGCTCAAGCGGCTGCGCGCGCCGGGTTCAGCGCCGCCACGGGTTATCGCATCGATCAGGACCGGCGACTGCCATCGAAGAAGAAGGCACCACGTGCGCGTCGCCGTCCCGATCCCCTGGCGGCAATCTTTGACACAGAGATCGTGCCGCTGCTCCAGTGCGCTCCCGGCATCCGGCCGATAGCCGTACTGGACGAGATGCTTCGGCGCCATCCCGACCTTCCGGGCAACGTGCGCCGCACACTGGAGCGCCGTATTCGCGACTGGCGCGCACTCCATGGCGAGGAGCATGACGTTATGTTCCGTCAGGTACACGAACCCGGTCGTCTCGGGTTGTCCGACTTCACCGAGATGGACAGCTTGGGCGTCACCGTGGCGGGTGTCGCGCTTGACCACCGCCTCTATCACTTCCGGCTGGCCTGCTCGGGCTTTGAGCACGCTCACGTCATTCTCGGCGGCGAGAGCTATGTCGCGCTGGCCGAAGGGCTGCAGAACGCCATCTGGGCACTCGGGGGCGCGCCGCGCGAGCACCGCAGCGACAGCCTGTCGGCGGCGTTCCGCAATCTCGATGCCGACGCGCGCAAGGATCTGACCACGCGTTACGATGCGCTGTGCGCCCACTACGGCATGCAGCCCACACGCAACAACCGTGGCGTTGCCCACGAGAACGGCTCCATCGAGAGCCCTCATGGCCACCTCAAGAGCGCAGCGCGTGATGCGTTGCTTCTGCGCGGCAGTCACGACTTCGACGATCTTGGTTCCTATCGCCGCTTCATCGACGAGATCGTCGGTCGAATCAACGCGCGTAATGGCAAACGCATTGAGCTCGAGCGGGCACTGCTTCAGCCGCTTCCGGCCCAGCGTACGTGTGACTACGAGGAAACGCGCGTGTACGTCACGACCACCTGCGGCTTCGTCCTGCGCAAGGTGTTCTATACCGTCCCGTCCCGGCTGATCGGCCATCACCTGCGCGTGCGCCTGTACGACGACCGGCTGGAGCTGTTTCTGGGCAGTACGGCCCTGATGACACTGCAGCGCGGCCGTGCGGGTCCCAAGGGCAAGCACGGCCATGTCATCAACTACCGGCACGTCATCCACGCGCTGCGCCGCAAGCCCATGGCACTGCTCAACCTGGTCTACCGCGATCAGATCTTTCCGCGCGAGGCGTATCGCCTGAGCTTCGATCGCCTGCTCGAGCAGCTCCCGGAGCGTCAGGCATGCAGGACCATGGTAGAACTGCTCAGCCTGGCCCACGAGCACAACTGCGAAGCCCAACTGGCCAAGGCGCTGCAACAGTGCCTGGACGATGGACGGTTACCCGATCTCGACGCACTGTGTTCGCGCTTCGAAGCGAAGCCGACGAGCAGCATGCCAGAGGTGAACATCCAGCTCGCCGCGCTGAGCGACTACGAAGCCCTGCTTGACATGGCAACGGAGGTGACGGCATGAATCTCGACATCGACGCCACCCGCTTGTCGCTGCTGCTCAACGATTTGCGGCTGCCCGCCATCAAGCAGATCTGGTCCAGCTTTGCCGAGCGCTCCGACACGGAAGGCTGGCCGGCAGCACGCCTGCTGATGGCGCTGGCCGAACACGAGATCGCCGAGCGCGATCGACGCCGAGTCGAACGTCACCTCAGGGACGCCAAGCTCCTGCCGGGCAAGACACTGGAGAACTTCGATTTCGACGCGGTGCCAATGGTGTCGCGCGCGCACGTCTCGGCGCTTTGCGCGGGCGACGGCTGGTTGCGTAACGGCACCAACCTGATTCTTCTGGGGCCGAGCGGAGGGGGCAAATCGCACTTGTCGTCGGCCATCGGACTGAGCCTGCTGGAGAAGGGCTGGAAGGTCCTCTTCGCTCGCACTACCGACCTCGTGCAACGGTTGCAGGTCGCGCGCCGCGAGCTCGCGCTGGAGTCCGCCATCAACCGGCTGGATCGCTTCGACCTGGTCATCCTGGACGATTTCGCATATGTCAGCAAGGATCAGGCAGAGACGTCAGTGCTGTTCGAGCTCATCAGCGCCAGGTACGAGCGCCGTTCCCTTTGCATAACGGCCAACCAGCCGTTTGGCGAATGGGACAAGGTTTTCCCCGACCGGGCCATGACGGTGGCCGCCGTCGACCGGCTGGTCCATCACTCGACCATCTTTGAGCTGAACGTCGAAAGCTACCGTCGCCGTACTGCCCTGCAGCGCAAGCAGCAGGGACCGGGACGCCCGGCCAGTCGAGCGACACCAAAGAACGTTGGCGTGCCACCGACACAGGAGGATCAGCACGGCATCGACCTCACCGAATGACCCGCTGTTCTCATCCTGATTGACGCGCGGCTCGCAGGCAAAGCTAGCCGGCGTCAATCAACCCCGGATTCACCTTCCACGCCACCACATTCTCATCTGATTGTCGTGCAGCCAGAATACCTGCGGCGTCACAATTACACAGCAATCCTCATCGACTGATCGCTTCAGCTTGATTGTCGCGCGACACCCACTCGCCCGCGTCAATCAACGCCGCACGTCAATCAATAAACGCTTGCCAGCGTCAATCAACATCGGCATCATCATTTCTGCCGCGACATTCTCAACTTGATTGTCGCGCGTCTCTCATCCAGATTGTCGCGCCACAGACAAGCGTATGTCAGAGAAATTAGTACTACCGGGATTAGACGCAAGGCTTGCGTGGCGGCCGGTTGAGCGTCATCACCTATTCTTCGCGATTATGCCGGACCCGGATACTGCCGCGCGTATCGAACGGTTGGCAAAGCGTCTGCGCGTCGAACATGGCCTGAAGGCAAAGCCGCTTCCGACTGCCCACTTTCATGTGACATTGCATTCCATCGGTATCTACGATACGTCTTTTGAACGTGCCGCCTCGTGGGCACAAGCCACTGCTTCCACCATTTCGATGCCCGCATTCGACTTGGTGTTTGATCATGCCGGCAGTTTTAAGCGGAGGACCCGAGACCAGCCGCTTGTGCTGCTCGGAAGCGACAGTGTCGCTGCTCTGAAGGAGCTTCACCGCGTTCTCGGCACGACGTTGGCGAAGGCCGGATTTACTCCGAAACCATCAGGATTCGTGCCGCATCTGACTTTGCTTTACGACAAGCAGGCAGTTGCCGAACGAACTATCGAACCGGTTCGCTGGACCGCGCGCGAGTTTGTTCTGGTCGATAGCAGGGTCGGCAAAACTCAGCATGTGCAGCTTGCGCGATGGCCGCTTATGGCGTGAGCTAATCAATGAGCGGCAACCTTGATCCTGAAGACGGCTGCTTACCAATCCGTATTGCGGTCGCGACCAATGTCTCAGCTCGTGCTAAGGCGAACGGTTTAACTCACGTTGAAATGCACCCGCACGTCCTGATGACTCTCCACGGGATGTCCGCCTTGCATCGCGGGGAAAAAACGCCATTTGCGCAGCGTTTCCAACAGTAACGAGTTCAGGCGAGGGTTTTGCGTCGGCTTAGAAAGTTCTACTTCAATCGTTCCATCCGCGTGGATATCGAAACGAGCGACAGCAACAGTTTGATAGGCATCCTCGCGAAGATCGTCGGGGAGAGAAGGCATTGGCTGACTGATGACGCGTGCGGCGGAACCTGCTGGCGCGGCTACTGTATTGCTTGTTGACGCAGAAGATGACGACGTTGTCACAGCCGCAGTAGATGTCGCCGGGGGGCTTGCCTCCGGCTGCGCTGGCGGTGCCGGTTGGTCAGTTTTCGCAATTGCGCGTCCCGGGGTCGGATGCTGGATTTGGTGCGGTTTCGCCACTCGGGCCGGCTTTGGATCTCGCCGTGCGTGCACCTGCGGGGTGACTGCCGAAGGGGCCGCAGCAGGCGTATTTGCGGAGGGCGCGGCCAATTCGACAAGACGTATTTCCATAGTCGGTTGCACCGGGGCGGCGACGCTCGGCAGGGGACGCAAGAGTGGGTTCACGAACTGGGTCAGCAGAACGGCCCAAAGTACAAACGCAATCAGAAGGGCCACGCTAAATCTGATTCGTTGTGCACCCATCAAACCTGCGCCTCTCCCCGTCCCACTACTCACGATGTATTGCCATCAGGAAATGCTCCGCGCCCGCGCGCCGCGCCGCCAGCATGGCCTGAACAACGGCTCCTTGTGCCGCGGTGTCGTCCGCGGCAATGACCACGTTCCGGTCCGGTTTGAGAAGCCGCCTGACGCTGGCTTCGACCTGATCAGGACGCACGCGCTGTCGATTCAGGAAGATCGTGTTCGTGCGATCGACCGCCAGCGTCAAAGGCTGATCTTCGGACATCTGCTGCGCCTGTCCCGACGGCAAATCGACCTTGACGGCATCCAGCCGCTGCATAGCCAGCGACGCCAGCATAAAGGTGGCGAGCAGGAAGAACATCACGTCAATCATCGGAATGATCTCGATGCGCCCACGCTTGGACGCCTGCGAGCGCCGGAACTTCATTGCGTGCCTCCGGGCATCGCGTGGGCGCTTTCAGCCTTGAGCCGGATCTCGCTGAGACGCTCGTTGGCGTGCGCCTCAAGGTCATCGATCAGGCGTTCAAGGCGTCGCGAGAAATAATTGAACGCGAAAAGCGCGAACAACGCGACGACCAATCCGATAGCTGTCGCCACCAGCGATTGCGCCACCCCACCGGTCACACCGCCAGGATTAACCAGGCCGTTGCCGCCGAAAAGCTGGAACGAATGCATCATTCCGACAATGGTCCCCAGCAGCCCGAGCAGGGGCGCGGCCGTCACGATAGTCTCCAACACCCAGAAGCCGCGGCTCATGTCCCGTTCGATACGCGTTGCAAACGATTGAGCGCGGGCTTCGAGCAGCCATAACGGTGTTCCGGTTGGCGCTATTACGGCGGCGTCGAGACGTCTGAACGCATGCTGTTCCGGCAGCGTGTTGCTTCCAGACTCGGGCCCAACCGCTGGCTGGCTTGCAAACCGCACGAACACATACGCGCGGTCGAGAACGATAGCGATTGCCAGCACGGCAAGCAGCGTGAGCGGATACACCACCCAGCCGCCGACCTGTGCAGCGGCAGCAACACCTACCCAATCCTGCATGATCAAAGCCTTTTCGTTAAGTAATCCAATCTATTAAAAATTCTTCGTGATGCCCGCATATACGGCAATGTGCGGGCCATACTGTGGCGCGCCTACGCCAATGCCCGACCCGTCGCGCAACTCGTAGACGCGGTTGAACGCGTTGATGAGCAGCAGGCGCGCGTCGAACTTGCCGATCAGCGGTTCGTTAAAGTTGAAGTGATGGATCACGCCCAGATTCACCTGCGTGTAGAAAGGCAGGTGGTCCGTGTTCGCAAAGCCGCTGCGCAACCCGCTACCCACAATGCCGTCGAAGGTGAAGGTGGTCTTACCCAACTGGTAGGCACCGCCGAACGAAGCGGTCACGCGCTGGTCGTGATCGAGGTATACCCAATGATTGCTGATGTAAGCGAGTTCGCTGGCATCAAAATTGAACTGCGCCGAGTCGATGTCCTTGCCCTGCGCACGGCTGAACGCGACGTTCATGTAGGCCGAGACATTGTCTTGCTTATAGTTGCTGGTAAATTCGACGCCATAAACACGGCCATATTGATAGTTGAACGGTGTGAAAATCAGCGCAGTTCCGAACTGACCTTCGTCCAGCAGGTTCGTCGATTTTTTATAGTAGGCGTCGACGCCTACCGTGACAGTGGAGCTCAACCGCTGGGTTATGCCAAGATCGAAATAGTGGCTCCGTTCCGGCTGCACCGGATCGTTCTGGCTCGATGTCTGGGCAGTCGTACCCACGAAGCGCGCGATATCTTCGCCCGATACAAGCTCGAACGCAGGTGGCGTGAAATAACGGGAATAGCCGGCGTGAACCGTTGTTGAAGGTGTCAATGCATAGACGAGGCCCACGCGCGGACTTAGCTGGCTTGCGCTTACGTACTCGTCCATCTTGTCGTAGCGCAGGCCGTAGTTGATCGTGAGCTTGTCGGTCAGTTTCCACTCGTCCTGAATGTACGCGCTATAGAGATACCCCGTCTTGCTGCTCGAATCAGGCACGTTGAACGGCTGATCGGAGAGCTGGTTACCGTCGGCATCGGCGGGGAAGACGCTCAGGTCGTTGTTGAAGACCGCATGTTCCTGCTGGAACGAAATGCCTGCGCGAAGCGTGTGTTTATCGTTGAGCCGATAGGTCGTATCCGCTTGCACGCCGTTGGCGCTGTCGCTGTGAAAATCGCTCGCGGCCACACCGTTGAACAGCAGGTCGCCCACCGGGTCAGGATTGAATTGCGTGCGCGAGTAGCGCGTAAAGAACGCGACCTGATAGTCCAGCGCACCTCCATTGGTACCTTGCAGCGCGACGACCGCAAACTGGTTGAGTTCGGACTGTGTCTCGTTGAGATTGCTGGATTCGAAGGTGGTGTTGCCGTTCAAGGTGAAGGCGGTCGGCAAGCCGGGTGTATTGGGAATCTGGAACTGATTGCTCGTCGTGCCGAACATCAGGCTCACGCGCGTGAGCGGATTGATGATGTAGGACATCAGGCCGAACGCGTCGCCCTGGCGCGTGTGGTCGTGAATCGGACTCGCGCTCGACGTCGGATTTTCAATGCCGAGATTGTTCTCGCCCAGCGAGCCGCTGAAATAGTAGCTGAATGGTCCTTGGCTGCCGAAGACGTCGGCGCTGGTCTTGATGGTCTGGTGGCTGCCGCCGAATACATCGACAGAACCGCCGTTGCCCTGGTCGCCATTCTTCGTATGAATATCGACGATACCCGCTGTACGGTCGCCGTATTGTGCGGGCAATGCGCCGGTTAACAGGTTGAGCTGATCGATGATGCGCGTGTCCAGCGACTGGCCGAATCCGCTGATCGGTTCCGGAATGATGATGCCGTTAATACGGTATTGCAGGTTCGCGTGATCGCCGCGCACGTGCAACTGGCCGTACGAATCGCTCGCCACGCCGGGCGCTTGCAGCAGCACTTGATTAAGCGGCGTGTCCTGACCGGCGGGAAGGGTATCAATATCCGCCTGGCTGAAGCGATACACGCTGCTACCTGTTTCAGGCAGCAGGCCGTTGCGTGCGCGATCGAGCCGCTTTGCATTGACCTGCACATCGATCGTGTCGCTCCTGGTGAGCGCCACTGATACGGACGCATCCACGCCGTCGCTCGCCGTCGCGATGCTGCTGCCGCTTGCGTAGCCTGACGCCGCAACGACGACCGCATAGGTTCCCGGCGCGACATGATGGACAGAGAAATGTCCCGTGGCGTCCGTGCTTGTTGCGCCGACGGATGCACCGCTCGCGTTTTGCAGCGCCACGCTGGCATTGGCGACGGGCTTACCGGAACTATCGGTGACGGAGCCTGACACGGCGCTGTCCGAACCTGCTGCATAAGCCTGTCCCGCGGCGAACTGAGCGAACAGCAAAAGGGCCGCGTGGGCGATGAGCGTACGATTTTTCATCGATTATTTTTCTGGATGGATTGTGTTGGATGTTCGCTGCGGGTGACGTCGTACGATTCCCAGGGATCGCTCTTCATTTGTAAAGAACGTAGTCCTAATCGATACCGAACAGGCCCCATGTGCAGGTATATCAAGCCATGCGACCAAGGCGGAGGCCGCGGAGTGCTAAGCGGATAAAAAGTTCTGCGATTTACGAATGCAATGTTATAACATTCGCTATCAATTGTGCGAGAACTTTTTGGACGGAAAGAATGAACAAGCTGCCCGTAACTGTTTTGTCAGGCTTCCTGGGAGCAGGAAAGACCACGTTACTCAACCACATCCTGAACAATCGGGAGGGCAGGCGCGTGGCAGCGACTCGCGGACCCGTTTCCCGTGTGGGATCACGACGCTCAGAGCGCGGAATAAACCGCTGCCCGAGTTGCAATTAGCCTTAGGGCGTTGAAGCGTCAGCTGCCGCACGAGGGCAGTTCCGCCACCTGCAGCACTTCCCCCGTTGCTCCGCGCTCGACGAAGGCCACCACGCCTTCGTGGCCATCGGCCGATGCGTAGTCGCCGGTGATCAACGCGCGTCCATCGACTATTCGAACCGGTCCGATCCAGCGACGCACCACACGGTCATGATGCAACGTCGCACCGCTGTTTTCGCCGCCTTTCACCGCACTGACGAGTTGGTTTTCATACACGGCGGCGTACGCGACCGCGTCGTCGGGAAGGTCCTTGCGAGCGGTGAATGCAGCGTCGAATACGACGTGACCGGGCGCGGAAGGATGGCCGTCAATGTGGATATCGGCGAGTGGGGCTTCGTTATTTAACTGCTGAATGCGGGACTCGAAGCTCGCGTCGTTTGACCAGCTACGCAACTCGCGGCCGCCTACGAAAATCTCTGGCGTGTACACCACGTGGCCGCCGCCCGTGTAGGTCAGTTGCTGCTGGCGCGTGGTGAACGCGGGTTGCGCAAAGCGATCCTTCCATGCCCAACTATCCCAGTAGTCCACATGCAGCGCCAGCGGTACGATGGTGTTGGTCTTGCGAGCATGATCGAGTTCGCTCAACCAGTTGTCCGCTGGCGGGCAACTGTTGCAACCCTCGCTCGTATAGAGTTCGACGAGCGCGGCGCGATGCTCGGGGCTCGATGCACTACATGCGTTCGCGGAAGCGGCGCTGGCCGTGGCGGCGCAGAAGGCAACGAGTAGCGTGACAAGTGACAGGATCGATGAAGCACGCATGACGGACTCCGAAGGTGAAAAGTAGGATGCCGTTGACCGGGAAGCGGCTTGGCACGACCGCGGTCACAGGCCTTCATCGTCAAGGTTGACGAGTATCTGAATTTGTCCGCGAGCAAAGTCTGGCTGGCGAATGTCTGATCAAGAAGTCGCCTAGCCTGATAGTTATTTCGGCGATCCGTAAAAACCGGTTACAGCTAGCGTGAAATTGCCTCGAAGCATCCGTTTACCCCTATGAAACGTATATAGCACTGCTGTGAGAAGAATTTCCTCAGATAAGCCAAACCCCAAGCGTACGGGGCCGGCGCACCGAAGATGCACGGGAGTCTCGGCTCACGCGTGTAACCGTATCGGAAGCGCAACCGAACTACCGACATCACGCCCGCTGCTAGCCATCCTGCACGTCATGACTTCACTTGTGCACGCGCGCGGCCTCAGGCAGGCTAAGTAAGCGGAAGCCACCAAGCCATAGGCTCCGCACAGCAGCAGTTCCCCACAGCATCAGGAGGACGCCATGACCCCGGACATCGCTGCACCTATTGAAGCCGGACAGTTGCTGCCGTTCCGCGAGTCGGTATTGGCGATGCTTGGCGTATCGTTTGTAGCAATGCTGGTCGCCCTCGATCAGACGATTGTGGGGACAGCGTTGCCGCGTATCGTCGCTGATCTCAAGGGGTTTGACTTGTATGCGTGGGTGGCTACGTCGTACATGCTGACATCGGTCATCACGATCCCGATCTTCGGGCGCTTAGGCGACCTGTTTGGCCGCAAGCCGTTTTTAATGGCCGCGATTATTCTCTTCACCATCGCGTCTGTCATGTGCGGCATGGCGGCCAATATGCTGTTCCTCGTGATCGCGCGCGGCTTGCAAGGGATTGGCGGCGGCATCCTGGTGGGCACGATGTTCGCCACCGTCGCCGATCTTTTCCCCGACCCGAAGCTTCGCCTTCGCTGGCTGGTGTTCGTCAGTTCGGCGTTTGCTTTGGCGAATATCGTTGGTCCGACGCTAGGCGGTGTGCTGACCCAGTACGGCGGATGGCGGCTCGTGTTTTTCGTCAACCTGCCGGTGGGCATTGTCTCGTTGTTCTTCGTCCGCGCTTTCCTGCCGCATCTCCGGCGGCCGCGTTCAGCCGCCCCCGTGAAACTGGACTGGGTTGGCGCGCTGGTGCTGGCGTCCACATTCGGCGGGCTTCAACTGCTGATTGAATGGGTGCCGAATGAGGGCATCACACCCGTGACCTGTGCATTGGGTTTCCTCACCTTGGCCGGCGCAGCGGTGCTGCTGTTCTGGGAAAAGCGCATGCTTTACCCGATCATTCCCGTCGATATGCTCGTGGATCGAAAACTCGCGGCCTTGTTCGCGATGGCCGTACTTGGTGGTTTCTCGCTCTTCTCGCTGGTCTTCTACGTGCCCTTGCTGTTCCAGGGCGGCTTTGCGATGTCGCCGCATGATTCGGGCATGCTCATTACGCCGCTTCTGCTGGGGACGACCGTGGGCAGCGTGGTGAATAACCGCATCGTCACGCGCATCAGGCATGCGAATGGTGTGATGTATATCGGCTTTGCGCTGTTTGCGTGTGCCGCGCTTTGTCTCGTCGCGATCACCGGGGCTGTGCCTCACCTCGTGTGGATGGCATGCATGGGATTCAGCGGTATCGGACTCGGTCTGGTCGTGTCGAACCTCACGCTTTTTTCGCAGCAACTTGTCGCTCGCGATCATCTGGGCGCCGCGACGGCACTGCTTCAATCGCTGCGATTGTTTGGCGGCATGCTTGGGACGGCAATGACAGGCGCGTTGCTCGGCCACCTCTATACGAGCGGCGTGCATCGGTCGCTGGATACGTATCAGGCGACGCAATGGTTCAAGTCATTCGCGAGTCCTGAGCTTCTGATCGATCGTGCGGAACAGGCGGCGCTGATCGGTCGCCTGATCATGGCGGGTCATGCCGGCGACGCGATGATGCAATCGGCGCGCGGTGCGTTGATTGAATCGATACACGTGGGACTAGGGCTGGCGGCCGCAGCAGCGATCGTGGGACTTTGCCTTGCGTGGTTCGTGCCGCCAGTGCGGGTTGATCGCCTGGATACGGGGACGCGCAGCCGTTGAAGCGATGGCCTGGCTGACGTCCACGACGACCCCCGGTTCAGGTCTCACCACCGTAGCACTCTGGGTCCCAGCAAACCACCCAGCACCGTTGGCACCGCCATGCCCAGCACATACCACACGCCCCAGAACGGCACGGTCATCTCCACGCAATAGAGCGTATAAACGAGCACCGCTTGCGCGCCGCTTAGCAGGCCGGCTGCCGCGCCCGCGATAACCGGTCGAGTCGGCGCCAGCCCTTTCATGGCCCAGAACACGGCGACAAATGTGGGTGCTGACAAGATCACGATATTCATCGTGCAGACTTGCCAGGTCTTGCCAAGTACAAGCTGAAGCCGCAGCGTTGGCGGAGCGGCAACAATCACAACTAGCGCCGTCAGCCAGATCAGCACGAGTGGAATGGCGAGCGCGACCCAGGCCATTGCCATATCAGCGCCTGGACGTGACAGCCGCATCGCGACGAAAAGCGATGCGCCTACGACTGCGAGCGGGAACGCAACCTTCAACCAGAAGAGGGGAGTAGTCAGCATTTGCGGCATGTCGCCGCGCACGCCGTAGATCGCGACGACCATGCAGGCGGCGCCAGTCAATCCGAAGAATAGTGCCGTTGCAAAGCGTCGTGCGATCACATGCGGAGGGGTCGGGACGATGCCTGTTGCAAGCATCGATACGAACTCGCTGGTTTTCATGACCACTCCGCTGATGAGAAACGACATCGAAACGACAATGAAGCGACAACGCTGCTAGCCGTTAAGCAGCGTCATGCGCCATCGCATGATTTCTATTCGTTTCGCGGAGTGGCCGGGTTACGCCCGAGCGATAATTTTTACCCGCAGCCTTGCTTCAGCCTTACTTACCAGCGCAAGAAACGCGGCCCAAGCAAGGCGCCGATCAGCGTGGCAAGCGTCATGCCGAGCAGGTACCAGACGGCCCAGAACGCGACGCTCATCTCGGGGCAGTGGAAGCAATACGCCATCGTCGCGATCGTGCCCGCGAGCATGCCACCCGCTGCCCCGGCGAGCCTTAGCCGGGTTGGCGCGAGTCCGCGGATTGCCCAGAACACAGCGACAAACGCCGGCACCGACAACAGCAGGATATTGAATGGGCACGTACGCCACGTGTGGCCCATGACAAGCGGCAAACGTGCGTCGGGCGAGGCGAGACACAATACCGCCACTGCCGCGCTCCATACAACGAGCACGGGCACCGCAGGCATTGCCCAGAATTTGGCCGTGGTCGTCCCGGGCCGCGACAGCCTCACCGCCAGGAACAACGCCGTTGCGGCGAGCGATGTTGGAAACGCGAACCTGGCCCAGAAAATAGGCGTGCGCGAGACTTCGGCGATGTCCGGCCGTACGCCAAAAATCACCGCCATCAGCACGAGCGCGCCAAGGCCACCCAGTACAATTGCACGTCCGAAGCGGCGCGTGGACACGCGTGGGTCGACCGGCGTTACGCCAGTCGATAGAAGCGAAATCAGGTCCTCGGTTTTCATGCGGTGCCTCGAATCTTTGCTGCCAGTGCTTTCAGTCCGCGGTGGATGCCCACTTTGACGGCCGACTCCGACATCCCCGTGAGCGCCGCGGTCTCGGTCACGGAGAGCCCTTGAAGCTTCACGTGTACGATCGGCAGCCGGTGACGGTCGGGCAATTGTTCAAGCAGCTTGCCGACATCGCGTTTGGCATCGGCGGGTTCTTCGTCCGAGGTCGCGAAGATTTCCAACGCGTCGTCCAGCGGATCGTTCAATGCTTCGCGCCGCGATCTCGCGCGGAAAAAATCCATCAGCTTATAACGTGCGATCCCATGCACCCAGGCGGTCAACGGCTCGTCCGGGCGATAAGTGTGGCGGCTGTTGTGCACGGCCAGCAGGATTTCCTGCACGACATCTTCTATGTCGTCCTGCAGGTAATAAATGCGCTTTCTCAGGAAGCCGCGCAGATGTCCCGTCAAGTCGTCGAGGAACGACCGGTAGGCGACAGCGTCGCCATTCAGGCCGCGAATAAACAGGGCCCTCAACCGTTCTTCAACACCAGGCACAGAACCACTTTGTATTATTCGCTTCATCGCGGGATCGGGTTACAGCGCGCTTCAAATAAATTGCGACGGTCGTGCCGACGAATGTCGGCGTTCCCGGCGCCGGGAATGAACACGGTTGTGGCGGCCATGCTACTGCAGGCATTTTGTAAAGTGGTAACGCGGGTCTTGCGGTGCGCGTGGTCAGTTGCTTCAGGTTCTGACGCCGGAGACTACCGCGATTCTAAGCCGCGCTGTAAGCCAATGCTTCGCGGCCGCTGCAGGCTACAGGTGCGGCATGCAAACGCGGCGCACCTATGTAGCACTGTTAGCGCAGACGACAAAGCGAGCGGATTGTGCAGGATCCGCTTGCTTCTGTCGATCGCGGGAGGGCTCTCGGTTAGCGTGCGGTCTCGGGATAATTCGATGGGAACAGCGCACGCCGCGTCTCTTCGTCCACCTCACGCTTGAACGTAAGATCGCGGCCCACCGCCCGCGCGCGTGCAACGGCGGGGCGCGCGCTGATAGCGTCGAAGAAACGGCTCAGGTTCGGGAATGCGGCAAGCGGCGCGTCGGTGGCCAACACTCGTGACGCGCGCTCCAGCCATCCCCACGCGGACATATCGACGATCGAATATTCGTCTCCCACGATGAACTCGCGTCCCGACAAGTGCTCGTCAAGCACACGATAGTGCCGTTCGATTTCCCGCCGGTACCGGTTGATCGCATAGGGAATCTTCTCGGGCGCGGCGTGCTGGAAGTGCACCGCCTGGCCGGAGAAGGGGCCGAGTCCGGAGCTGATAAAGAACAGCCACGAGAGCAGTTCGGGCCGGTCCGAGGGCTTACCCGCGAAACGCTGGGTCTTGTCGGCGAGGTATAGCAGGATCGCGCTGGAATCAAACACCCTTGCTTCGATTCCACCTGGACCGTCTGTATCGATGATGGCGGGCACCTTGCCGTTCGGATTGATGCTTCTGAAAGCCGGCAGATGCTGCTCGCCCTTGCTGGTGTCAACGGGGAACACTTCGTAGTCGAGTCCTGCTTCTTCGAGAAAGAGGGCGACTTTGGCGGGGTTCGGGGTCGGGTGAAAGTAAAAACGGATCATCTCGTCCTTGGGTATTGAGTTGGGCCGCTTGCGGCTGGACTAGGCGGACGGCAGGAGCCCGCCTGGCGTCGTGCGCAGAAAGTGTAGGTCGTGACGGGCAGGGCGAAACAGGCGCGGCCATCCGGACACACCGCTGCGCAGCATTTGAAATGCATCTGTAAGACTCTGGCACCGCCGTCTTTACCGCCTGACGCGTTGTCATTTATGTTTTAGATCAATCGATTTAGAATATCGCAATGAAAACGGAATGGCAATATTGCCTCGCTCAAGGGAGTAACGGACTGCATGCCACGGCCAAGAGAGTTCGACGAAGCCGCAGTGCTCGACGCCGCGGTCCTGTGTTTCTGGAACCGCGGGTACGAAGCTACGTCCGTTCGCGAACTGGCAGACAGCATGGGCATCACGGGCGCGAGCCTTTACAACGCGTTTGGTGACAAACACGCGCTATATGGAAAGGCGCTGGCTCACTACGTGTCGCGAAGCGTGGACGACCGTGTCCGGCGTTTTGAGGGGACGCTGTCGCCGCTTCAATCGATCAAGGCGTTCTTCGATGAGATCGTCCATCGCTCACTGAGTGACAAGGATCGCAAGGGTTGCATGCTGGTGAATTCGGCGCTGGAAATGGCGCCGCATGATCCAGAGTTTCAGCAAGTCGTGGCTGGCGTGCTGGTCAAGCTCGAAGCCTATTTCGGCCGCTGCGTGGCCGCAGGTCAGCAAACTGGCGAGATCTCTTCCGCGCAGCCTGCTGAAGACTTCGCGCGACTCTTGCTGGCGGTCTTGCTCGGCATTCGGGTGCTGGCGCGTAGCCGGCCGGAATCCGCGTTACTGGAGGGACTTTTGCGACCGGTACTCGCGTTGCTTAATGGACGGGCTTTTGTCGGATAAGAGAGCCGCCGCCATGGGAACGCTCTATCGCCTCGCTAACCTTTTCCAAGCGTCACGCCGCCGCTGCATCTGGTTGTTTGTAGCAAAAAAATACCTCGCTGTAACCGGCCAGTCTTCCGCGACGAACTAACTCACATAAGCGCATTGCATGAACGCCTTCGCGCTCATAAAAAAATTTCGTTAGTCGATGTAACCCGCCACGCAGTCGAAACGAATTAACTAACAACTAACGACCAGATTTTGAACGCCTCATTCGGACGATGAAGGAGCGGTTCAACCAAGCCGGTCACACAAGATGTCTCTGGCGGCATTTTAGTCACCGCCAACGAAAGCAAGTCATGGAGGCCCAGATGAACGCAACACATCAAGCGAGCCGCGTAAGCAGTTCTTCGCGGACCATTCAGCCCGCCTGGGTACGGATCTCACATTGGCTGAACGCGCTCGCAGCGATCCTGATGATGCTGTCGGGATGGCGGATCTACGATGCGTCGCCGGTATTCAAGGGTTTTGTGATTCCGCCGGGCATCACGCTGGGCGGATGGCTTGGCGGCGCGCTGCAATGGCATTTTGCGGCAATGTGGCTGCTGTTCTTCAACGGTCTTTTTTATCTCGCGATGAACGTTGTCACGGGCCGCATCAAGCGCAAGTTTTTTCCGCTCTCGCCACGCGCAATTTTGCATGACCTGGGCGAGGCGCTTAAGGGACATTTGTCGCATGCCGATCCGAGCAAATACAACGCAGTGCAGAAGTTCGCGTACCTGTTCGTGATGCTCGATATCACCGTGCTTATCTTGTCCGGCCTTGCAATCTGGAAGTCGGTGCAGTTTCCGCTTCTGCGCGAACTGATGGGCGGTTATGACTTTGCACGCGTTGTGCACTTCTCGGCCATGTCGCTGCTGGCGGCGTTCATTGTCGTGCATCTGGTCATGGTTTCACTGGTGCCGCGCTCGCTGCTGACGATGATTCGTGGCCGCTAATTCAGCTGTGCACACACGCCCGGCTAAAAGCTAACTTAAGGACTCGAGGAATTTCGATCATGGAACCCGTGAAGCCAAACCGCGTGGGCGTAGACCGCGAGTCGCTGATTATCGACGTTCGCCGCGAACTCGACATGCCGTCCCGTCGCTTGTTCGGCAAGCGCATTGTGACGCTCGGCGGCCTCGCGATGCTGGCCGGTTGCAGTATCTCAGACGACAAATCCGTTGAGACCTTCCTCAGCCGCGTGTCTCGCCTGAACGATACCGTGCAGGGCTGGCTCTTCGATCCGAACCGTCTCGCGCCAACTTACACCGAAGCGCAGATCACGCGGCCGTTTCCATTCAACGCGTTCTACGGGATTGACGATGTTCCTGTTGTCGATGGTTCCGACTTTCGCCTGAAAGTAAGCGGGTTGGTGCAGAACACGAAAACGTGGACTTTGCCCGAGCTTTACGCGTTGCCGAAAGCGGAGCAGATCACGCGGCATATCTGCGTGGAAGGGTGGAGTGCGATCGGACGCTGGGGCGGCACGCCGTTCTCGGAGTTCCTGAAGCGGGTAGGGGCGGACACATCGGCGAAATATGTCGGTTTCAAGTGCGCGGACGATTACTACGAAAGCATCGACATGCCGACTGCCCTGCATTCGCAGACTCTGCTGACGTTCACCTTCGACGGCCAGCAATTGCCGCCAAAATATGGTTATCCGATGAAACTAAGGATGCCTACGAAATTGGGCTATAAAAATCCGAAGCACATCATGGAGATTTTCGTCACGAACAAATTCCCTGGCGGCTATTGGGTCGATCAGGGCTACAACTGGTTCGGAGGTTCCTGACGTCACGAAAGATCGAGACATATTCCGACACACCGCGGCGTCAGGCACTTCGATTCACCCCGGCACGACCGGATACTTTCACTCCACGAAGAGGTTGATATGAAACTGTTCATCACTGCAGCACTCGCAGCAACGTTGGCCCTGAGCGGCTCCATGGCATTCGCCCAGGCAAGCGACGCGATGTCCCACGATTCAATGGCGAAGGACACCATGTCCAAGGATGCCATGTCGAAAGATTCGATGTCGAAGGACGCGATGAAGAAGGACGACAAGATGAAAAAGCACGACGCAATGGGCATGGGGCATCCGGCCTCGGGCGCGATGGCGCAATAATCTGCGCAGTAGTCGGCGCAGTAATCTGTATAAGGATCGAAAGCGGTTCTGCGGGTGTGGTTGGACCGCTTTCGATTGCGCTTTCATCCACCGTCGACACCTCTCGGTATCGGCGCAACTGCTCGATAATCAGGTTTATCCAAGCAGAAACACTGCCCATCTCCCCCGGGGTTCCAGTAGGCCGCGGCACCCAGCGCATCCCTCCCCACCGTTAAGCGTCACCCAGCGTACCGCCATTTCCGTCCACGCCTTGTCCGAACCCAACGCCGGGATTTTTGGCGGGTTTTAATCGAGGATCGGATGATCCTGGGACAGGCGCGACCATCGGCGGTAGCTTCAGTTACATGGGCTCGACGGGTCGTTATGCCTCGAGTACAGCGGGTTTAAAGGCCATGCGCGAAGGGTGCCTTTATCCGCCAAGTGAGGCATGTCCGCCACATTCACCCCCAAACCATTCATTTTGATAAACAATAACGGCACCGCACGAAATCGTGAGCCTTGAAAGACCAACGCCGCCGATGCCCGATCACCGTTTGCTGCCCATTACTCCCGAAACACACCGCGTCGCGATCGACCTGGTCTACGCAACCGATCGCAACCTGACAGGCAAGCCGATCTACAAGACGGCGCATTGCTTGCTCCTGGCACCGGCCGAAGCCGCCCTGAAGAAAGCCGTCGAACTAGCGGGCAACATCGGCATGACGCTGAAGATATTCGATGCCTACCGACCGCCGCAAGCCCAGCAGGTGCTCTGGGACTTCCTTCCCGACCCGACCTATATTGCCGATCTGAAGCGCGGCTCGAACCATAGCCGCGGCACCGCGATCGACCTGACGCTGGTCGACGCTCAAGGCGAGGACCTCGATATGGGTACGGGTTTCGACGAGATGTCGATTGCCTCCGAACACTTCCATCCGGGTTTGCCGGAGCATGTGCAACGCAACCGCACGTTGCTGCTTGGCGTGATGCACGGCGCCGGTTTCACCCATATTCCCAGCGAGTGGTGGCATTACGAATTGCCAGGCTCGCGCGCACTAGACCTGATCGACAATGCCGACAGCGGACCTTGGCACCTGATGTAGCCACAGGTAACGCGCAGAACATCTCATCAACATCCCTCACGGAGCGAGTATGAAACGGGTATTGTGCAACGCGTTGGCAGCCATCGCGGCAGCGTCCACCCTGATGCTGGCCGGCACACGCGTGACCGAAGCGGCCACGCCGAAGGACATGCTGGTCATGGCCACTTTACTCGATGAATTCACCACGCTCGACCCGGGCGAGATCTACGAACTGGTGCCGCAGGAATATGTGGCCAATACCTATGACCGCCTGATCCGCGTCGATCTGAAAGATCCTGCGCACTTCAACGGCGACGTTGCTCAATCCTGGGCGGTGAGCCAGGACGGTCTCACGTTCACCTTCAAGATTCGCCCCGGCCTCAAGTTCCACTCGGGCAATCCGCTGACCGCGGATGACGTCGCGTGGTCGATCCAGCGCACGGCGTTACTCGACAAAGGCGCGGCTGCGGTGCTGGCGGGCATCGGGCTGACGAAGGAAAACGCGTTGCAGAACGTGAAGAAAATCGACGACAGCACCGTATCGATCACCACTGACCAGAAGTACGCGCCCACGTTCGTGTTGAACGTGTTGGGCTCGTGGCCGGCCTCCGTGCTCGACAGAAAGCTGCTCGAATCGCACGCGAAGGGTAACGATTTCGGCAACGAGTGGCTCAAGACAAACGAAGCGGGATCGGGCGCCTACAAGCTGGTGAAGTGGACCGCGAACGACAGCATCGTGCTGCAGCGTTTCGATAGTTATCGCGTGCCGCTTGCGATGAAACGGATCGTGCTGCGGCATGTGCCGGAAGCATCGAGCCAGCGGCTGATGATCGAGAACGGCGACATTGATATCGCGCGTGACCTGAGTTCCGATGACCTCGCAACCTTGACGAAGAAGGGCACGATTCGCGTGACGTCGGTGCCGCAAGCAACGCTGATGTACCTTGGCCTGAACAACAAGAACGCGAACCTTGCCAAGCCCGATGTTCAGGAAGCCATGAAATGGCTGATCGACTACAACGGCATTCAGCAGAACATCGTGCGGACCACGTACAAGGTGCACGAGACCTTCCTGCCGGAAGGTTTCCTCGGGGCGTTGAACGTCAATCCGTACCATCAGGACGTAGCGAAGGCGAAAGCGCTGCTGGCAAAAGCCGGCGTGCCGAACGGCTTCACGGTGAAGATGGACGTGCGCAACGACTCGCCATACGGCGAAATTGCGCAGGCCGTGCAGGCGAACCTGGCGCAAGGCGGGATCAAGGTCGAACTGATTTCAAGCGACAACAAGCAGACCCTCGGCAAGTATCGGGCGCGTCAGCATGACATTTATATTGGCGAGTGGTCGGCGGATTACATCGATCCGCATAGCAACGCGCAGGGCTTCGCTTGGAATCCGGACAACTCCGACAAATCGGCCTTCAAGATGCTCGCGTGGCGCAATGCATGGGACATTCCGCAATTGACGAAGGAGACGCAGGCGGCGCTGGAGGAATCGTCCACAGCAAAACGCGCGCAACGCTATGAAGCAATGCAGAAAGAGTTTCTCGCGAACTCACCGTTCGTAATCATGTTCCAGAAGGTCTCGCAAGTCGCGGCGCGGCCGGGTGTGACGGGCCTGGAGGTCGGGCCGATCTTCGACCTCGTGTCGTATCGTGATGTGAAGAAACAGTAAGCGTGGCTACACAACTCACCGCGTTTCAGCGCCTGCAACTAGTGCTCAGCCGCCACGCCGACGTGCGCCGGACGTGGCTGTTCGTGCGCTGGCTGCTGATGCTTGCCGTCACGTTTATCGGGCTGCTCGGGGTCACGTTTTTCATCGGACGAAAAATCCCGATCGATCCGCTGCTTGCGATGCTCGGCGAGCGCGCGTCGGCGCAGGCCTATGCAACGGCGCGCGTGGCGCTTGGGCTAGACAAGCCCTTGATCGTCCAATTCCTGATCTACGTGCGCGATGTTCTGCACGGCGACCTCGGCATGTCATTGCTGACGTCGAACCCGGTGATAGACGACATCAAACGCGTGTTCCCCGCCACGCTTGAGCTCGCTACGCTGTCCACGGTCATTGGCATCGTGATTGGCGTCCCGCTCGGCGTGGCGGCCGCCGTGCGCCATAACCGCTGGATTGATCACGTCGCGCGTTTCATCGGCCTGGCGGGAAGCTCGCTGCCGGTGTTCTGGCTCGCGCTGATGGGCTTGCTGCTCTTCTACGCCAAGTTGCATTGGGTATCAGGGCCAGGCCGTATCGACCCGCTGTACGACGGTCTGGTCGATACCCGCACAGGCAGCCTGCTGGTCGACTCCATTCTGGCGGGCGAGTGGGACGTGTTCAAGAACGCGTTTTCTCACATTGTGTTGCCCGCAGCTATTCTCGCGTTCTATTCCATCGCCTACCTAAGCCGCATGACGCGATCGTTCATGCTCGAGCAGTTGAGCCAGGAATACATCGTGACTGCGCGGGCTATGGGTCTGAGCGAACGCCGCGTGATCTGGCGTCATGCATTCGGCAACATAGCCGTACCGCTCCTGACAGTGATCGCGCTTGCTTATAGCTATCTTCTTGAAGGTTCGGTGCTGACTGAGATCGTATTTGCGTGGCCGGGCATAGGCTCGTATCTCACCGGTGCGTTGCTCAACGCCGACATGAACGCGGTGCTGGGCAGCACGCTCGTGATTGGCGCCACGTTCATCACGCTCAACCTGCTGACCGACGCGCTGTATCGCGTGTTCGATCCGCGCGCCCGATGACTGCCCGAGGTTCATGACGTGCTTCCATCCACAGACAATTCCACGCACACAATGAAGCCAGCGCGCCAGGAGTGGCGTGCGTGGCTTCTCACGGATACCCCCGCGTCACGCAGGCAGGCTGCGTTGGGTTTGGCGTACCGTCGCTGGCGGCGTTTCGCGAGCAACCCGCTGAGCGTGTTCGGGCTGGTGATCCTGACACTGATGATCGTGTTCGCCGCGATCGGGCCGCTGTTGCCGCTGCACGATCCCTTGCGGCAAGTGCTCAGCGACCGGCTGTTGCCGCCCGGTTCTCCGTCGCACTGGTTCGGCACGGATCAACTCGGCCGCGACATCCTCGCGCGACTCGTGATCGGCTCGCGCCTGACGTTGAGCATCGCGATCCTGGTCGTGGTGCTGGTCGTGCCAGCGGGTTTGCTGATCGGTACGACGGCGGGTTTCTGCGGTGGTTTCGTCGATACCGTCCTGATGCGCCTGACCGATATCGCGCTCGCGTTCCCGAAGATCGTGCTTGCGCTGGCATTCGCGGCGGCGCTCGGGCCGGGCGTGATCAATGCGGTGATCGCAATTTCCATCACGGCGTGGCCGCCGTATGCGCGGCTTGCGCGCGCCGAGACACTGCGGCTCGTGCAGGCTGATTTCATCCACGTTGCGCGCTTGCAAGGGGCGTCGTCCATGCGGATCCTGCTGCGTTATATCGTCCCGCTGTGTTCGTCGTCGGTGATCGTGCGCGCGACGCTCGACATGGCCGGCATTATCCTGACGGTCGCGGGACTCGGTTTTCTCGGGCTTGGTGCACAGCCGCCGAGTCCGGAGTGGGGTTTCATGGTGGCGTCGGGGCGGGGCGTGCTGCTCGACGCGTGGTGGGTCGCAACCATTCCCGGCATCGCGATCCTGCTCGTGAGTCTTGCGTTCAACCTGCTCGGCGATGGTCTGCGCGATGTCTTCGATCCCCGCCAAGGAAGCTGACATGCAAGCCGATACCCTCTGTAAGATCGATAACCTGCGCATAGCGTTCGAGGGCCACGACGGCACGCTGACCGAAGCGGTGCGCGGCATCTCCCTGACGCTCGCCAGAGGTGAGCGGCTGGGTATCGTCGGAGAGTCGGGGTCGGGGAAATCGCTGACGGGACGCGCATTGCTGGGACTGCTGCCTTCATCGGCACATTGGTCGGCCGACGTCATGCGCCTCGATAACCACGACCTGCTCGCCCTGCGCCCGAAGGAGCGGCGACGCCTTTGCGGCACGCAGATGAGCATGATCCTGCAGGACCCGAAGTATTCGCTGAACCCGGTGATGACGGTCGCGCAGCAGATGCGTGAGGCGTTCGGGCGGCAATCGCCGAAGCTGAACCCGAAGGCCATGCGCGAACGCATTGTCGCCGCGCTGGAGGCAGTGCATATTCGCGATCCGCAGCGAGTCGCCGACGCCTATCCGCACGAGTTGTCGGGCGGCATGGGCCAGCGCGTGATGATTGCAATGATGGTGTCGTCGGGCCCCAGTTTGCTGATCGCCGACGAACCCACCAGCGCGCTCGATGTGCTCGTCTCCATGCAGGTGTTGTCGGTGCTCGATGAAATGATCGCGAAGCACAACACCGGGCTGATCTTCATCAGTCACGACCTGCCGCTGGTGATGTCGTTTTGCGATCGCGTGCTGGTGATGGTCGGCGGACGCGTAGTCGAGACGTGCGCGGCGCGCGATCTTGCCCACGCGCAGCATCCGTACACGCGCGGTTTGCTGGCCGCGAGTCCGCCGCTGCGCAATCCACCGGATGAACTGCCGGTTCTGCAACGTGATCCCGCATGGTTCGCCGAGGTCGCGCCATGATCGAAGCAAACAACGTACAGGTCCGCTTCAAAACGAAAACCGGTTTCGCCGATGCAGTTCGCTCGGCGACGTTTCATGTCGGCGAAGGGGAGGTGTTCGGACTTGTCGGCGAATCGGGTTCAGGCAAATCGACCGTGCTTCGCGCGCTGACCGGGCTGGTACCCATCGCCAACGGCTCGATGCGAATTGGCCGCCATACGCTTGGCAAACACATCGATCGAGCGTTCAGGCGCGAAGTCCAGATGGTGTTCCAGGACCCGTACGGATCGCTTTATCCGCGCTTTACCGTGGACCAGACGCTGCGGGAGCCGCTTGCCATTAACGGCATGGACCGCCACGATGCCCGCATTGTTGACGCATTGCGGGAAGTCGGCCTCGGGCCCGCGTTCCGGTTCCGGTATGCGCATCAGTTGTCGGGCGGGCAGCGCCAGCGCGTGGCGATCGCCCGGGCGTTGATCGTGGAGCCGCGCGTGCTGCTGCTCGACGAGCCGACTTCCGCGCTCGACGTGTCCGTGCAGGCGGAAATCCTGAACCTGCTGCGGCGCTTGCATCGCGAACGCCATCTCACGATGATCCTCGTCAGTCACAACATGGCGGTCGTCGGATTTTTATGCCAGCGGGTCGCGGTGATGCGCGATGGAGAGATTGTGGAGCAGCTTCCCATTGAAGCGGTCCGCGAGCAAAACGTGGCGCACGAATACACACGAAGCTTGTTGCTCGCCACGGAAGGTTATCGGCGCAAGGCCGTTGATCCGGTCTAGCCGAGCCCCGTAGCGCATTCCGTCCGGCTTGAACTTCCCCTGCACGGGGCGCCTGATAGAATACCAATTTGGTAGTAAGCATCCCCGAAGCGCGTTGCGCCGGGATCGCTCACCCGGCTTCCCACGCAGCCGGCGGCTCATTGAACGTGACTCATTGAACGTAAATGATGAGCGTAAATGACACCGCGAAGCGCAACCCTCAAAACGTGACAGTCTGGCTTGATCCCGCTGCTCGATAACGTTCTCAGACAAACGTTCGACAGACCGGTCGCCGACACCAAAAACGCCGATGAAACTGCTAGATGCCTTGGTCGAACAGCGAATTTCGGCCGCTGCCGCGCGCGGCGAGTTCGACAACCTTCCCGGCGCGGGCGAGCCTCTCGAGTTCGACGACGACGCCCTGGTCCCTGAAGAGGTCCGCGTTGCCAACCGCATTATGAAAAATGCCGGTTTCGTGCCGCCTGCTGTCGAACATTTGCGCGCGCTTCGCGACCTGCAAAATGAAGCAGGCAGTACCGAAGATCCGGCGACCCGCCGCAAGCTGCAAGCGAAGATGCTCGCGCTGGACATGGCGCTGGAATCCTTGCGCGGCTGCAGCACCGTCGTACCGCTTGAATACCGGCGGCGCATTGCCGAACGTTTGTCCGAGCGTCTGTCGGAGAACGACAGGAATGCGCAAGCTGAGGCCGCCGGAAAGTGACCCTTACGCCCGCAACCGATCTCGCGCTAACGGCTGCCGCAGAGCGCGACCGCCGTTTCATGGCGCTCGCGCAAGCCGCCGCAGAGCAAGCGCGTGCGTTGGGCGAAGTGCCGGTCGGCGCGGTTCTGGTTCGTGGCGATGAAGTCATTGCGACTGGCTTCAATCATCCGATCGGCGCTCATGATCCGTCGGCGCACGCCGAAATGGCCGCATTGCGCGCGGCGTCCCTGGCGCTTGAAAACTACCGGTTGCCGGGTTGCGAACTCTACGTCACGCTCGAACCCTGCATCATGTGCGCGGGCGCGATCATGCACGCGCGGATTGCCCGCGTGGTGTTCGGCGCGCACGATCCGAAGACGGGCGCGTGCGGGAGTGTTGTAGATGCATTCGCCATCGGCAATTTGAACCACCACACAAGCGTCACCGGCGGGGTGCTCGGCGACGAATGCGCTAACGCGTTGCGCAGTTTTTTTGCTGAACGCCGGCGCGCCGTGCGTGAGGCGCGCGATGCCCGCAACGCCGCGCTACCCAATTCCACCGATCCACTTTCCATTCGCCCATGACCCACCCGACACGTACCATCGATCTCGTCGCACCCTCGGGTTATCCCGACTCTGAAGTGGTTGGGCGCGCGATGGAACGCCTGCGCGCACAGGGGCATCGACTCGAGAATGTGTCGGCGGCGCACCGTCGTTATGAACGCTTCGGCGGCACCGACGGCGAACGTGCCGCGGACCTGAACCGGCTGGCGGATTCGACGCGTCCTCTGCCTGACATCGTATTGGCGGTGCGGGGCGGTTACGGCGCTACACGCATTCTTCATGGCCTCGACTACGAGGGTTTGCAGCGTCGATTGCAAGACCAGCCGATCGCGCTTGTCGGCCATAGCGACTTCACCGCGATCCAGTTGGCGCTATACGCGCTGGCCGGGGTGAAGAGTTTTGGCGGTCCGATGCTCGCTGCTGATTTCGGCGCGGAAGAGCCGAGCGCATTCATGATGGAGCATTTCTGGAACGCGATCACGCACCCGTCGTTCAAGGTGACGAGCCACGTGCCGCAGGTCCAGTCCGTCGATGTTACCGGCATGTTGTGGGGTGGCAATCTGGCGATTATTGCGTCGCTGATTGGCACGCGGTACATGCCGCCAGTAGAGGGCGGGATTTTGTTCATCGAAGACGTGAACGAGCATCCTTATCGCGTTGAGCGCATGATTTACCAACTGCATCAGTCGGGGATTCTCGCGCGGCAGCAGGCGCTGGTGCTGGGCGAATTCACGGGCGGGAAGCTGTCGGAGTACGACAACGGCTATACGTTCGAGACGATGCTCGAACAAGTCAGGTCGGTGATCCGGATTCCCGTTGTGACAGGATTGCAATTCGGGCACGTACCCGAATTGCTGACGTTACCGTTTGGCGCGACCGCGCACCTTGTGGCCCGGTCGCACGGCTTTGAGATGAAGCTTTCTGATTACCCGTACCTCGCGTAGCAGGTTTCATGCAGTTCGAACGAACGCCCGCAAGGGCGTTTTTTTTCATTCGACGCACTGGTTTTGAGCACTTGAGCACGAATAACGTGCGATAGATTGTCAACAAAATGGAGGTTATATTCAGTTGTATTTGCTTAGATAACTTTTACAAATGCTTATACCTAAAGGATTAGGGCGACATGATTCGGGGAGAGGGATTCCCCTAGCATAAAATTTCTTCCGAAATTGTTGACAGTTTTTATGTCCGGCATAAGATGCATCACATAGGGCGAACACGACCATGACCGAAGCGAAATTGAAAGATTTGTCGAAGGTAAGCGTCATCGGCACTGCGGCTTCGGTCGCCGCCGCGACGGCGGAATCGATCGCGGCGAATATTCGCGACGCGATTCTCGAGCACCGCCTCGCTCCAGGCGCGAAGCTGACAGAAGCACAGTTGTGCGAAGTATTCGATGTAAAGCGCGGCACCGTGCGCCTGGCGCTCGCGCAACTTTCTGGTGAGCGTCTGGTCGACCTTGAGCCGAATCGTGGCGCGTTCGTCGCAAGCCCTTCGGTGCAGGAAGTGCACGAAGTGTTCGAGATGCGGCGAATCATCGAAATGGCGGTCGTCGAGCGTATTTGTACTGGGCATGGCACGCGCCGGCTCAAGTCGATTAGCGCGACGATCGGACGTGAACGCAAGGCGTATGAGAGCCACGATTTCCCGTCGTGGATAAGGTTGTCCGGTGAGTTCCATACGGAGCTTGCGCAGCTTACAGGCAACACAGTGTTGTGCGAATGCTTGTCGGGGCTGGTGGCGCGCTCCACGCTGATATCAGCGCTGTATGAGTCGCTTGGCAAGAGCTCGTGCAGCTTTGAAGATCATGAACATATCCTGGCCGCGCTCGATGCTGGCGACGCGCCTATGGCCGCCGAACTGATGGCGCGCCACTTGCAGGAAGTCGAACTGAAGATGCTGGACCGGCCCGCACGCGGCGCGGTCGATTTGCGCGAAGTCTTTTCGAAGTCGAAGGCAAATGAGCGCGACAAAAGCGCGTGATTTGAAGCCTGATTTAAAGCCTGATTACAAGCAACACCACGCGACCATTCTCCGGGCGCGACGTAATACCTATATCGCCAATATCTGAAAGCCGAACGAATTTAAAAGCCCGCATTCAATGAATGCGGGGACTTTTGCCATGCCTTTTCCGTGGACGCATGCGCGTTGATGCGCGTGCCGAGTGGATGAATTGCGTCTGGTCGCGGGTTCTACCGCGGCTGCAGGACGGTTAGCCCATACCGACAAGAAAGCGCTGGGCGTTGACCACGCGACGGTGCGTATTGCTATACGAAAGCTATACGAAGTCGACTATTTGCGGCTTGATTGCCGAGCTCATTCAAGGAGAAGTCATGGTTCAGTTCAGTACGACCCAAAGTAGTGCGGCCATACCGTCCTACAGCGACGATGCCGATATGGATTCAGGAAGGAATCCTGAGCATCCATTGGGATACAGCGACCGGCTCTATAACGATGACCTTGCACCGCTCAAACATCAGACGTGGAGTGCGTACAACATCTTTGCGTTCTGGATGTCCGACGTGCATAGCGTGGGCGGTTATGTGTTCGCCGGGAGCTTGTTTGCGTTGGGGCTGACGAGCTGGCAGGTGCTGATTTCATTGCTCGTCGGAATCGGTATTGTGAACGTGCTGTGCAACCTCATAGCGAAGCCGAGCCAGCAGGCGGGCGTTCCGTACCCTGTGGCCTGCCGCGTGACCTTTGGCGTGCTGGGGGCGAATCTTCCGGCTGTGATTCGTGGCTTGATAGCAGTGGCTTGGTATGGAATCCAGACTTTCCTGGCGTCGAGCGCTTTGGTGATCGTGGTGCTGAAATTCGTGCCCCAATGGATGCCTTACGCCGATGTCCACAAATACGGTTTTGCCGGATTGTCGGCAGTGGGCTGGGCCGGGTTCATGCTGTTGTGGGTGTTGCAGGCCGTGGTGTTCTGGCGCGGGATGGAGATGATCAAGAAGTTCATCGACCTCGCGGGTCCGGCGGTTTACGTGGTGATGTTCATTTTGGCGGGTTACATGGTGTGGCGTGCGGGCTGGCGCAACATTGGCTTGAACCTGGGCGGGGTGAAGTACCACGGTCTGCAAGTAGTGCCGGTCATGATCACGGCCATATCGCTGGTGGTCTCGTACTTCTCCGGTCCGATGTTGAATTTCGGCGACTTCTCGCGCTACTGCAAGAGTTTCAGGAGCGTGAAGCGCGGCAACTTCTGGGGCTTGCCGGTCAACTTCCTGGCGTTCTCGCTGGTGACCGTCATTACGACCGCCGCGACCTTGCCGGTCTTTGGCCAGCTGATTACGGACCCTGTAGAAACGGTAGGGCGTATCGATCAACCGACGGCAGTGATCCTGGGCGCGCTGACTTTCACGATAGCGACTATTGGTATCAACATTGTGGCGAATTTCGTGTCGCCGGCTTTCGATTTCTCGAACGTCGCACCGCGATTGATCAGTTGGCGGATGGGCGGCATGATGGCCGCGGTGGCGTCGATCTTCATCACCCCGTGGAACCTCTTCAACAACCCTGCCGTGATCCACTACACGCTCGATGTGCTCGGCAGTTTCATCGGTCCGTTGTATGGCGTGCTCATCGTAGATTTCTACCTGATGAAGCGTGGCAACATCAAGGTGGAGGAGTTGTACACGACGTCGGAGACGGGGCGTTACTGGTATAGCAACGGTGTGAACTGGCGCGCGGTGGGTGCGTTACTGCCGGCGGCGGCCATAGCGGTGGCTTGCGTGATGCTGCCGTCCCTTGAAGGCGCAGGCAACTTTTCGTGGTTCATAGGAGCGGGCCTGGGCGCGCTGTTCTACCGGATACTCGCCGACAAGAAATCAGTGTCGAATTTTGCGTAAGGGTAAGAGCGCGGCAACAGGCGAGCCATTGCATTCGAGATTCTCGGGGTGCGATGGCGACTGCAAGCAACAATGCAAGCATGATTTTATGGAAATACTACGTAATCCAAATCAAATGATGCTTGCAGGAACTAAAGGACGAACGAAATGCGAATCAAGCTGATCAACCCGAACACAACGGAACGCATGACGCTGGCGATGGATCGTTGTGCGCGGGAAGTAGCGTCAAAAGGAACAGAGATAATCTCCGTAAGCGCTTCGATGGGACCGCCTTCCATTGAGGGTTATTACGACGAAGCGCTCGCGTCGCTTGCCTTATTGCAGGAGATTGAAAAGGGCGAGAAAGAGGGGATGGACGGTTATGTCATAGCCTGCTTCGGCGACCCCGCGTTATATGCAGCCAGAGAATTGTCCAGAGGCCCGGTCATCGGCATAGCGGAGGCGGCGATGCATGCAGCAAGCGTTATAGCGCCGAGTTTCAGCGTAGTGACAACCTTGAAGCGCACCTGCACGATGTCCTGGCACCTTGCAGAGCGCTACGGCATGAAGCGTTTTTGCAAGAACGTCCGTGCAACCGACGTAGCGGTACTGGACCTGGATATTCCCGGGTCCAGAGCGCGCTCGATCATCATAGAAGAGTGCCGAAAAGCCTTGGTGGAAGACGGCGCGGAGGCGATCGTCCTGGGCTGCGCGGGCATGGCCGAGTTTTGCCACGAGATTGAAGATGCAATTGGCGCTCCGGTCATAGAGGGCGTGACGACCGCGTTGAAGTGGGCGGAAGCGTTGATCGCGCTAAAGCTGCGAACGTCGAAACGCGGCGACTATGCACGTCCGCTAGCGAAGCAATATGACGGCGCGCTAGCGCCTTATAGCCCAGGCAAACCCTAATAAAACGCCTGGACCATACCTCTCGCCTGACCTGCAATATCTGCGTATGAATATGGGCGCGACGATGTGTTTTCGCTAAACTGATCCATCGTCGCGCCGGTCTCCATCGGTGTGCGGCTCCACCGACTTCCACGCACTCATCCAGCCATGTCGAATGAATCGAAGTACCCACGCGACCTGATCGGCTACGGCCGGTACCCCGTGCAGCCGAATTGGCCCGGAGACGCACGCATTGCCGTGCAATTCGTGCTGAATTACGAGGAAGGCGGAGAAAACTGCGTACTTCATGGCGACTCTGCGTCGGAACAGTTCTTGTCGGAGATCGTGGGCGCGGCGGCGTATCCATCTCGCCACATGAGCATGGAATCCATCTACGAATACGGCTCGCGCGCCGGCGTCTGGCGCGTCCTTCGCGAGTTCGAAAAAAGGGATTTGCCGCTCACCGTGTTCGGCGTGGGCATGGCGATCGAGCGTCATCCGGATCTCGGTCGCGCGTTCGTCGAATTGGGGCACGAGATTGCGTGTCATGGTTATCGATGGATCCACTATCAGGACATGTCGCCGGAGAAGGAAGCAGAGCATATGCGGCTCGGCATGGAGGCCGTTGAGCGCGTGACGGGTGTGCGTCCGCTTGGCTGGTACACAGGGCGCGACAGTCCCAACACGCACCGGCTGGTAGCGGAGCATGGCGGTTTTCTGTACGACTCGGATTATTACGGCGACGACCTGCCATTCTGGATGGACGTGGAGGTCAGTGGTGGCGCCAAGGTGCCGCAACTGATAGTGCCCTATACGCTGGACACTAACGACATGCGGTTTGCCACGCCGCAAGGTTTCAACACGGCGGAGCAGTTTTTCACGTATTTGCGCGACGCGTTCGATGTGCTCTACGAAGAGGGCAGCGAAGCGCCGAAAATGCTGTCCATTGGGATGCATTGCCGGTTGCTGGGCCGACCGGGGCGCTTCCGTGCGCTGCAGCGTTTTCTGGATCACATCGAGCAATATGATCGTGTGTGGGTGACGCGGCGGGTCGATATTGCGCGGCATTGGCGCGAACATCATCCGTATGAAGGCACGGCGGGAGTGACGAAGCCATGAGTATCGTAAGGATCACTTTGGACCAACTCAATGCGCTGCCTGCCGGCGCGTTTGTCAGCGCGCTTTCCGGTATTTTCGAACACTCTCCGTGGGTGCCGGAAGCGGCACTGGCGAAGCGGCCGTTCACTAGTATCGACCAGCTTCACGACGTCATGACGACGATTGTCGACCAGGCGGGCAACATACGGCAACTGGCTTTGATCAACGCCCACCCGGAGCTTGCCGGCAAGGCTGCGGTGCGTGGCGAACTCACGGATGAATCCACGCGAGAGCAAAGCGGCGCGGGTCTTAATCTCTGCACGCAGGAAGAGTTCGACAGATTGCAGGCGCTTAACGCTGCATACCGCGAGAAGTTTGGATTTCCCTTTATTTTGGCTGTGCGCGGGTTTGATCGTCACGGCATTATCGCGAATTTCGAGGCGCGCCTGCATCACGGCCGCGACATCGAGTTACGCGAAAGTCTCCAGCAAATTTACCGGATAGCGCGTTTCAGGCTCGACGATTTGCTTGGCGTCTGAACCCTTGAACGCAGCGCGTCACCTTCAAAACCTTTCAAGGAAACATCATGGCTGCACCCATACTCGATGCCAACGCGCCCGAATTCACGCGCCGTTATGTGAACCTCGCGGACCCGCGGTTGGGCGCTCAGGCGCTTGCAGCCAGCGATGAATTTTTTGCACCGAAAGAGCGGATGCTCAATCCGGAGCCGGCCGTGTTTATCGTGGGTAAATACGACGATAACGGTAAGTGGATGGACGGCTGGGAAACGCGTCGCAAGCGGGTGAGCGGATACGACTGGTGCGTGGTGAAGCTGGCGCGTCCGGGTGTGATCAAGGGTATTGATATTGATACGAGCCACTTCACGGGCAACTTTCCGCCAGCCGCATCTATAGAAGGCGCGCACGTGGTTGACGGCACGCCAACGCAGGCGACGCAATGGACGGAAGTGGTGCCGTCCATGACATTGCAAGGGAACACGCATCATTACGTGGAGATTGCCAGCGAGCTGCCTTTCACGCATCTGCGCGTGAACATTTACCCGGATGGCGGGATTGCCCGGTTGCGTGTGTATGGGCAGCCGCAGCTTGACTGGAGCAACGCTAGCCGCACCGAGCTATTCGATCTCGCCGCAATGGAAAACGGCGCGTACGTTGTTGGTGCGAACAACCAGCATTTCGGGCCGGCTTCGACCTTGCTGATGCCGGGACGCGGCGCAAATATGGGCGATGGCTGGGAGACGCGTCGTCGTCGTGAGCCGGGCAACGACTGGTGCATCGTGGCGCTTGCTCAGCCGGGCGTGATCAAGAAGATCGAAGTGGATACGGCGCATTTCAAGGGTAACTATCCTGACCGGTGTTCGCTGCAGGCGGCTTATGTGAAGGGTGGAACGGACAGTTCGCTTGTCACGCAGGCGATGTTCTGGCCGGTGCTACTTGGCGAGCAGAAGTTGCAGATGGACAAGCAGCATGTGTTCGAGTCGGAGTTGGCTGCGCTGGGCCCGGTTACGCATGTGCGGTTCAATATTTATCCGGACGGCGGAGTATCGCGGTTGCGGTTGTTCAGCACGCTTGTTTGATGCGAGCTTGCATGGGGTGTGTTTTGCAATGAAAAAACTGGTGATTGAACCGTTGACCCGGGCGGCGTTTGAGCCGTTCGGCGATGTCATTGAGCTTGAGGGTGCGAAGCAGATCCCGATTAATCTAGGGACGACGATTCGTTTCCATGATCTTGCGCGGATTGATGTGGAAGACGAGGACGGGCGGCCGCTTGTGAATCTGTTTCGCGGGCAGCCGCGGGTATTGCCGTTTGAGGTTTCGATGCTCGAGCGGCATCCGCTGGGGAGTCAGGCGTTTTTGCCGCTTAACGATCGGGCGTATCTTGTTGTTGTCGCACCGGCGGGGGAGCTTGATGAAGCGGCTATTCGTGGGTTCGTTACTCGCGGATGGCAAGGGGTGAATTATGCCAAGGGCGTCTGGCATCATCCGTTGATTGCCCTTGGCGAAGTGAGCGATTTTATTGTTGTGGATCGCGGGGGGGAGGGGAATAACCTCAACGAGATTCAGCTTGATGAGTCGGTTTGGTTAATGGACTGATACTTCGTACGCACTTGATCCGGGAGTACAAGAATTTGGGCGGCGGAAGGTTGAGGTCGCGGTGGTTCGAGATGCTGTTCTAGGAGCCCTTGCGCGTATGCACTTTGCTTGTTTTTGAACGTAATTTGGTGGATTGCTTCGCGTTTTTACCTAACGTCAGTCTCCAGATAGCCTTTAACGTTTCGGTGAGCCCGTCACGGGCCTTGTCGTAAGCCGATGGTTTCAGTAGGTCCTCTCATCGAAACTGCGTGGATCGTTCGAATCTCGGCGTGCCCTCTCGAGCGATATCGGACAGAGTTCAGTCTAGATGTATGAATGGCGCTATGCCAGCGATGAAGCTGGACACTGCCGAGGCGCCGGCCCGACCTGCCCATCGGAAATGCCCCTCTCCGGCAGTCGATAGTTTTAATAGGTCGTCCGACCACATTAATCCCTCGTCCGCAGTTTTGATCCGACGGCCGATCTTTTTCCGCCGCGCGCTATATCCCAACGTATTGAGGTGCATGTCCACCACGGCTGCGGTCAAGCCGATTGCGAACGCGATGCTGGGAAAAGTGCCAATCCGAGCCCATCTACTACTCGCGTACAGCGTAGCTGAACCCGCCAGCCCGGCCGCATTGACGAACGCTAAGTGCTTCACTGTCTCAATGGACCAAAGGCTCTAAGCGGCTTGCGTTTCCTTGTACCACTCGACGATCATGCCCCGCGAGTCTCGACGATGGTCTTTCGTTGGATCGGTCATTAGTTTGCTTGATAGGAACAATTCGTTCTTTTACGTATACCCGATATCGCACAAATGAAGATGCCCAATGAGCTCGAACGAGGCGGCCATAATTTCGTTCATGGCGCCTGCGTCGGTGTTAAGACCCGTGTGGAGTGTTTCAGCGCCTCGCGGAAATAGGTGAGATCGCACCACCGATCGAGCCTTGGGCTGGCAATCGAAGATCAATAAAAACCGATCCGCAACGTGAGTAGGACTCAGCCAGGGGGCCTAAGTACGCAACTAGTCGATTAGAAGCGCGGCTGGTCGGTGCGGTGGATTGCACTAATGTCGATTGGCACGCGGAAATTCGGTCGCTAAGGGTCGCCATGAAAGGCTTATAGGCTTAAATGAGGCTCGCGACGTTGGGCTCTTTCTGAGATGAACCAGGTGCTAGAATTTCGCATACATATTAAGGAATACGATGAAAAAATATGTCCGGGAATTTGGCCTGATATTGGGTTTGACTTTTACCGTGCTTTTATACGGTTTTTTTGTCTATTCGTTTGATCGTATGCTTGGTACGAAAAAGGACTTCTGGGATATTTTGGGGCCTGTCGCGACGTGCACCGCCACTTTAGTTGCCCTGTTCTTTGGGGTCGGACAAGAACACCTGCGCTGGTCCGCCGTATGTGCAACGGCACGAATAGGCGCCGCGAAATTAGTTCCTCAATTGGGCGCGGTTCTTGATGCCATTGAAAAAATCGCACCGCAGCTTGAGAGCTTTGACAATGACTGGATGGAACTTCTAAACCCTGAGCAGCAATTCGCGGAGATCAAATCTACCGCCAATCTGGCGGCGCTTGATGTTCCTATGAGCGAGCTTGCTTCGCTTTCGTCCCTAAACGACGACTGCGCGGTGCGACTGGCTCGTGCCATAGCGCTACTGGAGTTAATGAATAAAAGTATTGCCGATTGGGAGCTTTCTCTTTGGTCTGCGGGTGCGACCGACGACGATCGTCGACAGCGGGTGCGAAAGTGGTCGTTATGGGTTCGCGAGGCCCGAACGCTCATTGCTTCGGCGCTTCGTACTTGCAAAAAAGTGTCCGCGGACTTGTAACTGGATTGGCGGCCACAGAGCTTAACGACTAAGCGCGGCATTGCCTGTCTCCCTTTTAGACATCACGCTGGTGGTAGTCACATCGGTAGCGTCATGGGCTGATGAGACATCTGCCCTTTGTGGGAAGTTCGAGCTTTGGTGGCACGCGGATTCAATTTCTGCATACGCAGGCTCGGCGGCTGTCACGAAATGGGCAACCACCACCCTTGCGACTGAATTGCTAGAACATAACGCGTGAAACTTAGGCGATAGCAATGCCTCCAAGCGCCGACTTCCATCGCCCAAGTTCCGCGCCCAAACCAATACTAAGTAAAGCAGAAACCTTACTTCAAAGCACCACCCTGGAACCACGCGGCAAGTTTCTGCCGCTCGCCGTCGGTCATCTGGGTGACATTGCCTAGCGGCATCGCCTTCAACACCACAGCCTGCTGATAAAGCCGTTGCGCATTCAACGAAATCGACTCGGGCGTATCCAGCAAAACTCCCGCAGGAGCAGCCCCCATCATCGTCGGATGAGCTGCATGACACGTCGCGCACCGCTGCTGCAGGATCGGCTCGATATCGGACACACGAATCGCCGGCGCACCGGCCACCGGCGCAACGGTCGGCACCCCTTTCGGCATGGTCCAGGCAAACGCGCCAAACATCAGCACTACGCCGATCACCGGCAAATACCACAACACCTGCCCGCGATGCCGCATCACAAAGAACTGTCGAATCAGCGCGCCCGCCAACATGATGATCAGCAACACAGCCCAGTTATAAGGATGCGTATAAGTCATCGCGTAGTGATTCGACAACATCACGAACACCACCGGCAAGGTGAAGTACGTGTTGTGCACTGAACGCTGCTTGCCACGCTTGCCATAAATGGCATTGGGCACTTCGCCCTTGAGCATGGCTTCGACCATTTTGCGCTGACCGGGAATGATCACGAAAAACACGTTCGCTGACATGATCGTGGCCAACGTCGCGCCCGTAATCAAATACGCAGCACGCCCCGCGAACACATGGCAAGCAAGCCACGCCGCGATGACCACATAAGCGCCCACGCAAATACCGAGCAGGCCATCGCGATTACCCAGCAACCGGCACAGGGAGTCATACACGATCCAGCCCGCCAGCAAGAATCCCAGCGCTGACGAAACCGCCACCACGGGTCCCATATCAAGCACGTTTTTATCGATGAGATAAGTGCTCGGCGAGAACAGATACAACACCATGAACAGGCCAAAACCCGACATCCACGTGGTGTACGAGGGCCACTTCGACCAGTGCAGGTCGTCGGGCATGTTCGGCGGCGCAACCGTGTACTTCTGCATGTTGTAAAAACCACCGCCATGCACGTGCCACAACTCGCCAAACACGCCGCGCTTGGTCGCCGCAGGATCTTTCGGCGGCTTCAAACTGTTGTCGAGCGCCACGAAATAAAACGACTCGCCAATCCACGCAATCGCCACCACCACATGCAGCCAGCGCAAAGCAAGATTCAGCCAGTCAACAATAAAGCCTTGCATGAAACGTCTCCACTACGAATTTTTTGTCGATTGCATCAGACCGACGCGGACAAAAGAGCGTCAGCCACACACTGAGGGTTAAACGAAAACCTCAGCTTCCGCGATACGTGCTGTACGCCCAAGGCGAGACCAGTAGCGGCACGTGATAGTGCGACGTGGCATCGGCAATACCAAAACGCAGCACCACCCGGTCCACAAAACGCGGCGCCGGGAGATCAACGCCGCTAGCCGCGAAATAGTCCCCGGCGTGAAACACGAGCTCGTATTCGCCGGTGACAAAGGCGTCGTCCTGTAGCAACGGGGCGTCGCAACGGCCATCGGAGTTGGTGTGCGTGGTGAGGAGCGCGCGCCGGGCATCGCCGGTCAGCACGAAAAGTTCGACTTTGATGCCGGCGCCGGGGCGGCCGTGCGCGGTATCGAGTACGTGGGTTGTTAGCTTGCCCATTCGCGTTGTCCTTGTAGTGTGCGAGGAGCGGCTGCGCATCGAACCGTCTGAGTTCTCGTCTGTGTTCTGACAGTCAGCGGCGGATCGAGGCTCCACAAGCGTGGCTACATACCCGTCGGCGTGAGAGGATGCGCGCCGTGTACAGCATTGTAAAAAGTTGCGGTGATCATAACGCCCGCGATAGGCAAGATAATCGCCAGCACATAACGGCTGCCTGCTTATTGCGGTTTCGTAAAGAAAACGTCAGCGTTTCAGCCCTTTTTACCGCTTTCAGGCGATGCTACGCGAGCCAAAATTCACGATCATATCGAGTCCGTGAAGACAACTATGGCAGTGTTCGCATTGTCAGGGGCTTTTTGGCTACGGACAGTAGCGTCTTGCACAGCGCCTTACACAGAGGTTTGCTGGGCATCCCGAAGACGGCGATCGACGCTGGGTAACCGGGTAACAGGCGCGGATTCAAGTGGTGCTTTTGTGCTTTTGCGCCCTCGGTAAAACAGTGAAATAGCGGAGATCGGCATGCAACAGAAACCCCGGACATTGCTGGTGAAGAACGCGCGCGTGCTCGTGACCATGGACGAGACACGACGCGAGATCGCCAACGGCGGTTTATTCATCGAAGGTAACCGGATCACGCAGGTCGGCTCGACGAGCGACTTGCCGCAACAAGCGGACGAGGTGCTGGACCTGTCAGGCCATCTGGTGATTCCCGGCCTGGTCAACACGCATCACCACATGTACCAGAGCCTCACGCGGGCCGTGCCGGCCGCGCAGAACGCGGAGTTGTTCGGCTGGCTGACCAGCCTGTACAAGATCTGGGCGAACCTGACGCCCGAGATGATTGAAGTATCGACGCTGACAGCCATGGCCGAACTGTTGCTCTCAGGCTGCACGACGTCGAGCGACCATCTCTACATTTATCCGAACGGTTCGCGCCTGGACGACAGCATCGTGTCGGCGCAACAGATCGGCATGCGTTTTCACGCGGCGCGCGGCAGCATGAGTGTCGGGCAGAAGGACGGCGGCTTGCCACCCGATTCAGTGGTCGAGAAAGAAGATGCGATCCTGAAGGACACGCAGCGCCTGATCGAAACGTATAACGATGAAGGCCGTTACGCGATGCTGCGCGTGGTCGTGGCTCCCTGCTCGCCGTTCTCGGTCAGCCGTGAGCTGATGCGCGATTCGGCGTTGCTCGCGCGGGAATACGGGGTGTCGATGCATACGCATCTGGCCGAGAACGTGAACGATGTCACGTACAGCCGCGAGAAGTTCGGCATGTCGCCGGCTGAGTATGCGGAGGATTTAGGCTGGGTCGGACCGGATGTGTGGCACGCGCATTGTGTGCAGTTGGACCGTGCGGGTATCGAGTTGTTTGGGCGCACGGGCACGGGTGTCGCGCATTGTCCGTGTTCGAACATGCGGCTGGCGTCGGGCATTGCACCCATCCGGGCGATGCGAGACGCGGGCGTGACAGTCGGAATAGGCGTGGACGGATCGGCATCGAACGACGGCGCGCAGATGGTCGGGGAAGTGCGGCAAGCATTGTTATTGCAGCGCGTGGGTTTCGGTCCGGATGCCATGAGCGCACGCGAAGCGCTCGAAATTGCGACGCTGGGCGGCGCGAAGGTGCTGGGTCGGGATGATATCGGCGCGCTCGCCCCCGGCATGGCGGCCGACTTCGTTTCCTTCGATTTAAGTCAGCATGGCTTTGCCGGCGCGTTGCACGATCCCGTCGCGGCGCTCGTGTTCTGCGCGCCGTCGCAGGTATCGACGAGTGTTATCGACGGGAAGGTGGTGGTGCGCCACGGCCAGTTGACGACGGTCGATCTTGGACCGATCGTCGAGCGTCACAACCGGCTGGCTGGCCAGTTGATCGCCATGGCCAACTAAGAGGCTAACTAAGCTTAAGGCGCTTCAATCAGCGAGCGCGTGGCATCGGCGACGAGGTGGCGCAGCCACCTCACTTCGTCGGAGTAATGGCAGCGCTCGTGCCACAGTTGGTAATACTGCATCGGCGGGAAATCGAGCGGTGCCGGCACCACGGTCAGAGGCAAGAACTTGGCGTAGTGATCGGCGAACAGACGCGTGGTGGTGAACACAAGATCCGACTTGATCAGCACGTACGGCGCGAGATTGAAGTAGGGCAGCGTGACGACCACATGGCGCTTGAGACGCTCGCGTGCCAGATGAACATCAATCGCGCCGCGCTGGCCAACGGAATAGGGCGTAGGCGCGAGGTGCGGTGCGTTGAGATATTGATCGAGCGTGAGCGCGCCCCGGCGGGCAAACGGATGATTGGAACTGACGAGACAAACGATCTTGTCGACGAAAAGATTCGAGAGATGCAGTTGTTCAGGCGGCTCGGGCCAGTTGCCCACGACGATATCGAGCTTGCCGTCCTCCAGCGCAAGTTCGTAGTCGAAGGCGGGGCCAAGCGAATGGAATTCGAGCGTGGCATTGGGCGCGGCTACACGAAAGCGCTCCACCACGGTCGGCACGAACAGCACGTTCAGATAATCTGGACAGCCAATGCGATAACACCGCACTGAAGTCGACGGTTCGAAGTTGTGCTGCTGCACCTTGATGCGTTCGATTTCGCGCAGCGCGTTTTGCGTGGGTTCGAGCAGGCGCAGGCCGTACTCGGTCGGCACCATGCCCGCTTTGCCGCGCACGAGCAGCGGATCGCCGGTGATGTCGCGCAGACGCCTGAGCGCCGCGCTGATCGCAGGTTGTGACTGATTGAGCTTGACGGCGGCGCGCGTGACGCTGCGCTCCATCAAGAGGGTGTGAAGGACGCGTAACAGGTAAGTGTCGATCGCTTCGCGTTGCTGACTCATCTTCTCTCCAATATACGGTCAGGCTGATCGACCAGGGTGCAGAACATATCGTTTTTAATATGACACATTGTTTCCGTCAAGCTGGGCATACCCGCAAGCACATTCGTTGCGAACTGTGCAACACCGTGCTGTTGCTAATTGCGCGCACTATTTTGAGTAATCGACGGCCCGCACCGTTTTGGGTATCTTTTACTCGCAGACTGCACGTTTCCGTTGCTGACATACCGGTCACCCCGGTTTTGCGCAATTTCCGCACTTTCTGAGTCCATATGGGCGACGCCATTTCCTCATCCATTCAGCCGGCCGGTGCGCTTACATCGCGCCTCGCGCTTTACGGCATCAGCAAGCAATATCCCGCCGTCAAGGCCAACGACGACGTGACGCTCATCGTCGAACCGGGTGAAATCCACGCGGTGCTCGGCGAGAACGGCGCGGGCAAGTCCACGCTGATGAAGATCATCTACGGCGCGGTGCGTCCAGACGAAGGCGAGATTCGCTGGGAGGGCGAACCGGTCGAGATCGGCAGTCCGGCGGCTGCGAGAAAGCTTGGCATCGGCATGGTGTTCCAGCATTTTTCGCTGTTTGAGACGCTGACGGTGGGCGAGAACATCGCGCTCGCCCTCGACGATAAATTCGATCTGAAGACGCTCAGTAAGCGGATTCGCGAGGTATCGGCGGAATATGGGCTCGATGTCGATCCGCAACGCCACGTACATAGTCTCGCGGTGGGCGAACGCCAGCGCGTGGAGATCGTGCGTTGCCTGCTGCAGAACCCGCGCCTGCTGATCATGGACGAGCCTACGTCCGTACTAACGCCGCAAGCGGTCAAGAAGCTCTTTACGGTGCTGAGAAGGCTGGCATCGGAGGGATGCAGCATTCTCTACATCAGCCACAAGCTCGACGAAATCCAGGCGCTGTGCCAGACCGCGACCGTCATGCGCGGCGGCCGCGTGACCGGGCGCGTCGATCCTCGCCAGGAAACCCATGCATCGCTAGCGCAATTGATGGTCGGTCATTCTCTACCCGACTACACACGCCGCGAACATACGCCGGGCGAGGTGAGGCTCGCGGTGAAGAACTTGTCGGTGGCGAGCGCCGATCCGTTCGGTACGTCGTTGCAGGACGTCTCGTTCGCGGTGCACGCGGGGGAAATTTTCGGCATTGCGGGGGTATCGGGGAACGGCCAGGCCGAGTTGCTGGCTGCGCTTTCAGGCGAGATCCGCGATAAACACGTGGCCCCCGATGCCATCAGCATTGTCGGTAAGCCCGCCGCGCGCTACAGCGCCGGTGGACGGCGCGTGCTCGGCTTCGCCTTCGTGCCCGAGGAACGCCTCGGGCGCGGCGCGGTGCCGGCCATGTCGCTGGCGGAAAACGCGTTGCTCACTGGATATCGCGAACACATGGTGCACGGCGGCTGGATCAACGCGAAGGCCATGCGCGCGTTTGCCGATCGCTGCATCAGCGCGTTCGATGTCCGCTGCGGCGGCAACGGTGCGCTCGCGCAAAGCTTGTCGGGCGGCAACTTGCAGAAGTTCATCGTGGGGCGCGAGATCTTGCAGGAGCCGAAGGTACTCGTAGTCGCGCAACCGACCTGGGGCGTCGATGTCGGCGCGGCAGGTTTTATCCGGCAACAGCTACTGGATCTGGCCGCACGCGGCGTGGCAATCCTCGTGATCTCGGAAGAGCTGGAAGAACTCTTCGATATCTGCGACCGCCTCGCCGTTCTCGCTCGGGGCAAGCTTTCCCCGGTGCGCGAAACCGGCCTGACTAATGCAGAAGAAATCGGCCTCTTCATGGCCGGTCTCTTCGATGGCAATCGTGCCGACCCCGTCGCCCTCGACACCACGGCCCCGACATAATGAATTTTCCTTATCGACTCGAAGCGCGGCCGACGCCGTCCCGTGCCATGCAGCTTGCCGTGCCGCTGATCGCCGCAGTGCTGACGCTGATTATCGGCTTCCTCATTTTTACGCTCGTGGGCCAGGACCCGGTGCGTGCGATGCACGGCTTTTTCATCGAACCGTTGTCAAACGTGAACGGCTGGTCTGAACTCGTGCTGAAAGCGTCGCCGCTGTGCCTGATCGCGCTGGGGCTGGCGGTGGGGTATCGGGCGAACGTGTGGAACATTGGCGCTGAAGGACAGATGCTGCTGGGCGGGATCGTGGCGGGCGGCATTGCGATTCATGTTGGCGACGCCACCGGCTGGTGGATTTTGCCGCTGATGATGATTGGCGGCGTGATAGGCGGCATGGCGTGGGCCGCGATTCCCGCGTTGCTCAAGAGCCGTTTCAACACCAACGAAATCCTGACGAGCCTGATGCTCACCTACGTCGCGACGCAGTTGCTGATTTATCTGGTGAGCGGTCCGTGGCGCGATCCGGAAGGCATGAACTTCCCGATCTCGGCGATGTTCGGCGATTCGGCGCAATACCCTCGCCTTTACGCCGATTGGGGCTGGGCATGGTTGAAGGGAACGCGGATCAACGCATCCGTATTTATGACGATGATCGCCATTCCGCTGGTGTGGCTGTTCATGCGCAAGAGCTTCGCGGGGTATCGGATGAACGTGGGTGGCCTGGCGCCGTTGGCAGCCCGCTACGCCGGCTTCTCCGATAAAAAGGCCATCTGGACCTCGTTGCTCCTGAGCGGCGGTCTGGCCGGGTTAGCCGGCATGGGTGAAGTGGCGGGACCGATTGGGCAATTGCAGGCGAGCTGGTCACCGGGATACGGCTTCACGGCGATCATCGTGGTGTTCGTCGGGCGCTTGCATCCGGTTGGCATCGTGCTCGCGAGTCTCCTGATGGCGTTGCTGTATCTCGGTGGTGAAGCAGTGCAGACGTCGCTGCAATTGCCGCAGGCGCTCGCCGGAGTCTTCCAGGGATTGCTGCTGTTCTGCTTGCTGGGCGCGGACCTGTTCGTCAACTATCGCGTACGGCGCCGGGTCGCGGCGCACGCACATTCATAGATAAAAACAATGGACATCAATCAGGCCAGTTCGCTTTCTTCAAGCGCGGTTGTAGCCGCCATTCCGCTGATGTTCGCCGGTGCAGGCGAGCTCGTCGCTGAGAAGTCGGGGGTGTTGAACCTTGGCGTGGAAGGCATGATGCTGATGGGCGCCGTCACCGGTTATGCAGTGACGGCGATCACCGGTAATCCATGGCTCGGCATTCTGGGCGCGATTGTCGCGGGCGTGCTGATGTCGCTCGTGTTCGCGTTCCTCACCATCACCATGCTCGCGAACCAGGTTGCCACGGGTTTATCGCTGACTATCTTTGGCATTGGGTTCTCGGCGTATATCGGCAAGCCTTATACGTCGGCGGCGGTGCGCGCGACTATCGACGTGCTGCCCATTCCTGGGCTTACGTCCATTCCTGTCATCGGACCGGCGTTTTTCACGCTGACACCGCTCGGTTATCTCGCGTTCATCATGTTTGGGGTGATCAGCTGGTTTTTGTATCGAACCCGCGCCGGGCTGATATTGCGCTCGGTGGGCGAGTCGCCTTCAGTTGCGCATTCCGTGGGTTTTCCGGTCGTTGGCGTGCGGTACGGCGCGACGCTTTTCGGTGGCGGCATGGCGGGTATTGCGGGCGGTTATTACTCGATCGTCTATCTGCATTTGTGGCAGGAACAGCTTACGTCGGGGCGCGGCTGGATCGCTTTGGCGCTGGTGGTGTTCGCGACGTGGCGCCCGGGGAGGTTGTTGATCGGCGCGTTGTTGTTCGGCGCGGTGATGGCGCTGCAGTTCTACGCGCAGGCCATTGGCGTACCCATCCCGACGCAGTTTCTCGCCATGCTGCCGTACATTGCGACGATCGTCGTGCTGGTACTTATTTCGCGCAATCCGAACACGATCAAGCTGAATGCACCGGCATCGCTCGGTAAGCCGTTTTTTGCAGCTAGCTGAAGGTTGGGGCGGCGTGCTTGATGTGTGGCCTCATAGCGCGCACTCGACCGCAAGACCATGCACAGGCCGTCAGGCGTTGATGCGTAGTTCGCACGGGCAAACACGGGCGCAGCCAGCACCGTTATCGATAGGGCGCGCATTCGTTGTACATGCTGACGCGCTTGAAAGGTGGACTGACATTGCGAACCACGGCCCGATTTTGGCCAACGACGTTGCATTACGTTTTTACAAACTAGGTCGAACCATCGACAGGAGAAATACGATGAAGAAAAGCTGGCTGAACACCTTGGGCGCAGCCGGAGCCGTGGGCACGATGCTCGCGCTATCCGCCACGATGGTCGCCGGTCCCGCGCGGGCAGCTGACGCGCCGGGCGTCGCGTTCGTCTACCTCGGGAACCCCGGCGATGCCGGCTGGACCTTTGCCCACGATGCCGGCACGAAAGAAGTGGAGGCCAAGTACGGTAACAAGATCAAGATCACGCGGGTGGAAGACGTGCCGGAATCGGCGGATTCGGAGCGCGTGTTCCGCGACCTGGCCGCGAAAGGTAATAAGGTTATCGTGGGGACCAGCTTTGGTTACCAGGATTTTGAATTGAAGGTGGCGCGTGATTACCCGGACATTACGTTCCTGACCGCGACGGGCTACAAGAAGGCCAAGAACTTCGGCGTCTACGATAACCGCATGTACCAGGGTGCGTATCTCGCGGGCGTTGCCGCGGGTTATGTGACCAAGACAAATACGTTAGGGTTTGTTGCATCGGTGCCCATTCCTGAGGTGATTCGCAACATCAACGCGTATACGTTGGGCGCGCGGTCGGTCAATCCGAAGATCCATACAAAGGTAATCTGGATCAATAGCTGGTTTGATCCGGGCAAGGAAAAGCAGGCGGCGGAAACGCTGATCGGGCAGGGCGCTGACGTGTTGTTGCAGAACACGGATTCGAACGCGACGCTGGCGACGGCGGCTGAGAAGAAGGTGTACGCATTCGGTTGGGATTCGAACATGCAGAAATTTGGTCCGAGCGCGCATCTGGGCTCGGTGGTGTCGCATTGGGGTGTGTATTACAACACGATGGTGCAGCAGCTTCTGGACGGCAAGGTCAAGACTGATCCGGTTTGGCTGGGGATGCCGCAAAAGGCGGTGGATCTTGAGGACATGAATACGGCGGTGGTGCCGGCCAAGGCGATGCAGGCTGTGGAGGCCAAGCGTGAACAGCTGCAGAGCGGCAAGTGGGATGTCTTCACGGGGCCGATCAAGGATCAGTCGGGTGCGGTCAAGATTGCTGCAGGGCAGAATCTGACCGATCCGGAATTGCAACGTATCAACTGGTACGTTGAAGGTGTTGACGGGTCGTTGCCGAAGTAATTCGGGCGGGGTAGTTTGCGGAGTTGCTCGGAGGAGCATGTGACTTCGCAAAACTTACCGGGGGTTTGTCATCGTTTCCGTCATAAGAAAAGGCCGCGCTTGCATGAAGTGCGGCCTTTGTTGTCTGCGTCGCGATTAATCTTAATCGTCGATTCGCAGTCCAACTTTAAGCGTGACCTGCCAGTGTGCGACCTTGCCGTCCTCGACTTGCCCGCGGGTGCCGATGACTTCGAACCAGTGCAGGTTGCGGAGGGTTTTTGAGGCTTTTTCGAGCGCCACGCGAATTGCGTCGTCGCTTGATTGGGTCGACGACCCGGTGAGTTCGATTTGCTTGTAGACGTGATTGGTCATTGTTTGCTCCTTGGGTGTCGGGCTGACGGCATTGCACGTTGATTTGCCTTCGTAGGACTGAGCAAATCATGCGCCAAGGGAGGGCCGTTCGCACTCGGTTTTTTTACGGGTATCGGGCGGGTGTTGGGTTTAGGGGTTAGCGGTTGGGGTTAATGCAGGGGTTGCTAGAGTCCAGGGTTAGCGGTCGGAGTCAGTGCCGGGTTGCTGCTTTCCGCCTTGGCGGTCTGCATGAGTTGGCTAATTTCTTTATCACTATTAGCCACTGCGCGTTTCGGCGCGTCATTTCTTTGTCCAAAGCGACAAAGAAACGAAGCAAAGAAAGCGCTTTCAAAACGCGCTACCCTAAGTGTCCACAGCGTGCAGTTTCTATTCATAGGTGCCCCAAAAGCACGGTGCTCGCCAGAGCCGCGGATGTGTGAACCCCTCCTTCTCGCGAATCCTGACACGAACACGCTTCGCCCCCAACGCTCTCGGGCAAGCACCAGTTGCCGAGGAACCGGTTCGGCCTTACGCGTATCTGGTGCTATGGCTCTTCGTGGGTTAGCTGCTTGGTCAGCACGGTTGTTTTTGTGCGGAAGACCCCACGTATCTTCGCGACTTCGTTTCTAGTCGGGTTGGTGACGAGGTTCGTTGTGCGTACCTATTTGGAGGGTCGTTTACGCGGATAGCGCGGGGTGATCCTTGGGCAGGTTCAGTCACTGGTGGCGAAGCGTGTGGGTATCTGTGTTCGGAGAAAGAGGGTTTCACACATCCGTGGCTCTGGCGAGCACCGTGCTTTTGGGGCACCTATGAATAGAAACTGCACGCTGTGGACACTTAGGGTAGCGTGGTTTGAAAGCGCTTTCTTTGCTTCGTTTCTTTGTCGCTTTGGACAAAGAAATGACGTGCCGCCACGCACAGTGGCTAATAGTGATAAAGAGAATATCCGACTCAGGCAGACCGCTAGGGCCGAAAGCAGCAACCCGGCAATGAATCCGACCACTAACCCTGGAACCTGGCAACCCGGCATTGACCCCGACCGCTAACCCTAGAATCTGACACCTCCCGGCATTAACCCCGACCGCTAACCCCAAACCCTAATACTCCAGCACCGCTCCCAAACCCCGTCCACCGGTGCGAACAACGAACAACGAACAACGAGCAACTACCGTAAGGGCCTCGACGCTGCATCCCCCGCATCCTGCCGCCGCGCGCCGCGCCTCGTCCTCGCACTCGCCGATGCGCCGAATTCGCTCAAAATCTGCGTCCGTGCCCTGCTGGCAAACACGAGAAACCCAAACCCGTTAGCCTCGTACCAATAGCCACCATTTTCGAGCCCGTCGAGCGGCTGCTCCAGCGCGTTCGTAATACATTCAATGCACCGGCGATGCAACTCATCCACGGCCGGATACGGCGGTTGCGCGCCACGAACGCTGCAAAGAAGCACATCAAGACCCGGCAGCACGTGCGCATACAAAACCGGTTCATCCTGTGCGCGGGCGCGTGCAATCTTGGTGTCGAGCTGGCCGAACGGCTTGAAATGCCTAAGCACGGCGAGGAAAGACTCGTCGCCGTCGACCTTTGCGCGTCTACGCTTTTTCGGGAAGGACATAAAAATTCGCCTGAAAAAGAATTGCAAAAAACGCAGCGTCCTCATGCGGCCACTCCCGTCTGGCGGGCCGCTCGTTTGTCTGGACACGTCGATCTTTTATAGCACATCGATGTGGTGGATTCACGGCGATTCAGTTTAGGACACCGCACACCGGTCATGCTCGACCGGCCTTGGCGGTGGCGCACGAATCATGCCGATTACCCTGCTGCGGCTCGCATGTTTCTGTCTCAATAATAGACCTACGAAACCCCGCTGCGATGAAAATTCACCAGGAAAATTCAAACGCGTGTCATGAAGGCCACCAACTCCCGGATTGCGTCTAAAAACGAAAAAGCCCGCGACGGCCGTCGCGGGCTTTTCTGGATCGACGCTTTCTTACGTCTCACATCTCACATACTCAGGTCAGACGCGCGGAGCAGTCTTCAGCGAATCGCGGATTTCGCGCAGCAACAACACGTCTTCCGGCGTTGCAACGGGCGCCGGTGCCGGATCCTCGGTCCTGCGCAGCTTGTTGATGAACTTGACCATCAGGAAAATGATGAACGCCAGGATGATGAAGTTGATCAGCACCGTAATGAACGAGCCATAACCGATCACGGCGACACCCGCCGTCTGCAAGTCTTTGTACGAGTCGGGATTGCCCTTGAAAGTCGGCGGGATGTTGCCGAGCTTGATGAACATGTTGGAAAAATCAAGTCCGCCCGTGACTAGCCCCACGACCGGCATGATCAGATCCTTGACGATCGAATTGACGATGGTCGAAAACGCGCCGCCGATAATCACACCGACCGCCAGATCCATCACGTTGCCCTTGAGGGCGAAGCTCTTGAACTCCTGAATCATGCTCATGCGATGCTTCCTCCAGTAAAGATCATAAGAATCAGCAGCAAGGGATATGCCATTCGACGACGGCTGTATTTCCAGCCGCCGTCCTTTGCTTTTCTGTTCAGGCTCTCACCGTTTTTAAACGGATAACGACAATGATAGCTAATCGGTAGCATTGGCGTCCCGGGTTTTTGACGCCATCGGCTGAACGGACAAGGTGGTTTTGCGATGGATTCTGCTTGTTCGGCCTCTACGTTCGCCTTTTCGTTCACCCTGCACTGCTACGCTTTCTCGGGTGGTGCAGCAACTACCCGGCCCTGAGCGATCGCCGCGACGAACGCAGCATGGTCGGCGACGGTCTGCGCGCCGTAGCTTTCGGCCCACCGGGCATAGGCTGCATCCAGGCGGTCCGAGTTGCCGCAATAACCGGCGATCAGCGCGGCATCACCGGTGCGCGCATGAGCGCGTGCGAGCAGCAAGCCCAGGCACCAGGCGTAGAAATCGAAGGTCGCGCCGTGCAGCCAGTCGACCGGAATCGAGCCGCGGATGTTCTTCATTTGCCGCACATAGAAGTCGCGGCCCGAAATGGTCGTCCAGCCGAGCAAGGGGTCGGAGGAGCTTTGCAGCAGGCGCTGGCCGTGCACCACGCGGCGCCCCTGGTGGCCGAACGGTTCAGCGAGCGGCGGCACGAACGGCGCGGCGGCCGGCACAATGCCTTCCTTAACCTGCATGAACAGCGGATCGGCATGAGCCCGTCCGAGCAGCAATAACAAATACGCACGCGTCCCGACACTGCCCACGCCCACTACGCGATGCGCGACATCGACCACGTCGTAGCGTTCAAGCATCGTCCGCCATTCACCCGCGATGGTCTGCAGATATCCGCGGAGCCCCTCTGTGACGTGATTCTTCTGCCCTGCGTCAAGATGCGTGAGAATCGGCGGCTCGTCGCGGAAACGCCAGCTTTTGCCGATCGGCTCGGCGACACGGGCCAGCATCGTCACGTGACTGCGTTTGGTCGCGCGCTCGACCGCCTTCGTAATGGTCGCCTGCTCGTCTGTATCGAGTGTGACCGGCGCTTCGATGTTCAACACGCTCGCGTACGAACGCATCTGCCACAGCTCGTAGGCGGGGACCTGCGCCAGCGTCGACATCGTGCTCCGATAAGCGGCGCAAGCGGAGCGCACGGCGCGCTCGCGGCCAGCGGCGTCGACGCCGTTTTCGAGCGCCGCCACATTGATGCTGGCAGTGAGCCGCTTCAGATCCCATTCCCACGGGGCGACCAGCGTTTCATCGAAGTCGTTGAGATCGAAGACCACGTCCTGCCGTGGCGTGCGGAACAGGCCGAAATTGTTCAGGTGCGCATCGCCATCGATCATCACGTGATGACCGATAGACGGAGTGTGCGCAAGATCCCAGGCCATTACGCTCGCCGCACCGCGCAGGAACGCGAACGGGGACGCAGCCATGCGCGACATGCGCAGCGGGATCAACCCCTCTTGCCGGCCGGCGTTGTTGGCGAGCACCCGCGCCACGGCCTCCGGGCGGTCGTTTTCCGGCTGCCAGGCTGCGTGCGCGTCGAAGGGGACCGAGTCTCGCAGTGAGCGGCCAAGAACGCGGCTTTCCTCAGCGCTGCCGATGGAGGTGCCGGCCAGGCTGGTTGGCAAACTCGCGGGTGCAGCGGGCTGAGTGGGCAAGACGGTTTTCCTATGGTTGATTGATAGGGTAAAGCGGGAGCGATTTCACGAACGCTCGGGGCCAGATGGGTAAGGCGCGTGGTGAGATGCGGTGAGATGTACTGACCCGCAGGAGCACGATGCACGCCAGCAGCGATTTCGTACAGTCTCTAAGTTCCGCCAGCACGGGCAGGCAGTTCTTCACCGGCAGGAAGAGCGAAGCCGCCGCATCAGGCCAATAACGCACCCATAGCAGCATTCCGAACCCGTCCGAAAAGGAAGCTCCGCGATGGGCACGAAACCTGCTGTTTCTTCTGCCCGTGGGTTGCGGATGACGTTGCACGTGCCAAGAATCGGCCGTCCATCCCGCTCAACGACTTACTACTATTGACCCACCAATCCGCTAGCGGCTCGACTGATTGAAGCATCATCACATACTGATTGATTGAAGCATCCAACACCTGGACACACGCATACATGGCACACGATATCCGCATTGCCGAAGGCTCGCCGTTTCCTCTGGGCGCGACCTGGGATGGCGAGGGCGTCAATTTCGCCTTGTTCACCGCGCACGCCACGAAAGTCGAACTATGCCTCTTCGATGACACCGGCAAGAACGAACTCGAACGCATCGAATTGCCTGAATACACCGATGAAGTTTTCCACGTCTATCTATTCGGTCTGAAGCCGGGTGTGGTCTACGGGTACCGCGTGCATGGTCCGTATGAGCCGGAGAACGGGCATCGCTTCAATCCGAACAAGCTGTTGCTCGACCCTTACGCGAAGGCGCACGTGGGCGAGCTGACGTGGGACCCAGCGGTGTTCGGTTACACGCTGGATGCGGATGGCGACGACCTCACGTTCGACGAGCGCGACAGCGCGCCGTTCGTGCAAAAGTGCCAGGTGGTCGACCAGAGCTTTTCGTGGGTCCACCCAACGCGCGTTCGCGTGCCTTGGGAACAGACCATCTTCTACGAAACCCACGTGCGTGGTTATACGAAACGTCACCCGGCCGTACCTGAACATGCGCGTGGCACGTTCGAGGGATTGGGCACGAAGGAAGTGATTGAGCACATCAAGAGTTTGGGGGTGACATCGGTTGAATTGCTGCCTATTCAAGCGTTCGTGGACGACAGTCACCTCACCGAAAAAGGTCTCACCAACTACTGGGGCTACAACACAATCGGCTTCTTCGCCGCCGATCCGCGTTTCTTTGCGCAAGGCCCGGGGGCGGTCGCGGAACTCAAGCAAATGATTGACCGCTTCCACGAAGCCGGCCTCGAGGTCATTCTCGATGTGGTCTACAACCACACCGCCGAAGGCAACGAGCGAGGGCCGACGTTGTCGTTCAAGGGTATCGACAACGCTTCGTATTATCGGCTGCCCGAAGACAAGCGTTATTACATCAACGATACCGGCACGGGCAACACGCTCAACCTGTCGCATCCGCGCGTGCTGCAGATGGTCACCGACAGCCTGCGCTACTGGGTCACCGAGATGAACGTGGACGGTTTCCGTTTCGATCTGGCGACTATCCTCGGCCGCGAGACCTACGGTTTCGACGAAGGCGGCGGGTTCCTCGACAGTTGCCGCCAGGACCCGATTCTCTCCAGCGTGAAGCTGATCGCCGAGCCTTGGGATTGCGGCCCCGGCGGATATCAGGTCGGTGGTTTTCCGCCGGGCTGGGCGGAATGGAACGACAAATATCGCGATACCGTGCGCGAGTTCTGGAAGGGCGAAGAGGGCGTGGCGGCAGAGTTGGCCACGCGTATTACCGGTTCCGGCGATAAATTCAACCATCGCGGCCGGCGTCCCTGGGCGAGCGTGAATTTCATCACCGCGCACGATGGTTTCACGCTGAACGACCTCGTCTCATACAACGAGAAGCACAATGAGGCGAACGGCGAGGACAACAACGACGGCAGCTCGGACAACCGCTCGTGGAATTGCGGCGCGGAAGGCCCGACCGACGACCCTGAAATCCGTGCCCTGCGTGAGCGCCAGAAACGCAACATGCTGGCCACGCTGCTGTTCTCTCAAGGCACGCCAATGATCTTGGCCGGCGACGAATTCGGCCGCACCCAACAAGGCAACAACAACGCGTATTGCCAGGACGACGACATCAGTTGGGTCAACTGGGATATCGACGACGACGGCCGCGCGCTGAACGACTTCGTGCGCAAGCTCACGACCTTGCGGCACACGTTGCCGGTATTGCGTCGCGGACGTTTCCTGACGGGTGAGTATCATGAAGACCTGCAACTCTCCGACGTGAAATGGCTGAGCCCCTCAGGCGAGGAGCTGACGCCGGAACAATGGGACGACCCGTCGATGCGCTGCTTCGGCCTCGTGATCGACGGCCGCGCTCAAGCAACGGGCATTCGCCGCCCGGCGTCCGATGCCACGCTGCTGCTCGTGATCAACGCGCATCACGATGTGGTCGACCTGACGTTGCCCGAGATTCCCGGAAGCGACCAGTGGAGTTGCCTGATCGACACCAATGCGCCAATTCGCGAAGAGCTGGAGGACTTCGATTCGGGCGCGATCTATCAGGTAACCGGGCGATCGCTATTGCTGTTCGCGCTTCATGCGCGCGGCGCGACCAAGCGGATTTTCAAGCGCCTGGAAGAAGCACTCACCGATGAGGTGGAGCCGGAGGGTGGTAACGCGGAGTAAGGGAGCGTTATCTACGGCATTGGTTTGTAACGGCTATCATGCGGGTCATGAACCTTGACCCGCTGTTTTGCTTACATTGCCGCCCACCGTTTTTATTCGCGTCGCTGCGTATCGTGCACTGCACCCAGTCGACATGATCTTCGAGGCACTCCTGCGTGTCGCGAACTGGGATCAACTCGAGCGAATTTGGGAATTTGTAGTGGGATTCTTCAAATTCCTGTGGGCGTTGCTGCGCTTTCTCGGTGGCGGATAAAGGCCCGCTTTGCGATGCCGCTTTACGACGACGCTTTGCGATAAATTCGCTGCGCAAACAAAGAAGCTCTGGACGAATCAATCAGATTCGTCCAGAGCTTTTTGACATTCAGCCTGACATCAGTTCAGGAGTTGTCCCAGTTGCCGGAATCGTTGCTGCCCAGGTCGACGCCGCCGCCGTTATCGCTCCAGTCGTTCGAGCCATTGCCGAAGTCGAGTCCGCCACCGTTGTTGTCGTCGTTACCGCGACGGCGGCGCAATTCGTCGTCATCGACCGGCACTTCGCGCTCGATCACGCGCTCGCGGTTGCCACCGGACATTGCCTCACCCAGCAACACGCCCGTTAGCAATCCGCCCATGCCGCCACCAAAACCACCGCCTTGCTGCACGATGACCGGCGGCTGCTGTTGCGGATAAGGCGAATAGGGCGGCTGGCCTTGCGGATTGCGCCCAAAGCGCTCGGCTTCCTGCGCATAGACCGACTGGCCGTCAGCGCTTGCCGGTGCTGCTGTGGCGCGCGGATCGGGCCGGCCTTCCGACCGTGCCCGCACGCTGTCGATCTGATTCGCCAGATCCTCGATCGCGTAGGGCGGGACGGGATTTTTCGAGTTGGACAGCGCTTCGACCATCTGCCGCAGTTGCGTTTCTATGCCTTCGACTTCCTGAAGCATCGCTTCATGACCCGGCTGCGTCGACAAGCGCACGTCGAGCTTCAGCGACCGGACGTCGTTGAGCAACTCGGTGGCGCGCTTGAGCTGCGTGCGGCGATCGGCGTCGGCCTGGCCGTCGTCGTTCGACCGCGCGCGTTTCAGACCCCAGCGCAGCACGAGCGCAATCCCGGCGAACAGGACCGCGAGCAACACCCACATGCCCATTGAAGGCCCATGTCTTTCAGGAGCCGCCATGGCACCTTGATTAAACGGATTGCGCGTGACCGAGGTGGAAGTCGAGTTAGACAAATTAGACGTATTACTCGACGAATTCACCCGGTTCGCGTCCGAGCGGATACGCGCTTCCATGGCGTTGAAGCGCGACGGATCGGTGAATTTAACCGCGGGGTCGAGTGTGCGCGCCTGTTGAATCTGAGCGAGCGCGTCAGCGGGACGACCTTCGCGGTCGAGCACTTGCGCGTACAAATAGTGCGCCTTGGCGTTGTTCGGATGTGCCTGCAGCACTTCGTTCAGTTGGGTGTCAGCCTGACTCCAGTTGCCTTGCGTCATTGACTGCTCGATCTGGCCGGCGCTCGGCACGGCGGCAAAGGCCGCTGCCGAAACCAGCATCAGCGATGCAGCTAAAGCCATCACATATTTTTTCATCAGCGGACCGGGGCGTTCGCGCCCGTCTCCATTCCATGCGACATTTCGATGCAATACCCCAATGCTGCTCGCAGCGAACCGCGCTATTGCGCCGCTCGCTGCGCCTTTATCTTTTACCGCGTCTGACCGCCCGCGCCGACTTGAGGTTGCCCCATTGCCGGTTCGCGCCGTCAGGCGTTCGCCCCGAAGGGCGCAAGCCTTGGTCCCGCTCTTGTTTTGCTTTATACCCAGGCCGGCACGAAACCTTCGCGCTGGCCTGGGAACCAGCACTTTACTGGGCCGGCGTGTTCATCTGCTTCTTGAGCGCTTCCAGGCGGTCTTCGACAGACGGGCCACGCGTGAGCGCCGCGAGTTTGTCTTCGAGTGCCTTGCCGCTCTTCTGATCAGCCGAGTTCAGCCGGGCGTCCGAGCGCGCATTCGACAGCTGGACCTTGTCTTCCAGCTTCTGAAAGTCTTCCGACAGGTTCTTGCCGCCAATACCGCCCAACGCCGTTGCCGCGACATCTTTCGCCGTTGCAATCTGCTGCTTGGCTTGCAGAATGTTCGAACGCGAGTTGAGCTCGTTGCGCCGCTGGCGCATATCGGCGATCTGCTGTTTCAGGTGATCCACCGACGGCACCAGGGTCACCAGTTCGGCGGCCAGCGCATCGCGTTCTGTCTCGGCGTTTGCCTGCGCACCCAGCGCTTCACGCGCAAGTGCTTCGTCGCCACTTTGCAGCGCGCGCTTGGCGCCATCTTCATACTTCTTCGCTTTCTCGGCGGCAACATCGCGCTTGCTTTGCTGCGTGGCGACCTGCGCCTCGATTTCGATCAGCGAGTTCTCGGCCTTTGCAATGCTGTCGTCGAGTTCGCGCACAATCTGCCGCGCGTCTCGCGACGGGTCCTGCACGGTGTCGGCGGCGTCGTTCAGCAGGCCCTTGACGGTGCGGGAGATGGAATCCAAAAGCGACATGAGTTTCCTCCTGGAAATGAAGTCGGCTGCCATGCAGCAACGTTCGATGAACATTTTATGAATGTTCACTAACGTTTGATTAAGCGCGGCGCCCACGGCGTCACGCGTCGGATAAATCGGGCCGGGCGCACGGATTGCAAGCTCGCCGATACATTTTGTTGCGATGGGCGAATCCGCACATTGAGGACGGGTTTGGCCGGCAGTGCATGAGCCGGGTTTTCTCATGCTTTCGTGCGCGCAGCGTCCAGATTTTGCCCGGGGTATTAAACCATGCAACGGCTTAAACCGGGCTTAACCGCTTTATCTTAACGGTACACCACGCGGTTGATTTCGCGAGTATCGCCGCGGAAATTCAACTTCTAGAACGAAATAAGAACGGATTGACCATGTCGAAGATGCTTGTTGTCGCATTTGCCGTTACAGCTGTCGCTTTCCTGATTCTGGATGCGATCTGGCTTGGCGTGATTTCACGGAATGTGTATCAGCGGGAGATCGGCGAATTGTTATTGCCCAAACCCAATTTTGGCGCGGCGGCGGCTTTCTACGTGATTTACATCGCGGGGCTGGTGTATTTCTGCGTCGTGCCGGGCGTCGCGGGGCAGAGTGCCATGCGCGGACTGATAAATGGAGCGGTGTTCGGGATCGTCGCGTATGCCACGTATGACCTCACCAACCTGGCTACGCTCAAGGGCTGGAGCACGACCCTCGTCTTCATAGACGTGGCGTGGGGCGCAGCGGCAAGCGCGGTCGCGTCGGCCGTTGCGGTCGCCATTACCACGCGTGTGGTCCCGCTTGACTGAGCCGGGCTGGTTTTTGCCGGACGATCTTTCAGGAGCGCCCGGAAAACGATGCATCTTCGTCCGATTCATCCGGCGTACCGAAGTCTTCCCCGGAATCGCAGGTTTGCGGCAGGACGTCGTCCGTGTCGGATCCAAGCGCGGTCAATGGCTTCGGCCCTTCGGCGGCCAATGTGCGTTTGCTGGCCACCCTGGCGACCTGTGCCGCGTCCCGCGCTTCGCGCGCGGCTGCCCGTTCGGCCACTTGTCGCAGCGCGACATTCAGCGGGTCAGGTGTTTTCGGCGCACGCAACCGGTCTACAAGACTTGCTGCCTTCACCTGTTCGCTGGTCGCGTTGAAGCTCAATACGGCGCGCCGCATGAGTTCGCTGACGCTGACGCCAAGGCCTTCGGCCGTGCTGGTGATCGCAAGTTTCTGCGCGGGAGTGACAAAAACAACGATGCGTTCGCTGGGTTTGGTAGTCATGAGCGCCTCGCTAAGCAGGGCTGGGCAAGTCCGAAAGGCCGATATCCGACACGGGAAAGGCCATTTGATGTGCTTTCGCCGTGCGCGGCGGTACGGCAAACCACGCAACCAACGCTTCCATCATATCGGTTTGCCAACTTTTCGTGCACAAGGACACATTCCCCGAGCCCGCTTCGGACGCTGCCCGCATCAACCGCTTGCAATATTGAGATGGCGGTGCTAATGCCGTCTCCGCGATAGCGTCGGGAGGGCCAGCCTTGACGGACAAACCTGCCGCGGCGGCCCATTACACGGGATTTACTTACAAAAAAATCGTGTCGCGACCGGTGCTCGGCGCTCGAATTCTTTAAAATGCGCTGTTATTCTGCGCGGGGCCGCCAGTGTTGCAGTTTTTCTTACAATGCGATAACGGCCCATTCGCAGGAACGCGCAGCCAGTCCGGGGGCAACGGCACGCGACGCGGCAGTCCAGGTCCATTCCATGCAAGCGCTTGTTTGAGCGCTTCCATGAATCGATCAGGCCGCAGCGCTACACATCGGCTACACGGCGAAGCTGGCCACGGCTTTCGCTCACCCCAACATTTATCGTTACGCGGTTTCATGGCGTTGCGCACCGGGCGCCTTAGGGGCGCGCCGTTCAATCCAAGTCATGCCAATCATCAAACGACCGAATTCCTCGAACGCTCCACGCGATGACCGGGATCAAGATGGTCCTAATCGTTACCGTCAACCCACCGCCAAGTCGCAAGCCGGACCCTCGATCGCGCTGCGCATCCTGTTGTGGTTCGTCGGGCTCTTCGCCGTCGCGGCAATAGTCGGCGCGCTGATCATTGGTTATGCGCTGGTCGTGATGGGGCCGAACCTGCCGTCGCTCGACGCGCTGACCGACTATCGTCCGAAAGTGCCGTTGCGGATCTACACCGCGGATCACGTGCTGATCGGCGAATTCGGTGAGGAGCGCCGGCGGATCGCGCGCTTCGATGAAATTCCGGACCAGATGAAGAAGGCCGTCCTCGCGATCGAGGACTACCGCTTCTACGAGCACGGCGGCGTTGATTTCATCGGCATCGCGCGGGCGGGGTTGAGCGACATCATGCACGGCGGGGCGTCGCAAGGCGCGAGCACGATCACCATGCAGGTCGCACGCAACTTCTTCCTCTCGAGTGAGAAGACCTACACGCGCAAGATCTATGAAATGCTGCTCGCCTACAAGATCGAGCGCGCGCTGACCAAGGACCAGATTCTTGAGCTGTACATGAACCAGATTTATCTGGGCGAGCGGGCGTATGGGTTTGCATCGGCGGCGCGGGTGTATTTCGGCAAGGACCTCAAGGACCTGACGCTCGCCGAATGCGCGATGCTTGCGGGCTTGCCCAAAGCACCGTCAGCGTATAACCCGGTCGTCAATCCGAAGCGTGCGAAGGTTCGTCAGCAATACATCCTGAAGCGCATGCTTGACCTGAAGTTCATCACGCAGGCGCAGTTCGACCAGGCCAGCGCCGAAGAAATACACGCACGCGTGTCCGGCACGGAATACAGCGTGCACGCCGAGTATGTGGCGGAAATGGTGCGGCAGATGATGTACGCGCAATACCGCGACGACACGTACACGCGTGGCTTTTCGGTGACCACGACCATCGATTCCGCCGATCAGGAAGCGGCGTATGACGCCGTGCGCAAGGGCGTGATGGATTACGAGCGGCGCCATGGGTATCGCGGGCCGGAAGGCTTCGTCAATCTGCCGACGACGGGCCAGGATGACCGCGATGAAGCGATCGACGACGCGCTCGCCGATCATCCCGATAACGGCGATCTGATCGCGGGCGTGGTGACGTCGGTGAATGCGAAGCAGGTGGTCGTGACGTTCGTCAACGCTGACCCGGCGACCATCACCGGCGACGGCTTGCGTTTTGCGGCCGCCGGCTTGCGCAGCAATGCATCGGCAGCGGTGCGGATCAAGCCGGGTTCTATCGTGCGCGTGGTGCAGGACGCGAAGGGCAACTGGAGCATCACGCAGTTGCCGCAGGTGGAAGGCGCGCTGGTCTCGCTCGTGCCGCAGGACGGGGCGATCCGCGCGCTGGTCGGTGGCTTCGATTACAACAAGAACAAGTTCAATCACGTCACGCAGGCGTGGCGCCAGCCGGGGTCGAGCTTCAAGCCGTTCATCTATTCGGCGTCGCTGGAAAAGGGACTTGGACCGGCGACCATCATCAACGACGCGCCGCTGTATTTCCCGCCGACTACGCCGGGTGGCGATGCATGGGAGCCGAAGGACGACGACCAGCCCGATGGCCCGATGTCCATGCGCACTGCCTTGCAGAAGTCGAAGAACCTCGTGTCGATCCGTATCCTTTCGTACATCGGCACGAAGTACGCGCAGGATTACGTCACGCAGAAGTTTGGTTTCGATGTCGACAAGACGCCGCCGTACCTGCCGCTCGCGCTGGGCGCCGGTCTTGTCACGCCGCTGCAACTGGCCGGCGGATATTCGGTGTTCGCCAACGGCGGTTCGCGGATCAATCCGTACCTGATTGGTGAAGTGGCCGATGCACACGGCACGGTGATCTCGCGCGCCAATCCGCTGATTGCCGGCAGCAACGCGCCGCAAACGCTTGAACCGCGCAACGCGTACGTCATGAACAGCTTGCTGCATTCGGTCGCGACCGGTGGCACGGGTTCCGGCACCAACGTGCTCAAGCGTAACGACTTGCAGGGCAAGACCGGTACGACCAACGACGCGAAGGACGGCTGGTTCGCGGGTTATCAGCATCAACTCGTGGCAATCGCGTGGATGGGCTACGACCAGCCGAAGTCGCTCGGCGGCCGTGAATTCGGCGCACAACTTGCGTTGCCGATCTGGGTGCAGTACATGCAACGGGCGCTTGCCAATGTCCCGCAACAGCAAATGGCGATGCCTGACGGTTTGACGACCATCGACGGTGAGTTGTTCTACGCCGATAAAACCCCGGGCACTGGTTTTGTCGCGAGCATCGGTGTGGATTCAGCGAATCCGATCGAAGGTGCAGCCGACGCGGTGGGCGGTGTCGGTCCTAGCGGCTTGACGCCGCCGAGCGTGCCGCCACCCAGTGTGAACCCGGCCGAGCGCCAGGAGATCATGGACCTATTCAAGGGGCATTGATCGGGTTTGGGATGTTCGATGCATTTAGCCGCGCAGCTCGACAGCAACGGGCGCGCGGTGCGCGTGCGTTCGCGACAAGACAGCCGGATGCTCTCGTTTATCAATCGGAGGAGAAGCACGCCATGACGAAGACAAGCGTCAAGTCCCTCGGCATCGCTGTGGATCATGACAAGCCCAACTTGTCCAAAGGGCAAAAAGCGTTCAACGCGCTGATCAAGCAGATTGAAAAACGGCGCGCACGGCTAAGTGCCTGGGAAGCTGTCATTCCGCCTTTCCACCAAAAATTTACCGGTGAATATGCTTTACTCGAGCGGACCTTGACGGATTTGCAGATCCGGTTAGCGCATCGTCTCGATCAGGCATGCGACCAGAAGGGCCTGACCAAAGCAGAACGCCGCACGGCTTCAGGCCTGGTTGCCGAGATGGCCAGCGACCTTTTTGCACAACGTGACGATCCAGAACTGAAGGCGCTGTACAACAAGCACAGCGGATCCGATTACGACCGTGAGACGGCCTCCGAACTGGAGGAAATGAAATGGGCGTTGGAAGACATGCTTGGTGTAGAGCTGGGCGACGATCTTGATATGAGCTCGCCCGAAGCTGTGTATGAGCGCGTGCAGGCGGAGATGGAGCAGCGTCAGGCCCAGGATTTCGCCGAAAGCCAAGCGAGGGAAGAACAGCGCGCCAAGCGCAAAAAGACGCCTAAGCAAATCGCAGCGGAGGCGCGAGTGGAAGCCGAGCAGGCGCAGCTCAGTTTGTCTATTCGCGAGGTGTACCGCAAACTGGCAAGCGCCCTGCATCCCGATCGGGAGGCCGATCCGCTGGAGCGCGACCGGAAAACCTCGCTGATGCAGCGCGTGAACCAGGCGTATGGAAACAACAACTTGCTGCAGTTGCTGGAGTTGCAGCTGGAACTGGAACACATCGATCAGCACGCGATCAATAACATTAGTGAAGACAGGCTAAAGCACTACAACACCATCTTGAAGGAACAAATCGGCGAGCTGGATCAGGAGATCATGCACGTCGAAGCCGAGTTCAAGCATCGCTATGGAATTGCGCCGTTTGCTATCGTGTCTCCAGGTAGTATCGAGCGCAATCTGATCAGCGATATTGCATCGGTTCGCAAGAGCATACGGGCACTGGAGAGGGACCTGCTTGCATTTGAGGACATCAAACAACTCAAGCTTTGGCTAAGGCGCCTGGAGCGTGAAGCGGCAATGAATCCTTTCGACGATATGTCTTTCTGACCATTAACGGCATTGGCTCGCGCGCTTACGCCCAGGCGCGACGAGTGGCACCAGCTGCCTCGCTTGCGCGAATTGCTTTCAGCGCACATAAAAAAGGCGTCCCATTGCGGGACGCCTTTTTTACTGCAGCGAGATTATTTGCCGAGCGTAGACGGCGGCTTCACCGCACATGTCGTCTCGATGCTCGACTGATCCGCGAACGTCAGCTTCAACGGGATCGTTGATCCGACCTTCAACGGCTTGGGCGCGTCCTCGAGCATCAGGTGATACCCACTGGGTGCGAACGCGAGCGTGCCGTGCGCGGGCACTTCGGCAGATTCGACCATCGACATGGTTGATGTGCTGCCGTTACTCGTCGACTTATGCAGCATCGCCATGCCGAACGCGGGCGTTTCCGCGCCGGTAAGCGTGGCGGGTTTATCGCCGCTATTCGATACCACGAAGTATCCCGACGACGGCAGGTTTGCCGGCATGGAGCGGATCCAGCAATCGTGCGCTTCGAGCGTTGCGGCTTGCACGCCAGACGCCGCGAGGGCGCATAAGGACAGCAAACCGGCGTGAATCAGTGTATTGGTTTTCATGGTCAGCTCACTTTACATTGAAGAGGTAATGCCCTTGCGTACGATGGCCGTCGTCGGCCACGGCCGTCCATTCCACTTGATAGGCGCCTGTCTTGAGCGCGCCGAGAGCGACGCTCATATGTTTCTTGTTGCTCGCATTCACAGAGGATTTTGCGCTGTTGACCGGCTTGCCCGCTGCATCGATCACGGTCAGCGTGCTGAATGCCGGTTCGAGGCCTTCCGTGAAATCGATGGCCACCTCATGCGGCGCTTCGACGGTTGCATCGGGCGCAGGCGTTTGCTGCGTGGGGTGCGCATGCGCAAAAGCGAGTTGTGCGGTGGCAAGAAGCAGGGCGGTAAGGCCGCCATGCTTCACCATGTGTGCAAGGGACGTGTTCATGCTGATCCTGTTTGATCGTGTTTGATCCGGGTGACGCGAATCATCAGTCCCGGCTATGCAGCCGGCGACAGTGCGCAGAAGAATCAGGCGACGACTGGCGGTGCACGAGGCTGTGCAGCGAAGACCGGCGCATAGGGCGGGAAGGGCTGGTCAGGGGCGTTATCGGATAAAGACTCCGATATAGCGTGTGCTTGATATGCCCTTGCATAAGGTGGCGCCGCGGGTGAATGCGCCGCTAGATTGCAGTAACCGCATGCGTTCCAGTGACCCACGGCGGAGTGCTGCGAAGGGATGGGTTTGTCAGTGCGGGTCTGAGCGTTCCGTGATCCCGCCGCCGAGCACAACGCACTCAGGATTGTCTCGGGCTGCGCGCCGGAGGCCAGCGCTTGCGACACCGCCGGCGCGAGCGCGATCATCAGGATCGCAAGCAATCCGATGAGGCTGCCGAACTTGCGGACGAGGCGACGGCGCATGAGGCTGACGTTGACTTCCAGAGCGGTTGAGCCGTCGATTATGCCATGCGTGAAAGAGGGAATTTGTACGCTTGCGTTGCAACTGCCGCGACCGATTGCGGCACCGGACACAACGTCATAGTCGCCGGAAAGGCACGCTGAACACGACATACGCGCCTCAAATGAAAAAAGCCCGGAGAACCGGGCTTTTGACTTTTAATCCTTGGTTGCGGGGGTAGGATTTGAACCTACGACCTTCGGGTTATGAGCCCGACGAGCTGCCAGACTGCTCCACCCCGCGAAAAAGATTATAAGACAACGGTGATTGCAGTGCAACATGTTTGTCATGTTTCTCTGCTGCGATGGCTTGGTCGAACGCAGCATTGGCTGATACGAACGTCGACGCGCTGTTCGTGCTCAAGTGCTTTGGGACGCTGTGGGTAGGTGTATGACATAAGCGCACGACATAAGCGCACGACAATGCGTCACACACTGAGAGCGCATATGAAAACTCGGCCGCAGATCTCAATAGAGAGACTTGCGGCCGAGTGTTTTAACTACGCTCCAAGCCAGGTTTCAAGCTGATGAAACGTCGCTTAGAACCCAAACGCGAAACCTGCACCGCCCGTCGTTTCTTCACCAGTGGTCGAACCACCGATCGTGATGACCATGTTGGTTCCAAAGCGCTTCTGGAAGCCGACCGCGATTGCTGCCTTGTCACGATACACACCCGTGCCGGCCGCGAAGCGGTTGTCCTTGTCGGCGACGGCTGCCGCGCTGCCTGCCATCATTGCCATCGCGCTGCTCATCGCACCGACGCTGTTGATGTGGTTGTTCGCAATCGAGAGGCCGCTGTTCATGTCGGAGCGAAGCGCGTCCGTATAACCCTTCGCCGACTTCACGCCCGTGTTCACTGACTGTTGCATCTGGTTCACGTTGACCGCATCCGTACCTTCCGTGCCTGCCGCAACGTTCGTGATCTGACGTTGACCGCCGGCCGATGTCGTACCCACCGATACCGTGTTGGCACGATCCGCGACCGAGCCTGCGCCCAACGCAACCGCGTTGCTCGCCGTAGCCGATGCATTCGCACCCACGGCAACCGCATTCTTCGCCGTAGCCGCTGTGTTCGCACCCAACGCAACCGCATTGGCGCCGCTGGCGACTGACGTCGCGCCGGACGCTACTGCGTTGACGCCTGATGCCATGGCGTTTGCACCCGATGCGACGGAATGTGTACCGCTTGATGTGGCGACTTCCGAGTTGCGATCGCCATCTGCTGTGAAGAGCGGGTTGTACGCGCCGTTCGCGAGGTTAGTGACCTGACCCATCATGTCGCTCAACTGGCCCAAGTTGACCGCATCCATTGAGCTCGTGCCCGCGGCAACGTTGTGCAGCGCAGTTCCGGTCGCATTGCCATTGCCGAGCGTTGCATTGGCATAGTCCGGCGTGCCGTCGGCGTTGGTGTCGTACTTGATGGCGGCGGCGCTAAGCGACGTTACGCTGCTCGATACGGCATTCAGCTGTCCAACGTTAGCTGCATCGGTCGCTGCCGTGCCCGCTGCCACGTTAGTCACCTGACGCTCGCTGCCCACTCCACCAACCGATACCGAGTTGTCACGATCCGCCACCGAGTTCGAACCGAGTGCTACTGAGTTCTTACCCGACGACAGCGCCGCACCACCGATAGCCACCGAATCCGTGCCCGTTGCTGACGAATCCGCAAGCGTTGAATTGGTGTGGAAATACTTGATGCCACCGCCGTTGTTGACGTTGTTCGTGAAGTCCTGCAACGCAGCGACGTTCTTGTTTGTTGCGTACAACTGCGAACCGTTCACGGCGTCCGTGCTGTCGTCCGACAGCTTGCCGTTGGCGAGATTCGTCAGCAACGTAGGTTTCGTTGCCGCTGCACCGCCGAGTGTGATCTGCTGATAGTTCGGGTTGCCGTTCTCATCCGTGTCGTACTTGACTGCGAAGCTGTCGAGCGTGCCGAGGTTATTCGATACCGTTGTCAGTTGGCCGACATTAACTGCATCGGTCGATGCTGTACCCGCTGCAACATTGGTCACCTGACGTTCTTTGCCGGCTGCGCCAACTGAAATCGAGTTGTCACGATCTGCCACCGAGTTCGAACCGAGCGCTACTGCGTTCTTAGCCGATGCTACCGCTGCGCCACCGACTGCCACTGAATCTGCGCCCGTCGCTGATGAATCGGCAAGCGTCGAGTTCGTGTGGAAGTACTTGATACCGCCGCCATTGTTGATATTGCCTTCAAACGTTTCGAGCGAGCCGACGCGCTGGTTGGTCGAATACAACTGCGAACCGTTGATAGCGTCCGTGCTGGTCGAGTTCAGGTCACCAATTTTCAGGTTCGTGAGTTTCGTGGGCGTCTTGGCGCCTGCACCGCCGAGCGTGACTTGCGACTTGTCGGTCGTGTCGTACTTGACTGCGAAGCTGTCGAGTTTGCTCACGTCCTGCGATACGGCTGTAAGTTGCGCCAAATTGACGGCGTCGGTTGACTGCGTACCTGCTGCTACGTTGGTGATCTGCCGTTCCTTACCGGTCGCGCCGACCGAGACGGTGTTCGCGCGGGTTGCGGCCGAGTTAGCGCCGATCGCGACCGAATTGTCCGCCGAAGCAACCGCTGCGCCACCGATAGCAACCGCATCTGCTCCCGTAGCCGACGAATCAGCAAGCGTCGAGTTGGAATGGAAATACTTGATGCCGCTGCCGTTGTTGATATTGGTGGCGAACGTTTGCAGAGCCGAGACGTTTTGGTTTGTCGAATTCAGTTGTGAACCGTTGACAGCGTCAGTGCTGGTCGAAGTGAGTGCACCTGCGGCGACATTCGAAATCGTGACCGGTTTGGTCGTGCCGACACCACCAAGCGTGACGTGCAACTTGTCAGTTGTGTCGTAGGCCACCTTGTTGGTGAGCTCGGAATCGATCTTGGAAATTGCGTCGCCTACGGTGCTCGACTGTGTTGCGGCCACGGTGTATGCAGGTGCCTGAACCGTGCCGTCAGCATTGATCTTCGCGCCGCCGCCAAGCAGGGTAGTTACGTTTTGGAGCTGCGTTACGTTGACCGCGTCGTAGGCTTGCGTGCCTGCTGCGACGTTGACAATTTGGCGTTTGGTCGTTGCATTGCCGACTGACACGGTGCTGGCGCGATCGGCAACTGAAAGCGTACCAAGTGAAACGGAATCCAGAGCGGACGCGGTTGCACCCGGCCCGAGAGCGGTAGCTTTGGTCGCGGCGCGCGAGTCAGAGCCGATGGCTAGTGCTGCATTCAAGCCACCCGTGGAATCAGCGACTGCGTTGCCTCCAACGGCTATGCTTCCTACCCCAATCGCTGTTGCGCCGCTCGTGCTATCTGAAGCATCGTTGGCAGAGAGGTATTTGTTTTTAACCCCCGCCAGTCCAGCTGTGAGCTGGCTCACATTGACGGCGTCGTTGGCGTCCGTACCTGCTGCTACGCCTATCAGCTTGTTCGCCGTTCCAGAGGTCGTGCCGTTGCTGAACAGGCTGAGGCCACCGTGAACGTAGGCAACAGGCGAACCCGAAGACACGCCTGAACCGAAGACTTCTAGTCCCCCATTAATGAACGCGCCGCTCTGGTTGGAAATAAGGTTCGTTCCATTAGTACCCCCTCCACCGCCGTTCAGGCCGATGGACGTGGCGGATCCCGCATTTCCCAAGCTCGGATTGCAGCCGGCCCCGGTGTAAATGCTTGTGCCGTGCTGGGTGTCGCCATCGTAGATCGCCGTGCAAGTGCCGTCGGTGAAGTCATTGAAAAGGGCGGCTCGGTTCTCGGCTGCCAGAGTAACCGCGGACGGCAATCCGAGGCTGGCGCCCGCTAAAGCGATGGCGGAGAGGCCCAAGGGCGTGCGAGCCCTTTCTGATGACTTTTTACCGCGGGATGCAGCGGTTTCCGAGACCGCGACCCAAGCGCCGATTGATTCATTCCAGACGGACTTATAAACCTTGTTCATTTTGCATTCCTGCGTAGAGTTGACTCGGATCCAATACGCAAACACACGGTGGATTTGGATCAATCTGCATGTTGTGTCAGCGCCGGTGTCAAATCCGAATGGACCCGCCGATGGCTGCGTGGATAAGGTTCGAACTCTACTTAGCGAGATGAAATGCCCTAATGAGAAAGCTCCTAATTCATTCGGTAGTGCAATATAAACAACATAATAGCGACCCAGATAATTTGAACTTTCGGGTGATTTAAGACCAATTGAGAGTTGCCGGGGTAACGGCTTATCCGCAGATTAATCGATGTGCAAAAAACCCGGGTCGTCGCCGAGCAATTGAATGACGTAGGCGCGCAAACCCAGCGTCGCCAGTCATGTCACAATTTGCCCATTCGCGTCGTGCATCGGATGTTTCAAGATCGCGTCGCTCGCCTTAACACTCGTCAGGAAACCATTGCTTATGAACATCGCCCAAGACCTTCAGACCATCGCGCATCAGGAACAAACGCTTGTCTTCCCGCACTTCGATTCAGACCGTGCGTGGCAGATCGGTTCGCAACTGCGCGAAATGGCGGTGGCGCGTGGCGCAGTCGTAGCCATAGAAGTTCGTACCTTCGGGCAGCCGTTGTTTTTTGCCGCGCTCGAAGGCACCACGCCCGACAACGTGCGTTGGGTGCAACGCAAGGCGCGTACGGTTGAGCACTTTCGCCGCAGTTCGTATGCGATCGGCCTGAGCTTGCAGCAAGCAGGCGCAACCCTCGCCGATAAATACAGTCTCCCCGCCGCCGAGTTCGCCTCGCACGGCGGCGCGTTTCCATTGGCGGTGAAGGGCGCCGGCGTGATCGGTGTAGTGACGGTGTCGGGTTTGCCGCAACGCCAGGATCATGGGTTCGTGGTGGAGGGCTTGTGCGCGATTCTTGGGCTTGACGCAAGCGCGTTCGCGTTTGCATCGGACAAGGCTTGATCCATGCGCTCATCCGCTTATATGCTGCTCGCGGTCGCCATTGTTGCCGAGGTCGTGGCGACATCGGCATTGCGGGCATCGGAGGGATTTTCGCGCCTGGTGCCGTCCGTGATCGTGGTGATCGGCTACGGCATCTCGTTCTATCTGCTCTCGCTCACGCTGAAGTCGATTCCAGTCGGCATTGTGTACGCCGTGTGGTCGGGTGCGGGCATTGTCCTGATCACGCTTGTGGCCGCGCTGTTATTCAAGCAGATCCCCGATCTGCCCGCCGTCCTCGGCATGGGCCTGATCGTGGCGGGCGTGGTCGTGCTGAACGTGTTTTCGAAGGTCAGCCCGCACTAATTTTTGCAGTTGGGCTGGCGGGCGTCAGTTACAACGGATGACCATCGAGCGGTTCTTGACATTCGCCGACACCACGTTGGTGATGCTGCCGCCCGACGGTCCGCCTTCCTCGTTATCCTTCGAGACGATGGTGTAGCCGGTCGCGCCGCATTTATCGCCAGCGAGGACGTAGCAGCTCGCCCATGTCGTGCTCGCATCCGCGCCGCTGCAGTTGATGGCGTAGCCGCTCTGGCCGTCGGGTAGATGGATCAGCGATGCGTCGGTCGACGATGCGCATCCGCCGAGGCTTAAAACACCCGCGGCTGCCATGATGAGACCGGTGACCTGTAAAACCCGCGTCATGCGAAATGAGGAGAGGGAGGGGGGCGGCAAGCGCCGTGCAAATTGCTTCATCGTGTTCCTTTGGTGGCAAATGCCGGATAACGTCGTCGTTGTGGAAGATCAGGGGAAACTGATTGGGCGAAATCCATGGACCCCGCCCCTGAACCCGCTTCTCCAAACTTACGTCTCCAGCGTGTTTCCCAAACATGTTTCGTGCCCGTATTTTCCCACACGCCGGGGAGCGCAGGAAAAAGCCGGCTTTTTGACGTAGATCAACTCACCTCGATAAATGCTCCGCCGGCCATACCCTGGCGCGCGGCTTGCAATACATTTCAAACGAACTGCCATCGGACTCGCTGAGCCGCCTCGAAGCCCGGTGGAAATGAAACAGGTTGCAACCGCTGAGAACTAATTGCCAGCGTTCAAACCTTACAGAAGCGTGGGCATCACACGAACACCTATAAAACATCGAGAGGAAAACCATGGCTGAACGCGTTAGCGGCCCGTATCGCGGCTATTACATCAGCGCGGCGGCGCGCCTGACCCAGACTCCCGTTCAGGCCGACGGAGCGCCGGGCGCGCCCATCTACGTGGGCACGGTCAGCCTTGCTGAGGGCGGCCCGGACAATGTGCATCGCTTCGAAGCGATGGTCGATGTTGGCACACAGCAGCGCTTCGCGACCGAGGACGAAGCGCTCGTCCAAGTGGAGCAGGCGGCGCGCGCTTATATCGACAGATTGCTGCAAAATAAGTGATGCGCACGCTCAACATCCGTCACCCGGCGATGCGATGCGTTGCCGAGGCGCTGCTCGATTTGTTCCCGAGCGGCGCGGATATCAGCGAGATCGGCACGGATCAGAAACCGTGCCTGTTTGTAAGCTGGCGCACGAGTGGCGTGGCCGGTCATCCGGGCAATATTGCGTGGGGCGTGCACTACCGGTTCGAGACGGAGGCATTGAGTCTTTTCGATCTCGCCACCGAGCCGGCGCAGCAGCAGTTTTGCGAGCGGGTCAGGGACATGAGCCGGCATCTGAAGTTCAATTACGCCGATCCGGACGCGGTGTCGCTGCTGATTGTCGACGTGCCCGCCGAGCTGGTCCGGTTCAGCATGGAAGAAGCCAACTAGACCGGATAGAGGTGCCGCGAGTAGGATCGTGCGTTACCGTCATTTCATTGCTTATTTTCCCGCTCTCCGAGGCCGCCATGAACATCCTTTTTCCAGCCGACGCGCCCGCGTATCGCGATACGAATCTCACGGTGGTATTTGCTGCGCTGGTCAATGGCGAGCGCGTTCCGTGCGCGATCTCGGTCGAGGCGCTGGAGGATCATTTTGGCGTGGAAAGCTGCGATGGCACCGGCTGGATACGCGCATTCGATGCTGCACGCCCGAGGATTGAAGCAGTTGCAAGGGAGCATCTGCACATCAATAACGGCGCGCCCGTACTATTGAAGAGTGGCCATTTTCCCCCGGGAACCGCGAACTGATAGCAGGCATTTAACGCGGCGGCCACACTCAACGCTGTTCAGTTTTGCATTGACTTGTCCAGTGTCATCCGGAAAATGCCCGGGATGGCCGGCTCAAAACAACATCTTTCAAATCAGCCCTTATTGCGCGTCCAGATCCTGGATGCGGCGCGCGCGATCGTCGTGCGCGAAGGTTTTGACGCAGTGTCGATGCGCAAGATCGCCGGAGTCGTCGGTTATTCTCCCGCGTCGCTTTATCTGCACTTTGCCAGCCGCGATGCCATCGCCTGTGCGCTTTGCGTCGAGGGCCACGCGCAACTGCTCGAGTCGCTGCGCGCACATGATGGCGTGCTGGAACCCGTCGAGCGCCTGAAGGCCATGGCGCATACCTATGTCTCGTTTGGGCGGACACATGCGCAGGTGTATCGGCTGATTTTTATGCAGAATCCCGCTTATACCGATGCCGCTGCTAAAGACGCTGCATTGACCGGCGAGACCGTACTTTCCATGTTGACTCAGACGCTGGCGCTCATCCATAGTCCACCGATCCGGGCCGAGACGTTGTGGGCGGCGTTGCACGGTATCGTGTCCTTAAGCCTGATGGCCCAGACGGTTTTTACCGTGCCGACGGATACGCTTGTCGATGAAACGGTGGATCTGTTTTTGCCCCGCGTCATCAAGAGGAAACCTGCTCGTCGACAGTCATCCGCAAGCGCCGGCTGACGGGCTTTCCTGCTCCATTTCCAGCTCCATTTTTAGCTCCATTTCCACTCACACGAATAGAAACCTGCATTGCATATGACTGATTCCATCGATGAAATCCGTATCGAACGCGCGCAGGGTATCGGCTTTATCGCGCTGAACCGTCCGAAGGCGTTGAACGCACTGTCCACGCCCATGCTGCACGCCATTCATAGCGCGCTGAAAGCCTGGCGCGACGACCCTCTGGTGCACGCCGTGATTATCTACAGCCCGCATCCGCGCGCGTTCTGCGCGGGCGGCGATATCCGGTTTTTATATCAATCGGCGAAGGCGGGCGAGAATGCGGTTATCGAAGAATTTTTCACCGATGAATACCGCCTGAATCATGCGATTTTCACGTATCCGAAGCCGTATATTGCGTTGATGAACGGCGTGGTCATGGGCGGCGGAATGGGTATTTCGCAAGGCGCGCGGCATACGGGCGGCGTGCGCGTGGTCACCGGCTCAACGAAGATGGCGATGCCCGAGACGCGCATCGGCTTGTTTCCGGATGTGGGCGTGAGCTGGTTCCTCGCGCGCACGCCGGGTGCTATCGGGCGTTATCTGGCGGCGACGGGTGCGACAATCGATGCCGCCGATGCGCTCTACGCCGGCCTCGCCGACGCTTATATGGACGACGACGCGCTGCCCGCGCTTATCGATACGCTGAAGGAAAAATCGTTCGCTACCGGCGCGGAGGTGGTGCGGTTTATCGAAACGCAGTCGCACTCGAATGGGGGGAAGGCGAGCGAACTCGAGCGGGAGCGCGGGTTTATCGACAAGCATTTTGCGTTGGGCAACGGCGCGGCTTGTCTGAAGTCGCTGGAAAGCGTGACGGGCGGTGAGGAGGGCGATTGGGCTGCCCGCACGGCCGCTGAGTTGCGCGAGCGTTCGCCGTTATCTGTCGATGTATCGCTGGAATTGATCGACCGGGCCAAAACGTCGAGCATGGCTGAGACGTTGCGGCGCGACCTCGGGCTCACACGCACGACGTTCGATCATGGCGATGTGATGGAAGGCATCCGGGCGCGCATTGTCGACAAGGACAATCAGCCGGTGTGGAAAGTGACGCGTATGGAAGACGTGACGCGCGAAGCGGTCGTGCGGATGTACGACAGCCCGTGGACTGAGCGCGACCATCCGCTGGCCGCGCTGGCGGATTAGTCCGCGTCGCTGTCGGCCATGAAGGCGCGCATGAAGACGAGCGCGCCCCAGCCCCACATGGCATTCGATGCAAAACCGAGTGCCAGCCGGGGCAACATGTTGCCGCTCGGCCAGATGCCGCGCAGCGGATCGACCAGGAACACGCTCACGGCCGTCAGCACGACGCCGCCGAACACCAGTGCGCCGATCCACGGCGCCGTGCGGTCGGGTGCGACGCGTAGCAGCCACGCCATCAAGATGCCGAAGAATGCGCTCCATAGCGCATTGACGATGAACTCGGGGATTCCCAGCACCAGTGGCAGGAATGGGGCGGTGGAATAACCGCTCGGATCGACGACACCGGCCGCGTGCAGCAGCGCAATTGTCGACTCCCGGAAAAACAAAGCGGCGAGAAAGCCCGCGACGAACGGCAGAATGACTTTTTGCATTGAAAACCACCGCTTGGGACGCGAGCCGCGGCTGCGTCGATATTTTAAGGTGGCGTCATTATAGGGTCGGGCATGTCGCATTATGGTGCAACCGGGCGAGGCTTTGCGGTCGATGCAACGGGGTACTGGGTAATGCGCTAATCGGGTTGCAGTTTCGCGGCGATGTGGAGTTTAGATCGGCTCTGCTGGAGTTGTTGAGTAGCGTGCGTGGAGTGGCATTGCGCTTGGTGTATGGGTGCGGAAGCTTTTCTCTTTACGCTGGATCGGGTTCGGTGTGTTGCTCGATGAGTTCGAAAGGCACAGGCGGATATTGCGCACGATGCCTCTCAACGCCGCGTGATTTGTCGTTGTCGTCGTCGCCGTGCCATCGCTGCGAACGCACGATGCCCCCGAGTGCTACTTCGCGATCGCGTCGCTGGCCGGATTGTTGCGCAGCATGCGGCTGCTGTTGGGCGGCAGGGCGGGGCGCTTCGTCGGCATGTTGTCCGGGTTGTACGCACGCCCGCCGTTTGCGTTCGCGGCGCCGGGCGTAATCGGCGGTTTAGCCATCGACGCAGAATCGGATGGCTCCGCACTCTGGGCCTGCGCGCTTGTTTCCAATCCGATGCTTGGCACGGCCGTTAAGAAGGCAAACGCGACGACGGTGCCGGGGAGCGTTTTAATCGCACGGGATTTCATGGGTTTCTCCGGATCGACGGCGCATGTCGATTAAATCCGGCAAAGCGCGGCCGTGTTGGTTTGTGACACCGGAGCGCGCGGAAGATTCGTTTTTTTGCGGATACTTCGTAAAAGAAGCTTTGGTCCTACGCTCAGAAGTCCAATGGCTCGGGTGAGTCCGGGCGCGTATGCAATTCTTCCTCGGTGAATTGACGCAAGCGCGATAGAGCGGGGCTAGAAAAGACAAAAGCCGTTCCGATTTATATTCGGAACGGCTTCGCCTTGAAAGCTTGAATCTTTTGGGGTGGCTGATGGGGCTCGAACCCACGACAACAGGAATCACAATCCTGGACTCTACCAACTGAGCTACAGCCACCACTGTCCTACTTCTTACTGCCTCTCTAGCTCACCAGGAACCGGCTTGCTGAATCGAGAAACGAGATTATACGAACAAAGATTCCCTTTGCCTAGCCCCTTATTCGATGAATTCAACAGCTTCGCGCAGATGAGTGCGTGCTTCATCGAAAATGGCCATATCGCCGGTGGCGAGGCGGCGGCTGTCCGAGAGTACGCGACGCCAGCCACGTGCACCCGCCTCGCCTCGATACAAGCCCAGCGCATGTCGCGTAATGCCGCCAAGGAACGCCCCGCGCGCCACTTCCTGACGCGCGTAGTCGATCAAGCGGGCCTCAGCCTCCTCGCGCGACAACACCGGCGTGTCCGCGCCGTAAAACCGGGAATCAACGCCCGCGAGCACGTACGGGTTGTGATAGGCCTCGCGACCGAGCATCACACCATCGACATGTTTCAAATGCTCTTCCACTTCGTCGAGCGTCTTGATGCCACCGTTGATCGATATCTCCAGATGCGGAAAATCGCGCTTCAACTGATACGCATATTCATACTTGAGCGGCGGAATCTCGCGATTCTCCTTCGGGCTCAAGCCCTTCAGGATCGCATTGCGCGCGTGGACAATAAACACTTCACAGCCGGCATCGGCGACCGTGCCGACAAAGTCGCGCACGTACGCGTAATCCTCAACCGCGTCCACGCCAATCCGATGTTTGACCGTGACCGGAATGGATACCTCATCGCGCATGGCTTTCACGCAATCCGCGACCAGCTGCGGTTCGTTCATCAGGCACGCGCCAAAAGCGCCGCGTTGCACGCGCTCGGACGGGCAGCCGCAATTCAGGTTGATTTCGTCATAACCCCATTGCTCGCCGAGCTTCGCACTGCGAGCCAGATCGGCCGGTTCGCTGCCGCCCAACTGCAACGCAACGGGCGCTTCGGCCGGCGTGAACGCGAGATGCCGCGCGACGTCGCCGTGCAGCAGCGCGCCGGTCGTGACCATCTCGGTATAGAGCCACGTATGCTGCGTCAGGATCCGATGAAACGACCGACAATGCCTGTCAGTCCAGTCCATCATCGGGGCCACCGATACTCGTCGGGACTGTGCTGATCGGGCTTTGGCCTTATTCGGCGGGGGTTTTAGGTTCATGCTGGCTTGCTGGTCAGTGCTGGTAAATGGTGCTAAATGTTGCTGAATTCCAGCCCGGTGCTACGATGTAGCCCTGAGTTTCCACAATGTAGCACCGGGGAAAACATGGGAACAGTAACAGCACGAAAACGTAAGGATGGAAGTGTAGCCCACACCGCTCAGATTCGCCTGAAGAAGGCCGGTGTCGTTGTCTACACCGAGGCGAAGACGTTCGATCGGGCGGCGGCGGCCAGCGCGTGGCTGAAGAAGCGCGAGAAAGAACTTGCTGAGCCCGGGACGCTCGAAAGCGCCATGAAAGAAGATCCGACGCTCAAGTACGCAATCGACCGCTACAAGCGCGAGTCGAAGCGTGACATCGGTCGGACGAAAAAGCAGGTGCTACGCGCAATTGAGGATTCGCCTCTTGGGCTGCTGAAATGCAGTGAGGTGACCAGTCAGGCGATTGTTCGCTTTGCTCAGGGACTCGACGTGCAGCCGCAGACAGTTGGTAACTATATGTCGCACCTCGCGGCCGTCTTTACCGTCGCGAAACCCGCTTGGGGCTACCCGTTAGACGAAAGGCAAATTGACGACGCCCGGGTGGTTCTGAAAAAATTAGGGCAGAGTGGTAAATCTAACAAGCGCGACCGACGTCCGACCATTGAGGAGTTAAACCGGATTCTCGACTATTACACGGACATGGAAGCGCGAGAGCGCGCGGAGATACCGATGCGCGAGATTATCATGTTCGCGTTGTTCTCGACGCGCCGTCAGGAGGAGATCACTCGGATTACGTGGGAGGACTATCAGGGTGACCGAGTGATGGTGCGGGACATGAAGCACCCGGGGCAGAAGATCGGGAACGATACGTGGTGCGACCTGCCGGCAGAAGCGCGCCGCGTGGTGGATGCGCTAAAGCGCGGGAAGGGGGAGATCTTCCCGTATAACCATCGTTCTATTAGCGCGAGCTTCACCAGGGCGTGCTCGTTCCTTGCGATTCCGGACCTGCACTTTCATGACCTTAGACATGAGGGAGCTAGCCGACTTTTCGAACTCGGCCTCAACATTCCCCACGTCGCTGCAGTGACCGGGCATAGAGCGTGGGCGTCCCTGCAGCGCTACACCCACGTGCGCCAAACTGGCGACAAGTGGGAAGGCTGGAAATGGCTGGACGTCGTCGCGCCGCGTGCGGTTGAATCCGATGCCAGTGGCTGACCATTGACGATGAGTCTCGCCGCGTAATCACAAATATTCGAATACTTGATTGGGATCAGCCATGCAACGGATATCCAAAATCGGCACCTTGGTCTCATGGGCAATCGATAGGCTTGGCCTTCCCATCCTGCTCGTTATCCTCATCGGGGCGTCTTATTGGCTGAGTACCAACAGCAACTCTTCGCTAAAGGATCTCGGCCTGAATCTCATGGCTGGTTTTGTAGGCTCGGCAGTGACTATCTACGCCGTCGATTTTCTGCAAAAGCGCCGCGAGCGGAGGCGCCTCCTGCCGGTAATGGCATCCGTTTTCGAGGACATTCGTCTTATGACGGACCGAACGCTCCTCTTCTGGAAAAATGCCTATCAGACTTCTGTAGGCGACGGAGTCCCGTCAAGTTGGGCTGATTTGATCTCTTCGGCGAATATCCAAAAGGTATTTGATTCTCTCGACATCGGCCGGTCCCCAGGCATTTTCGCGGACGTGCTATGGAGAAACTATTTTTGCGATCAAAGCAACGAACTGCACCACGCTGCCGAACAGGTGCTCATTCGTCATGGGATGCTTTTAGATCCCGGTATTCACAACGCAGTACATAGGCTCGTCTACTACAATTACGGTACGCTGATTCCTTCGGTAGAGGAGGCAGATCGCAGATGGGGCGTACTTGATAGACCGCCGGTTTTGGGGATGTATGTACCCAACTATTCTGAATACTTCGATGCCCTCTTGAAGTTGCATCAATGGACGACATCGACATATCGAGCGCTACTGCGCGGGGGCGTAGCGGCGACAGTGCACGAGCCGTATACCTACAAGTTCACGTCGCTTCCGGTCGTTCACCACCCGGAAGCGCGATATCAGTGGGAGGAGGGCGCGACCGCCGATAGCAACGTATCGGTTATCCGCAAAGCTGATCACGCTCCTTGACGGCGGCCGCGCGCCGGACGTCAATGTAGTTCGCCAAGTCCTGAAGGTGGATGCCCTGAGCAGCCTTTTTCGACTCGGCTTCCATGCGAACGAGGGGCAACGAAATGTCGCCCGCGGCGATCTTGCGGCGCAGGTTCGGGAGCGTGAGCGGCGCGAAGTAGTCCGCGCATACTGCCTCAATTGGCACGATGGCCTTGCCCCCGTACTGGGCCATGAGCATGAATGCCGTACACATGCCGGCCGCCCCGATGACCATTCCGTCGGCCGGCGACGTGCTGATCGTGAACCGACGCGCGGGCTCTGAATCACCGTCATCATCTCCTGAGTTAGCCGGTTTGCGTGCCGACGTGCGGCGCTGCGCCCGCGGCGTGCGGGCGGGTGCCGGCGCGCTGCCGCCGCCGATGGCCTGTTCAACGATCGCGTTACGCGCTTCTAGCGCGCGATAGATGGTAAGGGCCGCGCGTTCGCGCTGACGCACCGGCTTAAATCCCTGAAAGAATCCGGCGAAAATTGAGTTCTCGTTCATTGTCCTGTTCGTCCTGGTCAAAAAAAGTTGCCCGCTTTTCGCGGGGTTTGGGCGGACTTTAGACGAGATCTGGATCCCGGAAAATACCCAGGTGAACGAATTGCAACGCCTCGAAAATAGTTGAACACGCCTCTTTGGGCGCTTCGAAAGGGGAGTGAAATTGTGTTTGGAAAACAGAGTGCCGCCTGACAAGGGAAACGACCACACTGGTCTTAAAGTGGTGCTATCGAAGCGTTCATCGATTCTGCCCGGCGAGCAGGATAAGCTGTTGATTCTATTGATAAAAATTACTTGTCGGTATTGCTGCTTGTTGGAAGTTCTCGGATAATGGCGGGGACGGTGCGCGGCGACGTGTTCGCTTCGGGCAAAGAAAAGGCCCGAACTCTTGCAGGAGCGCGGGCCTATGACCACTCGATAGGGCCGAGTGGGATGAAACGAAATCAGACTGAGGAGTCTGAGTGGGATTGTAGTTTAGGACTGCTTGCTTATCAAGCAGAAACTTCTAACTTCCCTCGCCATCCCGTATCGGCCTTCCAATTTTCCAAAAGGAAGGCATCGTGACTGACACGAACCTCGCAGTAACTCTGAACAAGGGCCACGGCGCCCGTCCGTCTACCAGCGGTTTCGTGGGCGTTAGTTTCGACAAACGCACCGGCCGCTGGCAGGCCAGCGTCACGCTCACCGACCGCTCGCGCAAGTTCGTTGGCCGCGCCCGCACACCCGCTGAAGCTGCTGCCTTGCGTGACGCATTCGTTGCCGAGCATCGCGTCGTCGATCCGCGGACCGTGGCCGCACACATAGCCATTGCCGCCTTCGATGCCGTCCGTGCGACGAGCCCGCTGTTTGCAGGCGAGGGCGCGTAAATGGCCCGCGCTCGCAACATCAAGCCGGGCGTCATGGAGAACGAAGAGCTTGCCGAACTGGACCCCATCGCGCGCCTGCTGTTCATTTACCTGTGGATGCTGGCAGACCGCGAAGGGCGTCTTGAGGACCGTCCGAAGAAGATCAAGGCCAAGGCGCTCCCGTATGACAACGCCGACGCCGACGAGATTCTTTGCGCTCTCCATGAGAACGGCTTCATTGTTCGCTACGAATTAGCCGGTACGAAGTACATCCAAATCGCCAACTTCTCGAAACATCAAAAGCCGCACTCGAACGAAACTGCGAGTGAGATTCCGGCTTGGTCAAAAGAACTTTCTACCAAGGTGCAAAGTTCTTCCGATCATGGTGACGATGACGGCGAATCTACATCGGAATCACTTGGTCCTTGTATCTCTGATTCTCTGATTGCTGGATTGTCTGATTGCTCTCTCTCTTTGGGCGCGCAGCAGTCGGGCGAAGCTTTACCCGTGGATGACTCGGCTGCGCTGCAAGCAGCGGAGAGTGAGAGTTCGAAAGGCGCTCAGGCCAGTCTTCTCCCTGAAGACCAAGCCGCCCCGACGGTGACGACAAAGGCCAAGCCGTCTGCGGGCGAAGAAGAGTTCGAGTTCGCGTGGTCGATCTACCCGAAGAAGCCGGGGATGCACAGCAAGCAGGACGCCCTGAAGCAGTGGAGGGCGCGTTTGAATCAAGGCAAGCAGGCCAGTGAAATGATTGCCGGGGTGAAGCGCTATGCGGCGCACTGCGAGGCCAAGGGGAACACTGGCGGCGAGTTTGTCATGCACGCCTCAAGGTTCTTTGGTGCATCGCTGCAGTTCGAAATGTCGTGGGATATCCCGACCGCAACGGCGCGTCCGCAAGGTGGCGGCTTCACGACTACGCAAGAGCGCAACCGCGCTATCAGCGAGGCGAACATGCGCGCGTTTCTCGAAGACGATGACGTGACGCCGTTCGGTGCATTTGATGCGCTCCCGACGCCGAATGATCCGATGACGATTGACATGGAGTAAGCAATGCAGACCGAAGACAAAGACGAATTTATCAAGGCGCTTGACCTGTGCTGTTCGACTCTGAGCAAGCCGCTCCCGGACCCGGCCTCACTGAAATTTTTCTTCAAGTTGCTCGCACCGTATTCCCTGGCGGACGTGAGGGCCGCGCTTATCCACCACATGCAGACGTGCAAGTACGCGCCTGCGCCTGTTGACGTGATCGCTTACGTCGATAAGAGCATTGATTGCTGGGTGTCTCCTGACGAGGCGTTTGCAATCGCGAAGCTGGCATATGCGAAGCCTTGCGAGGAGCAGCAGAACACGGTCATTATCTGCAACGAGATTGAGCAGGCGCTTGATCATGTTCGCCATCTTCTGGATGAAGGCAGCAACTACGACGCCTCACGTGCGTTCAAGGATGTCTATGCGCGCATCGCGGATATCGCTCGCCAAAAGCGCGCTAAACCCCACTGGCGCATCTCGCTCGGCGCGGACAAGTCGCAGCGTGAAGTGGTGATCAGGAAGGCCGTCAATGAGGGGCGTATTGCCCTGGCGGATGGCCGTGCGGCGTGTCCGTTGCTCGCCGGGCCAGGTGACGATGATCCGATTGACCCGAAGACCGCAGCAGAGGGCCACTCGAAGATCGCCGACATCCTGGCGATGCTGACGAAGCCGCGCGAACATAAGGTCGTTGCAGACATGGCTGGCGATATCGCTGCGACGCGTGAAGCGGCTTCTGAGCAGGCTCGTAAGGCGGCAGAGTACGTGCAGGCGCAACAGCGTTCGAAAGACGAGGCCGAGGCATACCGCATGATTGCGTCGCTGGTTCACCTTCCGGACGGCGAGCTTGCCGCAGTGGTGCGCCTGATGGCCGGGCACGTGGTGGTGGAATGAGCGGGCGTACAGGGCTGTATTTTGCTTGGCGCATGCTTGACCGCTACCGGAACCGCGAGGCTATCAATGAGCACCAAATTGAGTTTGCGCTCGCCGCAATCGCCAACGCTACCGGGCGCGCACCGATTCATGGTTCGCCGACTTACGAGTTCGAGAGCGAAGCTGCATTGCGCGGCAGGCACGCGCCGAAGTAACCAATGCACGCATAGCGGCCCCACCAAGCTTCTCCCGGTCCATCGCCTGTGCGCAGGCAGACGAGACGTCGCGAGAATGCCGGATAGAGCTTCATATTAGTTACGTTTTCTAAAAGGAATTGACCATGAACCAACCATCGAACGAACCGACAATCAGCCTCACTGACGCGCTGGGCCTGCACGGCATTGGCCTTTCTGCTGCGAACGCAAATAAAGTCCTTCAGGGTGCAGGTATGACCGAGACCCGCTGGCGCAATTCGTCCGTTGCCGACCGTCCGCAGAAGTCATTCCGCGCCGCGACTCCGCTCGGCGAGAGCATGGGAATCATCAATGAAGCCGCCACGCTCCCCACTGGCGATCCGGTGATCATCAGATATGCGCCGAGCAAGTTCGCCGAGTTATGGGCCCATCCCGAAGTTCAGGCGACGCTCAACGTGCTGCTTTCCGAGGGCGTGATCGCGATGAAGTCGGCGGGCGCGAGGGGCCGCGAAGCTTTCTGATGATCGACAAGTATCACCTGCTCGGACGATTTTACGGCGCAACGCCAATGTGCATAAGGCTCGTCGTCTTTTTGGATGTCGCGGTAGTGCGGCGGTGGTGTCGTCCGAGTGATAAATTTCAATCACTCAACGAAGAGGGAGCAACCGAAATGCAGCAAGAACGTTTGAATCTGTACCTGCCGAAGCAAGTCTCCGACTCGCTGAAGGCGTTGAGCCAAAAGGATGGCCGCACTGTGCCTGAGTTGGCGCGAGCCGCGATCATCGAGTTTGTGGCAAAGCACAAGCAGTAAAGCAGGGCCATCCCCGCGCAAGTGGCAACCAATAATTAATTCAGTATAACTTACGGACGATCATCATGATTCAACTCACCTCGTACGAGCAGCGCCCCCCGGTTCGCGAATCACGTTTCGCCAAATTCCGCGACAAGCTTATCCGCCTCGTCAATGTGGAAGGCAAGACATGGGTTTGTGAGTACGATGTCGCAGAGGCTATCGGCGTGAAATTCGACGTAGAAAAACACGACTGGTCGCACGGCGATATCCACACGGCGAACATTTATGGCGGATTCATTGCGGACCCGGAAGTCGGCATTACGTCCATGCAGGTAATTACGCTCGACCTTGCCAAGTCGTTTGCCGCTCGTTCCCAAGCCGACAATGAGGACGTGCTCGCGTTGTGGGATTGGCTGGATGCGCAGGGCCATATGTGGAAGATCGGGTCCGGTGAGGCCGCCAAGCGCGAGGTGCAGCGCCGCAAAATGTCTCTCTTCAACCAGTTCCATCGCGTGCGCCGCTTCGCGAATAGCATCGACCTTTCCGAGGCGCGCACGTATGCGCTCGCATGGATTGGCCTTCTCGGTGAGATTGATCGCGTGACGAGCCTCGAAGAACGCTTTGAACTCTGCGGCACGAACGTATCAGATCGCCAGTGGATGATTGACATGTTCGCCGAGCGCAACGGGCATCTTGGCATGCTCGGCATTCTTTCGACGTGCAAGGGCGGCCACTCGGCAACGTATCGCGAGCGCGACGGACACGGCTACGGCGAGCAGTTCGGGACGTGGTTGTCGTTCTGCCTTACTCTCGACCACAAGGCTCTGGACCCGATCAATTTGCTCGTTGAGCCGGGCAAGAAGGCGATGCGCGCGCCGGACGAAGTGCTCGATCAACTCGCTGACCTTATTGAGAAGCGCCAGAATCTTGTTGCTCTTAGCAAGAAGAATCAGCGCGACGCCATTGAGGTCGGCTTGCCTAACGTTGGTGATATGTACGGCATCGTTTCGATGCTGCACGAAGGCGTTCTTCGCATTCTGCGCGAAGCTACTGCCGACGGTAGCTCATACGCCATTGAGGCGGCCTTGGACAAGTCTGTCGATTACAACAAGGAATCGAACGAGATTGAGCGCCAGATCGTCCGCATCCTGAAGTTGGACGGCGACGCTCCCGCGATCAGTCTGCACTAACGAAGACGCCCCGGCTCGGCGTTCGGCCGGGGCATTGGAAACCTGAATATAGGGGGGTAGCTCGATGATGATCGACCATCCGGCGCGATGATTGCGTAGACGCGGGAGAAGTCGAGCGCCGATGCTGCTGTCATGAGATGCCCGTAGAGAAATGGTTATCTCCTGGTGGTGGGTGGGGCGGCGCATTGCGCCGCGTGTGGGTTACTCGTCTAGTGGCGGTAGGCGCTTGATGCGACGAGGCTTGCGCTCTGGTGCCGGGTCGGGTGCCTCGTTGATGCGGTCGCGAATCCATTGCGCTGCGGTCTGATCGTTCTCGCGTGCCAAGTCCTGACACTTCTGCCATTCGGCGTCACTCGCTCGGAACTTGCGTATCTGCATGACCTCGCCATCGGGAGAGGTTGGTCTGCGCCCCTGTCCGCGGCGAGCGCCGCCGTGAGAGTTTTTCGTTTCCATGTCGAGAATTATATATCTTGTTTGGCGGGCCACAAAAAACACTTGATTTTGTGGCCCGGTATATCTACGATCCATTCCGTCGCAGCCCAAACACGAAACCCGGAGCAAAAGATGCATGCAGCCCAATCACTCAACCAAAATTCAATCGTCACGCGCATCCTGCTCGGGACCGACAGTTCGTTGCAGACTGCCATGGTCAGTGCAGACCTGCTATCGATTCATTTCTCCCGGATTGAAGCCCTTGTGGTTGCGGCCGGTGACGTGGCGCACCTCGCACGATTGGGGTGCCGAACACTATGTGACGCGCTTGTCGAGTGCCACGAGCACGCGAACTCCGGCGACGTGATCGGCGTCGTTGATTGCCTCTCGCGCGCGATTTCCGTCCACCGCATCGCGAAAAGCCTGCTTCTTGGGATCGTGGAGCTTGGCGATTCCGCAGTCGCTGAATTGGCTAGGCTCGGAGTCACGCTCGCTTCGTCAGTGCTAGACGATCTCGGGTGCGAGGAGGCGTACTGAGCGCGGTAGCGATTATGCCTAGCCGAAGCGCGATATAAGCCGTTCGTCGCAAGGATTCATTCACACTTAAATTTTAGCAGTCCAAAAGAATGGGAGTTTCCTATGTTCTCGAAAAACGTGATTATCGAATCGCTTGGCGCGATCGCGCGCGCCCAACTAATGCTGGCTCTCGCCGCGCATTAATCGGCATCGAACTCAAGGAAGGACCGAATCGTGAATGACGACAAACTTCGCTGCGCCAAGTGCGGCTCTGCGCACATTCATTCCGGAATGCGTGGATGGAGTTGGCTCACCGGCATCTTTGGAAGCGGCAGCGTCCTTATTACGTGCTTAGCGTGCGGCCATCGCATGAAGCCGGGGCAGGCTATCTTGAACGGCGCTCAGACGAAGTCCGAGGACGGAATGGGCATCCTCTTCGGGGTGCTCGGGTGGATGTCAGCGATTGTTGTGGTGCTTATCATCGTGGCAGTGCTTCATCGCTAAACAAACTTCGTTCAAACCATCAACACAACGCCCTGAGGTAGAGCTTCAATGTCTCGCCGACCGGGAAAACACACGCTCAAAAAAAGGCTTCGCCATGTGGATAGCAATGAATGACTCGTTCCTTTCGATAGTTGATGCCGCCCAATCGGAAAACTGTCTTCTAGTGAGGGCGCGTCGAGAAGGGGATATCGAAGCCGTGTTCCCGGCCGCCAAGGTGGTGATTATCATCGGCCGAGACTATCGTTTCCGCGCCGAAATCGACCGGCAAGAAGTTGGCGCTGTTGTTGCCGCCCGGCTCATCAGTGTCTCGTATCCAAATTTCAAATCGTCAGTCAAGGACCGAAATCTCGTCCATGCTTACCATGAGGTTTGGCGTTGCATGGAAGCACTCCAGCCGGTGCCCGCCTATGGCACGAAGCCGCGCCCGGGCTTCCGCGCGCAACCGAAGCGCTAGTCATGCCCCGCCGCATGAAGCAATCAGTCCAGGCTATTGAGATTGCGAAAGTACCGACGGCTGCACTCCTTCAAGCGCTTGCTAACGAGGTCGCGCAATACCTGGCGAACGCAACTGGAGGCCGGGTAGACATCGCGATGCACGGCCTGATCGTCATTTCGAGGATGCCGGCCGGCGCTCCGCCACAACGAAAGAAGGGATAACCCGTCTTGCACAGCAAGTACGAGACGGAGCCGCGCCCGGGATTCCGCGCGCATCCGTAGCGCGTCAAGCGATGAGCGACTCATTCGGTTAATGCCGAAGTCGGCGGACTTGCTATCTCGCCGCCGAACGACCATGCCGCTATAATCGATTTGCGCCGCTCCAGCGCGCCGTCCTCACCCGTTACTGGGTATGGTGAATCGGAGCTAGCCTAAGGTCCTCTTCAATCGCATCTGAATGAGCGCGGGGCAGGGCGTGCAACGAGGACAGCATCGCCCAAAACCTTGCGCCACCACAAGGAGCGAGTTTTGGACATCTTCGAACCAACACCCAGTCAGGCTGCATTTATCCTTCGCCGCTATCTGAAGTCTGTCGGCGTCGACGTATCACTTGCAGTCGCCCAGGAATGCGTTGCGCGTGTTCGAGGGTATGCGGACTGGAATGTTCTAGCCGCGCGCATTAATCCACGCGCGGACAGTTCGGCTTCGAGCGCGAGCAGCGCACATAAACCCGGTAAGGATCGACAGCACGAATACCCTCTTGAGCTGGCACGATTGCCCGCGTCCACGTGGGGGGAGGTGTTTGAATCCTGCTGGCCAGAGCAAATTTACCGAGCCGAAACAAAAGCGGACTTCGCGCGCCTGCAACCGATGTGGCGGTCGCTAGACATTAGACAGAATTCTGAGCGAGAGCAGCTTCTGCGCGCAGACTTGTTCTTGGCACTTAAATCTACTGAATTAATGGACCACTATCGGTATGTCGCAGGCGAACCTGGACTGGGCAAGGCTGAGCGCGGGCATTGGGTTCAACTCGTGTTCGAGCGACGCATCGAAAACCGCTTCAATCTCAAGCTTTGTCCGACATTGAACTGGGACGGGTTGGAAGTCCTTTTCCTGACATATGAATTTCATCATGTGACAGGGGATACTTACCTAGGCGAGGTTTGGCACGAACCTGTTGTCGCCGAGCCGAGTGAGAGTTTGGCGGAAGTGATCGCGCGAGCACTCGTGGTCGCAGATCGGCTCTGCGAAAGCTTCACGGGATGGCTGAACACAAACAGCTTCATGCGAACCGCCTAGGGGCGAAGGAGTGGTTAATGCGGAGCTGATCCGAGCGCATCTACTACTCTGGTCGCAAGATTGCCGCGCGTCGGTATCCTTCGGGAAACCGGCATCGCGGTCTCGAACGCCGTCCCGGACGCCGACCATCCCCCGAGGATTTCGCCATAGAGCGCCAGCCGCTCACACGCTATTCTCGCAAGCCCCATCCGATGTATCCGCGTAAGCCGGTCGCGCCCGCCAAGTTTTGCCACATTCTGGACGTTCATACCCGTTCATACCGGGACCATGCCCGACCATACCCCATACCCCGGTCGTGAAGCTCCAATGGCATTAACGGGCGCGCATGCTGCTGCCGACTGGTAGCGCTGCGAGACTTTTAAAGAATTTTCTTTAAAACCCCGCAAACCTTACGTAAGCATTTGATATGGCTAAGAAAATCCTGTCTCCGGATGAAATGAATGAAGCCCGTCGCCTCTATGAGCGGGATGGATGGGGTTATGGCCGCATCGCCACGAAGTTTTCGGTCTCGAAGCCCACGGTGCAAGGCTGGGCGAAGAACTGGCAACGCGATTATGGCGTCGCGCCTCTGCCTGCGGGGAAGAAAGCGGAGGAGGGGAAAGATGCTGACGTTGGGAATCCTAAAGTTACAGGAAACACCGTACCGGGCGAGACCCAAGTGGGGTATTCATACCCGGCCGACGCCGCCGCTTCGCCCGCTCGCGTGGTATCTGACGTCTTCGTGCCGCCGACCGGATCGCAGGGGGTAGGGACGGAATCAACCCCCCTTCAGCCTACCGCCTACACCGACGATCCGACCATCCCCGACGGGCTTGATGCTGACGAGCGCGAGGCGTTCATTAAGGCCGCCATCCTCGCTCGCCAGCGGTCCATCAATGCTCGCCACCTGACTGAGACCAAGGCCGTGCGTGCGCAGGTCTACGCTGCCATCAAAAAGGTGGACAAGGAGGGCGGTGCTGGTGCTGCGCTGGCCGCCGTGCGCATCGTGCAAGCGCTGCGGCAAATGCAGGACTCCGAGCTTGAGACCGAGCTCGAACGGGTCCGCCTGGCGCTGGGTGAGTTCGCCGGGAAGCCGAAGGGACCAACGCCCGCGCGAATCACGGTGGTGCTGGAGAAGGCTGGTGCGCGTCAAGTGGTTGAGGTAGCGGACGCCGTAGAGGGTATGAGGCTCGGAAACGACTGGGAAACGGAGATTATCAATGTTGAATAAAGTGCGTGGCGCGGCCCTGACTGCCCGGCTGAATGCGCTGCTGGTCGAGCGCGGAATCCAACTGCCTGAATATCCCGGGGTTAAGCCGTTGCCGACGGTGACCGTCTATCCCTCGATGGCTGTCGTCACGCGCCTCGCGCACGCCGCAGCGGATGCAAAGATCGCTATCGATCCGGTTTATGCCGCCATGTGCGAGCGCCTCGACCGTGAGCTTGCCGAGATTCTCGAAGGGGTCAGGAAATAGCTGACCCCTCTGCGTCGCAGGAAGTCGACGCGCGCCCCACGCGCGCGCCTGTGATGACCAACGACTAGACGCGTTGATTACGTTGCGTCGCGCGGATGTCCGAGAAGGACCGTCTGAAGTTCAGCGTCGCCGACCACTTCGCCGCGCGAGGAGTCATTGCGCATGATAGAAACCATGCTAGCGAAGGCTAAGCATTGCTCCGGAGTCGCCATAGTCGCGCCAAGTCGCTCGAAACGCGCGAACGCTTCAATAACCTCCGACGACCCATACAGGCAGATACGGCATTTTGCGTCCGCAGTCCTAAAGCCAAGATCTCGCCCTTCCGGGGACTCACGATTCCGGCGCAGATTTGCATGCTCGGATACGGTCTTTAGGTAGTCCGTGTACGCCGCTGTCCTCAGTTCGCGATGGTGTTTTTGCTGGTCCAAATAACGCGTGAAAAGGTATTGAAGGCCAGCGCCGGCCACAACACCGACGAATGCGAATACCGCTGGAACAATGGACGCAAACGGCATAGCAATCCCCAATATGTCGCGGAACGCAGACACTACCGCGGATTCCTGAATCATCGCCTGAGTTCCGCCAGTTCGGCGTGTTCCGGCCGCTGCTTGTTGCCTGCGAATGGCCCTCACTTAAAGGGATAGCCGTCCCCGTCGCGTTCGCTTTGTCCGAGAACAAGCATCGTCGTCACATGACAACGATGCAACTGGCTTTGGTCGTAGCGCTCGCTCAGGATTGGACTGAAGCAGCAACAAACCGTGATAACCAGTACACGACGAGGGTAGGTCGTGAAGAGCTACCCACTCCGACGACGACGACAGACCGACAGCGCCGCTAAATCTGGCGCTGGCTACTCGACGCAGCGCCGCGCTGATGCGCTTGCTAAGGCATCTCCGGAACTGGCAAAGCAGGTTGCGCACGGTGAAGTGAGGATGACCGAGGCAACGCGCTCAAAAGCAAAGGCTCGAAAATTAGAAAGCCACGTTTTATCGTGGCTCTTTAATATTACTGGTGATACCGGGCTTTGAACGCCTGCGTCAACTTCTTGTTGGCGTCGCACAGTTTCATGGGCTTTAGCTGGCCGCCTGTGACACTGGTGAACGCGTGGGTTTTGAGATCTGTCGTGCCGGTGACGCATCCGCACTGTTCGCCGCGGTTGGTGTCCGGCATTTTGTCGGGTACGCCATTCGCATCAAGTTGCCACGCCGCGTCCCTATCGTCCAGCGTCAACTCGCCACCGGGAAGCGAGTTGGTGATGATCCCGCAACGGGTCTCCGCGTGGGCGGTGATCGATAGCGTCGCGAGCAGAAGTGCTGCCACAAGTGTTCGTTTCATTATGGTCCGGTTTTCGTTAAACGTGATGCGGTGAACGGAGAGACTTCGGAGGAACCGACGCGGCGCCGCAATACTTCGCGGCTAGCGTTTCGGCCCCGTTGTCGTTATCGGCATTTCGTCGTGAAAGGTTTAGCGCTAAGCCGGTTCGTTACTCCGTCGACGTTTCTTATAATGGCGATTGGAATAGTTTTCGCGCCGTGAAGGCTCCCTGATTGCTTGACGCGGCCGACGTAGAGCGGGGTGCCAATGGTCCCTTGGCGGGAACCTCAACCAGACTCCGCGTGATGACCTTCCGATCGTCATTGTTGCGCTTCACTTATTCCGAACGTTGGCAGACGATCGAATCCGCAACGAGGTCAAGAAGTTACCAAAGTGGAGCCGTGCAGAACGATAGCTTTGTGGTGACAGCCGAGTGGATCGACGAATACGCTACTGCTAACGGTGCATGGGCGGCCTCGCAGTTGCAGCAAATTGGTGTGACGTGGCCGCTGCGCGGATGGAGGCGCGACGAGGTGGGGCGCGCAACTATAACCGAGCAGAACGCTTTATTTGAGAGGCGGATCTGCTAAGAAAAATGCATCGCCGAGATGACATCATCTCTGTTCTATTCGCCAGGCCGGGCTAACTAGATGACCGTCATTCGAGTCGGTTGAAAACGGCCAAGCGATTAAGGGCTTGTAGTGCGGAACGTCGCAGGCCGACGCCGACCGATCGGGAGCGCACTGTTTCGGTTCTGCGTAGGCTGTCCAGGGTGCGGGAGCCGAGCCGCTCTGGCGCTCTGGTTTTCTGATTGGAGGAGTGCTCGAATGCCGTACAGTTTGACGCGTTCATATGGCAGGCGATTTCCTGCGGGAACGTACAGTACAAGTTCGCCACCGCGAGGGCGATAACGCCATACACGGCCAGATCGAGTCCGCCCGTCGCTGTCTGATACAGCGTCGCACGCAATTGTTTTTCTTCCTCCGAGCGATCGGTCTTTTCTTTCTCAAGTTCCGCGGCGTGCTTACGTAATTGATCGAGCGTCTCGCCGTGCTGGTTGGCAACCGTGGTCTTTAGGTCCCCGAGAGCCCCTTCAAGAGCGTCCAGTCGTGCATCGCAATCACGGGATGGAGCCGTGCTCAAGGTCACAGTACCCGTTGAACTCACCGTGCCTAACGCGGACACTCCAGCCACCGAACAAACGATGTCAGCCGGGAAGCGCGGGAATTCGCGGATTTGCTGTGCGATATAGGCCGGTACCGAGGGGAGGCTGAACTGCTGCCTCGTCCTAGTGACGCCAACCACGATACCAAGCAGACCGCAACCTTGCAGGCAAACACCCGCGACGCGTATTGACGGTTCCGCCCAGTGACTAAGGTACGGAATAGCAGAAACGACCGCCGTGGGAAGCAGCGCCCAAACAGCGTACTTAAGCCACGCTTGCCACGCCCACATGGCGCATAGTCGAAGCCATAGAAGCGTCAGCTTGATATGTCGAGACAGATACGCCGCCATGAGCTACCGCTCCTCATTTATTTATCGAAGGAGTATAGCCGCAGAGGTGCATCGCAACTGCCAAGATGGGCGCTGTTGGACCTACTGACTCCGACTGATGCACGCGAACTGCACACGAAACTACAGTCCGGAAACGACTTTTCAACGTGGTTCAGCAAGCGCGTAGAGAAATACAAATTCGTTGAAAATCAAGACTTTGGAATTGTCCTGCAAACGCAGGGAAAATCAGGTCGCGGTCGCCCGGCGAAGGACTACGCAATCACTCTCGAAATGGCGAAAAGGCTGTCGATGGTCGAGGAGACGGAGATCGGAAAAAAGGCTCAACTTTACTTCATTGAGAGCGAGCGCATTTCGTACGAAGCGAAGCAGTCATCGGCGGATATCGACGATCGCTTTGGATGCTTCAGGTCGCGGTGGCGGGAGGGGATATTACTGCGGCATATCCTTCGCCGGGAGCGGAGTGACATCCGTTGCCACCCAGTCATCCAACAGCGTCCGGAAGCACAGCTAACGCTTCTTTTGACCCAACGCAGCAGACGCGCGCTCGGCCGCGATACGGGCGGCTGCAGCCCTGTCGATGTGAGCCTGCAGCGCTACTTGCGATTGGGAGATTGACGCCTCGATGCGCTCGGCCAACGTGCCTGAAGCGGGCGCGATCGGGCTGAATTGTTTGTTCGGACAGAAGCTGGCGACCGCTGCCCGCGCGAGTTTCAGGCTGTGCTGCACTTCCTGCATCAAAACGTTGTAGGCGTTCACGTCGATGGCGGACTTGTTTTCGATCCAAGCATCGACGGTTTCGGCGATGCCATGCGAAGCGTCATAAAACTCAACAAGCAGAGTTGCGTCCGTTTCCGAAAGATTCTGGAACTGATGAGCCGACGGGTATAAGAGCGGCTTTCTAGGTCGAAACGCCGTCAGTCGGTCGCCTAGTGACTGGTACTTCATCGAAGCTGCAATGAAGTTTGCGGTGAGCCGCCCAAGGATAAAGACGTGCTGCGCGACGACGCGCGCCAGTTCGGGGGTGAAATAGGACCTCGCTGCTTCCATCCTGCGAGCCGCGTCTGCCTTTTCTGCTTCGGCCTTGGTGGTTTCCGAGACCCACGCGCCAGTGAATAGGGCGGCTGCACCGAACAGCGCTCCACCAAGGCTCGCGGCGCTCTCTCTAGTGGGGAAGTGGCAGAGTATGGCTACGCAGCCGACGGCGACGGTAATGGCCGCCATGGCTAGGTTTGGCTTGCCGCGGAAAAATGTCGTCACATTCTCCCGTAAGTTCACAAGGCCGTCGCCGATCTCACTTGGAGTTCTATCGCTCATTATTTTTCGTCGCTCCGTGCTCGAAGGCCACCAGTCTACTAGCCTTCGGCCGCGCGTCAGGGTCGCTGACGGCTTCCCGCTACAATCGCGCAAACAACCTCATGGTTACACTGGCGCATCCTCCCGCGCACGAACAGAAGGCGGCTCACCAATGCAACTTCAGTTATCACGCGGCCTCGACCAAGGACACCACGTCAGGCAGGGAACTGAATGGCTCGCCCTCAGTGATGCTGGAGCGCACACGGTTCCGCTGACGTATGCCGCGTTCGAATTTCGGCTGGCAGTCGAACGCCTCGCAATGCAGTATCTGGGGGAAGTGCGCGGGCGTCCACCGGAAGCGAAAGACCTCGAAGACTTGCGAACGTACAAGACGATGGAGCGCCTTATCTACAAGCTAGGCGGTCATCAACAGATGATAAACGGCCACTTCTCGTTCATGCGACTGGTGATGTCGCTCTTGAAGATCGAACAAAAGATAGTGACGCCTGACTTTGGAAAGATGTCGAACCAATGGCACACATGCAGCAATCTCTGCCACATCGGAGGCATCCTTTTTCTGCAGGATTCTGACTTTGTGCGAAGTGCGTTTGAAGAGTTATCCGCGATTGGCGAGGCGCTAGAAGAACAGGTAAGCGGACAAATTACATGGCCGAACATTACCGACGATGGTTTTCGCGCGCTGCGGACTGGCTTTATTGAAGGGAGCATTACGTCCGATGACGTTTTCTCGTCCTTGAAAAAGATCGGCATATGGGCGGCGGTGACTGTGCCCGACAAGGAGGGCTGGACGCCGGTCGGCGAGCCTATCATCCCCGATCCGCCGAGCGGGCCTGCAACTGCCTGACGAGCATTGCCATTGAGATTCGCCAACGCCGATATAGCGCTATCCCGGACCGCGCCGCACGGCCGCTCAATGGACGATCGCGGCGTGCGAAAGGTCGATTGCTTTGCCTGCCATGGTTTGTCCTATGCGTGATCGAGTTGGCAGAAGGGTTCTGCATATGCCGTCAGTTCGCATGTGCCGTAGCCGCTCGCCGCTTGGGCATCCTGCATGAATCGCTTCGCGATGGCCGGATGGGCCGTGTGTGAGATGCCTGCAAGCCGGGATTGAAGTTATGTGACACATGCCCCCGACGGGCGACGCGCAGCGTCTCACAGAGTCGCTACTGACTTGCCTGAACGACTCGGTGTGCATGTGCTGCAAAACCCGCTTCGAATAAGTAAAAGAGTCCTGCCCGTAAAAAAGTAGCGGTGGGTTTGACTGTGCCGAGGAGACTGTCGCGCCTTTGTGCGGTGACCATTCATCTACTCAAGAGGGCTCGCGCTTCCGCATGTTCCCCCAACTTAGGCACTGTTTCATCGCGGTAGGCGCTACGCCAAACACGACCATTACGCCGTGCCTCTGTTCCGCTAGGGCCGGGCCAGCCCCCCATCGGGTTTCTTCTATGCCGCGCTCCCCTATTGGCGGCGCTGGAAGCCCAAATGCAAAACCCCGCTAAACGCTAAGGTGGGGATTGAAGGATGGGCTAGATCCCGACCGCCAGATTTGCTCAATAGTCCCGTGAAGGACAAATCCGGTGGTCACTCAATCACCGCCTTAAAACTCAGCGGGGTTCGGGTAACGCGAGACTGCATGATACGGGACTATTGAGTTGCATGGCGGCCAAGCCAGCAAACGTAGATTCGCATCACGACATTTCCGTGTGCAAATCCAGCGAGGGGGATCGTAGTGCGCGATAGCCGAGACCCGCGCCAATGATCGCCCTGCGGGCTGTCTGCTTCAGTCGAAAAGCCTTGTTGAATAAGGGAAAATTGATGCGAGCAGTTGAGTATCATCGATCAGCGTCGCAGGGCTCGATGGGCAAGAATATTTACAGGCGGCCGCGCTGCTTGCGCGATGGCGTTACGCCGACCTTGACGTGGCGTTTGCGCTTCGGCTTTGCTGGCGGCACTACGGTGACGGCGTGGCCGTGCGCCGCCTGCTCCGCATCCGGATCGTTGAATGCGGCCCGTGGTTCGCCGGGAAGCAGGCCCCAGTCGTTGAGTTCGCGCCGCCATGAGCCATACTGCTGCGCGCGAGCTAGGGACTTTTCGAGTTCTCGTTCCGCTCTTGTTGCCATGGCTCAGTGGCTTACGCGCTCGCGTAGCGGCTATGGTCTAGGACGGCGAGGCCGATGGCGAAGCGCATGGCTTCATCGCCTTCTACGGTCGCGTAGTGGGCAGCTTGCGCGGTGACCCATTGCAGGGTGCCGCCATTGAACAATGGCCCGGTTGTCCTGGCGGCGGTGGGGCGGCGCAGGTGGACTGGCTGCAAATGAATCGTGCCGACGGGCTGAGGTTTGTTCATAAGTTTTCCGGTGTGTGGATGGTTCGGTTAGCGCTTGGCGCCGCCCATGGCGTACATGACTTCGATGTAGGCGCGCGCAGTCACCGCGATCTGTTTTGGATTGCTTGGGCGCTTCGGTTGCGCTTGTGCCAGGCGCTCGGCGCGCTCGGCTTTCTTCAGCGCCTTCTTCTCGGCCTTCGTGAGCTTGCGGGTGCGTTCGATGAACGCGGGCTGTGCGATCGGCTCAGGTGCTGGCTGCTCGTCCGGCTCGTCGCCATCCCGCTCACAAAAGCCGAGTTCGATGGCCGCGTCCCAGTCGCTGATCCCGTGCTCTGCTGCGTACGCGGTTACGTAGACCCTTACGCCGTCGGTTTCGATAAAGCAGCCATCCCACTCGCCTTGCTCGGTTTCGACGGCATCCGCAACGGACTCAGAAGCGCTCAGGACTGGCTCGACGGCTTCAGGCAATGCCACGGCATCGGCGATGGGCTCTAAAAGCTCTGCGGGATTGCCGCCGCAACGCTGGTTAACCCCGGAATCCCTGAAGCATCCGCGCGAATAGGAGCGGTTATTCTTTACAGAACTCGCCCTTAGCGTGCGCTCGCTTCCGCAATCGCACAGGAAGCGCCACAGCGCCTTACCGGTTCTATCCTTGCCCTCGTACGACACCGCCGTGAGCATGCCGAAGCGCTGGCCGGCGACATCGAAGACCTGCGTTCCCGGTACGCGCTTGATAGATGGCTCGCTGACGGGCTTGGCGACATCAACATGCGCAACGGGAGCGGGAACGGCAACGAACAGCTCCGCGGGCTTGTGGGCGAACGCGGGCCAGTCCTTTGCAATCCACTCGACGAAATCGGCGAGGTCAGAACCGAAGCCGTAGTCGGAAACGGTCTCTTCGAACGATTGGCGATACGCTGCATCCTCTTCGCGGCTGAGTGCAGGCAATGGCTGCGGCCTCGGCTTACGCTGCTTCGCCGCTTCACTCGGATCGCCGAAGACCTGATGCCATGCCGGGGATGCGGCCGGCGCGTCTACCGTCGGCGCTTTGTTCGGCGCTTCGATGCTGCCGTACTTCTTCAGGCGATAGCTTGCCGTTTGGTGGCTTACCCCGGCTTGGCGCGCGGCATATGCGATCGTGTCGGGGCGCGGCTTACGTGGTGCGGGCGTTTCGATGCTGCCGCTGTTCTTCTTCGCGCGAGACCGGGCAGTCCCGGGATTTACCCCGGCTTCGCGTGCGATATCGTTGAACGTCTTCGGCTTCTCGGCGGGCTGCATGACGGTGCCGCTCATGAAGCATTCGACGATCACGCAACCCGGATGGATGCGCGCGACATACCGCTCACACTCGGCGCGACCCGTGCGCAGGCCGATATCCAGCGTGCGCCACTCGCCAGCCGCATTCTCGATGGTGATCGTGGCTTGCTGAAGGTGCGCCCACTTGACCGGCTTAGCGCCTTTGGAATTAGCGCCGCGCTCGACCTCACGCTGTCTGTTAAAACAGTTGATACATAGAGTGAAATCTCGCACAAGTCGGAAGCGGCCGATGTACCGCGTGGCGGTGCTGCCATCGCGCTCGCAACGGATGCAGCTTTGGCTGTTCGCTATCGCGGAGAGTGTATGGCGGTCCATCTTTGGGGTGTCGCCAGCAGCGTGAGCGGCCCCGATTTTGCATCCCTTGCAGGATAACGGGGCATTTGCGCGAGTGTAGTTCGCGGCGCAGGCTTCTTTGGTGAGTACGCAACGGAGGCGATCGCACGTGAATACCTGAAGCGTCTCGAAATCCGGGTGCGGATGGAAATGGACAGATGCAAGGTCCTGCGTGAAGACGGGCAGGATTGTGCTGCGGGTTACTCCATTCTGATTTGCCCCGAATCCCATGTTTCCGCCTATCCGTCTAGTTCCGATAGATAGAGGCTCACGTCACTACTTTTTCCCTCAAAGTGGTCATTTTGCCATGTTGAATATAGGGAAAAGTTGGCCCGATCGGGCACGAAAAAGCCCGGGGTCGCCGGGCTCGTTGCTAACGCATTGCGTGAGGATTACTTAGCGCCAGCCGCGTCGCGCAGGCGCATGCAGAGCCCTGCGTCTACGGTGTTGATCCGGTTGTCGCGCACCTGACTAAGCGCGGCATCGGCCGCCAGTGCATCGGCGGCGCTGAGCTTCCCTGATGCCACTGCTGCCGATGCGATCGCCCGGAAACGCGCCGTGTCCTGGAGAGGCGCGATCCTCGATATCAAGACTGAGCGCTTAGCCACGGCAAGCCTCCTGGAGCGCCTTCATGAGATCGGGTGTCAGGGTGTTGGTGAGGTGGACGCAGGTCTGAATTTTTTGCGCGGTCTGCGGGTCAAGGCGACCATGGTGCATGAGCGTGCTTGCCGCTTTGAGCAGGTCTTCAGGCGACAACGGCTTCGGCTTTTTCTTCGCGGAAATCGACTGTTCACGTAAGGCAGAACCGCCGCTAAGATCGGGCATCGAAGTGCCATACCCGGCCGTGAGCGACTTGCGCAGCGGATTCGCCACGCCGAGATCCTTTGCGACCTTGTCAAACGCGGGTGTGAGGGACTTCAGCATAGAGCCCTTCGGCGCGGCCTTCCGGCCCGCTTTGAGTTGGCGCATGAGTTCCGCTTGGTTGAGGCTGTCCTCCGTCGACACTGCCTTTGCCATCTGCTCTGCGCCGCCGTTCTCGCGCACGTACTGACGAAGGCCGGCGAGCAGCTTGTCGAATGCGCCGGCATTCTTTCCAATGGTGCGCGGCACGCTGTTCGCTTCCAGGACGGCCTTGCGCTTCATGCCCGCACGTTCAGCTTCTGCATCCGGGTCGCGGCGGTGATCGACGCCGATCAATGTCTCGTCCTTCGTGCTCGAAGCGATTGCCTTCTGCGGATTGCTGGGCACGACCGAATGCGTAGAGTGCTGTCCGTTGCCGGTAAGGTGTGCGTGCAGCGCGGATGCATGAGCTTGGCTCTTACCCATGATCGAGTGGGTGCGCACCCCGAGGTTACCGAGCAACGCAGCGTGTGCCTTGCTCCCATCGAAATATGATTCGTACATTTTGGTTCCTTAGCGGCGTCCCGCGATGGTTTTGACGACGTTCGTCTAGTGGAATCGTGCGATCACGTCGGGTGCCGCGGAGTCCGGTTGCGCCATGCGGCGGAAAGTTGCGCCGCATGACTCAATTGCGTGAAGCCGCCTCAGTTTTGAGCTGGCCACTTGCGTACGCGCTTCGGCTTCGGCTTCGGCTTCGACTTGGCCGCCTCAAACATCGGCGCTGGGTCAAATCCCGGGAAGCACGCCTGAAGACCCGCCACCGCCTCGATGACTGCAGACCGCAACGGCGGCACGGTGGTTTTGCTCCTCGCGAGTTTGCTGGCGCAGCGGCTCACGTCAGATACCTCGTCATTCAAGCGCTTTTCTGCGCGCAAAGCCTTCTGGCTCGCCGATAGCTGTTCGTCTGAGTTCTGCGAATACGCGAAATCAAGAGCAACCATCGCATCCAGGTACACGTCGCCGTGCAGGCTTGCCGCGTACGCGAGAAGCACGTAGCGATGTCCGTAAGCGCCGCGCATGCTATTCGGCCCGGTCGTCACTGACTGCACGACAGGTGACCGTGAATTCACGGTGACCTTTGATTCGATTGATGCGATGAGACGCTTCGTTTCCTTCTGCCGCAAGAATGAGTACGGATCATCGTGCTTGGTAGCGAACCCGCGCTCGACCGCAATCTTATGAAGGTCTTTCAGGCGGTAAAGATTGGCGTCGTTCGTGGTGATCTGCGCGCCAAGCACAACCAGTTCCGTTTTCGGTTTATCGGGTTTCATCGTAGCGCTCCTATGCGCGAGTAGTGGGATGAAACCATCCTGAAATCACGACGCAAAACTGATAGCAACTTAGCCGCAGACCAAAAAGTTATCGACTCAGGTGACGCGAAAAAGTCGTGATACGAACATGCAATCAAACGACGCAACTTGAAACCAACCGTGAGGTACTGAATGTGAGTGACCAGACAACGGGGCAGGGCGCGGACCTTATCTCAATCGCAGACGTGGCCGCTTTCCTGTCTATTTCGAAGCAAGCCGCCGCCCGCATCGCTGCTGGCGACAAGACATTCCCCCGCGCTTTCAAGCTCAATGCGCGGACCCTGAAATACAGCCGCGTCGAAGTGCTCGCGTGGCTGGCATCTAAGAAAGGATGACGTGATGACCGCAACGAAACAGACCGCGAAGAAAACCGCCAACACTACGGAGACAGACGTGTCCGAACTGAAGACGAAGATCGAAGCCGCACGGAGCGCCCTGCAAAAGGCTCTTGTCGCCGGTGACCGCACCGACCAACTTCGTGCATACCTGCGCGAGTTGGAGGCAGAACAGCAGCGCGCAATTGATGCGCAAGCTGCTACCGAGGCCGCCAAACGCGTCGCTACGGCATCCGCAGAGGCTGAGCGTGAGGCCCGCATCCGTGAGGCGACGCATGAGCTTGGGGCGGCCCGCCAAGCGCGTTTTGCTGCCATCCATACTGGGCTTGTGCCAGTTACCCGCTCCATCTCCATCTAACCGATACCTGACATAAAGGATTGCTTACCATGACTCACATTCTCGAAAAGCTGGCCCGTGCCCGCGCCGCTCAAGTCGATGCCGCCACGGCCCTCGAACAAGTAACGCAGGCGAATTCTGCGCTTCTCGTTCGCATGGCAGAAAGTCGCGCCAAGTCAGAAGAGGCCGTCCGCGAAACAAAGGCAAATGGCGATCCGGATGGCAAGTGGGCGATGCAGTTGCGCCTTGCTCTTGACGACCAAGCCGACATTAAGAGCATGCTGACTGGCTCGCAGGCGGTGCTCAACGAGCGCTCTGCTGCGGCGTCCGCCGCTACTTCGGCCGCGCACTCGACTGAGTCGGCCGCGCGCACAGAGGAGACCGAGATTCAGGCCAAAGAGCTTGACGACGTTATCCGCGTACTCGACGCGAAGCTGTGCGAGGCCGTGCAGCGCCGCATGGCATGCCAGAACATCATGCATCCCAGCAAATTTGGCGCAACGTCGTGCTTCAAGTTCTACCAAGCGAGTTCGCTGCTGAAGAACATCGTGACCCATTCTCAGGTATCCGCCGGCAACGTCTCATAGGCAATCGAAGGCCCGCCACGCGCGGGGCTTTTCTGAAGCCACCATATGCCTAAGCGCCCTAAAGGGTGCAATCGATGCCCCGCAAATCATTTAACCTCATGGACAAGCATGCAAGTAAAAATCCGTAAGCCCAATATCAAGATTCTTCTGCACAAGGTGGTGACGCGTACGAGTGCTGCTGGCAACGTGTCAAGCGGCACGGGAAGCGGTGCGCCGATGGGCTTCTCGACAAACTCAATTGCGCCATCAACCTTGTCGGCCCCGCTGGGTCAGTCCGATTCAACGGCAAACATTGTTGACGTTACGCCGTGGCTCGGTGAGGGCTCTGTCGTACACGTCCAGAAATCGGTGCGTGACTCGGCGGGCGCGTTTTCGATTGACTTTGTCGATCAGGTGACAAATGGCTTGACGGATACCCTGTCTGCGCTTTTTGAGCCAAACGACATGATTGAGATTCGCTTCGCTTCGGATGCCTATAAGTACGCCGGCGCGCAAGGACAAAAGCTTCCAATCATGATGCGCGGCTTCGTGTCGAAAGTTAGTCGCAGCCAGACCATGAGCGCGGACGGAAAACCGCGCCGTACAGTTCATGTTATGGGCCACGACTATCACAAGATTTTGCAGATCATTCAGATTTTCAACATGCCGTCTACGCCAGAGGCCGCGAACCTCATTTCGAGTTTCCCGATGTTCTCGAAGTACGGGCCAGCCTTCAATGTCCTGAAATCTACAGAATTCCTGCTGACTGTTTTCGGTCAGATCGTCAACAAGTATATATCTGGCATGCAGGTGGCGGGTGCGACATCGGGCGCGGCGTTGGCCGAGATCGCGAGCGATATTCAGGTTCCCGATGCGCTCATGTCGGTGCAACTTGGCGCGTTCAACGGCGGCAATGTGCAGGAACTCCTGCAGGAATATCTCGACGTCGGGCCGTTCAACGAGTTCTTTATTGAGGACCGCGACGCGGGCACATGGGGTCCCGCTGGTCCGTATGCTGTCTATCGCCCCATACCGGCGCTTGGGGCGGCCACTCGCATGCCCCTGCAGCCGATTCAGAATTCCGTGACGACTGGCGTGGACCCGGCGAGCAGCCTGGCGCCGTGGGCGAATGTCGTGCAGATCGATTTGTCGTCAATCATCTCCCTCACTAGCGATCGCTCGGACGCGAACGTGGCGAACCTTTACTGGGTGGATGCGCCGCGCTTCAATATGAACTACGGCCCCCTGACAATGGAGTACGCGACTTACGCCGCGCAGCAGGGCGCAGTTCCGTTCTACCTGACCGGGTATCAGAACGTCAATCCGTTGCTCTACGGCCTTCGCAAGATGGAAGTTCATACGCAGCAGGGCGCCCCGACCGAGACCGACAGCGGGAACGGGACCGCTGCCGGCGCGCAACGCTATGCGAATAAAGACAGCTTCCTCTCATGGATCGACAACCGCCGCAATCTGCTGATCGCCCTGAATCAAGATAATGTCGTATTCGAAAGCGGCGACATGCGGCTCATGGGCCACGAAAAGATTCGCGCCGGGACTTACGTACAGGTCAACTACGGCAACCAGATTCAGTCGCTTCATTACGCGCATTCGGTGACCCACGTATATGAGCCGTTCGGCTCATACTTTACTGAGGTTTCATTTGATCGCGGTACTAATTTCATTGACCGGATCACGGCGAATAAGAGTGGGGTCTCGCCGTATTACTCGGAAATGATTCAACCGGGAGGTCAGTAACGCGGGGACCACAAGGGCAAGCGGGCAAGCGCTCGGCATCGTTGTTGCTGTCTACCCTGTGGCGCCCTTAAGTTTAGTCTAGGGGTCACGGGACCCGTCAGCCAATGCCGGAACGGCTCTCGTCTGACGCATTTGTCACGTTGACCTGGCGTCCGACTGAAGTACTCTCAGGCTGACAGGCATTTGGCTATCGACGCCAGGACGAACATTGGCGTAGTCGAAAGGCAGGGACCGGGCAGAAGCAGCCGGTCGACATAGTCTCGTGGATCGTCGACATTCTCTGTCGATTGGACGATGAGGCCAAGATTACATGGACGGTTCTAACGTATGCAGGCGGCCAACGGGGAGCAAATCAGTCTGGCTCTTTCGGACCCCTTCACATGCGGATTCCCGCAAAAGCAGCGTGAACACTCAAATATGATAGGGCCGATAAATAAAGTCGTTGCCGCGGATGCGCGAATTTAGAATCTCAATCTCGTTTATTCCGTCAATCCACCTTGGAGTGTACTTGAAGGAATTGTTGTTAGGGTCCTCACCGACCAGTTTGTCGAGGTTCTCGATCGAATCCGATAGTGTGACGTAAATCGATTGCTTTTCTCCTGCAATCCCCTGAAGAAAAGTACTTAATACGCCAGGAACTCCCTGAAACCTCTCTGGCTTTGACAGATCAGTCTTTGTTGAGAAGACGTAACGACACTCCGGCCGATGGTTCTTAATTTTCCCGACGAAAACTAACCAAATGGTGGCTAGCACATGATATTCATGTGCCGCGATCGGGAAGACTTCGTATCGGTTAGCGACAGCTGTCGACTTTTGCCGCTTCAGATCAATAGGTTGCGGATCTTTGGAATATAGCTGTTCGATAGGCGCAGAATGCTCGCCGGCTATTGCTCGAAAACTGGTTTTTGGAGTGTAGCGCCGATAACTGAAAACATTCTTTGGATCTAGCGAATTCGGGATATCAATTTCGAAAATATATTCTATGTCCACGGTGAATGCATGGTCGTTGCCATGGGCCTCGTCAAAAAACTCGATTGGTTGCGATAATGAAATAAGCACGGAGCCTTTCTCGGCTATGACGCTTTGAAGGACGGTATTCAGAAAGCAGGGCACACCACCGAAAAAAAAGCCCTCCACATCCTGATAGCCGGTATGAATTCTAAAGACATATCGCCGCGCTGGCTCTTTTCCCTGCGAGAACAGGTGCGCAACAAGGTAAAGATCCCACCACCAAAAATTTGGGGCCACCGCATCCCCTTGGTGTACCGCGATCGGCTTGATCTCGTATCGGTGCAGGTCATTCGGCATGTTATTTCTCCGCTGGTTATTACCTTCGAATTTTGACACTGTCTATGATAAGTTCGATATGGCAAATTAATTCTAGTACGTTTCAAGTATTGGTGATCTAAATGTGGATGTTTTGGCCATTGCTCAGCAATTCACCGGGCCACCATTTTTGGGGGTCGATAGTAATGTTCCGGTATTCGATTTCGCCATAACCTGAGTCGTTAACGGCTATATATACCGGAACCGGATCCCCGCTACCGACTACCGAGAATGTCCCAGCAGAGGATCCAGACACTAAATCGTTGACTTGAACAAGAAACGTCTCGCCCGTTAAGCGATTGTCCCCGTCCAAATAGATCGTGTAAGTCTCATTTTTAGAGGACCGCTGGCTTTGCGGGAGATCATCTGCGTAGTAGGTCCCTGATGGCGCGCTTTCGCCAAAGACCGTGTCTGCAACGTTCCAGCTTGCTTTACCTGAAATTACGCGAACACGCGCGCGAACGTTGAGGCCGTAATGAATCGGGTGCCCATACGGAGGATACGTGCCTGTTCCTGCGACAGGCTGCGCAATAGGATTGCCTACTGGTTCATCATTGACATCGTAATACTGAAACACGAATCGAACGTCATGGTTTGTCCGGTTCTTAAAAAGGTAGTCTTGACCATCGTCGGGTTCATCGGAGCGCTGCGGTTCGTCAGTTGAAGACATTGTTGCGCCTCCCTACCTGGATGAGTGATTGAAAGCCTACGTCTTATCTGTATTGGTCCAGCGTAGGATCAATTCGCGACGGTTACAAGGTTTGCGTCCGCTTTGTCAGTGAAGGATGGGTGCCCTCGGCACATGCCATAATCGACCCGCCGGGGCGGCGTCGCGGTAACGCGTTATGCGAACTGTGGCATGCGTCGCTTCATGAATGCGCGGTCAAGGCTGAGCATGCAGGCGTGAGCATCAATCTGGTCAGGGGGCATCGGTAGTTCTGCGTCGTTAAAAGCAGCTATGCGCAGTTTCATTTGCGCTATTGCCCGTGCTGACGGAGGCGTGCAAGGACTTGTTAGTTGATCGCTGTTAAAGTCAATCGCGCAGCGTGGCGTGCACAAGACGCGCTGGAGCACGCTTCGCCCATGAAGCAGATGACCGGTATTGACTCGATCTGAGTTCGCGATACTGGGCAATGGCTGGGCGGCAAGGCGGCCGTTGCAACGCTCGATTGATTTCAGCACCGAATGACCGCTTCGGGGAAAGAGCAGAGACCGCTTTGGGTCGTTCAGCGACATTCGACACGCTGCGGACTCGTGACGCAACCATAAAGCCAGTGCCCGAATAGCTTCCGGGTGCTGTCGCAAGATCATCCAAAATTCGGGGCGCCTTCGGGTGGCCCTCTTATTTTGTGTGGCCGGGGCCCTTAGTACTTTTGCCCGTTGAGCCGGGCCACGATATCAGTGAGCATGGCATCAATCTTCGGTTTGATCGCGTCCTCTGGCTCACCGTCCTCAATAGCCTGCATCATCTGCACGGTCTGCGACGCGACCCACATGAACAAGCCCGCGCCCGGGTCGCCGAAGGCTTTGGTCTCGTCCGGAAGCAGGTACATGCAGAGCGCCCGGCCGTGCGGCGTGAGTGCAATGGCTGCACTGGCGGCCCGTGCCTCGCGCTGAATGGCCTGTAGTGGATTCTGTGCACCATCATCGCCACGGTGCCACGCGGCGCGCAGGAACAGGACGCGCGAAGCGAACTGCCTGACGAGCGCCTCAATCAATTCCGGGCTGGCGGTGGACGGGCGTCGCGGCACCACTTTTTCGGTTGCTTCCATCGCTGCTCCCTTGTGAACGCACTTTTATTGTTTAAATGCCTAGAGCCGTTCCATGGCACTGTCCCGAGTTTGACGCGCAACTTGATCAACGACTTACTTCTTTGATTCGAAGTTGCCGGGCACGATGCGCGGCGCAACTGTCGAAGTACGAGCTTTTCGCGTGCCGGTCGTCCGTGGTCGTGCGGTTGCTTGCTTGGCTTCTCGGCACGCCTGGCGCGCTGCTTCGGGAATGTGTTCTTTAGATCGCGGATCTCGGCGTCGGTGAGCGTCCGGCTTCCCGGACTGCTTGCAAGTCATTGATTTCATTCAATTCCAGAGCCGATCCGCAATTACCCGCCTCCTCGCACAGCGCTGCCAGCGTAACCATTACGCCGCCGACTTCGCATCAGGCCTATGGCACGTTGCACGCTGCCTGCATCGCTGCGGCTGTCCCCGTGGTGGTTGAGGAGCCGGAGAACGTCCTTAACTGCCTGCTTAGGCTACTTCCGTTTGATCGACATCGATCCCCAGCTTAAAAATGACGCAACAAGTCAATGGCTTGTGCCCCGCTCAGGTCCAGAAACGCCGAAGCAGCGCTTCCGCAAGGACGATGGCTATGCCGACGGCGTACAGGCGCCACGTTGTGCGCCGCTCGAATGCTTCGATTGCAGAGTGCATCGCCTGAGTCCTCGATTCGACCGGCCTAGCCGTGTTGGATACACCATACAACAAAAGGGCGGGGTAAAACTGAGCTAATCTATGCCCGGTCGTGGAGGCGCTTGCCGGTGGCTCCCGTTAAAAGTCCCATGAGAAAGACCTAAATGAAAATGATGAGAGCGGCAACTATTCTGGTTTGCGCTATCAGTTGTCTATCCGGTGCGGCAGGTGCGGCGGTAGAGCAGGCGCATGGTGCCGCTAGTACAGCTAAGGGCGATGGCCGCCATGAAGTGGATAAACCGCCTTTTCAGCAGCCTATTTCAGTCAGTATCGTTAGATCGCCAGAGGATGAGCGAAGATTAGCCGATGGCGATCACAAGGAAGCAGCTAAAGAGTCGAACGATAAACTCGTTGCATATTCGACGGTGGCGCTTGCCGTGGTTACTTTGGCGTTGGCTGTCTGGACTGGGCTGTTATGGAAAGCAACGGTACGACTTGGCCGAGACGCGAAGGAAACCAGCGAAAGACAATCAGAAGAAATGCAAAGGTCTATCGCTGAAGCGACGAGGGCGGCGACGGCAATGGAGGCTGTTGCATTGGCGGCTGGGGTGAGCGCACGCGCCAGTACCGACAGTGTCGCAACATTAAAAGAAGTTACGACAAAGCAGATGCGCGCTTATTTGTCGGTTGTCATGAATGGCGGTGTTTTCCAAGAAAGAGACAAGGGGCTTTATTTTGGAATAAATCCGATTTTGACAAATAGTGGGCATACGCCAGCGCACAGCATACGTTATTGGGCAAAGGCTGGAGTGTATGATTTTCCTCTCCCCGATAATTTTGATTTTTCAGATGGCGAGGATTCGGTGGTGACTAGTTTTGCGCTGGGGCCGCATCAAACAGTTGTGTTAAATGCGAGGCTGCCTGACTTCGTGGATGATGGCGAGGCTCAGGAGATAAAAGCCGGAAGGAATAAGCGAATCCATATTTGGGGCAAGGTGTCGTATTTGGACGTTTTCGGACAGGAGCGTTTTACGCGGTTCTCGCATAATATTTTTTGGTTCGGCCCGGCAGGAGAGGAGAAGTGGAGCGGGACTTACTGTAGTCCATTTAGCGAATCTACATAGACGCCATACGTGTCTGCAGTGGATCGACTACAGGCATCGCTTTCCGGCGTCTGGTGGCGCTGGCGGCGGTTCTGATATCAGACCTCCCTTCCTGAAACGCTCGTCCACGAACAGAGTCCGTCTTTTTTCGAGCGCGACGAAATTTGACTTTGTCTCGGTGCGTCAAGCTTTGTGAGCAGAACCGTGGTTGGTATCCAGGTCGCGAGCGAGCGCCCTTAGCCGAACGACTTCGGATACCAGTCGCTTGATGCCGTGATCTGGACTAGCGACGAGCACTCAGTCGCGCCGTCGTGCGTGCAGTTCGTGTGTTGACGGCGACGAAAAATCGGGCAGTCTGGAGCGAGGCATGCAAGCTCCCGAAAACGGTAAGAAATGTAGGCGAATGAAGTCCCATCTGTAACAAGGGCCTAAGGAATAATATGACACACGGGCATACACGCGTTCCACCGAAAGGCGCTTGCATTTACTGCGGAAAAACCGGTTGCAAACTAACTGATGAACATATTCTCCCGTACTTTATTGGCGGGCAGCACGTGATAGATGAGGCGAGCTGCGACCGTTGTGCGAGGATTACGTCGAAATTTGAACTTGATGTTGGAAGGGATTTGTGGGGTGATGCGCGAGTAAGTTTCGGTGCGCCATCGAGGAGAAAAAACAAACGTCCGAAATATTTTTCTCATCCAAATAAATTCGCGCCTCATTATCCGATAAAGGTTCCGTTCTCAGATTATCCGGCCGCGATGATCTTCTATAAAATGCAGCCTGCCGGAATCTTGGTTGGCTTGCCGTCGAGCGTAAATCAGGCGGGGAGATGGGAACTTATTTCAATCGCAGATAAAGCCAAGCTCAATCAGTTCAAGTTAGAGTACGGCGTTGATCCGATTGCGCGATTTAAACATGTGCCGGATAGCTTTGCTCGCCTTCTTATAAAAATTGCATATGGTCAGGTGCTTTGTTCGCTCGATCCGGCAGACTTCAATGCGATCTGCCTCCCGTACATCTTGGAAGAAGGTAGGAACTATTCATATATTGTAGGAGGGCGTTGGGATCTTCCACCCCCCCTCAGCCGGGAATTGGTTATACGCTCAATACAAATTGCATAAAATTCTCGAACAGATTGTTGATCGTAGTTGATGTCCGACTCGTAGCTAATTGCGAAACTCCGGTTTATCACGTTGTGGTAGGCGATGTAACGGGAAAAGTCGAAATTGCCAAAGTTCTTGCGAAAATCGCGGCCACAGTATCGGTCGAAGTTGCCGCGGATCATAGCTATTCAAAGCCTTTAGATCCTAGTTTTCACTGGATGCCGGCAAGATGGCCATTGCCCGCGTGGCAATAAAACGGCTTTCCCAGAACCGTGAGAAGTGTCAGGCGCGGAGGTTTGGCGGCGCGTCTAGAGATGACCGCAGAGGCTGCTCCCATTCCGAAACGGGCGCCGGCCTCTGTCCCGGAGCGACCGGACCCGTTTTCAGGCGAATGATCCGGATTTATGACGCCAGCTAGCCAATAATGCGGGTTTGGATGCGCGGTTAAGCTATCGTCTGGAAAAGATTCGCTAACTAGTAAAAGCGGTATAGGTCACGGTGAGGCACAAATGGCCAGTTTTTTCGGGGCAATTCAGAATTGGTTCAAAGGGGATTTTTACGGCCGGCACCTTGGACTGATCCTCCAGGAAGTCGGGACTCGTCGGCCGGAGGCGGTCACGTCGTTCGTAAGCGATGTGTTCGGCATTCCCCGCAGGACACTGCGCAACGCGCGTTTTCAAGCCGAATATTCTTTCGTGGGCCAGCGAGGATGGCGTCGCGCTGACCTTGCAATTTTCATTGAGGATGAAGACGAGCCTGTCATTCTCGTTGAGATCAAATATCACGACAAGCCATTGCCCGAGACTAACTTGAAGCCTGCCCAACTCGCCGACTACAAAACTTGGCGTGAAGCCGACAGCAGCAAGCGGCATGTTCTATTGCTTACACGTGAGCTTTATCGGGCCGACGGTATCGAAGTCCGGCGTTGGGACGCACTGACCCATCACTTGCGTAGATATTCGGAGCGCTCTCAGTCCGATCTTGTTGATATGCTGGTTAGTTATCTCGAAGAGGAAGGCAACGCAATGCAGAAAATTGATGGTCACGCGTTGACTCGATACCTGAAGCGATTCGTGTGTGACAGGACTTCAGGCGCGAACAATTTCAGTGGGCCGATCGAATTCTCGAACTTGCTGAAGAACATGCAACTCATTTCCGGATTCTTCCACGGACACTTCAAGGCGGCATGGAAAAATGCCGGTGAAAAAGGGGAAGGCGACAACGGCGCGAGGAAAGTTGCAACTATTGATTTCAGGGTTTTTCCGCGTGTCAAGCCTGCGACCCGAGGCGGGTTGTTGGTCGATGACGAGGGGATGATTGTCGTCGACCGTATGAACGGTGGGCAAATCCTTGTCTTCGCCAGGCACTCGCTCGGTGGCGGCTCAAAATGGCTTCGAGTTAACTACGGTATCTTGCTCGATATCTCTCCCGGCGACAGAAACACCAACCCGCCGAAGACGTACCTTTTCGCCGAGATTTTGGGCCCTGGTTTGATGGTGGTGGAGAAGCGAGTTTGGATCCAGCGTCCAGTCAACTACGCATCCGTGACCGACGATGCAGATCGCACTTCTGGAAAGATCGAATCTAAGCTCAACAGCATCATCCTTGATGCTATCGACCAGACACTGACCGCAGAACTAATCTCGGTGCCAAAGCAGAAAACCGCGATCTCTATGTTGCGAGACTCTTTGGCGAGCGGTGAGCAACCGCTATTTTCGCCAGCGTCGAGCGTTTAAAAGTCCTGTTCGTCGCTTTTCTGAGCTAGCTGTTACGCAGGAGAGCGGATAAGCGCTTGCACGTTCCAAGGAGTGAATGAGCGCCGCACTCTGAAAACTGCCGATTTGCTGACGCATGGTTTAGTGTGCGGGTTGGATCGTCAAGCGACTATCGCGACTGGCAGCAGGTGCTCAGCAGCGCGAACGCAACGCGCGCAGACGCCGGCGTTGAAACAGGATAGCTAGGCGCCGATTGCGTCAGGGGGAAGGATGCCGTTCGATGGGTCCATGCCGCCTCCGCTCATAAAAGCGTGAAAAATCCATGTGGTCCAGATTTGGACCATCTTGCGCGCGCTTCGCGAGCCCGTTCCCGTGCCTTCATTAGCCGAATCAGCACGGCGGTCGCTTGCGCGCGTTCGGCCTGCTTCAGGTTCGACCTTTCCAGCCTATCCTGCCACGCGCTTCACGCTTCCAATGCTGCCCCGTTGTCGGCAACGGTGCTCACGCGTGCGCCTCTTCGCGCTCTTCCTGCTCGCGCCCAATCAGCGACTCTGCCGGGATTCCAAGGCCCTCATGCAGGCGCCGGATCATCGGAAGGGTAAGCTGGCGCGTGCCGTTCAAAACCTCATAGACGCGGTGCTTCGGCCCGATGTACGGAACCATGTCGCCGACGGTCAACCCCTGTTGGTCCATCCTGAACTTGATGGCCTCGATGGGGTCGGGCGGCGGAACTGGATAGTGCTCGTCTTCATATGCGCCAACGATCGCCATCATGATCTCAAGATGGTCGCCTTCCGGCGTGCCGCGATCCGGGTGAGCGTCGAACAGCGCCGAGAGGGTGTCGAGCGCCGCATCGTAGTCTTCCTTGCTGTGAATCGGTCGGATGTCCATGCTCATTTCCTTTGTTCAACGGTGGCCGCGTCCACCTTGTCGTACTCGGCATGCGTGCCGAAGAATTTGATATAGACCGCGCGGTATTCGTATTCGATCCCTGCGATCAGCCGATACTCGTTGCCTTTAATGTTGAAGACCACGCGGTCATTGCCGATGAAACTCGCCGACGCGAACCGGTTCTTTATGTCCTGGGGCGTCCGCCAGTCTGCGCGTGACGCCTCCGCGTACCATGCCCGCAAAGCCTGCGCGGCTGCGGGGTAGTCTTCGCAGGAGGCCATGTAGGTGCTTTTGGAGTAGATTCGCATGTAGACCATGATAGTCCCACCGTGGGACCTGGTCAAGCTGATCGCTTGAGATGCGAGGGGAAGAGCCGGTGCGTCGCTTAGAACCCGGCTGGCGGTGAAATGCTACAGCGGTGCTACGGGAGTTCTAAAATCGAGTCTTAGCTTTACTGGAAAGCCTCGGATGTTTGATCGTTCCTATCCATCATGGGCGCAACGCTGACGCGGCGTGGGCTCGGTTTTAAAGCTGTCGACATGGAAAACTGCTATTTGGGACGTAAGGTGCCTTTTCGGGCATGCCTTTTCGGGCACGGAATCCTTAATTTTACCGTAACGGGCAAAAAGCCGATCGGCCGGCCGAGCGAAGGCGGCCGCGCCAGCCGAACGTCCCAGCAGCGTCAGGGGAACGTCCCGTACGGAGTGCCGTCCCTGGTTTATTTCCGTGCATGCCCACTCACTTGCGCACCCGCATTGCGATGCAGGCTGAACAGGTCCGCCACCCCCAGCAATCCCACCGCCCCCACGATCAAGAACGCGACACTGAAATCCGCGGGCACGACCGTCTGAGCGTCATGACCATGCATCCATTCGGCCAGCCTCAAGGCGATCGCTCCGAGCGCGACGCCGATCCCCATCGTGAGCTGGAACAGTGTGCTCGACAACGCCGACGCGCCGCTCATCTGTGCCTTCGGGACATCGGCGAAACTGAGTGTGTTCAGCGCCGTGAACTGCAGCGAGCGTGAGAGCCCGCTCGCAAACAACACGGCGACGATGATCCAGGTCGGCGTCGTCGGCGATATCAAACTCATCACCGCCAGCGACGCAGCCGCCAGGATTCCGTTCACGATCAGCACCGGACGAAAACCGAAGCGCCGCATGACGGGCGTGGTGACAAGTTTCATCGACAAATTGCCGGCGAACACCGACAACGTCAGCAGCCCGGATTCGAACGCGTTCAACCCGAAGCCGACCTGAAACATCAGCGGCAGCAGGAACGGCGCCGCGCTGATGGCGATGCGAAACAACGAGCCGCCGCCCATCGCCACCTTAAAGGTTTTAATCCGAAGTGCGTTGAGATCGAGTACCGGCTCGGCCGCGCGCCGCACATGCCACCACGCGCCCACGCCCGCAAGAACACCGACCGCGGTCAGCCCGCTTGCGAATGCCCAGGGCGTGTCATTGCGGCCGATGAGTTCCATTGCGTAGAGCAGGGTCGTGCAGGCGAGGCCGCACAGCACGAAACCCAGAAAATCGAAGCGGCGGCTGGCGTGCTCGCGGGTGTTATCGAGGTAACGGAGCGCCACTACCAGGCCGATCAACCCGAGCGGCAAATTCAGATAAAAGATCCAGCGCCACGACGAATACGTGGTGATAAACCCGCCAAGCGGTGGCCCGATCACGGGCGCGACGAGACCCGGCCAGGTGATGATCGAAATGGCGCGCATCAGCCCTTCTTTGGGCGTGGCGCGTAACACCGCGAGCCGTCCGACGGGAACCATCATCGCGCCGCCAATACCCTGCAGCACGCGAGCCGCCGTGAACGTGGGCAGTGTCGACGTCATGCCGCACAGCACGGACGCAACCGTGAACAGGGCAATCGCGCTGCCGAACACGGTGCGCAGGCCGAAACGATCGGCGGCCCAGCCGCTTATAGGGATGAATACGGCAAGGGTCAGCAGATACGACGTAATGCCGAGGCTCAGGTCGACGGGGTGTAGACCGAATGACCGCGCCATCTGCGGCAGCGCCGTGGCGATAATCGTGCCGTCGAGGTTCTCCATGAAGAAGGTCGCCGCGACCAGCATCACGATGACGGAGGAACCGCGTGGGTTCGCCGCGCCGGACGTGGTGCGGGAGAGGTCAGGGGCCTGCATCGAATGCTTCTCTCTTGTTCAGATCTTGAATGAAGGCGGCGATTGAAAAGCTAATGAAAGGCAACTACGCCGCATGCCGTTAGCTTACCGGGATGGGAAGGCGCTGTGGCGATGGGCATCGATGCAGCATGGCCGGGGCTATGGTAGCTTCGGCACTCGGCTAGCGCCTTTAAAACCTGAACACGAACATGGGGAAGCAAGCGATGGAGTATCGGAAACTCGGTGGAACGGATGTCAACGTCAGCCTGATCGGACTGGGCACAATGACCTGGGGCGAGCAGAACACGGAAGCCGATGCGCACGCGCAACTCAACGCCGCTCTTGATTCCGGCATCAACCTGATCGACGCCGCCGAGATGTACCCGGTGCCGCCGCGCCCCGAGACGCAAGGGCGCACGGAGGCGTACATCGGCACGTGGCTGGCAGCGAACCCGGGCGCTCGCGCCAAGGTCGTGCTCGCCACCAAGATCGCGGGACCGGCACGTCAGCCGCACAATCCGCGGCACATTCGCGGCGCAGGCAACCAGTTCGACCGTCAGAACCTGACCGAAGCCGTCAATACCAGCCTCGCACGGCTGCAGACGGATTACGTCGATTTGTACCAGCTCCACTGGCCCGACCGCAGCACGATGACGTTCGGACGCACGAACTATCCGTGGATCAAGGACGAATATACGGTGCCTATTGAAGAGACGCTGACGGTGCTCAGTGATCTCGTGAAGGCGGGCAAGATCCGCTACGTCGGGGTATCGAACGAGACGCCCTGGGGTGTCGCGCAGTTCCTCCAGGCCGCCGATAAACTCGGCCTGCCGCGAATCGTGAGCATCCAGAATCCCTACAGCCTGGTGAACCGGACGTTCGAAACCGGGCTCTCGGAGTTCACGCACAAGGAAGACGTTGGCCTGCTGGCGTATTCGCCGCTGGCATTCGGCTGGCTATCCGGCAAGTATGAGGCGGGCGCGCGTCCGGCGGGCGCACGCATTACGCTGTTCGAGCGATTTGCACGCTACAGCAAGCCGCACACGGTCAAGGCCGTCAGCGGCTACGTGGAACTCGCGCGACGTCACGGCCTGAGCCCGGCACAACTCGCGCTGGCGTTCGTGAACAGCCGGCCGTTCACCACCAGCACGCTGATCGGTGCGACGACGCTCGCGCAATTGCACGAGAACATCGGCAGCCTGGACGTGAAATTGTCCGATGAGATCCTGGCCGAAATCGATGCGCTTCATGAAGCCCAGCCGAATCCCGCTCCCTGATCGTTTCGCTGAAAAGTGTCATACGCTATGGTTACGCTGACTGAAAACGGCCACGATTTTTTACCCATTGCGTTCGTTTTTGCATGGTTTCAAGCGTAAAGTTGTTGTCTCGGTTGATGTCGTAATCGTCTGTCATAAGCCGCGCCGCGCTTGGTTGGCGCGCGCTTCGCTGTTCTTTGGTGACGCGCCAGCTGTCATGGCACTACACTTGCTCGAAGGTCCCGGTTGCCCGCTGTGGTGCCTCTCGTGCCTCAGCGCGCCCTACGCAAAAGGAGTCGTCGCTCATGCCACAAACCCCCTCGAAGTCCTCTTCCGATCTCGACACCCTCGCCATCAACACCATCCGCACGCTGTCCATGGACGCCGTGCAAAAAGCCAATTCCGGTCACCCGGGTACACCGATGGCGCTCGCACCGGTCGGCTTTCACCTGTGGCAAAACCACCTGCGCTATGACCCGACCGAGCCGCTGTGGCCGAATCGCGACCGCTTCGTGCTGTCGGTCGGCCATGCGTCGATGCTGCTGTATTCGCTGCTGCACCTGACCGGCGTGAAAGCTGTCGATCACGCCGGTAAGCCAACGGATGGTCCGGCCGTGTCGCTGGATGACATCAAGCACTTTCGGCAACTGGATAGCAATACCCCGGGTCACCCTGAATACCGCATGACATCGGGTGTTGAAACCACGACGGGTCCGCTCGGGCAGGGGCTGGGAAATAGCGTTGGCATGGCAATGGCCGGGCGCTGGTACGAGTCGCGTTTCAACAAGCCGGATGCGCAGATTTTCGACTATCACGTGTATGCGCTGTGCGGCGACGGCGACATGATGGAAGGCATCTCGCACGAAGCCGCGTCCATGGCGGGGCACCTGAAGTTGTCGAATCTGACCTGGATCTACGACAGCAACCGCGTCACCATTGAAGGCCACACGGACCTGGCTTACAGCGACGACGTGGAAACGCGCTTCAAGGGTTATCACTGGAACACGCTCCACGTTGACGACGCCAACGACGGCGCCGCGCTCGAAGCCGCGCTGAATCAGGCGAAGGCCAACACCGACGGGCCTACGCTGATCGTGGTGAAGAGCATTATCGGCTGGGGCGCGCCGCATAAGCAGGACACCTCCGCGGCACATGGCGAGCCGCTGGGCGTAGACGAAATCAAGCTCGCGAAGAAGTTCTACGGCTGGCCGGAGGACTCGAGTTTCCTCGTGCCGGATGGCGTGTATGAGCACTTCAACGAGGGCATCGGCGCACGAGGCAAGGCGGCGCGCGTTGCGTGGCAAAAGAGTTTCGACGACTACGCGAAGAAGTATCCGGACCTGGCGAAAGAGTTCGCTCAGATCGAAGCGCATGAGCTGCCGGAAGGCTGGGACGCGGACATCCCCACGTTCGACGCCGATGCGAAGGGCATGGCGTCGCGGGAATCGTCGGGCAAGGTGTTGAACGCCATTGCGAAGCGTTTCCCATGGATGATCGGCGGTTCGGCGGATTTGTCGCCATCGACAAAAACCGATATGAAGTTCGAAGGCGCGGGCAGTTTCGAGTACGACAACTATGCCGGCCGCAACCTGCACTTCGGCATTCGCGAGCACGTGATGGGCGCAATTTGCAACGGTATCGCGTTGTCGAATTTGCGGCCCTACGGTTCCACGTTCCTGATTTTCAGCGACTACATGAAGCCGCCCATCCGGCTTTCGTCCATCATGGAAGTGCCGGTGATCTACGTGTTCACGCACGATTCCATTGGCGTGGGCGAAGACGGTCCGACGCATCAGCCGATCGAACAACTTGCGTCGTTGCGCGGCGTGCCGGGACTCAGCCTGTATCGTCCGGGCGACGCGAACGAAGTTGCCGAATCGTGGCGTGCCGCGCTGGCCGAGCCACAACGTCCGGCGTGCATTGTGGTGTCGCGCCAGCCGCTGCCGACTTTCGACCGGTCGAAATATGCTTCGGCGAAGGGTGTTCACAAGGGCGCGTACATTCTCGCCGACGCTGAAGGCGGCAAGAAGCCGGAAGTCATCCTGATGGCGACGGGCAGCGAAGTGTCTGTGTGCGTCGACACCTACGAAAAGCTCAAGAGCGAAGGGATCGCGGCGCGGGTCGTCTCCATGCCGTCATGGGATCTGTTCGAACGGCAGGACAATGACTACAAGGAGTCCGTGTTTCCGCCGGATGTCGACGCGCGCGTGTGCGTGGAGCAGGCAGGTTCGCTCGGCTGGGATCGCTATGTCGGCCGTCTCGGTTCGCAGATCGTGATGCATACGTTCGGGGCGTCGGCGCCGCTCTCCGACCTGAAGAAAAAATTCGGCTTCACGCCGGAACACGTCTACGACGAAGCGAAAAAGCAGATCGAACGCGTCAAAACCAGCCATAAGGAGTAAGCCATCATGCAGATCGGAATCGTGGGATTAGGCCGTATGGGCGCGAACATTGCACGCCGGTTGATGCGCGGTGGGCAGACGTGCGTGGTGTACGACCATGCGCCTGAAGCGACGCAGGCGGTCGTGGCCGACGGCGCGACCGGATCGAGCGATCTGGGCGATCTCGTGCAGAAGCTTGCCGCGCCGCGCTCGGTCTGGTTGATGCTGCCGGCAGGCAAGATCACCGAAGACACGCTGAACGATCTCTACGAGATCCTGGAAGCGGGCGACACGATCATCGACGGCGGCAACAGCTTCTACAAGGACGACATCGTCCACGCGGCGAAGCTGAAAGAGAAGGGCATCCATTTCGTCGATGTTGGCACGTCGGGCGGCGTGTGGGGATTGGAGCGCGGCTATTGCATGATGATCGGCGGGGAGAAGGACGTGGTGCAGCGGCACGATCCGATTCTGTCGGTGCTTGCTCCCGGACGCGGCGATATTCCCGCCACGCCGAATCGCGAAGGCCGCGATGCGCGCGTGGAAAACGGCTATATGCACGTGGGGCCGGTGGGGGCGGGTCACTTCGTGAAGATGGTCCATAACGGGATCGAGTACGGCCTGATGCAGGCGTATGCGGAGGGGTTCGACATCCTGAAGCACAAGTCGTCGGCGGATCTGCCCGAGGCGCAACGCTACGATCTCGATATTGCAGACGTTGCTGAGGTGTGGCGGCGCGGCAGCGTGGTGTCGTCGTGGTTGCTCGATCTGACCGCGGGTGCGCTGGCCGGTAACAGCACGCTCGATAAGTACTCCGCCGAAGTGGCCGATAGCGGCGAAGGGCGCTGGACTATCGAGGCGGCGCTCGAGGAGGCGGTGCCGGCGCAAGTCTTGTCGGCGGCGCTGTATGCGCGGTTCCGGTCGCGCGAAGAGAATTCGTTCGCCGACCGGATGCTATCGGCAATGCGGTTCGGGTTTGGCGGCCACAAGGAGTTCAGTCCAGGACTGAAGTGAGCTGAGTTTTTCGCTGCGCTTGCGTTTGCGGCAAGCGGATTGAATGACGCAAAAAATCCCGTTTCAACTCGCGTTGGAACGGGATTTTTTTGACCACAATGGCTTTGAGCGGTCCTGTATCCCAGTCATTCACTCAACGCATCATCCGTCGACGGAACAGCACTGCGCAGATAAAAAACGGCACGATGGCATAGGCCGCTAATACGGCCACATGCAGCACGACATGTTCTGCCGGCCGGTCGAGCATCGCGGGCCGGATCAGCGCGACTGCGTGCGACAACGGCAACAACAGCGAGACGTTTTGCGCAACCGCTGGCAACTGCGTGAGCGGGAAAAACACGCCGGACAGCAGCAACATAGGCGTGAGCGCGAGCGTCTGGTAGAACATGAAGAAGTCGTAACTCGGCGCCACCGCGGTCACAATCATCGCCGTGCTCGAAAACGCCAAACCGGTCAGCACGATCACGGGCAACGCATAGAGCATTGTCGGAAAACTCGCGTAGCCGAGCACGCCGGCCACCAGCATGATCGCAACGCCCGACAGCACCGACTTGCTTGCCGCCCACACAATTTCTGCGAGCACGATGTCGCCCAACGTGAGCGGCGTATGCATGATCGCTTCCCACGTGCGCTGCACATGCATGCGCGAGAAGCCGGAGTACATGGACTCGAAACTCGCCGACATCATCACGCTCGACGCCACCGTACCCGCTGCAAGAAACGCGACGTACGAAACGCCGTCCACGTGGCCGACCATTAGGCCAAGCCCGAGACCGAGGCCGAACAGATAGATCATCGGATCGGCGAGATTGCCGAACATCGACGCAATCGCGAGCTTTTTCCAGACGAGATAATTTCGCCGCCAGACTGACATCCAGTTCGATGCGTTGGCGGGCATCGCGCTCAGGAACGGCTCGCGCTGAGGCTTGCGCACCGTGCGGGTTACACGCGGCGGCGACGCAGCGGGCACAGACGATTCAGCGGTGTTCACATTCGGTTCGCTCGACATCGATCAGTCCACCATCTCGCGCCCGGTCAGGCGCAAAAACACATCTTCAAGATTGGCCGGCCGGTGCAGATAACGCACGCCGGGCCGTCCCTTTACTCGCTGATGCACGGGCGCGGGGTCATCGACGTAACAAAACAGCGTCTCGCCGCTGATCTCCATGCGACTAACGAACGGCAGCAGTTCTTCGCGAAGGGCTTGCGGATCGGGACCATAGATCTCGATCACGTCGCAGCCGATGACCCGCTGGATGAGGTCGTCGGGTTTGCCTTCGGCCACCTTGCGGCCTTCCTCGATCACGCACAGCCGGTCGCAAAGTCGTTCGGCTTCCTCCATGAAATGCGTGGTGAGCAGGATTGTCTTGCCGCGTGCGAGCAGCGAGCGCAGTCGTTCCCAGATCAAATGCCGCGCTTGCGGATCGAGGCCGGTGGTCGGCTCGTCCATGACCAGTACGTCGGGATCGTTGACCAGTGCGCGCGCCAGCGTCAGCCGCCGCTTCATTCCTCCCGATAACTCGCCGACCCGCGCGTTCGCCTTGCTCTCCAGCCGCGCGAATTCGAGCAGCGACGGCACCACGGCTTCAATCTCGCTGCCGCTCATGCCGAAATACCGGCCGAACACGAGCAGGTTTTCGCGGACGGTGAAGTCAGGATCGAGGTTGTCGAATTGCGGCACCACGCCCACGCGGCGCCGGGCGTAACGGGCGCGCGAGGGGATCGGTTCGTCGACGAGACAGATAGTGCCCGCATCCGGCGCGGTCAGGCCGAGCAGCATCTTGAGCGTGGTCGTCTTGCCCGCCCCGTTGGGACCAAGCAGGCCGAAACACTCGCCGGGTTGGACGTGAAAAGACAGGCCATTGACGACCGTCTTGTCACCGTAATGCTTTTCGACGTCGATAAACTCGATCGCCGGATTTAGCGGCGCGGCCGTCGTGCGGGTTGCATCGCTGGGTAACACTGCTGCATCTGACATGCGCAAACTCAGGTGTTGGGTCGGAGAATGGGTTTGAAGCCGGGTCTGAAGTTGGGCCTGAAGACAAGCTAACTAGTTTAATCGATTGCACCAACGAGGCGCGTCCCGCCTCGCACGCTGCACTGCGGGCGCGCACGCGGGTTATTTCGCGGTCGCCGGGCACTTTTGCAACGCTCGCATCAACGGCTGAAAAGTCCGCCCATCAAGGGATTCACGTTCCTGGCACGGTGTCCGCTTGGCGTTTCGCGAGCAACCGGGCCGCATTAGCGTTTTCCATCGTTGCCACCGTTTCAGCGACGCACCATGATGAAGGCAACGCGGCCCGGGTTTTTGTCGCCCACCTGGCCCACGGGGCAGAATCTGCAACATTTGACGACCGTTTTTTCGATGCCCTTTGCTGCCGTTGTGCAGCGCGGAGAACCACCATGGCGAGCTACCGAAAAATCCTGTTGTGTTACGACGGATCCCGCGAAGGGCGTAAGGCGTTACGTGACGGCGCGAATCTCGCGCTCGACCTGAAAGCCGAAACGCATGTGCTTGCCGTTGTCGACATGCGTTCCAGCATCGCCCAAAGCGCCGGCCTTCTCACCGATATGGCGTGCGGCCGTTTCGAAGACGCCGCCCGGGACATCCTGCGCGAAGGCGTGGAATGGCTGACCGAGCGGGGCGTGCCAGCGCAGGGCCACTTTGCGTTCGGCCATCCGATCGATGAAATTGCCGGGCTCGCTCAGAGCTTGCAAGTGGATTTGGTAGTGGTGGGACATCGGTGCCGCACGGGCCTTGCACGCTGGTGGATGGGCTCGGGCAACACGCCGCTCATGGATCGGGTGTCTTGCAGCATTCTGGTGGCGGTGTCGCCGACGGGCACATCTGCCGAGCAGGAGGATGCCGCGCATGCGGCGAAACCCGCGAAAGCCGAGGCGAATGTCTGATGTGGCCACGGGCCTGCTGAGAGCGGCAGGCGGCTAAACCGGTGCCGCTTTCAGCTAGCAAGCCGGCAATCGGCAGATAGTGGTGGGCAGACAGCAGCAGCTGGACGGACAGTCCCGTTGCTGCAAGAAAGCTGACGGCTCGCCTAGTCGTCGTTCAACTCCACTGCGACCAGTTTCCACGAAAACAACCCGTAGCGCCGGAGAATGGCTGAATAGCGTGCATCGCCGGCTCCATGCTGGTAGTTCACCGCGAAAGTATCGAAACTTCGATACCCCGCCGTGGTTTGCGGCGGCGATTTTGGTGCGGACGGCGAAGCGACGGCAGGTGCCGGTTGGGCGGGCGCGGCGGGTTGGGGCGCCTGTGGGGCTCCCGGAGCACCGACAACCGCGCCGCTCGACTCGGACGGGACTGGCGGTTTCTCGCCTGGATCGCCCCTTGGCGGTATGCCATTGAGAATAGCGGCCACGCCGTCGGGCGTTGCATACGAATCGACCAGCGGGCCGATTAGCGCCGCGCCAATCATGGCGCCGATCATCGCCAACGGATTACCGCTCTTCTGTATGTCGATCTTGCGGGTCAGCAACTGGCCGACCTGGTCCTTCAGACTTTCACGCAGCAACGGAAAGTCGACGTACTGATTCACGGTTTCGGCGTCGCGTGCGTCGGCGGCGCGTTTCAACCGGTCTAGCGCGATATACGGCGACGCATAAATCACACCGAGTACGGCCACGACGGCCACAACCAACAACGTAATAACAACGGACTTGCTGGTACGGGACATACGCTAAGGGGCCTTTTGGCTGATGAAGTGGATGCGGCTCGAATGCAAGAGCAGAGACTGGAGACGACTCAACCCCTAGATGGACCGCAACGGCGCCAGAATTATCCCCGCGTTATCCCTGTAAATATCATTGCTTCTTAAAATCAGGCGAGCAATCCGCCTTCAACGCCTGCCCGCTCCTCGTCGATACAGCGGTCGATCATGCGCGATACCGCTTCAATATTGCCGACCATGATGACCCGCGACTCGCCGCGATAAACCCGCACCGGCGCACGTTGCTCGGCCTGCGTATGCACCGACGCGCTCAGCGATACCCGGGCGAACGCCGGCTGCCGCGAGGGTAGAACGGGCAGTTCGTCGAAGAGATCGGGGGTGTCAACGGGCTTCGATGTCTTGCAGGAGATCAGCGAGCGCAGATGCCGCAAACGGCCGAACTCGCGGAATTGCCGGAACGACAGTGGCGCACGTGCCGTCGGCGCGAACGATGCGGATAAAAAAGAAGTAGAAAACAGCCGGGCGAATCGTTCCATGATGTTTCTCCGATAACCGATGATCGATAACAATAGGACGCGCGCCGGTTCATCGCGAATGCGATGTCCGTCACGCTTTATAGGGCCGGAATTCAAGCACAGCGCGGCTGGAAGCGGGAACACTGGGAACACCCGGAAAATACCCGGAACATTCACCGCCGCGCTGCAAATCAGAAATCAGCAAACAAGATCAAATCAGAAATCAAAGCTCGCCGGAACGAATCAACCCGACTGCAATACCTTCCAGCGCAAAGTCGTCGCTGCCTGAGGCCACGAAGATGTTCTCGTAATCAGGATTTTCAGCGATCAGTTCGACACCGTCTGGACGACGCTTCCAGCGTTTAACCGTTACGTCGTCGCCGAGTCGCGCCACGACAATCTGCCCGTCCTTTGCCTCGTTTTTCTTCTGCACCGCAAGCAAATCACCGTCGAAGATGCCTGCGTCGCGCATGGAAAGACCGCGCACTTTCAACAGATAGTCCGGTTTGCTGGAGAACAGTGCCGGGTCGCAAGCGTAATGCTGGGAGATGTGTTCCTGCGCGAGGATCGGGCTACCGGCTGCCACGCGCCCGACCAGCGGCAAGGACAACTGCATGATGCTGGCGTGCGGCAACGTGAACTGATGAGGCCCGTCGTCAAGGCCGCCGTTGGTCAGCAAGCGAATGCCGCGCGATGAACCCGCGGCCAATTCGATCACCCCTTTACGCGCCAGCGCCCGAAGATGCTCTTCGGCGGAATTAGCGGAGCTAAAACCAAGTTCGGCTGCAATCTCGGCGCGCGTGGGCGGAAACCCCGTGCGTTCGATCGCGCGCTGGATCAGTTCGAAAACCTCTTGCTGCCGCGCAGTCAGTTTGCTCATTTTGGTCACGTGCTTTTGCCCCTTGTATGGCCGGTCGTCCACTGTATGGATGAACAGATGCCTGTAGTTTTATACAGTATTCGGCGCTTTTCAAGCTTTACTTTAAGTTCGACGTCGTCAGAACCACACACAGACCACAAAACGGTGCTGCAACGGCAGTTTGATGGCCGCAACGCCGCTTCCAGCCTTCATTAGCACTTTTTGATCTAAAAGAATGAATAACAATTATTTTTAATAATGAAAGCTCGTCGATAGACTCGGCTGCTCAAACACATAAGACGGGGAACGGGGCAATGCTGAGTCGGAATTCGGGGTGGAGTGCACGTGCAAGGAAGGTGTTTGCCACGGCGGTGATCGGGGCAGCGTCGGCGACTGGGATGATCGCGGGAACGATTTCGCAAGCGCACGCCGACACGTCGTTCCTCAATGTGTCCTACGACCCGACGCGTGAGTTGTACCAGGAATTCAATCAGGCTTTCGGCAAGAAATGGAAGGCTGAAACCGGTGAAACCGTCACGTTCAAACAATCGCACGGCGGTTCGGGCGGTCAGGCGCGCTCGGTCCTCGACGGGTTGCAGGCTGACGTAGTGACGCTGGCGCTTGCTTACGACATCGATGCGCTCGCAACCAAGGGGCTGGTTGCCCCGGACTGGCAGAAGCGCTTGCCGGACAACGCATCGCCGTACACATCGACCATCGTGTTTCTTGTGCGCAAAGGCAACCCGAAGCAGATCAAGGACTGGCCGGATCTGCTCAAGCCGGGCGTGTCTATCGTGACGCCGAATCCGAAGACCTCGGGCGGCGCGCGCTGGAATTACCTCGCGGCGTGGGCGTATGCAGAACATCTGCCTGGCGGCAATGCAACGACCGCGAAGGACTTCGTGACGAAGCTCTATAAGAACGCCGGCGTGCTGGATTCGGGCGCACGGGGCGCCACCACCAGTTTCGTACAACGCGGACAGGGCGACGTGTTGATCGCCTGGGAAAACGAGGCGTTCCTGTCGTTGAAGGAATTTGGCTCGGACAAGTTCGAGATTGTGGTGCCGTCGGTGAGCATCCTGGCCGAGCCGCCGGTGGCGGTCGTCGACAAGGTCGTGGATCGTCACGGTACGCGCAAGCTGGCTGAGGCGTACCTCAAGTATCTGTATAGCGAGGAAGGCCAGGAGATCGCGGCGCGCAATTTCTATCGGCCGCGTTCCACGGCAGTTCCTGCCGCGCTGACGAAGCAGTTCCCGAAGATCAAGCTTTACACCATCGACGACTCGTTTGGTGGCTGGACCAAGGCGCAAAAAACGCATTTCGCCGATGGCGGCGTGTTCGATTCGATCTATCAGCCGCAGTAAGCATAGCGGCTCGAAAGGCAGCATCGCCGGCGCTTTTGCGCTCGCGGTGCTGTAGTCGTAAAGAAGAAGCAACGAACAACACTACGGCCGCACAGACGGCCTTGAAATCAACCCGAAGCTCGACCCCGAAGCGCCGTCCCCGCGGCGCGGCGGAACTGGATGATTCACGCATGACGACCTTCACTTTCCGTAAGCCCAGCGCACTGCCGGGCTTCGGCCTGACGCTTGGGATCACGGTGGCGTATTTGAGCCTCGTGGTGCTGATTCCGCTTGCGGCGACCTTTGCCAAGACCGCCACGCTTGACTGGGCGACATTCGTGCGCGCGGTCACGGCGCCGCGCGTGCTGGCGTCGTATCGGCTGACGTTTACAGCTGCCCTCGGTGGTGCGCTGATCAACGCCGTATTCGGTTTCCTTGTGGCGTGGGTGCTCGTGCGCTACACGTTCCCGTTCAAACGGGTGGTAGATGCTGTCGTCGATCTGCCGTTCGCGTTGCCGACTTCCGTTGCCGGCATTGCGCTTGCCGCAGTGTATGCGCCGAATGGCTGGATCGGCCAGTTTCTCGCGCCGCTCGGGATCAAGGTGGCGTTCACGCCGTTGGGCGTGCTCGTGGCGCTGACGTTTATCGGCTTGCCATTCGTGGTGCGCACCGTGCAGCCCGTGCTGGAAGATTTCGAGCGCGAGCAGGAAGAAGCGGCCGCGTGCCTTGGCGCCACGCGCTGGCTGACGTTTCGCCGCGTGGTGCTGCCGTCGCTGTTTCCCGCGATTTTGACCGGGTTCGCGCTCGCGTTCGCGCGTGCACTGGGCGAATACGGGTCGGTGATTTTCATCGCGGGCAATGTGCCGATGAAGTCCGAAATCACGTCGCTACTGATCATTACGAAGCTTGAACAGTACGACTACGCCGGGGCGACCGCGATCGCCGTGGTGATGCTGTGCGTTTCGTTCCTGATGCTGCTGCTGATCAACACGCTGCAATGGTTCCTGCAACGTCGCACGAGTCGCGGTGGAGCAGGTCCTGCGCCCGCTTCGGCCAGTGCATTGCATATCGACGGGGCGAAAGCATGAGCACCGTCAACCAGAAAACTGTGAATGACACCACAGCCCGCGTGACTGAGCACAGGCTTGATCCGGTTACCGAACCCCGTGCCGTGCGCTGGATCCTGACAGCCGTCGCGCTGATTTTCCTGGCGCTGTTTCTCGTCGTGCCGCTCGTTGCCGTGTTTGCACAAGCGTTCGCGAAGGGCGTGGACTATTACTTCGATTCACTGAAAGACCCCGACGCGTGGTCCGCCATCAAGCTCACGCTGATCGTCGCTGCTATCGCTGTGCCGCTGAACGTGGTTTTCGGCCTGACGGCGTCCTGGTCTATCGCGAAGTTCGAATTCCGCGGCAAGGCCTTCCTCACGACGCTCATTGATTTGCCATTCTCGGTGTCACCGGTCGTCTCGGGCCTGATCTATGTGCTGATGTTCGGTGCGCAAGGCTGGTTCGGTCCTTGGCTCATCGACCACGATGTGCAGATCATCTTCGCGGTTCCCGGCATTGTGCTCGCCACCATTTTCGTCACATTCCCGTTCGTCGCACGCGAACTGATCCCACTGATGCAGGCGCAAGGCAACGACGAAGAAGAAGCCGCGCACGTACTCGGCGCTTCGGGCTGGCAGATCTTCCGCCGTGTGACGCTGCCGAACGTGAAATGGGGTTTGCTGTACGGCGTGATTCTCTGCAACGCGCGGGCGATGGGCGAGTTCGGCGCGGTATCGGTCGTATCGGGCCATATTCGCGGACAAACCGACACCATGCCGCTGCATGTAGAAATTCTCTACAACGAATACAACTTTTCGGCGGCATTCGCCGTGGCGTCGCTGCTTGCGCTGCTCGCGCTGGTCACGCTCGCCCTGAAGCTGCTTGCCGAGCGCCGCATGTCGCAATCGGTCGAAGCAGTGCAGGCGCGGCCCATCGATTTGCCGGTCGCGTCAATCCAGAACTAGAAGGCGAAAATCACCATGAGCATCATCGTTCGCAATTTGCAGAAGCGCTTCGGCGATTTCGTCGCGCTGGATAACGTCTCGCTCGACTTCCCGTCGGGCGAGCTCGTCGCGCTGCTCGGGCCGTCGGGCTGTGGCAAGACCACGCTGCTGCGCGTGATCGCGGGGCTGGAATACGCGGACGCCGGTTCGGTCGTGCTGAACGGCGAGGACGTGGCGGCCGTGGGCGCGCGGGAACGGCAGGTCGGCTTCGTGTTCCAGCATTACGCGCTGTTCCGCCACATGACCGTGTTCGAGAACGTGGCGTTCGGCCTGCGCGTGAAACCGCGCAAGGAGCGGCCGTCGGAATCCGTGATCCGCGAGAAAGTGCATGAATTGCTGAAACTCGTGCAGCTCGACTGGCTGGCGCAACGGTTTCCATCGGAGCTTTCAGGCGGACAGCGGCAACGGATCGCGCTGGCCCGGGCGCTGGCCGTGGAACCGAAGGTGCTGCTGCTCGACGAGCCGTTCGGCGCACTCGATGCCAAGGTCCGCAAGGAACTCCGTAGCTGGCTGCGGCGGTTGCACGACGACCTGCATATATCGACTATTTTCGTCACGCACGATCAGGAAGAGGCGCTTGAAGTCGCGGACCGGATCGTCGTGCTCAATCGTGGGCATGTGGAGCAGGTGGGCAGTCCGCAAGACGTCTATGATCATCCGCAGACGTCGTTTGTGTACGAGTTTCTCGGCGCGGCGAACCGGCTCAAGGGCAGCGTGGATGCGAACGGTTTTGTGGCGCAGGGCGCCGCGCAGCCGATTGCGACCGTTGCGAATTTCGCGGGTCCGGCGTTCGCTTACGTACGGCCGCACGACCTGACGCTGTTCCCAATCGCTACCGGTCATCGCGATGGCATCGTAGTCGATGTCCGCCGTGTCGTGACGCTGGGCGGTTCGGTGCGTGTGGATCTGGAAGGCGCTGAAGGCAACGTGCTGGAAGCGGAACTGGATCGCGAAACCTGGCGTGGATTGAATCTGAATATCGGCGATGGCGTGACCGCCGTGCCGCGTGTTCTGCGCGTGTTCCCGGCGCATTGAGCCTGTTGAATCAAGCATACTGAAAAAGAGAGGCTGACATGAACTTCCAGCAATTGCGTTTCGTACGCGAAGCCGTCCGGCAGAACATGAATCTGACCGAGGTCGCGAACGTGCTTTACACGTCGCAATCGGGTGTGTCGAAGCAGATCAAGGATCTCGAGGACGAACTCGGCGTCGATATCTTCATCCGGCGCGGCAAGCGTCTCACGGGCTTGACCGAGCCGGGTAAAGAGGTGCATCAGGTAATCGAGCGCATGCTGCTCGATGCCGAGAATCTGCGCCGCGTCGCCCGCCAGTTCGCCGATCAGGACAACGGCCATTTGGTGGTGGCGACCACTCACACGCAGGCGCGTTACGCGTTGCCTAAAGTGATCCGCCAGTTCACCGAGGTATTCCCGAAGGTCCATCTCGCGCTGCGTCAGGGCAGTCCGCAACAGATCGCGCAGATGATCATCAATGGCGAGGCGGACATCGGCATTTCGACGGAAGCGCTTGACCGGTATCCGGATATCGTCACGTTCCCGTGCTATTCGTGGCATCACACGGTGGTTGTGCCGAAGGGGCATCCGCTGGTCGGCCGCCAGAACATCACGCTCGACGAGATCGCCGAATATCCGATCGTCACGTATGACCACGATTTCACCGGCCGCTCGCATGTTGACCAGGCGTTTGCGAAAGCGGGCGCGCTGCCGGACGTGGTGCTGACCGCTATCGACGCCGACGTCATCAAGACGTATGTGGAACTGGGCATGGGCATCGGCATTGTGGCGGCAATGGCCTTCGACGAAAAACGCGATACCGAACTCGTCGCGCTCGACACGCAGCATCTGTTCGAAGCCAGCACCACGCGCGTGGGTTTGAGGAAGGGCGCGTTCCTGCGAGCATATGCGTACAGGTTGATCGAAATGTTCGCGCCGCAACTCGATGAAGCGCAGATCGCGGCGCAATTGCGGGAAGCCGCGTAGGGCCTGAAAAGAAGGCTTGAACGAAGGCTTGAAAGAAGGCTTGAAAGAAGGCTTGAAAGAAGGCTTGAGAATCAGCCAGCCGCCGCTCCGCTACAATGACGGCCATGACCTCCTCACACATTTCATTGCCGCGGATCGCGGTGCTGGCCACCGGCGGGACCATCGCGGGCGAGGCCGGCGATGCCGCGAAAACCTCGGGTTACAAGGCCGGCGTGGTCGGCGTCGATAAACTGCTCGGTGCCGTGCCTTCGCTCGCGCAAGTCGCGCAGATTCAGGCCGAGCAAGTAGCGAGCATCGACAGCAAGGACATGGCTCCGGCGCTATGGGCCACGCTCTGCGCGCGGGTGAATGCGTTGCTGGCGCAGGACGATATCGACGGCATTGTCATCACGCACGGCACCGATACGCTCGAGGAAACCGCGTACCTGCTGCATCTGACCGTTAAAAGCGAAAAGCCCGTGGTGCTCACAGCGGCCATGCGGCCGGCCACGGCTTTATCCGCCGATGGCCCCCTGAATCTCCTGAACGCGGTAACGGTGGCGGCAAGCCGGGCATCGTGGAAGCAGGGCGTGCTGGTCGCGTTCAACAACCAGATCCACTGCGCCCGCGACGTGACCAAGACGAGCACCTACGCCGTCGATGCCTTCCGTTCGCCGGAAGGCGGCGCGCTCGGCTGGGTGCAGGACGGGCAGGTGGAATTCCAGCGTTCAGTGGTCAGGCCGCACACGCTGCACAGTCCATTCCAGATGTCCGCTGAACTGCCCGCGGTCGAGATCGTCACGAGTTACGCGGGGGCGTCGCGAGCGGCTATCGATGCATTCGTTGCCGCCGGTGTCAAAGGGCTCGTGATTGCAGGGACGGGCAACGGCTCGATTCATTCGACGCTGCAACAAGCCGTCGCCGATGCCGTGAAACAAGGCGTGGCGGTGGTGCGGTCGTCGCGGGTAGGAGCGGGGCATGTGATGCGCAACGGTGCTGCGCCCGACGATGCACTCGGCTCGCTCACGGCAGGCGCCTTGAACCCGTACAAGGCGCGTGTGCTGCTGATGCTGGCGTTGTCGGCAGGCACTGCGCCGGCAGATTTGCAACGCGTGTTCGATACATACTGATTGTGGAGCAACGCCGGACCTCCGGCGTTGGCGTTGCAGAAGTTCACGCCAGCATCTTCCGATACTGCACAAACCCCGACCGATCTGCGATGCGGTCATATAACAGCATCGCGTCGGTGTTGGTTTCGTGCGTCAGCCACCAGACGCGTGAGCATTGTGCTTCCTCAGCCTTGGCATACACATGCTCGATGAGCTTGCGTCCAATCCCGGCTCCGCGAATATCCGGTTCAACGTACAAGTCCTGCAGATAACAATAATCGCCTGCAGTCCAGCACGACCGGTGCATGATCCAGTGCACCATGCCGACCACACGGCCATCCATTGCCGCCAGTGCGCCGAATACCGGCTCCGCGGGATCGAGCATGCGCGCCCAAGTGCGCAGGGTCGTGTCCATGGGAATATCGGTCTTGTAGAACGCCTGATAACCGCGCCATAACGCCAACCACGCATCGAAGTCGCCAACGGCCACGGATCTGATCTCAATCGGGGGTGTCGATGTCATGGGCGTGGTTTTCCTGGCGTGTGGAGAGGTGAAGGAAATCATAGAGCCCGTTCACGCAGCCCAATAGAGCCAGCGCAGGTCGTTTGCTGGGAGCCACGCGTCGGTTGTCGATCGATCAGAACAACCAGGATACAGATGCGCGCGCTCCCGTACGCCGTGATGCGGGCAGGCCAAAATCAGCCTTCTTTCGCGCAGTCGCTCAAACGCTCGACATCGCCTGACACAATATGTTCGAGATGCCGGGTAATCGATTTGATGGGCCAATCCCACCAGGCCAGCGCCTGGAGTCTCGCAACGACATTGGGCGCGAACCGTTCCTTGAGCGGTTTTGCCGGGTTGCCTCCCACGATCGTATAGGCGGGAACATTGCTGACGACGACCGATCGCGACGACACAATCGCGCCGTCGCCAACCTTGACGCCCGGCATGATGAGCGCGTCGTAGCCGATCCAAACGTCGTTGCCGATGACGGTGTCGCCCTTGTAGGGCAGGTCGCTCATTGCGGGCATGACCTTCTCCCAGCCATTGCCGAATATCTGAAACGGATAAGTGGATATTCCCGAGAGCTTGTGATTCGCCCCGTTCATCATGAACTGGGCACCTTTTGCAATCGCACAGAATTTTCCGATCACCAGTTTGTCGCCAATGAACGGGAAGTGATACAGAACGTTGCGTTCGAAATTCTCCGAGTCTTCAGGATCGTCGTAGTACGTGTAGTCACCAATCACAATGTTCGGATTGCGCACGGTGTTCTTGATGAAACAGACTTGCGGGAATCCCTCCATGGGATGTTTGGTGTCTGGATCAGGACCGTTCATGTGGCCTCCTTGGGACATCGATCGTTGGGCATCAGAAGCCGCGCGGTCTCGGCGTGAGATGTGGCCGATCAGTGTATTGGGAAACCTGTCCGTCGGTCGATCCTGCCGTACATTGTCAAGCCTTGTGAAACCCGCACAACAAAAAACGCGACCCTCGAGTCGCGTTTTTATTCAAGCATTCATTCTGTCATCAAGCCAGCGCGGGAATCCGCAGAACCTGTCCCGGGTAGATCTTGTCCGGGCTTTTGAGCATCGGTTTGTTGGCTTCGAAGATCACGTCGTTCTTCGCGCCGTTGCCGTAGTATTGGGTGGCGATCTTCCAGAGATTGTCGCCCGAAACCACCGTATGAAATTGCGAAACGGGTGTGGGGGTCGGTACGGTCAGTTGATCGTCGACCTTGTCCACATGCTGCACGTTACCCGCTGCCACGAGGATCTTTTCCTTCGTCGCCTGATCGGCAGCCTGGCCGCTCACCGTGACCGTATGCGACGCGCCGTCGAAGCTGACTTGCAGGTTGTCGGCGTTCAAGCCTTGCGCGCGGATATACGCCGCGATTGCGTCGCCTGCCGTCTTGTTAAGCGCGGCGACATCAACGGGGGGAGTGGCGCCGGCGGGCGCTGCTTTAGCTGTGGTCGAAACAGCGCCGAACAACTTCTCGCCTGCGTCCTTGATGAAACTGAGAATACCCATGTTGCAACTCCTGTAATAACCGGATAGATCGGCCTGATAGAGCCGAGCCATTTAGTCTCCAGAACTAAGCGATAGTTCTCCGATTTCACCGATGGAATTGTCAAACTGTGTCGATGGGTATTTTTTGAGCGAATAAGTAAACAAAGAGACAAAGCAAAAAAAGATCCGGCAAGGCGGACACCCGGCAATGACGTCTGACCGACCAAGGCTTCCACGTCATCACCGGGCGCCGCTTGACGGACCCTGCTTTATTGCACTTTCTGCAACCGGCCGGGCGTATGCGTACGTCATTGGCTACGCCTGCTCGTCAGCCGGTTTTCAAGCAGTTCATTCGGCAACCTGATGATTCGACATCAGTTCCAGCGCCTTTACCATTCCCGAGTGATCCCACTCGCGTCCGCCGTTCGCCACGCATACGCTGAACAACTGTTGCGCGCTCGCCGTGTGCGGCAGAGCAAGGCCCAGCTTCTTTGCACTTTCCAGCGCGAGGTTCAGATCCTTCTGATGCAATTCGATCCTGAAACCCGGATTGAACGTACGCTTGGTCATGCGCTCGCCGTGAACTTCCAATATCCGCGATGCCGCAAAGCCACCCATCAACGCACGCCGCACGCGCTCGGGATCCGCACCGGACTTTGAAGCGAACAGCAACGCTTCGGCCACCGCTTCAATGTTCAGCGCCACAATGATCTGGTTCGCGACCTTGCACGTTTGTCCCGCGCCGTTATCGCCGATCAGCGTCACGTTCTTGCCCATGGCATCGAAGAGCGGTTCTGCGCGTTCGAACGCCGCTTCCGGGCCGCCGACCATAATCGTCAGTGACGCTTCACGCGCGCCGACTTCGCCGCCTGACACCGGCGCATCGAGATAGTCGCAACCGAGCGCGTTGATCTTCTTCGCGAACGCTTGCGTTTCGATCGGCGAGATGGAGCTCATGTCAATAACAAGCTGACCTTTCTCCAGACCCGCCGCAACACCGTCCTCGGCGAAAAGGACGTTCGCGACGTCGGGCGTGTCCGGCACCATGATGATGACGATTTCGCTAGCTCGCGCGACGTCGGTCGAGCTGTCGACCAATTTGCCCAGAGAGCGCAGGTCGTCCGGCACGGGATACGCGCCGTTCAGCACTAGCGAATGGCCAGCTTTCTTCAAATTGCGCGCCATGTGCGCGCCCATGATGCCAAGGCCGATAAAACCGATTGTTGCCATTGCGTGTGTCTCCTCCAGTTATGCCACTGCTCGCGCAGTCTTCCAGCCAGCGATTTCCTGCAGCCAGCCAAGGCCGTCCGCAGTCGTGCTGCGCGGTTTGTACTCGCAGCCGATCCAGCCGTCGTAGCCGAGTGAGTCCAGCAGCGAGAACAGGAACGGATAGTTGATCTCGCCCGTGCCCGGTTCGTTGCGGCCGGGGTTGTCGGCGAGCTGAATATGCGCAATCACGGGCAGATTGCGCTTGATCGTGGCAGCCAGTTCGCCTTCCATGCGCTGCATGTGATAGATGTCGTATTGCAGGAACAGGTTGTCCGACCCTACGTCGCGAATCACATCTAGTCCTTCCTGCGACCGGTTCAGCGCGAAGCCGGGGATATCGAAGTGATTGCACGGCTCGACCAGCAGCCTGATGCCTTCTTTCTTCAATGCCGCGGCCGCAAACTTCAAATTTTCGACGATGGTCGCCCGCGCTTCCTCACGGCTCACCGAGGCCGGCGGAATGCCGACGAGACAGTTCAGTTGTGCAACGTTCAGCGCCTTCGCGTACTCGATCGCCCGCGATACGCCCGCACGAAACTCTTCCTTTCGATCCGGCAGGCACGCGATGCCACGCTCTCCGCCTTCCCAATTCCCGGCCGGCAAGTTATGCAGCACGAGCTGGAGATTGTTGGCGTCGAGACGTTGACGCAGGTCGGCCGCCGAGTACGGATACGGGAACAGGAACTCGACCGCTTCGAAGCCCGCATCGGACGCCGCTGCAAAGCGGTCGAGGAACGGCACTTCGTTGAACAGCATGGTCAGGTTTGCGGCAAATTTCGGCATGGTTTCTGTTCTCTCTCAGGCGTTATGCGCAATGGCCGTCGGCGCGTCCTGCTCGCTTTCGGCGAGCGGTTCGAATTCGTTGATCGCATCGATCTCCGTGCCCATCGCGATGTTCGTCACGCGCTCGAGGATCACTTCAACGATGATCGGCACGCCGAATTCCGCGAGCATTCCCTGGGCCTTGCGAAGCGCGGGAGCGAGGTCTTCCGGATTGAAGACGCGCACTGCCTTGCAGCCAAGTCCTTCGGCCACTGCGACGTGATCGACGCCATAACCGTTCAGATCGGGCGCGTTGATGTTCTCGAAGGCGAGCTGGACGCAGTAGTCCATATCGAAGCCGCGTTGCGCCTGACGGATCAGGCCAAGGTACGAGTTATTCACGACCACGTGGATGTACGGCAACCGGAATTGCGCGCCAACGGCGAGCTCTTCGATCATGAACTGGAAGTCGTAATCGCCCGAGAGCGCGACGATCGGCCGTTGCGGGTCCGCTGCGCGAACACCGAGTGCCGCCGGAATGGTCCAGCCGAGCGGGCCGGCCTGACCGCAATTGATCCAGTTGCGCGCCTTGTACACGTGCAGGAACTGCGCGCCAGCGATTTGCGAAAGACCGATCGTCGAGACGTAGCAGGTATCGCGGCCGAAGACCTTGTTCATCTCTTCGTAGACGCGTTGCGGTTTCATCGGCACGTTGTCGAAGTGCGTCTTGCGATGCATCGTGCGCTTGCGTTCCTGGCACTCGCCGACCCACGTGCCGCGATCCTTCAGCTTGCCCGCGGCCTTCCATTCACGCGCCACTTCAACGAACAATTCGAGCGCGAATTTGGCGTCGGAGACAATGCCGAGATCGGGGCCGAACACGCGGCCAATCTGCGTCGGTTCAATGTCGACGTGCACAAATGTACGGCCCTTCGTGTAAACCTCGACGCTACCCGTGTGACGGTTAGCCCAGCGATTGCCGATACCCAATACGAAGTCGGACGCGAGCATCGAAGCGTTGCCGTACCGGTGCGCCGTTTGCAAACCGCACATGCCAGCCATCAGCGGATGGTCGTCGGGGATCGCGCCCCAGCTCATCAGCGTGGGGATCACGGGCACGTTCAGGATTTCTGCGAACTCGACCAGCAGATCTTCAGCCGCCGCGTTCAGCACGCCGCCGCCGGAAACGATCAACGGCCGCTCGGACGCTGTCAGCATCGCCAGCGCCTTCTCGACTTGAGCGCGCGTTGCTTTTGGCTTGTAGACGGGCAGGGGCTCGTACGTGTCAATATCGAATTCGATTTCCGCGAGCTGCACGTCAATCGGCAGATCAACCAGCACCGGACCCGGACGGCCCGAGCGCATCAGATGGAATGCCTGCTGGAACACGCGCGGCACGAGTGCCGGTTCACGCACGGTGACGGCCCACTTGGTCACCGGCTTGGCGATCGATTCAATATCGACGGCCTGGAAGTCTTCTTTATACAGACGCGCACGCGGCGCCTGGCCGGTGATCGCGAGAATGGGGATGGAATCGGCCTGAGCGGAATACAAGCCGGTGATCATGTCCGTTCCCGCCGGTCCCGACGTGCCAATACATACGCCGATATTGCCCGGCGCCGCCCGCGTATAACCTTCGGCCATATGCGACGCGCCTTCCACGTGGCGCGCCAGCACGTGGCCGATGCTGCCGGCCCGTTGCAGGGCGGAGTAGAACGGGTTGATCGCCGCGCCGGGAACGCCGAACGCCATTTCGATGCCTTCTTTTTCCAGCACGAGAACGGCTGCGTCGACTGCTCGCATTTTTGTCATGACTGTCTCCTTCCATAGTTTTCTGCTGCATTGCGCCGTTGCGCAATGTCGTTGATGGGACTTTATGCGTATGCCGGAGTGTTGATAAGATCAGCTAGAGTCGTTTTATCCAATACAAAAAGTATGGAACGGAGGCGCTGATATGGACCGCTACAGGCAGATTGAGACGTTTGTGAGGGTCGCCGAGGCCGGGAGTCTCGCTGCGGCGGCCCTGGAAGAGGGTGTGTCGCCAGTAATTTTGGGGCGGCGTATTGATGCGTTGGAGAAGCGTCTTGGCGTCAAGCTGATGTACCGTTCTACGCGTCGTCTAGTGGTAAGCGAGGAGGGCGCGGCGTTCCTTGAGCGCTGCCGTGGACTGCTGGCGGACTGGAACCAGGCCGAAGACGAACTCGCCGACGGCCAGCGCACCGTTGACGGCCACCTGATCGTCTCGGCGCCGGCTGCCTTCGGACGAATGCACGTGGCGCCTCACGCGCCGGGTTTTCTCGTCGATAAACCCGCGTTACAGATGTCGTTCAACCTGAACGACCGCGTAGCGGACCTGATCCGCGAGGGTTACGACCTGTCGATCCGCATAGGCGGGGCGGTCGATCAGAACTTCGTTGCCGTGAAGCTTGCCGATAACCGCCGGGTGGTTTGCGGCACGCCAGCGTATTTCAAGAAGCACGGCAAGCCGAAATCGCTCGATGATCTGCCGCGCCATAACTGCCTCGCGTTCAATTTGCAGGGCGGGCAGAATCGCGGCTGGTATTTCCGCCGCAACGGCAAACTCGTGACGGTGCGTGTCTCGGGCAACCTGGATTGCAACGACGGCGAACTACTGCACCGCTGGGTGTCGGAAGGGCATGGGCTTGGGTGGCGCTCGACCTGGGAAATCCAGCGTCAACTGGCGACGGGCGAACTGGAAACCGTTCTGGACGAGTTCGCGCTGCCCGATTACGACATCCTCGCGGTCTATCCGCAGCAGCGCTACGTGCCGGCGAAAGTGCGCTACTTCATTGATTATTTGAAGAAAATCTACGCCCAGCCGGACTATTGGAAGCGCGAACGGTGACTCGCCCGGTCTGTGCGGCCCGCATAGGCGCTAAGCCATTGAAAACACAGCGGAAGTAATACGCGAAATGCGCAAATCAGTTGTGTGGGCCGCCGTATCTCGCTATAATCGCTGGCTTCTCTCTTGCCGCACCGGTCCGACGCCCGGGTGGCTTTATATCCTCAAGGAGTAACAATGCGTCATTACGAAATCGTATTTATCGTGCATCCGGATCAGAGCGAGCAAGTGCCCGCCATGATCGAACGGTACAAAACCACGATCACAAGCCACGGTGGTTCGATCCATCGCATCGAAGACTGGGGCCGCCGTCAGCTGGCTTACATGATCGAGAAGCTTGCGAAGGCTCACTACGTGTGCATGAACATTGAATGCAGCCAGGAAACGCTCGAAGAACTGGAACACGCGTTCAAGTTCAACGACGCTGTGCTGCGTCACCTCATCGTCAAGCTGAAGAAGGCCGAAACCGGCCCGTCGCCGATGATGAAGGAAGTTCACCGCGAAGAAGCCAAGAAGGCGGCCAGCCAGCCGTCGACTGAAGCTCATGCAGCTCCGGCCGCAAGCTCGCAGGCAAACTAATCAAGAAGGCGACTTTTGAAGTCGTCGCGTCACCAGGAATCAAGTGAACCGGCTGCAACTGACAGCAAGCGTTGTGGAGCGAGAACCGGTGCGGTACACCCCCGCCGGCGTCCCCATAGCGAGTTGCACGTTGCATCACCGTACGGAAGTCGTCGAAGCGGGCATTGCCCGGCAAATCGAACTGACTCTCCCGGCGGTCGCGGCCGGTGCTGCGAGCGGCAAGCTGGAAAGCCTCACGATGGGCGTAGAAACGCTCTTCACGGGCTTCATGGCGAAGAAAAGCCGCAACGCGCGAACCCTGGTGTTTCACATCACAGAATTGCAGGATATTGGAAAGGACTGAACATGCCCCGCCCGACTGGTAAGAAATTCGACAAACGTCGTCAGCAACAAAACCCGCTCTTCAAGCGCAAGAAGTTCTGCCGTTTCACCGCGGCTAATGTCGAGTCTATCGACTACAAGGACACGGAAACGCTGAAGGACTTCGTTGGTGAGAACGGCAAGATCACGCCGGCTCGTCTGACAGGAACGAAGGCTCACTACCAACGTCAGCTCGATACGGCTATCAAGCGCGCTCGTTTTCTCGCGCTGCTGCCGTACACCGACCTGCACAAGGCCTAATCAGACGACGCAATAAGGAAAAAGCCAAATGCAAATCATTCTTTTGGAAAAAGTCGTCAACCTGGGCAACCTGGGCGACATCGTTCGTGTCAAGGACGGTTACGCACGTAACTTCCTGATCCCGGGCAAGAAAGCCCGCCGTGCAACGAAGGACGCAATCGCGGAATTCGAAGTGCGCCGCGCTGACCTGGAAAAAGTTGCCGCTGAAAAGCTGGCAGCCGCTACGGCCCTGGGCGAAAAGCTGAGCGGCGCGACCGTTCAGATCTCGCAAAAGGCTGGTGTCGACGGTCGTTTGTTCGGTTCGGTGACGAACGCGGACATCGCCGAAGCGCTGAAGAAGCAGGGCCTGGCCGAAGTCGAAAAGTCGCAAGTGCGTCTGGCCGACGGTCCGCTGAAGCTGGTTGGCGATCACGCCATCCAGGTTGCACTGCACACTGACGTGCTTGTCGACGTGACGGTGTCGGTGCTGGGCGAACACGCTTAAGTGTTTCGTCTGCCGGGCCTAGCCCTGGCGTCGATGCAAAAGTAAAGCTGCAGTAAAAGAAAGGCGGGAACCGCGAGCGGTTCCCGCCTTTTTGTTTTCCGGCCTCGCCGCCGCCCGTCATTTCGCCGATAATTCCTCCCCATGAACGCACCGTCGAAAGATCCCCAACTGGATGCGCTGAAGGTCCCGCCGCATTCCATCGAAGCCGAGCAGTCCGTCATTGGCGGCTTGCTGCTGGATAACGCCGCATGGGACCGTATTGCGGACGTGATGTCGCATGGCGATTTCTACCGCTACGACCATCGGATCATTTATGAGGCGATCGGCAAGCTGATCGCGACCACGCGCCCCGCCGACGTGATCACTGTCTACGAGGCGTTGACGAACACCGGCAAGGCCGAGGAAGTAGGCGGCTTGGCGTATCTGAACGCGCTTGCGCAGAACACGCCGAGCGCCGCGAACATCCGCCGGTATGCGGAAATCGTGCGGGATCGGGCGGTGTTGCGTCGCCTGGTGTCAGTCGCCGATGAAATTTCCGCCGACGCCTTTAATCCGCAAGGCAAGGAAGTGCGCCAGTTGCTGGACGAGGCCGAGGCGAAGGTGTTCTCGATCGCGGAAAGCGGCGCGCGTGGCACGCAGGGTTTTCTCGAGATCGGGCCGTTGCTGACGCAAGTGGTTGAGCGCATTGACACGCTTTATCACACCGCGAACCCAAGCGACGTGACTGGTACGCCAACGGGTTTCGTCGATCTGGACCGTATGACGTCGGGCATGCACGGTGGTGAATTGATCATCGTGGCCGGCCGGCCATCGATGGGTAAAACCGCGTTCTCGATGAATATCGGCGAATACGTGGCCGTGGAATATGGCCTGCCGGTGGCAGTGTTTTCCATGGAAATGCCGGGCACGCAGCTCACCATGCGTATGTTGGGCTCAGTCGGCCGTCTGGACCAGCACAGGATGCGTACTGGCCGTCTCACCGACGAAGACTGGCCGAAGCTCACGCACGCGGTGCAGAAAATGAGCGAGGCGCAAATCTTTATCGATGAAACCGGTGGTCTGAACCCAATGGAGCTGCGCTCGCGCTCGCGCCGCCTGGCGCGGCAATGCGGGAAGCTGGGCCTGATCATCGTGGACTATTTGCAGCTCATGTCCGGCTCCGGTTCTGCCGGTGAAAACCGCGCGACCGAAATTTCGGAAATCTCACGTTCACTCAAAAGTCTGGCCAAGGAACTGGATGTTCCCGTGATGGCGCTTTCGCAGCTGAATCGCGGGTTGGAGCAGCGTCCGAACAAACGCCCGATCATGTCCGACCTGCGTGAATCCGGCGCTATCGAACAGGACGCCGACGTGATTCTTTTCATTTATCGCGACGAAGTCTACAACCCGGATACCCCGGACAAAGGGACGGCCGAGATTATTATCGGCAAGCAGCGTAACGGTCCAATCGGCCCCGTTCGCCTCACGTTCCAAGGCCAGTACACGAAGTTCGAGAATTTTGCCGGCGCGCAGAATTTCTATAGCGACTAAGGAACTTAGCCGGGAACTTATCTCCCGTCCGCGTTCGATTTGACGCCGGTCAGGGTGCGACGGTGGTCCCGCGAAGGTACAATGTGGCAGTTTTATGTCAGCGCCATTTTGAGCTACTTTCCGGGATTTTCATGTTTGGACGTTTCATGCCCACCGAGGGCAAATTTTTCGAAATCTTTAATGCGCACGCAAAGTGCATCGTTGACGCCAGTCACGAACTCGAACTGCTGATCGACAACATGGACCAAATGGAGGTCCATAAGCAGAACGTCCAGACCAACGAAAAACGTGCGGACAAGCTCACGCACGAAACCATCGATCTGCTGCACAAGACCTTCATCACGCCGCTCGATCGCGACGAAATCCACAAGCTCATCACGACGATGGACGACATCCTTGACCTGATGGAAGACGTCGCCACCGCCATTTCGCTTTACGACGTGCGCGAATCGACCGCGGAAATGAGCCAGCTCGCGCATATCTGCACGGCGACCTCCGAGCGTGTGCAGCAAGCCGTCATGCTGCTCGCCGACATGAAGCGCGCGAGCGAAATCCTCAAGATCTGCGAAGAAATCGACCGTCTGGAATCGGACGCCGACCGGGTGCTGCGCTCGGCCATGTCGAAACTCTTTCGCGAAGAGGACAACGTCAAGACGCTGATCAAGCTCAAGGCAATCTACGAGTTGCTCGAGACGATCACCGACAAATGCGAGGATGTTGCGAACATCATCGAAGGCATCGTGCTGGAAAACGCCTGATTTCAGCCGCGCCACTCACTCGATAAACGATGCATTCGATTCAACTCGCCCTCTGGGCTGTCATTACGCTCGTCGTGGTCGCACTCGTGTTCGACTTCATGAACGGCTTCCACGACGCCGCCAACTCCATTGCAACCGTTGTGTCCACCGGCGTGCTGAAACCTCAGCAAGCCGTGGCGTTCGCCGCCGCGTTCAACGTCATTGCGTATTTCATCTTCCATTTGAAGGTTGCCGCAACAGTCGGTAAAGGGACGATCGACCCGGCTATCGTCGATCAATATGTGATTTTCGGCGCGCTCGTCGGGGCGATCGGCTGGAACATCATCACGTGGCACTACGGCATTCCGTCGAGTTCGTCACATGCGCTGATTGGCGGCCTGGTCGGTTCCGCGTGGGCGAAGTCAGGGTGGGGCTCGTTGAATATGGACGGCTTGCTCAAGACTGTCTCGTTTATTTTTATCTCGCCGTTGCTGGGTTTTGTGCTCGGATCGCTGTTCATGCTGATCGTTTCGTGGATGTATTTCCGCACGCCACCCTCCAAGGTGGACCGGCGATTCAGACGCTGGCAGCTTATATCGGCAGGGTTATATAGCCTCGGGCACGGCGGCAACGATGCGCAGAAGACCATCGGCATTATCTGGATGCTGCTGATTGCTGCGGGGTATTGGTCAGCAGCGGCCGACGCGCCGCCTATCTGGGTGATCGGCGGATGTTACCTGTCGATGGGGCTCGGTACGCTGTTCGGCGGCTGGCGCATCGTGCGCACCATGGGCCAGAAGATCACGAAGCTCAAGCCGGTCGGTGGGTTTTGCGCGGAGTCGGGCGGGGCAATTACGCTGTTCGTTGCTTCGTTTCTCGGTATTCCTGTTTCGACCACGCACACGATCACAGGCGCGATTGTTGGTGTGGGCGCCACGCAGAAGTTCAGCGCAGTGCGCTGGGGCGTGGCGGGGAATATTGTCTGGGCCTGGATCCTGACCATTCCGGCGTCTGCCGTGATGGCCGCCGCCGCATGGTGGCTCGGACATCGCTTTCTTTGAACGAGCGGCTTTCGGGTGACTTGCTTGCTGTAAGTCACCCGGTCACCCGCAGTCACCCGCGCTTCGTCCGTCAGTGCGTCAGATCAGCGGCGAGCCGACACCGTCCATCGGAATGATTGCACCCGATACGTAACTCGCCCGGCGGCTCGCCAGGAATAGCGCAACGTCCGCGATCTCCTCGGGTTTCGCGTATCGTCCAAGCGGCACCTTTGCCTGGCTTAGCGCCAGCGCTTCATCTCGCGTGACGCCCAGTCGTTGCGCCTCGAGCGCCAGCGATTCCTCCACACGCTCCGTCAACGTCGCACCCGGATTGATCGCGTTGATGCGAATGCCCAGCTTCGCGTAATGATGCGCGAGACCGACGGTTGCCAGCATTAGAGCCGCGTTCGCCGCACCGCCCGCAATATGGATGTCGCTCGCGATCTTTCCACCCATTCCGATGATGTTCACCACTGCACCCGGCTCGGCCTTGGGGTTCGCTTTCAGCCGTTCGGCCATTTGCTTCAGCACGGCTTGCTGAGGGTAGATGCAGGGGAAATATTTCGCTTCCATTGCGGCCTTGTAGCTGGCGGCATCGAGGAGATCGGGATCGTAGCGTTTAGCGGCGCCCGCGCAATTCACCAGAATGTCGATCGGGCCAAGCGCGCCAGTCGCTTCTTCCACCACGTCTTGCGCGCTGTGCGCTTCGTGAAGATCGGCACGCGCGAGATGCACGTGAAAGCCATCCTTCGCGAGTTCTTCGCGAGCGCGGGCGAGATTTGCCGGATCGCGTGAAACAATCGCGACGCGCGCACCTTCCGCTGCAAACGCCCGCGCACACGCGAAGCCGATACCCTTGCTGCCGCCCGTGATGAGCACGATCTTGCCGGCGAGTCCCAAGTCCATGAGGTTCACTCCTTTCGAGGCCGATGATCGATTCGACGGTCAACTCGACACGCGTGGAATCGTTATCGAGACACGATAGCAGACGCTGGGAGATGTGTGCGGTTCGGAGAAACGCGCTGGAAGCGCTCGCAGGATGACGGCTCAGTAGCTACCGTTCGCGAACTTCGCGATAGGGTCGTCGGAGACAGCGGGGCGCGTGGGCGTGAGCAAATTCGTGGAGGCACGCATCACGTGAGCGGCGGGGTCGGACGCGGGGATCCGGCCAGCCGATGAGGGTTGCTGCTCTGGTTGTCTCTCTTGTATCGAACGCACCTGCTGCGCCGCCAGCCGGGCGGTGGGCGGTGGTGGCTCGAAGGCATCGGCAGCGGCCGCGATGGGGTCGGGTGCATTCGATGCCGCCGCGATCGCATTCGATTCAGCCTGTGACTCGCGAGGCGGTGACGTTGCGTTTGCTGATTGCGATTGACGTTGTGCGGCGGAGAGCGAGGAAGGCGGTGGTTCGAACGGATCGGCGCCCGAGCGGGCGGTCGTAATGGCCGGTGAGACGGCGCCCGCCGATTGCGCCTGTCGCTGAGCGGATGACCACGCGGGCGGTGGCGGTTCGAACTGATCGGCGGCGGTACGGTAGGCGCCTGCGGGCGGTGGCGTTGTAGTCGTCATGGCCGGCGGTGGTTTATAACGGTCGCCGACCTGTGCGGCAACTTGCGTCGGTGAACGGCCTGACGCACCATCCGCCGGTACAGGAACCGGGGACGCCAGATAGGTTGGTGTGTCGAACGGAGCTGGAGCAGCTTTCGGCGGCGCGACGCGCCGGATGCCATCGAAACGCTTTGCCCAATACGGATTGGTGAGGTAATCGAGCCGCACGGTGCCGCCTGTCGACGGCGCGTTCACGAAGCGCAGCTTACCCACGTAGATTCCGACGTGCGAATGTGGCCGGCCCGTCGTGTTGAAGAAAATCAGGTCGCCAGGGGCAACTTCGTCGGGTTCAATCGATTCGCCGCGCACGCTCATGTCCGCGGTCGTGCGTGGCAGATTCACCGATGCCGCCCGATCCACCACATAGCGCACAAGCCCGCTGCAATCAAAACCTGCCTCCGGAGTATTGCCTCCCCAGCGATACGGCACGCCCACAAGCGACATCGCCTGAATGGAAATTTCCTCGCGTCCGACGCTGTGATCGACGAAATTCGGGAAGCCGGAGGGTGTGGCGAAGGTGCGATTAGACGCGGTAGCGTTCGATGCAGCCGGCGCACGCGACACCCGCGTCGGCGCGCTGGAGCACGCGGCAACGAGGAGGGTGAGGAGCAGCAGTGACCAAAGTCGACGCATTCGAAAGGGCGAGCTGAGGGTGAACGGAAGGCTCGCCGTCATGGCGGTCTCGCGATACTAGCCCGTCAGACGGAGCTCAAGCAAGTTTTCTTGATAAGTCACTTGAGGTTTACGCTGTAAGTGTTGCTTCGGAGGAACGTGTTTTAAGGTCTAAAACACGATGAAAAGACGAAAAAAAGCCCGGCAAGCGATGCTTGCCGGGCTTTCAAAGCGCGTTGAAAATTTAAAGAATATCGGACGCGTAATCCGCCAGCCGTGAGCGTTCGCCGCGCGCGAGCGTGACGTGACCGCTATGCGTCCAGCCCTTGAAGCGGTCGACCACGTACGTCAGGCCCGAACTGCCTTCCGTCAGATACGGCGTGTCGATCTGCGCGATATTGCCCAGACACACGATCTTCGTGCCCGGACCGGCGCGCGTGACGAGCGTTTTCATCTGCTTGGGAGTCAGGTTCTGCGCTTCGTCGATGATCACGTATTTGTCCACGAAGGTCCGGCCGCGCATGAAGTTCATGCTCTTCACCTTCAAGCGTGACCGGATCAATTCCTGCGTGGCGGCGCGGCCCCATTCGCCGGCGGCGTCGTCGGTTTTTTGCAGGACTTCGAGGTTGTCGTCGAATGCGCCCATCCACGGCTGCATCTTTTCCTCTTCCGTACCCGGCAAGAAGCCGATGTCTTCGCCAACCGGAACCGTCGCACGCGTCACGATGATCTCGTTATAGCGCTTGTCGTCGAGCACTTGCGCGAGGCCGGCGGCCAGCGCCATCAAGGTCTTGCCGGTACCTGCCTGACCCAGCAGCGTGACGAAATCCACGTCCGGGTTCATCAGCAGGTTCAACGCGAAATTCTGCTCGCGATTACGCGACGTGATGCCCCACACGTTGTTTTTGTGATGGCTGTAATCGCGCAGCGTTTGCAGCAGCGCCGTCTTGCCGTTCAACTCGCGCACGATGCCGTAGAACGACGGTTCGCCGTTCTGCGGTTCGAAATAAACGAACTCGTTCACCAGCATGGACGCGCATTGCGGACCGGTCACGCGGTAATACGTCGTGCCCGTCTTGGTGTCCTGCCAGCTTTCCATGCCCTTCGCGTGCTTCGTCCAGAAGTCCGAAGGCAACGCGCGGACGCCGGAATAGAGCAGGTCCTTGTCTTCCAGCACCTGGTCGTTGAAATAATCTTCAGCGGGCAGGCCGAGCGCGTGGGCCTTGATGCGCATGTTGATGTCTTTCGACACCAGCACGACCTGGCGATCCGTACGCTCCTTCTGCAGCGCGCGAACCACGCCGAGAATCTGGTTGTCGGCCTTGCCAACGGGCAGGCCCTCGACCGGCTCAATGTCCGTCAGCGTGGTCTGGAAGTACAGGCGGCCGGTGGCATCGCGATTGCCCAGCGCGGACAACGGCAGTCCGGCGGCCATCTCACCGACGTGCGCCACGAGCGCATCCAGCGTGCGGCTCACCTGACGCGCATTGCGCGCGACTTCCGACATACCCTTCTTGTGGTTATCGAGCTCCTCGAGCGTCATCATGGGCAGATAGACGTCGTGTTCCTCGAACCGGAACAGCGATGACGGATCGTGCATCAGCACGTTCGTGTCGAGTACGAACAGCTTGCCGATCTCGTTTTCCGGCTGGCCACGCTGGCGGCGTTTTTGCTGGCCGCGCGGTTGAGCGGTTGCCACGGTCGCGGCCGGCGCTTCGGAGCGCGACGGCGTGCGCGCTTCGACCGGCGCGCGTGCGACAGCCGGTGTGGTTTCAACCTGTTCGGCCGGTGCCGCAGCGGGTTGCAGCAACGCCGCAGTTTGTTTCGTGCGGCGCGTGCGCGCGGCGGGTGCTGCGTCAGAGGCTTCTACCGCTGAGCCTTTCGCCGCGTTCGCAAGCGTCTCGCTTGCTATAGCGCGCAACGTATTGGCGGTGTTCGCGGCAGCAGGCCGCGAAGCGCCGACGCTGGCGCCAAAATCGGATTCGGTTTCAACTAGATCGCCGTCGCTTGCCTGCTTTTTCGATGATCGGGCAGGCCGGGCTTTGGCTTTGTATTCTTCAGACGGCAGGAGGTTGCCGAGCTTGACGGGTGCGGTAGGCAAAGGCATGGTTTTCCTCGATAGGATTCGGATCGTATGTCGTGCGTCGCCTGTCGCATCCTGCGTAGGTCTTTCGGGCCTCAGGCTTTCAGCCAAAAGGCCGGACGTCGATGCAGTTTGCGCCCGGAGACGCGCTTCGGTTTCGAAAACGCCGGTTCGCCTAGATTTCGATCGGCTCCTTGGAAGTTGCGTCCTGAAGAAAACGGGGATGAAACGCACGGACGGCGCGGGACGCCCAGGGCGCACACGCTGCGGGTGAGAGAGCGTCCGCAAACAAAAAAGCCGCCGTCCCGGACGATGGGACCAGCGGCTCGACAGCGCCTGCTTCAAAGCGCCTTTCAACTTCCGCCACGCCCCAGGATTGCAGACGTGGCGTGTAGCGGGACCCCGTGCCGGTCGCGGGGAAAACCGCGAAACACCGGACGCTACGCAAAGAGAAATGGAGGGAAGGGCAAGCGCTCATTGCGAACCAATATAACGTGCCTCAAAGCGCTTGTACAGCTTCCACAATCTGCTCAACGTGGCCTGGAACCTTTACGCCACGGAACTCCTGGCGAAGCACGCCGTCAGCGTCCAGCAGGAAGGTTGAACGCTCGATTCCGCGTACTTCCTTCCCATACATTTTCTTCATTTTGATGACACCGAAGAGCGTGCAAATAGCTTCATCGGAATCGGATACCAGCGTGTACGGCAGCTCAAGCTTCGCCTTGAAGTTGTCGTGCGATTTCACGCTGTCACGCGAGATGCCGATCACTTCAGCGCCCGCCTTCTTGAATTGCGCATAAAGGTCACGGAATTGCAGGCTTTCCGTGGTACAGCCGGGCGTGTTGTCTTTTGGATAAAAAAACAGCACGACTTTCTTGCCTCGCAGGGACGACAGCGAAAAGTCGCCGCCGGTTGCGGGCGCGGTGAAATCGGGAACGGGTTGATCGACTGCGATCGGCACGAAGTTTCTCCTTTGTCGGCCGGAGTTGGCGCTTCAGCGCTTACTCCGGCCCCATGCAAGTTTTCTGCGGTCGGCCGGAGTTGGCGTGTTGATCAGAATTGGCGCTTAAGTGCTTGCCCTGGTCCTATGCGCTTACTCCGGTCCCATGGTTGCTGTTATTGGTAGGCACCTGCCCGTGCGCCAGCTTCTGGTGAACGAGTACGTTAGAACGGTAGTGCGGATCCAGGAAGGGCTTGAGGCGTCCGGGCCAGGCTTGGTCTGGCTTGGTCATCCGCTTGCCTGGTTCAACAGAGCCGATCTGCCCGCCCATCCGCCCGAATTTGAGAAATAAGCCGCTCGGCCAAGCCCAGATCAAGCGTCAGACGCACGCACGCTTCAAACCGCCCAATGTGTCAATCCGGCTGGAGTATCAGCTCGCCCGCGCGGCCTGGAATCTCGCCCCACGCGACAGGGTACGTGGGCAGCGTCGCGCGGTCCAGCGTTGCATGATAGTCGCCCATCGTGCAGAAGCTGTGACCTTGTGCGCTCCACCCGGCCAGCAATTGCTCGAATACCGTGGCCAGCTTTTGTCCTTCCAGTTCGGCGTGCAGCGTGAAGACCTGGTCGTGGGCCTGCTTCGACGTGAGACCCAGCAAATGCGCAGCAACGTTGCTCACGTCAACGCCATCTACGCCGAGGACTTCATCCAGCGTAGGCAGCGTGGTGGGCATCTGGACGTGATTCAGCATTCGTCCGTCGAGCACCGGAATGTAGGGCGTGTGGCCACGCCCATCGGACGCGTACTTCATGCCCCACGCATCGATTTGTTCGAACGCGTAGCCGTTCATCTGCCAGCCCGCCGCGCCGTGCGTGACGGGCGGCGCGCCAAAGATCTCAACGAAACGCGCATGGCTGCGCTGCATCTGTTTGGCTGTCCACTCACGATTGCCGGCACGGACATTGTCCTGCCAGTACACGTGATCCCACGTGTGGATGCCGCACTCGAAGCCCGCTTCATGAATCGCGCGCATTTCGGCAACCGCGCGGCGGCCGATATCCGGCCCCGGCAGCAGCACGCCGTACATGAGCGTCTTGATGCCGTAATGCTCGACCACCGACGTCCGCGACACCTTCTTGAGAAACCCCGGGCGAAACACGCGGCGCAATGCCCAGCCGGTGTGATCGGGTCCGAGGCTGAACAGGAACGTGGCGCGGGCGTGATATTTGTCGAGCAGGCGCGCGAGATTCGGCACACCTTCGCGCGTGCCACGCAAGGTGTCGACGTCGATTTTCAGAACAATGCGAGCCACGCGCCGTCCTTAAGACTGATCTTCGACAAGGCGCCGCGCCGTGCCTACATCGCCGCGATAGGCTTCAAAAATCTTGCGCAACGCGTCGTCCATGGTCGCGACCGGTTTCCAGTCGAGTTCCTGGATGGTGTTGTCAATCTTCGGCACACGGTTCTGCACGTCCTGATAACCCGCGCCGTAGTAATCGCCCGACGACGTTTCCACGAGCTGAACCGTCTTCGCGCTTTCCGCGTATTCGGCAATCTCGTTCGCGAGCTTCAGCATCTTGTTCGCGAGTTCACGGACCGAGAAGTTGTTGCTCGGATTGCCGATGTTATAGATCTTGCCCGTCGCTACGCCGTTCTTGTTTTCGATGATCTTCATCAACGCGCCAATGCCGTCGTCAATATCCGTGAACGCACGCTTTTGCGCGCCGCCATCGACCAGGCTGATGTTTTCGCCGCGTACGATGTGACCCAGGAATTGCGTGACCACGCGCGAGCTGCCTTCCTTCGGCGTGTAGATCGAGTCGAGGCCCGGGCCGATCCAGTTGAACGGTCGGAACAGCGTGAAGTTCAAGCCTTCCATGCCGTAACCCCAGATCACGCGGTCCATCAACTGCTTCGAGCACGCGTAGATCCAGCGCGGCTTGTTGATCGGGCCGTAGCTCAGTTGCGATTCTTCGGGATCGAATTGCTCGTCGGTGCACATGCCGTACACCTCGGACGTGGACGGAAACACGAGGTGCTTACCGTATTTCACGGCTGAACGCACGATGGGCAGGTTCGCTTCGAAGTCGAGTTCGAAGACGCGCAGCGGCTGCTTGACGTAGGTGGCCGGCGTGGCAATAGCGACGAGCGGCAGGATCACATCGCACTTCTTGATGTGATATTCGACCCACTCCTTGTTGATCGTGATGTCGCCTTCGAAGAAATGCATGCGCTCGTGATTGGCGAGGTCGCCGAGACGGTCGCGTTGCATGTCCATACCGAAGACTTCCCAGTCGGTCGTCTCGAGAATGCGCTTGGAGAGGTGGTGGCCAATGAAGCCGTTGACACCCAGGATCAGGACTTTTTTCATGAATGAGGAAGTGATTGAGTGAGTCGGCCGAATTCGGCGGGACTGACGACGCGTTCGCCGCCGGCGGGAGTCTGGCTTTCGTCCACGAATGGTTGCCGTAGTTCACGGATGGCGACGACGCGGCGGTCGCCGCATACGCCAAACAGGGCATTATCCTTCACGTGCAGCCCAGGGGGCAAATTCGAGACCTCACGCAGGCTCTCGGTATTGACACCCGGCAGGCCGTTTTCGGGCACGAGGCGAGCCCGCGCGACAATAAACCGCGCCTGGCCGATGTCCGTAAAAGCCCCCGGATACGGCGGCGCGACGGCGCGGATCAGGTTGTAGACCTGCTGCGCCGTTTGCGACCAGTCGATGCGTCCATCCTCCGGCTTCCGGCCGCCGAAGTAGCTGCCTTTCGTGAGGTCGTTTGGCAAATGCGACGCTTCGCCCGCGATCAAAGCCGGCAAGACACGCCACAAGGTTTGTTCTGCGGCGACGGTGGTTTTGTCGAAGACTTGCGCGGCGGTGTCGTCGGGGAGAATGGGCACGGGTGTCTGGGCGAGGATCGCTCCGGCGTCGGGTTTTGCGGCCATCTCGTGCAGCGTCGCGCCCGTTTCGGTTTCTCCGTTCAACACGGCCCAATTGGTCGGCACGCGTCCTCGATACTTCGGCAACAACGAACCGTGCATGTTGTACGCGCCGCGCGCGGCGAGCGCGAGCAGGCCGACCGGCAGCATATGCCGGTAATAGAACGAGAAAATGAAGTCCGGCGCGAGTTCGCTGATTGCGTCACGCAGTTCGGGCGACTTGGGATCGGCCGGCGTGATGACCGTGATGCCATGATCCGCTGCGACGGACTTCACGCTGCCGAACCAGATGTTCTCGTCCGGATTGTCTTCGTGCGTGACAACCAGCGCGACCTCCACGCCGCGCGCGAGCAGGACCTGCAGGCAGCGCAAGCCGACGTTGTGATACGCGAACACGACCGCACGGGGCTTTGCGCGCGGAGCGTTTGTAGTGCTTGCAGGGCTTGTAGCAGTCACCGCCGGGTTCATAGCGGCCTCATAGGGGATCGACTTCGCGACTGATTGCTGCTACCGCTTCCTGACGTGGCATGGTTCGCGCAAGCTTGCCGTCCCGCTCTTCCAGGATGGTCTGCACCAGGTAACGCGGCCGTGCGCGCACTTGCTGATAGATGCGGCCAATATATTCGCCGAGCAGCCCAAGCGCGAAGATGATTACGCCGAGCATGAAGAACGTGATAGCGAACAGCGTGAACACACCTTGTACTTCCGCGCCGAACATGAAGCGTCGAACCAACAGCAGCACGAACAGGGCCGCCGACGCAACAGACAGGATCACGCCGATGAACGACAACCACTGCAGCGGCACGACCGAGAATCCGGTCACCAGGTCGAAATTGAGGCGGATCAGGCTGTACAGCGAGTACTTCGATTCACCCGCGAAGCGCTCTTCGTGTGCGACATCGATTTCAATCGGGTTCTGCGCAAACGTATAGGCCAACGCCGGAATGAAGGTATTGATTTCACCGCAGCGGTTGATGGTGTCAATGATGTGCCGGCTGTAACCGCGCAACATGCAACCCTGGTCGGTCATCCTGATGCGCGTGATGCGCTCGCGCAGCCGGTTCATCAGGCGCGATGCTTTCTTGCGCCAAAAGCTGTCCTGGCGTTGCTGGCGAATCGTACCGACGTAGTCGTAACCCTCTCGCATCTTCTCGAGCAGCTTGGCAATTTCCTCGGGGGGATTCTGCAAGTCGGCGTCGAGCGTGATGACGCTTTCTCCGCGCGATTGTTCGAAGCCCGCAAGAATGGCCATGTGCTGGCCATAGTTGCCGTTCAGCAGGATCACGCGGGTCGTATCCGGTCGCGCGCGAAACTGCTGGGCAAGCAATGCCGCCGACTTGTCGCGGCTGCCGTCGTTGATGAAGATCACTTCATACGTTGCGCCGAGCGCGTCAAGCGCGGGATACAGGCGGGAGAAGAGGGCTGCGAGGCCTTCTTCTTCGTTGTACACCGGGACCACGACCGTTAATTCGGGGCCGGTCGGCAGAAAATCCGTTTGACTCATGTTGACGATGGTTCCGCTAGATGTCCGGGGTGATAAATGTGGTTCTTGTTTTGCTGTGCCATCCATGTGGCGTGCCTGCCTGCGGTGCCTTTCAGATGCATTAGATCGCGTGCGCTGTGCAGATTTCGTTGACTGCATGCACGACGCGAGTCACGTCGTCCTGGGTCATCTGCGTGAACAGCGGCAGCGTGACCGTTGATGCGCCATATGTTTCGGCGTGCGGGAACATGCCTTCGTGAAATCCGCGTCCGCGATACAGCGTGAACAGGTGCAGCGCAGGGTAATGGACTCCCGTGCCAATGCCGCGTTCCTTCATCAGGCCCATGAACGCCGAGCGCGTAAGCGACAGGCGCTCGAGCGGCAGCGCGATCTGGAACATGTGCCAGTTGCTGTCGGTGAAATTCGGTACCGGCAATTGCACGCCCAGTCGCACGGCTGCACCGTTCGCGAAACTCTCAAAGTATGCGCGCGCCAGCTCGCGGCGTTGTTCCGTGAAGCGCTCTACGTGCTTGAGCTGGCCCAGGCCGACGCGGGCGGCGACGTCGGTGAGATTGTATTTGCCGCCGAGGAGATCGCAGTCCATGCCGTCAAAGCCGGTGCGCGTGATGCCTTGCAGCCGGTATTTTTGTGCGAGCACGGCTTCTTCCTCGTTATTCAGGACGAGCGCGCCGCCTTCGACCGACGTGACGTTCTTGTTCGCGTGAAAGCTAAACGAAATAATGTCCCCGAATGCGCCGATCTTCTGGCCGCGCCAGGACGATCCAAACGCCTGGGCCGCGTCTTCGATCACGCGCAGGCCATGCTCGCGCGCAATGCCGTACAGCCGGTCCATATCGACAGGCAGGCCCGACAGGTACACCGGCAAGATTGCCTTGGTACGCGGAGTAATGGCCTTTTCGAGCAGATCCAGGTCGATATTGCGCGTGACCGGGTCAATATCTGCGAACACGGGTGTAGCGCCTGTTTCAATGATCACATTGCTGGTCGAGACCCAGGTCATGGGTGTGGTGATGACTTCGTCGCCTTCGCCCACGCCCGCGATACGCAAGCCAATTTCCATGGTCGCCGTGCCGGAATTGAACGTGCGTACCGGGCGGCCACCGCAATAGGCGGACAGTTCGGCTTCGAACTGCTGGTTTTGCGGACCGGTCGTGATCCAGCCTGAACGCAGAACGTCGACGACGCCCTGAATCGTCTCTTCGTCGATCTCAGCGCGCACGAAAGGCAGAAAGGGAAGCGTATTAGAAGGCACGTTCTGGGTCATGGAATCTCTGCGAAGGAAAGGAACGGTGAGATTTTTGAAACACAGTCTTTGAAACACAGCGCCAGCTGGGTTCAGGCGCACTCAGGTGTGCCCGAGAGCCCGCCTGAGGCCTCTAGCCGCGCGTCAGCACCACGACGCCGATCAAAATAATGCCGATGCCTAGCAGTCGCTGCAATGACAGGACTTCGCCAAATAAATACCACGCCGCGAACGCGTTCACCACGTAGCCTAGCGAGAGCATGGGGTAGGCGATCGAGACGTCGACCCGCGACAATCCCACGATCCACACCACCACGCTGAACACGTAGCAGGTCAGTCCGCCGATGATCGGCCACTGCGTCGCGATCTTGAAACCGATAGGTACGATGTTTGCCGGGGTGAACTCGAAATGGCCCACGGCGTTCACGCCCGCTTTGAGCAGCAACTGCGCACCGGCGTTCAACATGACGCCGGTGATGATGCAAATGAAGGATATCGGGTTCATCGTGGGCCGTAATAGGGTTTTTTTAGCGGAGCGCGGCGAGGCGGTAAGGCTTCGTATCGTCTCCGGCTTTTATATCCGCTGGCGGCCGGTGCTCCGGTCAACGCGCGGCGCCATTGTTTCAAGGCTGCGGTTTTTCGACAATGACCCTTCGGTCGTCGCGAGCAATAACCTGCATGGGCACGTGTTTCGCCAGCAACTCGTCATACCGGCCAGGTGGAATCAGCGCAAGGCCGTAGCGTTCGGCGTCCCAGCGCTGGATCCACTCGTCGATGGTCGGCACCCATTTCTGGGGTTCCGTCGTGACTCCGAACTTCAGTTCGTCGGGTTCCTGGACCATGATCATGGTGTGGCCGAGATAGAACGGCATGGTGTGATCGAGCTTCGCGACAGAGTAGAAGGGCGTGTCGGCCGGCAATTTGGCCATGGCAGCTTTCACCGCGGGCACCAACTGTACGCCCGAGCTTTCGCGGCCGAACACATCGTGGCCGGTGCCCGCGATCGTGCCCATTAGCAGCCAGGCCGTTCCCAGCAGCACCACGCCACCGATCGAACTGCGCCGGTTCAGCCAGATGGCCGCCAGCGTGACCACGAAGGCCACGGCCAGCGCGGCGTACACCCAGACCTGAAATTCCCTGTACAGCGCATTGGGCGTATGGCCACCGCCCATCCGGCCCAAAAAGATCGCGCCAAAAGCCGCCACGACAAGAAACACGGCGTATCCGGTCAGGTGCTTATGCCATTGGGCGCGCGTGAGCAGGGGCAGGTAGATAGCGATCAGCAGCGCAATGGAAGGCGCGATCGGCAGCGTGTACGACAACAGTTTCGAATGTGACGCGCTGAAGAACAAGAAGATAAACGCCGACCAGACCAGGAGCAGCATGACCGGCGCGAAGCCGTTTGGCTGGCGCGGTACCTTCAGCGCATGCCGCACACTCTGGAACGTCACCGAGAGCCAGGGCAGGAATCCGACAATCAGCACCGGTACGAAGTAATAAAACGCACCCGGACGGTTCTGTTCGGGGGTGAGATACCGCTGGAACTGCTGCACGATGAAAAAGAAATTCAGGAACTCGGGGTTCTTGATCTGGACCAGAACGAACCACGGCGCGGCAATTATCAGGAACAGGATCAGCCCGCTGCCAATATAGAGCCGACGCCACAGCGCCCAGTCACGCGCGATCAACGTGTAGAGCACCAGCACCGCGCCCGGAAGGATCAGGCCGATCAGCCCCTTTGACAACAGCGCGAGCGCCATGCCGGCCCAGCAAAGCCACATCCAGAGGCGAACTTGGAGCGCCGGCAGGTTCGGACGCTGTGCTAGCAGCAAGCTGCAGAGCGTGAGTTGCATCCAGAACGACAGGCCCATATCGAGCGTGTCGAAATGGCCCATCAGGTTCCAGTACGGTGAAGTCGCGAGCACGACGGCCGCGCAAAACCCCGTTACGCTGTTGAACACCCGCGAGCCGGTGTAGCCGATCAGCAGCACGCCGGCAAAACCAGTCAGCGCGGTATAAAGGCGCGCCTGCCACTCGCCGATACCGAACCACGCGAACGTCAGCGCGTTCGCCCAGGTTTGCAGCGGAGGTTTTTCGAAATACTTGTACCCGTTGTAACGCGGTGTGATCCAGTCGCCGGTCACGAACATTTCGCGCGCCATTTCGGCGTAACGGCCTTCGTCGCTTGGGACGAGATGGCGCAGGCCCAGCGGCGCGAACCAGATCACGGCGAGTGCAGCGATCAGCAATAAAAGCGAGAGGCGGGTGAGCGGTAGCCGGTAAGGCGTATCGTTCATGAGAGTCGACCTGTCCGATGCCGCTTTAGCGGCGCTAGCAAAATCCATGGGGGGCTCGAGTTTGGCGCATTAAGGCTTAAGACCGGCTTACGGGACAAGTTTCGCCGCGTACCCGGTGACCGCCCAGCCCATGCAGGTTCCGCTGCTTTGACGAAGCGCACAAGCCAGCCAAACGGCCAGTCCTTGTGCCTTTGGCTGTGCGGCAAGCGGTCACGGGTCAGTGCGTCATCCGGCAGTGCGCAGAAAACAGGCGCCACCGATGCCGATACCCGTACCGACATCGACGCCGGGCGGCAGTTTATCGCACTGGCGCCCCGAATCCGCGTCCGCGCGTTGTGGCGGCGTTCGCGCCGGCATCCGCCAACTTGCGCCGGCGCGCCGGGATCACGCTTCGATCAGCAGCGCAGCCGCGACCCGGCGGCCTTCCGACATGAGAATGTTGTAAGTACGGCATGCGGCGCCGAAATCCATTGTCTCCACGCCAATGCGTTGCTGGGAAAGCTTGGCGACAAGTCGCGGATGGGGAAAACGCAGGCGCGCACCGCTGCCGAACACAACGACTTCAGGTGTCATCGCGATGAGCTCGTCAAAATCTTCGGGCGTCAGCGCCTCGAACGACGACACAGGCCACGCGATCACTGGCGCTTCCGGCATCACGATGATGCTGCCTTCATGGCGTTGCAGATTGATCGCGACGTAGTCGGCGCCGTAACTCGTGATGGTATTGAGCGCGCCGCTGGCTTCCTGGTGTAATTTCAAATCGATATTCCGACAGGCAAGTTGATGGCGAAGGGTGACTGCGCGAGCGGCCTGTGACAACCGGTTGGCCTGGCGCGCAATGCAGCTTTCATCGGCTCGCGTGCACTGGATGAAGCCAATGTGCACGCGTTTTGCCGGTGGCGCATTGCGAAAGTCACGGATAATCCGCTAAATTATAACTTTTCAGCCGCCAGCGGGTTGCGAGCCCGGGTGGCGCGATGCATCGCGTGCCGCCACAAGCTGCTTGCCGACACGCAATCGGGCGTTTTGCCTTGGCCTGATGGCCATAAGCTCACACGATTCCGCCCAAACCTGCCTCTATCCGACGCATTTTCGCTAGACTGCCTGTTCCGCGTCGCTACTCAGGGTTTCTGCGCGGTGTCCAGTCCGTTTGAGGTCTCGCTTTGACGTGTTTTCGGGCTCCGGGTTCGAAGCGCCGGGCGAAGACACCGGCGTGACCCGCGCTGCATTGAGTCCGCGGACCGGACTTGTCAATTTTATTTGCCGGTTTTCCTGATCCAGAGCCTGATTTCCAGTAACCCAGTGAGCTTTCCCGCCGTGAAACCGATTCTAAAATCCAATAAATTGCAGAACGTCTGTTATGACATCCGCGGTCCCGTGCTTGAGCACGCGAAGCGGCTGGAGGACGAGGGCCACCGGATCATCAAGCTCAACATTGGCAACCTGGCCTCGTTCGGCTTCGACGCGCCGGACGAGATCATTCAGGACATGATCCGCAACCTGCCGACCTCGTCGGGTTATTCGGACTCGAAAGGCGTGTTCGCCGCGCGCAAGGCGATCATGCATTACAGCCAGCAAAAGGGCGTGGCGGGCGTTGAGCTGGACGACATCTACATTGGCAACGGCGCTTCCGAGTTGATCGTGATGGCCATGCAGGGCCTGCTCAACGACGGCGACGAAGTGCTGCTGCCCGCCCCGGACTATCCGTTGTGGACGGCTGCGGTGAGCTTGTCTTCCGGGACGCCGGTGCATTATCTCTGCGACGAATCCGCCGACTGGATGCCCGATCTCGACGACCTGCGCTCGAAGATCACGCCGAACACGAAGGCGCTCGTCATCATCAATCCGAACAACCCGACCGGCGCGCTGTATTCGGACGAACTATTGCTTGAAATGATCGAACTGGCGCGCAAGCATGGCCTGATCATTTTTGCCGACGAGGTCTACGACAAGATCGTCTACGACGGCCGCAAGCACACGGCGGTGGGGGCGTTGTCCGAAGACGTGCTGACGGTCACGTTCAATAGTTTGTCGAAGAGTTACCGTGCTTGTGGGTATCGCGCGGGCTGGATGTTCATCTCCGGCCTGACGGGTGAAAACCGCCGCATTGCCCATGACTATATGGAAGGGCTCGGCATCCTGGCCTCCATGCGCCTGTGCGCGAACGTGCCAGGGCAGTACGCCATCCAGACGGCGCTGGGCGGTTACCAAAGCATCAACGACCTGATCGTGCCGGGCGGCCGGCTCTTCAAGCAGCGGGAACTCGCCTACGACATGCTCACCGCCATTCCCGGCGTGAGCTGCGTGAAGCCGCAGGCCGCGCTGTACATGTTCCCGAAGCTCGACCACAAGATGTATCCGATCGTCGACGATCAGCAGTTCATTACGGATCTGTTGCTCGAAGAACGCACGCTGCTTGTGCAGGGAACCGGCTTCAACTGGCCGGCGCCCGATCATTTTCGCGTGGTGTTCCTGCCGAACGTGGATGATCTCGCTGACTCCATCAACCGTATCGCGCGCTTTCTCGATGGCTATCGAAAGCGTCACTCTGTCTAAAACCTCTCTTATAAGACTCACGCTGCAATGGAACCGATCAAAGTTGGCCTGCTGGGCTTCGGCACCGTCGGCAGCGGCACCTTCACGGTGCTGCGCCGCAATCAGGAAGAAATCAAACGGCGCGCCGGACGGGGCATCGAAATTACGCGCATCGCGGTGCGCACGCCGTCGAAGGTGCAGGGCGTGGCGGGCATTGACGTCACGACCGACTTCAACGCCGTCGTCGACGATCCTTCCATCGATATCGTTGCCGAGATGATCGGCGGCACGGGCGTCGCGCGTGAACTGGTGCTGCGCGCGATCGCCAACGGCAAGCATGTGGTGACGGCGAACAAGGCGCTCCTCGCCGTGCACGGCAGCGAGATTTTCGAAGCGGCGAGCAAGAAGGGCGTGATGGTCGCGTTCGAAGCGGCGGTGGCGGGCGGCATTCCGATCATCAAGGCGCTGCGCGAAGGGCTGACGGCGAACCGGATCGAGTACATCGCGGGCATCATCAACGGCACGACGAACTACATTCTTTCGGAGATGCGCGACCGTGGGCTCGACTTCGCGACCGCGCTGAAAGCGGCCCAGGACCTCGGTTATGCCGAAGCCGATCCGACCTTCGACATTGAAGGCGTGGACGCCGCGCACAAGATCACGATCATGAGCGCGATCGCGTTCGGCGTGCCCGTTCAATTCGACCGGGCTTACGTGGAAGGGATCAGCAAGCTCGACGCGATCGATATCCGCTACGCGGAAGATCTCGGCTACAGGATCAAGTTGCTGGGCATTGCGCGGCGCACGGAGAAGGGCATCGAGTTGCGCACGCATCCCACGCTGGTTCCGGAGAAGCGCTTGCTGGCGAATGTTGAAGGGGCGATGAACGCGGTGGTAGTCCATGGCGACGCCGTGGGCACCACGCTTTATTACGGCAAGGGCGCCGGCGCTGAGCCAACCGCATCGGCTGTGGTCGCCGACCTCGTGGACGTCACACGCCTGCATACGGCGGATCCCGAGCATCGTGTGCCGCATCTCGCGTTCCAGCAGGACAGCTTGGCCAATACGCCGATCCTGCCGATCGAAGAAGTCACGAGCAGCTACTACCTGCGCCTGCGCGTGGCCGATGTCACCGGCGTGCTCGCGAACATCACGCGGATTCTCGCCGACAAGGCCATTTCCATCGATGCATTGCTGCAGAAGGAATCCGAGCACGTCGACGGCGAGGATAAGGGCGAAACCGACATCATCCTGATCACGCACGAGACGGTCGAAAAGGAAATCAACGCTGCGATCACGCAGATCCAGGCGCTCTCCACCGTGGTTTCGAAAGTGACGAAGCTGCGCATGGAAGGATTGAAATAGGGCTTTAAAATGAACTACATCTCCACCCGCGGCGCCGGTTTCGGCGAAAGCCATTCTTTCTCCGACATCCTGCTCGGCGGTCTCGCCAAGGACGGCGGCCTGTATTTGCCCGCTGAATATCCGCGCGTCACGGCGCAAGAACTGACTGCGTGGCGCACGCTGTCGTATGCGGATCTGGCCTACGAAATCCTGCGCAAATTCAGCGACGACATTTTCGACGAAGATCTGCGCTCGCTCACGCGCCGTACTTACACGGCCGGCACGTACAGCAATGTTCGCGATCATGAAAGCGCGTCGCAGATTACGCCTCTGAAAACGCTGGGCGAAGAGGGCGGCACAACGATCTCGCTGCTGGAATTGTCGAACGGACCCACGCTCGCGTTCAAGGACATGGCCATGCAGTTGCTCGGCAACCTGTTCGAGTACACGCTGGCCAAAGAGGGGCAGACGCTGAACATTCTTGGCGCCACCTCGGGCGACACGGGCAGCGCGGCCGAATACGCCATGCGCGGCAAGCAGGGCGTGCGCGTTTTCATGCTGTCCCCGCATCAGAAGATGAGCGCGTTCCAGACGGCGCAGATGTTTTCGCTGCAGGATCCGAACATCTTCAACCTGGCGGTGATCGGCAACTTCGACAATTGTCAGGACATTGTTAAAGCGGTGTCGAACGATCACGCGTTCAAAGCGGCTAACAAGATCGGCACGGTCAATTCGATCAACTGGGCACGCGTGGTTGCGCAGGTCGTGTATTACTTCAAGGGCTACTTCGCCGCGACAAAGTCGAACGCCGAGCGGGTGTCGTTTACGGTGCCATCGGGCAATTTCGGCAATGTGTGCGCCGGGCATATCGCGCGCATGATGGGTTTGCCGATCGAGCAACTGGTCGTCGCCACGAATGAAAACGACGTGCTCGACGAGTTTTTCCGCACCGGGGTTTATCGCGTGCGCACAGCAGCCGAGACGTACCACACGACCAGTCCGAGCATGGATATCTCGAAGGCGTCGAATTTCGAGCGTTTTGTGTTCGATCTGCTTGGCCGCGATCCCGCGCGCGTGCTGCAGCTGTTCCGGGATGTGGAAGAAAAGGGTGGATTTGATCTTGCGGCCAGCGGCGACTTTGCGCGCGTGCAGGAATTTGGTTTTGTGTCGGGACGCAGCAGCCATGCGGACCGTGTGGACACCATTCGCGACGCGTTCAAGCGTTACGGCACCATGATCGATACCCACACGGCCGATGGCCTGAAGGTGGCGCGCGAACACCTGACACCGGGCGTGCCAATGATCGTGCTGGAAACCGCTCAGCCGATCAAATTCGGCGAAACTATCCGGGAAGCGCTTGAGCGTGAACCGGAACGGCCGGCGGCGTTTATTGGTATTGAAGAATTGCCACAGAAATTCGATATCGTGGCGGCCGAGGTGAGCCTCGTGAAGGCGTACATCGCGGAGCGCATCTAGGCGCAGGACAGGCGGCAGCGAGCGGGTTCGGGCAACCGGCAACGCCGCTCGCGGCATCGTTCGCGGCGTCATTGAAAGGCCGCTGGAAGTGCGGCCTTCGCATTCGCACGTGCAGCTTTCCGCTGCAATGCCGCAATTCGTCCCAAAAACTGCTAAAATTGCAGGTTTTTCGCCGTACACCATTCAAAAGGACGCGCTGTGCTGTCTACTGCCAACATCACCATGCAATTCGGGCCGAAGCCCCTCTTCGAGAACATTTCGGTCAAGTTCGGGGAAGGAAATCGCTACGGCCTGATCGGGGCGAACGGCTGCGGCAAATCCACGTTCATGAAGATTCTGGGCAGCGACCTGGAACCGAGCTCCGGCAACGTGATGCTCGAACCGAACGTGCGTCTTGGTAAGTTGCGCCAGGATCAGTTCGCGTATGAAGACATGCGCGTGATCGACGTCGTGATGATGGGCCACACGGAAATGTGGAACGCGATGTGCGAGCGCGACGCTATTTACGCGAATCCCGACGCCACCGACGACGACTACATGCACGCCGCCGAACTCGAAGCGAAGTTCGCCGAGTACGACGGTTATACGGCCGAAGCGCGCGCCGGCGAGTTGCTGCTGGGCATTGGCATTGCGATCGAAGACCATACAGGTCCCATGAGCAACGTTGCTCCGGGCTGGAAGCTGCGCGTATTGCTCGCGCAGGCGCTGTTTTCGAAGCCGGATGTGTTGCTGCTCGACGAACCGACCAACAACCTGGACATCACCTCCATCCGCTGGCTCGAGGACATACTGAACCAGTACAACTCGACCATGGTGATCATTTCACATGATCGACACTTCCTGAACCAGGTCTGCACGCACATGGCGGATATGGATTACGGCACGTTGAAGGTGTACCCGGGTAACTACGACGACTACATGCTGGCTTCGGCTCAGGCGCGCGAGCGTCAGGCGAACGCGAACCAGAAGGCGAAAGACAAAGTGGCCGACCTGCAGGACTTCGTGCGCCGGTTCTCGGCGAACAAGTCGAAGGCACGCCAGGCGACCAGCCGCGCGAAGCAGATCGAGAAGATCAAGATTGAGGAATTCAAGCCGTCGTCGCGGCAGAATCCGTTCATTCGTTTTGAATTCGAGAAAAAGCTGCACAACATTGCAGTGGTGGCGACCAACATCACCAAGAAGTACGACCGCACGATCTTTAATCACTTCAACCTGAGCGTTCAGCCGGGTGAACGGATTGCGATCATCGGCGAGAACGGCGCGGGCAAGACCACGTTGCTGCGTGCGCTGAAGGGCGCAATCGAACTGGACGGCGGCACGGTCAAGTGGGCGGAAAACGCGTTGGTCGGTTATATGCCGCAGGACACGTACGAAGAGTTTCCGAAGGACGAGACGCTGACCGACTGGGTAGACCAGTATCGTCAGGACGGCGACGACGACCAGATGGTTCGTGGCACGCTGGGCCGTTTGCTGTTCAACGCCGACGACATCAAGAAATCGGTCAAGGTGCTGTCGGGTGGTGAGAAAGGCCGCATGATCTGGGGCAAGCTGATGCTCGGGCGCCCGAACGTGCTGTTGATGGACGAGCCGACCAACCACATGGACATGGAATCGATCGAGTCCTTGCAGATCGCGTTGGAGAAGTATGAAGGCACGCTGATCTTCGTTTCACATGACCGCGAGTTCGTGAATGGACTGGCGAACCGGATTATCGAAGTGAAGAACGACGGCACGCTGCGCGACTTCGGCGGTACGTACGAGGAATTCCTGACGAGCCAGGGTATTCAGTAACACAGCAATTCAATAAGCCGAAACGCAAATGGCCCGCTTCGTAAAGAAGCGGGCCATTTGCGTTTTGAGACGATGTTTAGACCTGCGTGAGGCGACTGAAGAACGTTCGTCGCCGCGATCGGTTTTTTCCTAAAAATGACCGGCTCGGACCATCGGAAACTGAAACACAGCACAGTCGAACTTGCTTGATAAATCGCAACATGCATTTGTCTAACCTCCTGCAAGCTCAAAACTTTGACTCTGGAGATGTTCCTTCAATGACCCCACTTACTCCCCTGACCATTCGCGGCCGCACGTTGCTTCCTATTGTGCAGGGAGGCATGGGCGTGGGTGTGTCCGCGCACCGGCTGGCCGGCGCCGTAGCCCGGGAGGGTGCAATGGGAACAATCTCGAGCATCGACTTGCGGCACCACCATCCCGACCTGCTTGAGATATGCAAACAGAACCCGGATCAGGCGACCCTGGAGGCAGCCAATCAGACGGCATTGTCGCGCGAGATCATTGCAGCGAAGGCCCTTAGCGAAGGCCACGGCATGATTGCCGTGAATGTCATGCGCGCGGTTTCGTCCTACGCAGCGGCGGTGCAGACGGCGTGCGAGAGCGGTGCCGACGCTATCGTCATGGGGGCAGGCCTGCCGCTGGACCTGCCGGACCTGACGCAAGGCGTCGATATCGCGCTGATCCCGATCTTGTCGGATAGCCGTGGCATCGCGCTGGTACTGAAGAAGTGGCTCAAGAAGAATCGTTTGCCCGATGCCATTGTGATCGAACATCCGGGCCATGCGGGTGGCCATCTCGGCGTGGCGAGCGTTGCGGATATTCCGAGCGAGCGTTTTGACTTCGCTCGCGTGATTGAAGAAACCATGCTGACCTTCGATACCCTCGGTATCGGCCGTACCCAGATTCCGCTGATCGTGGCGGGTGGCATCGACGGGCATGCGGCGGTGCGTCGCTGGCTGGACGCAGGTGCGTCGGGCGTGCAACTCGGTACGGCGTTCGCGGTGACCGAAGAGGGTGATGCGCATCCTGAATTCAAGCGGGTTCTTGCCGAGGCAACGCCAGAAGACATCGTCGAATTCGTGAGTGTGACCGGCCTGCCGGCGCGCGCGGTGAAAACACCGTGGCTCGATCGTTATATGCGCAATGAGCAACGGATTCGCGACAAGATCGGCTCGCGCGTGCAAAAGTGCCCCACAGGCCTCAATTGCCTCGTGGCGTGTGGCTTGCGTGATGGCATCGAAAAGTTCGGGCATTTTTGTATCGATACCCGTCTCGCCGCAGCTCTGCGTGGAGATCGCGCGAACGGACTGTTCTTCCGGGGGCGCGAGGCCCTGCCGTTCGGATCGGCTATTCGCAGCGTGCGGGAATTGCTCGACTTGCTGGTCGCAGATATCCGGCCCACGGCCGCAGCTTGAACGGCGCAAGTTTTGCAAACCAGACTGAAGTTTGGATTACCAGCTGAGTCAGCAGCAAGTCAGCCGCTGTCTGGCGCATAAATCAGATGTTCTCCGGGGCTTTCCGCGGGGGCAGGCGGCGCTAATGCGCATCGACAGACATGCTCCACACCTGAGGTCGTCACAAGCCCGACTTGATCCGCCGATCAAACCTTGTCGCGCGTGAAGCGCATGGCTGTGCCTTCGCGGGTAATGCGTTCCCAGACCGCGAGCTTCTCGGCTTCGCTGAGAAACACCCAGTTGGAGACTTCTCCGGCCATGCGGCCACAGCCCTTGCAGACGTCGTCGAAGAGGGTCGAGCAGACGCCGATGCACGGGCTGTCGGGCAAATCATGAAGGTTCGATGCCATAAAACGCCTGTAGTCGGGCGCGACGTGCAATGAAAACTAAAACTGCAGCGCCCGCGCAAAAGATCCAAGTTTAACGCGCGATGCTGTATCCGATCCGCGCGATCCAGTGTTGTCGCTGGTTGTAATCGAGGATGTCCTCGCCGTAGCCGTTGAAATACCCCACCCACAGGTAGCCGCCCCACGCGCTGTTGATCAGTTTGGCGAGCGGGTAGGTGAATTGGGCGTCAACGCTGCCATATCCGTGTTTTGTGCCCTTGCGCAGTGTCGTGGCGAGTTGCCAGCTGTCGGGGCTGCCGTACTTCACGAGCAGATCGACGTAACCTCGATAGTCCTGGATGTCCTCGTTGCCGCTCTTCGTGATGTAGTAATAGATTTTCGGCGATATGGTCAGGTGGGTCGAGTTGATATCGCCGAAATCCCAGGTCGGGCGCACGAAAGCGATGTTGATGCCGCGCGAATCCGCGCCGGCCTTGCCGTTCGACTCATGTCCAATACCCGCGGTCACGCCCATGCGCGAAAACAGCGAGCTTTTCCAACCCGTGTTCTCCAGGTAGTAGAACAGTTGCGGCTCGTAACTCGTGTCGCGGAACGGCGCCGATTCAGCCGACAGGTCCCAGATTGACGTTTGCGTGTACGCGAAATACAGATTGTCGAGGAAGCTGCGTGAGCGCGGATCATCGGGCAACAGCAGGCGGTACTTGAAGCTGAACTGGAATTTCGCGAGATTATCGCCGTTCTGGCCATCGGCGAAATACATGGGTTCAAAGGTCGACAAACGGCCGCTCAACATGCGGTCGCTGGTCGTCGTGGGCACGGCCGATGTGTTCGCCGCAACCTCTGCGCTCGCCAGTTGCTGCGGTGTCCTGGCCTTCGTCTCGGCGGTCTCCGCCTCTACCACTTGCGTTTGCGACTTGCCGCGGTTGAGCGTGATCAGCATGGGCGACGAATCGAAGCCTACCGGATCGACCTTTATCACGCCGCGCGCCGACTCGGGCCACGGGGCGGCATAGCGAACTTTTCGATATTGGCCGGGGCGCAGCGTCAGCTTGTCGGGGACGTTGGGCTCGCGTTGCAGCGCCAGCGGCTGCGGCGGCAGGTCGCCGTTGGTCAGCGTGACGTTGAGCGCTTTTGGCACATCGATCATGAGCGGCTGCTTGTCGTCGTCGCTATAGAGCAATGTCAGTTCGAGCGGCTGTTCCGCGGCCGCTTCCCGCACCGGCTGGAGCACGGAAACCGTGGCATAGGCGGCGCTGGTCCAGCCGAGGCTGATAGCAAACGCGAGAATGGACGGGCGGCAAACCGTCGCGACATCGCGCAGCCTCCAAGGAAAGGGAAAGGGCGTGAGAGAGCGGATGAAAAACGGCGGAGAGCCTCGGGCCATCAAACGATTGTCCTTGTTACGTTGAGTAGCGTCGTGCGCGGGCGGCAGGGACGCGTGTCCGTTTTCGTCCCCATTACATCGTGCGCTACCACTTGTTTAGCGACCAACTGAACGATTAACATTCCGTTCGCCCGCGCGGACAACATACTGACAGCATTCGCCAAACGCACAATTGTAAGCGTGCGGAAGATCATCTCGAAAGCTGAGCCGAACGGGCAGCGACAGCAAAAATTGATCCCGACAAGCGTCGATTCACTCATTCGTTGATGAGCGAGCCGGCAGGACTGAGGTGTTCGCTTGCTCGTCAGAACGCGCATTACCCGTCGGCCGATACATGCGTCCGGAGGTCACAACGTGAGAGTTTGAAGCGCAGGGCACAAGCCACGACGAGCACGGCTCCCCGCGCAAGCGGAGATCATCGGCCAATCCAGGCGGCTCTTTGGATTCAACAATGCCTGCGCGGTCTTTATGGCTCAGACCGCAAAGCCCCAAACCTCGCAAGACCCAACTCCACGCCAACCTCGTTCAAACGGGGCCTTGTAGACTTCACGCGACAAAACTCGCCGATTGTTTTTTGCGAAGCTATCTTTTGATGATAGGTTTCGTTTTTTTGAGATCGTCTCGATTAAGCAGGGGAGAAAGGGTGAATCGAGACGGGGATACCAACGGTCGGCAAGTCGAAAGGACGGAGAAACTGAAATGACAGAAAAATTGGCGGACCGGTTGTCGAAGCGTTCGGGAGCATCGGGCGTGGTTGCACGGATGCCGGCGTGCGTGGTTTCGATCACCATGGCTATTGCGGGTGTGGCGGCATTGTCGGCACCGCTGGCGGCATCGGCGAAAGACACTCAGCTCAACGTGTATAACTGGTCGGACTACATCGCGAAGGACACGATTCCGAACTTCGAGAAGCAGACTGGCGTCAAGGTCAAGTACGACAACTACGACAGCGACGACACGCTGCAAGCCAAGTTGCTCACCGGCAATTCGGGCTATGACATCGTGGTGCCGACCAGCAACTATGCCGGCAAGCAGATCACGGCAGGGATCTTCACCCCGCTCGACAAATCCAAACTCCCCAACCTCAAATACCTCGACCCTTCCCTGATGAAGCTGGTTGCGGGCGCCGATCCGGGCAACCAGTACACGGTACCGTGGGCATACGGCACGACGGGCCTTGGCTACAACGTCACGAAGGTCCAGCAGATCCTCGGCAAGAACGTCCCGCTGGATAACTGGGACATCCTGTTCAAACCGGAAAACATCTCAAAGCTCAAGGCCTGCGGTGTATCGGTGCTCGACGCTCCTGACCAGATGTTCGCCGCCGCGCTGCACTACATCGGCAAGGATCCGATGAGCACGAACCCCGCCGACTATCGCGCTGCGCTGGCGATGCTCAAGAAGATCCGTCCGTACATCACCCAGTTCAACTCGTCGGGTTATATCAACGATCTGGTCGGCGGTGACATCTGCTTCGCCTACGGCTGGTCGGGCGACGTGGTGATTGCCAAGCATCGTGCGGAAGAGGCGAAGAAGCCGTACAAGATCGAGTACTACATCCCCAAGGGCGGCGCGCCGGTGTGGTTTGACGTGATGGCGATTCCGAAGGACGCGAAGAACAAGGAAGCCGCGCTCGAGTGGATCAACTACATCGAGACCCCGCAGGTTCACGCCGCGATCACGAACGAGGTGTATTACCCGAGTGCGAACCTGGAAGCACGGAAATACGTATCGAAGGATGTTGCAGACGATCCGGCCGTGTACCCGCCGCAAGACGTGATCAAGACGCTGTTCCTGCTCAAGCCGTTGCCGCCGGAAATCCAGCGTTTGCAAACGCGGCTCTGGACGGAACTGAAGTCCGGGCGCTGATCCTGATTCCGGTAAGGTTGCCGAGGTTGCATCAGGCAGTCGACAAACGTGAAGCCCCTGGTTCTCCGGGGGCTTTGTTCGTGGCCGGCGATTTTGTTGGCGGCATCGTCGAAAGAAAAAAGTTGAAAGAGCAGCACGAATGCGCGTAGCGCAGGAGCCGGGCAGCAGATCATGAGTGAGCAGCAGTCGAGCGCAGTGCCCGCCGGACCGGGCAATCAAGGTAGTCCGGGCGGTCCGGGCGGCCCCAATGGCCGTAGGCCGGAACCGGGTTTGCGGACCGCGGACTGGACGGCGGAGAATTTCGTGCGGATCGTCGATGTAGTCAAGAAATTCGACGAGACCGTTGCAGTGAAAGGCGTGAACCTGTCGGTGAAAAAGGGCGAGCTGTTCGCGCTGCTCGGCAGTTCCGGCTGCGGCAAGTCCACCTTGCTGCGCATGCTCGCGGGGCTGGAGTCGGTCACGTCGGGCCAGATCGTGATCGATGGCGAGGATCTGGCGAGCATGCCGCCTTATCGCAGACCGGTGAATATGATGTTCCAGTCCTATGCGCTGTTTCCGCATATGACGGTGGAATCGAACGTGGCGTTCGGGCTCAAGCAGGAGGGCGTGCGCGGCGCGGAGCTCAAGGAACGCGTGCACGCGACGCTCGACCTCGTGCAGATGGCGAAGTACGCGCAGCGCAAGCCTCACCAGTTGTCGGGCGGCCAGCAGCAACGGGTGGCGCTGGCCCGCAGCCTGGTCAAGCGTCCAAAGCTGCTGCTGCTGGACGAGCCCATGTCCGCGCTCGACAAACAGATTCGCCAGCGCACGCAGATCGAGCTGGTGAATATCCTCGATAAGGTCGGCGTGACCTGCATGATGGTCACGCACGATCAGGAGGAAGCGATGACCATGGCCAGCCGGATCGCGGTCATGAGCGAAGGGGAGATCGTGCAGATCGGCACGCCGCACGAGGTCTACGAATATCCGAACAGCCGGTTCACCGCCGAATTCATCGGCTCAACGAATCTGTTTGACGGCATTGTGGTGGAAGACGAACCGGATCACGTGTTCGTGGAAACGGCGGAGTTGTCGTCGCGGCTGTATGTGAATCACGGCATCACGGGCCCGCTTGGTATGCCGGTCACCATCTCGGTCCGGCCCGAGCGCATTGCGTTGACGCGCAAGCCCCCCGACGGTGCGTACAACTGGGGCCACGGCACCGTGGCGAACATTGCTTACATGGGCGGCTACACGCTGTATCACGTGAAGCTGGATAGCGGCAAAGTGGTCGTGGCGAACCTGTCGAGTCTTGCGATTGGGCAGATTGATTCGCCCACCTGGGACGACGAAGTCTTCGTGCGCTGGACAGCGTCCGCGGGCGTGGTGCTCACAGCATGAAAACGCTGCATTTACCGAGCTTACTTAACGTACTCAAGCAACGCTTCGGCCTGACGGGCAGGACGGCGGTCATCTTCGGGCCGTATCTGTGGCTCGTGTTGCTGTTCCTCGTGCCGTTCCTGCTGGTCGTGAAAATCAGTTTCTCCGATTCGCGTCTCGGGATTCCGCCTTATACGGAATTGTCGGGGATAAAAGACGGCGTGCTGAGTATCGCGCTCGATTTTTCGCATTACGCGTTTCTGCTGACCGACAGCCTGTACTTCGCAACCTATATGAACTCGCTGCTGGTGGCGGGAGTGTCCACGCTGCTGTGCCTGCTGATCGGTTATCCGATGGCGTATTACATCGCGCGTTCGAATCCGGCGACTCGCAATCTGCTGATGATGGCCGTCATGCTGCCGTTCTGGACGTCGTTCCTGATTCGCGTCTATGCGTGGATCGGGATCCTGAAGAACAACGGCTTGCTGAACAATTTCCTGATGTGGACCGGGCTTATTCATTCGCCTATTGAGCTGTATCACACGAATATCGCGGTTTATATCGGCATGGTGTATTCGTATTTGCCGTTTCTCGTGATGCCGCTTTACGCGCATCTTGTGAAGATGGATCTCACCTTGCTTGAAGCCGCTTACGATCTTGGCGCGAAACCGTGGAAGGTGTTTTTGCAGATCACTCTGCCGTTGTCGAAGAACGGGATTATTGCGGGCTGCCTGCTGGTGTTCATTCCGGCGGTGGGGGAATACGTGATTCCTGAATTGCTGGGCGGTGCAGATACCCTGATGATCGGCCGCGTGATGTGGAATGAGTTCTTCGATAACGCCGACTGGCCGATGGCTTCCGCCGTCACTTGCGCCATGGTGTTGCTGTTGCTCGTTCCCATGGCGCTGTTCCAGTATTACCAGGCGAAGCAACTGGAGGAGAAGCGATGATTGAACCCAGTCGCTCGCTCCGGTTCACGTTTCTTGGTTTCGGATTCCTGTTTCTCTATATTCCGATCGTGAGTCTGGTGGTGTATTCGTTCAACGAGTCGCAGCTCGTTACCGTATGGACGCAATTCTCGCTGAAGTGGTACGCGGCGTTATTGCACGACGATGAACTGATCAACGCTGCGTGGTTATCGATTCGAGTTGCGGTATTCACTGCGTGCGCGTCGGTGGTGATAGGGACGTGGGCGGGATACGTGCTGGCGCGAATGGGGCGGTTTCGCGGCTTCACGCTCTATGCCGGCATGATCAACGCGCCACTCGTGATACCCGAAGTGATCCAGGGGATTTCGCTGTTGCTGCTGTTTGTGGAAATGGCGAAAGTATTCGGCTGGCCAGCCGGGCGTGGCATTTTCACGATCTGGATCGGCCACGTCATGCTGTGTATCTCCTACGTCGCGATCATTGTGGAATCGCGGGTCAGGGAATTGAATCCGTCGCTTGAAGAGGCCGCGCTCGATTTGGGCGCGACGCCATTGCGGGTGTTTTTCTCGATTACGCTGCCGCTGATATCGCAAGCGCTGGTGGCGGGGTGGCTGCTGTCGTTCACGCTGTCGATTGATGACCTCGTGTTATCGGCGTTTTTGTCCGGGCCAGGATCGACTACGTTGCCGCTTGTCGTGTTTTCGCGCGTCCGGCTCGGCTTGAATCCCGAGATGAACGCGCTCGCCACGCTATTCATTGCGTTCGTGACGGTCGGTGTGATTGCCGCGAACTACTTCATGCAACGCGGCGAGCGCAGGCGGCTGACGAATGTGTTTTAGTGACTGTAGGCGTACGAGCCGGGCTCAGTCGTCTTGAGCCGCCATCGCGAGATGTTTGCCGAGCGTTGCCGGGTCGGTGTTCGTGCCGCACAGCAACACGCCAACGCGCTTGCCCTGCAAGGTCTCGCGTAACGGCCCGAGCAACGCGGCGGTTGCAGCGGCGCATGCCGGTTCGACCGCCAGCTTCAGCTCGTTGAACAGATGCAGCATGCCGTGGCGCAGCTCGGTGTCCGACACGGTCACCAGACGGTCAATATGCCGCCGGCACAATTCGTAGCTGTAGTCTTCGGTGTGAGGCGCCATCAACGAATCCGCAATGCTGTGCATCGCGCCCATCTTCACGGTGTGATTCGCCGCAAAACTCTGGCCCATGGCATCGGCGCCCTTGGGTTCAACGCCATACACGTGAATAGATGGATTCGCGAGCCGGAATGCCAGCGATACGCCCGCCGCCAATCCGCCGCCGCCAATCGGCAGGATCACCGCGTCCAGATCGGGCGCCTGCGAGGTCCATTCGTATCCGAGTGTCGCTGTCCCCGCGATCGTCCGGTAACCGTTGAACGGATGTACGAAGTAGCGGCCTTCCTCGGCTTCTATGCGCCGCACGATCTCGAACGCTTCTGCGCCGTTCTCCGCCATCACCACTTCCGCGCCGAAACGGTGGCATAACGCCAACCGCGCCGAACTAGCGGTCTTGAGCATCACAACCTTCGCGCCGATCTCAAGCCGCATTGCAGCATAAGCAACGGCCACCGCGTGGTTGCCCGCCGACACGCACGTCACGCCCGCGTCGCGTTCGCCTTCGGTGAGCGCGAGCAAATGCGAAAACGCGCCGCGCGTCTTAAATGTGCCGCCGACCTGCAGCAGCTCGAACTTGAAGTTGATCGGCGTGCCTTCCAGTGTGGGGAAATCGTGACGCTCGAAGGTCGGCGTGCGCGCGACCCACGGCGAGAGCGTCATGTGCTGGCTGGCGACATCGTCGAGTGTGGGAATCGGCGTGCCGTCGATGGTGTTATCGGAGTGATGGGCGGTGGACATGGATTCCCTTGTGATCTCAACGAGCCATTTCAACAGACATCAACGCATCTGCGCCTCGACCGACATGCTGTGAATAAACTTGCTCAAAAACGCCTCGCACGCCGCAAGCTGCTCCAGCGACACGTATTCGTTCGCCTTATGCGCCTGCTCGATATTCCCCGGCCCGCACACAATGCTCGGCACGCCCGCCAGTTGGAACAAGCCCGCTTCGGTCCCGTAAGCCACCTTGCGCTTCTCCTGATTCGCCGTCAGCGCGCGCACGAGTTGCGTGATCGCCGCCTGCTCGGACGCGTCGAGTCCTGGCGCTGCCGCAATCTTCGAGAACTCGATTGCCGCGTTCGCGTGTTCCTTCTGCATCTTCGGCAACAACTCTTCCCGCGCGTACTTCTCGATGCGCTGGTAAATGGGCTCAGGATCGAGCGTCGGCAAATTACGGAATTCGAACGCGAAATTGCATTCGGCGGGCACCGTGTTGATCGCGTTGCCGCCATTGATGGTGCTTGTCTGCGCAGTCGTGAAGGGCACGTCGTACTGCTCGTCGAACGGGCCTTGCGCGCGAAATTCGTCGGCGACGTCGCGGATGTAACAGATCAGCCGCGCTGCGTATTCGATCGCATTCAAGCCCTGCGGTGTCAGCGACGAATGCGCGGCGAACCCGCGCACGCAGCAGTTGTACGCGTTAATGCCCTTATGCGCGATGATCGGCCGCATGCTGGTCGGCTCGCCCACAATGCAGCCATCAGGACGCAATCCGCGTTTTTGCAGATCGGTGATCATCAGCGGCGCGCCGGCGCAGCCAATTTCTTCATCGAAGGAGAGGGCGAAGTGGATCGGTCGCGCGAGTTTCGTGGCTTGCATCTTCGGCAACAAGCTCAGCGATGCACCGATAAACCCCTTCATGTCGCACGTTCCGCGACCGTACAAAAGGCCATCGCGAACTTCCGGCTTGAACGGATCGCTGTCCCATTTCTGGCCATCGACCGGTACCACGTCCGTATGCCCGGAGAGCACAATGCCGCCGTTCGTCGCGCCGTCGTGCGCGGGCACGGTCGCAAATAAATTGGCCCATTTGCCGGATGGATCGGTGGTGAGCGTGCTTTCGATACCGGCGGCGCGCAATTCGTCGCGCACGGTTTCGATCAGGCCCATGTTCGGGTTACGGCTGACGGTGTCGAAGGAGACTAGCCTCTTGACCCACGGCAACGACGCTGGTTCGGAATCAGACGAGGGTGTTTGCGCGACGGAAGCCGTCGATTCAGCGATCTGTGACATGACGCTCTCCTTGGAATTTTTACTTTCGATAATACCGAAAAAACCGGCCACGCACCGCCGGACAAGGCAGTGCGTGGGTTTGAAGCGGGTTGAAGCTGTTAGCGTGAAGGTGCGGCCGCGACGGCGGGTTTCTGCTGTCGCACCGGTGCGCCAAGCGCGCGCAGCGTTTCCTTGACCGTCGAAATCCGCACGGCAAGGTCCGGACTGCGCACTTCTATGCGCAGCTTGTCCTGCCCCGCGAGCTTGATGTGCTTGTTCTTCTGCACCATCTCGATGATCTTCATGGCATCCACTGGCGGATTCGGAATGAACTGCAACGCGATCACATGCTCAGCCGCATCGATCTTGATAATGCCCAGCGGCTTGGCCGCGAGACGCAGCTTATGCGTCTCGACCAGCGCGCTCGCCTGGGGCGGCAGCTTGCCGAAACGGTCGATCAGCTCTTCCAGGATGCTGTCGATGGCATCGCTCGTTTCGCAGTTCGCCATGCGTTTGTACAGCGATAAACGTTCCTGAACGTCGCCGCAATAATCGGCGGGAAGAATGGCCGGTGCGTGCAAGTTGATTTCGGTCGTGGCGGCGAGCGGTGAGTTCAGATCGGGTTCGCGGCCTTCTTTCAGCGCTCGCACGGCGTCATTGAGCATGTCGGTGTAAAGCTGGAAACCGATCTCGTGGATTTCGCCCGATTGTTTGTCGCCGAGCACTTCGCCCGTGCCGCGAATCTCCAGATCGTGCATCGCGAGATAGAAGCCCGAACCGAGTTCTTCCATCTGCTGGATGGCTTCCAGCCGCCGCTGTGCCTGTTTCGTGAGCGCGGCCGGATCGTGAACCAGCAAATAGGCGTAAGCCTGATGATGCGAACGCCCGACGCGCCCACGCAACTGATGCAACTGCGCGAGGCCGAATTTATCGGAGCGATGAATCAGGATCGTGTTTGCGCTAGGCACGTCGATCCCCGTTTCGATAATCGTCGTGCACAGCAGCACGTTCGCGCGCTGGCCGACGAAATCGCGCATCACGCGTTCGAGTTCGCGCTCGTGCATTTGCCCGTGCGCGACCGCAATGCGTGCTTCGGGCACGAGCGCTTCGAGCATTGCTCGGCGGTTATCGATTGTCTCGACTTCGTTGTGCAGGAAATAAACCTGTCCGCCGCGCTTCAGTTCGCGCAGCATCGCCTCGCGGATCACACCGTCTTCTTCGCGTCGAACGAAGGTCTTGATCGCCAGGCGCTTTTGCGGCGCGGTGGCAATGATCGAGAAGTCGCGCAAGCCTTCCAGCGCCATGCCAAGCGTGCGTGGGATTGGCGTTGCGGTGAGCGTGAGCACATCGACTTCCGCGCGCAGCGCCTTCAACGCCTCCTTCTGGCGCACCCCGAACCGATGTTCCTCATCGATGATCACCAGCCCGAGCCGCTTAAACACGACATCGGTGGAGAGCAGCTTGTGCGTGCCGATAACAATGTCGATGGTGCCTTCATTGATGGCCGCAATCGACGCCGCGACTTCCTTTGTGCTCTTGAAGCGCGACAACTCGGCAATCTTCACCGGCCAGTCGGAGAACCGGTCGCTGAACGTGTTCGTATGCTGTTCGGCGAGCAGGGTGGTTGGTGAAAGAATAGCGACTTGCTTGCCCCCCATCACTGCGATAAACGCCGCCCTCAGTGCCACTTCCGTCTTGCCGAAACCCACGTCGCCGCAAACCAGCCGGTCCATCGGCTTGCCGCTCGTCATATCGCCTATCACAGCGGTGATCGCTGCGGCTTGATCGGGCGTTTCCTCGAAGCCGAAACTCTCCGCGAACTTCGCGTAATCGCGCGCTTCGAGCGGGAAGGAGTGACCTTCACGCAGCGCGCGGCGTGCATAAAGATTGAGCAGCTCGGCGGCGGTATCGCGGATTTGCTGCGCGGCCTTGCGCTTCGCTTTATCCCACTGGCCGGAACCGAGCGCGTGCAACGGCGCGCTTTCCGGGTCCGCGCCGCTGTAGCGCGAGATCACGTGCAACTGGGCAACCGGCACGTACAGCTTGCTTTCGTTCTGGTATTCGAGATGCAGGAACTCGGTTTCGCCTTCCCCCAGATCCATCGATACCAGACCCATATAGCGCCCAATACCATGCTGCGTATGCACGACCGGATCGCCGATTTTCAGCTCGGAGAGGTCACGCACCATCGAATCGACGTTGCTCGCCTGCTCCTGGCGACGCCGTCCGGCGCGCCGGGTGAGCTGACCGTACAGCTCGGTCTCGGTGATGATCGAGATGCCTTCGCCGGGCAGCGCAAAGCCGTTCGCGAGCGGCGCTACGCCGAGCGAGAATTTGGCATCGCCGGTGAGCCATTGCTGGAAGGTATCGTCGAGCGACGCGCGCAGGCCGTTATCGGCGAGCAGTTGCTGGATCGTTTCGCGCCGTCCGGCGGATTCCGTCGCGAACAACACGCGATTCGGCGTCTGCTCCAGATAGTGACGCAACGCGAGCAACGGCTCCTCGGCGTGGCGATCGATGGCCAGACCCGGCAACGGAACCGCCCAACCGCCTTCGGGCGTGGCTGGGAACTTGATCTGCGCGAACGGTTTGGCAAACGAGAAAAAATCGTCGTCGCTGAGAAACAGGCGCTGCGGTTCGAGCAGCGGCCGCTCGCGATCGTGCGACAGAAAGTTGTAGCGCTGCCGCGTGTCGTTCGTGAAGCGCTTGATGGCTGCGTCCATGTCGCCGACGAACGCCAGTTGCGCGTCTTGCGGCAAGTAATGGAACAGCGTGGCGGTTTCGTCGAAGAACAGCGGCAGGTAATACTCGATCCCCGCTGCCGGCACGCCATTGCCGATGTCCTTGTAAATCGATGAACGGCTTGGGTCGCCCTCGAACACCTCGCGCCAGCGGCTGCGGAAGGCGGTTCGCGCGGGTTCATCGAAGGGAAATTCGCGGCCGGGCAGCAGGCGCACGTCGCGCACCGGATACAGGCTGCGCTGCGTGTCGGGATCGAAGGCACGGATGGAATCGACCTGATCGTCGAATAAATCGATGCGGTACGGCAGCGGCGAGCCCATTGGATACAGGTCGAGGAGCGAGCCGCGCACGCAATATTCGCCGGGACGCACAACCTGGCTCACATGCTCGTAGCCGGCCAGCGTCAACTGGCTCTTAAGCTTCGCCTCGTCCAGCCGCTCGCCTTGCGTGAACGAAAACGTATACGCAGCCAGAAACGATGCCGGCGGCATTCGATACAACGCAGTGGTCGCGGGCACGAGCAGGATGTCGCAGCGGCCTTCGCCCAGGTCGTGCAACGTCGCCAATCGTGCTGAGACCAGGTCCTGATGGGGCGAAAACGTGTCGTAGGGCAGCGTTTCCCAGTCGGGCAGAAGCCTTACCCGAGCATCCGGCGCGAAAAACGGAATTTCGATCGCGAGACGTTGCGAATCTACGGCGCTCGCGCACATTACGACCAATAACGGGACTTTTTCGCGAAAAGCCAGGTGATAGCGTGCCAGGGCGAGGGCGTCGGAGGAACCGGTGGCGCCATCGAAGGCAAAGCGCTGACCGGCTTTGACGAGTGCGATAGGGGACGTTGACTGCAAACTGACGGCTTTTGAAGGCATAAAGTGTGCGGGGAACCGTTCGCGTGCGAAAGTGCACGCGGGACTGGCATGGTCGCGATGGACCTATTATAAAATCCGGGCTTCACTTTGACTTGGGCGTTTTCAACTCGTGACTTCCCGCCTGTTCGCCCTTATCCCGTGCGCCGGTTCCGGCAGCCGCTCCGGTGCACCCATGCCGAAGCAATACCAGACTGTCGGCCGCCATCCGATGCTGCGTTATTCGCTCGCCGCCTTCGACGCCTGTTCCGAGTTTGCCCAGACGCTGGTCGTGCTGGCGCCGGGCGATCATCATTTCGATGATCGCCGTTTCGCCGGCTTGCGCTTCGCCGTGCAACGTTGCGGCGGCACGACGCGGCAAGCGTCGGTGTTTAACGGGCTTGCCGCGCTGACCGGTTTCGGTGCACGCGATGACGACTGGGTGCTTGTGCACGACGCCGCGCGTCCCGGGCTTACGCCAGGGATGATCCGCAGGCTGGTGGCCGAGTTGAAGAACGATCCGGTGGGGGGCATCCTGGCGCTGCCGGTCGCGGACACGCTCAAGCGTATCGAGGCGGAAGGCGCGGCCCATGCGGAAGGGCGCATTGCCTCCACGGAGTCGCGTAACGGCTTGTGGCAGGCACAGACGCCGCAGATGTTCCGGGTGGGCATGTTGCGCGACGCGATCACGCGAGCGCAGCAGGACGGCCACGATCTCACCGACGAGGCCAGCGCAATCGAATGGCTGGGGCACGCGCCGCGGCTGATTCAGGGAAGCCTGCGCAATTTCAAGGTGACGTATCCGGAAGATTTCGCCCTTGCGTCCGCTATGCTCGGCGGTGTTTGACGCAGCGGTTTGATTCCGTGGTTTGATGCAGTTGCCCCTTTACTTTCTAGGACTATCGATGGATTTCAGAATCGGACAAGGCTACGACGTACACCAACTGGTCGAAGGCCGGCCGCTCATCATCGGTGGGGTCAATATTCCCTACGAGCTCGGGTTGCTTGGTCATTCGGATGCTGACGTGCTGCTGCATGCGATTACGGATGCGCTGTTCGGCGCTGCGGCGATGGGCGATATCGGCCGTCATTTTCCGGATACGGATGCGGACTTTGCAGGGGCGGATAGCCGGGTGCTGCTGCGCGAGGCTTTTTCAAGGATCTCGGAAGCCGGCTTCGCGATCATGAATGTCGATTCGACGGTCATCGCGCAGGCGCCGAAGCTTGCGCCGTTTATCGAAGCGATCCGGGCGAATATTGCTGAGGATCTTGAGCTGCCGCTGACTCGCGTGAACGTAAAAGCCAAGACTAATGAGAAGCTGGGGTATCTGGGGCGCAAGGAAGGCATCGAGGCGCAGGCTGCCGTGCTGCTGATGCGTACGGGTATTGACGCCTGAACGTCCGGCGCTTTAAAACGCAAAACGCCACGCTTGATTAAACGTGGCGTTTCGTTGCGTTTATCGCGAGCTTAAGCCTGAACCGGCTTAGTTGCCTTCAGCGGCAATCGCCAACTGAGCGGCGTTGATCACGGCGGCAATCCGGCCAACATCCCGCAATTGCGTCGTGCTCATTCCCTCGCCAACGAGATTCTCGTAGTGCGACTTTACGCAAAAGTGGCACTTCCCAACAATCGATGCGGCCAGCGCATACATCTCGAAGCGCCGCTTATCGACCCCGCCATGCGTTGCATATGCATTCATCCGCAACGCAGCGGGCTGCGTCTTCAGATCGGCGTTATCGGCCATTTCCAGGTACGGATACCAGACGTTATTCATGCCCATCAACGCGGCAGCGGTCAACGCGCCATTCGTTTCCTCGGCCGACAAAACGCCCGCCGCACGGATCAACGCCACAATCTTCGTAGCCTTCGCCGCATAGGCGGCAGCCAGCGCAACGCCCACCGCGTCATTGCCCTCCAACGATGAACGCGCAATCGTGCCGTCCACGTTCAGCCGAATGTCCTTTGCATAATCAGGAATCAGCTCTTTAATCGATGCGAGGAATTCCATAAATTTCTCCTATCTGATCAGCGATAAAAAAGCCCGCCGGCTCGAGCTCAACTCGGAAAGCTGACGGGCTAGGGCAGAAGCCATGCAGGCCTCGCCGATACGACTTACAGCGTTGAACCGCCGACAGCGCGATTGCACGGGCACAATTCGTCCGTTTGCAGACCGTCGAGAATACGCAGGATTTCTTCCGGATTACGGCCCACGTTCAGGTTGTTCACCGATACGTGCTGGATCACATTGTCCGGGTCGATAACAAACGTTGCGCGCAGCGCCACGCCCGCTTCCTTGTCACGGATGCCAAGCTGGTCGATCAACTCGCCCTTCACATCGCCGAACGAATAGTGGTTCAGCTTGCTCAGGTCCTTGTGCTCCCGGCGCCATGCCAGTTTCACGAATTCGTTGTCCACGCTACCGCCGAGCAACACTGCATCGCGATCGGCGAAATCGCTGTTCAGTTTGCCAAATTCGACGATTTCCGTCGGGCAAACGAACGTGAAATCCTTCGGGTAGAAGTAGAGGATCTTCCACTTGCCAGGGAACGACTGTTCGGTGATGTCTTCGAACGCCGACACGCCATTTTCTTCGTGATGATTGAAACCCGGCTTCGCAGCAGTAACGGTAAACGCTTCAACTTTATCGCCCACGGTCTTCATATGAATACTCCTGTGTTCGTTGGAAGAGGAAATCAAGACTAACTGATCGCTGTAACGCTCACATGACGCAGCATCAAACTCACACTGAGTAGCTGATGAATGCGTTGAACGATCCTCACTATAACTCTATTGACTATAATTTTCAATAGATTTTAACTAACAAGCTGGATAGCTTTTAACGAACGGACCGATAGCATTTTTTTGAAACGATCGGCCTGCCGGAAAGAGGCTTACCGGAAGCTGCGTTTTTCCATCGCCGGGAAGTCGATGGTCACCTCAAAACCCGCCTGCGGATGGCGGTTGCGCAAGCGCAGCGTGCCGCGCTGCCGGGTAACAAGCCGTTGCACGATCGCCATGCCGAGCCCGGTCCCGTTGGCCTGCGTGCGTGCGGTGTCCACGCGGTAAAACGGCCGGGTGATCAACGCAACCTGATCTTCGGGAATGCCGCGTCCTTCGTCCATCACCGACAACTCCACGCGCCCGTGATTGACCCGCGTTTGCAGCGTGATCCTGGCGATATCGTCCACCGCGCTGCGCCCGTATTTGCGCGCGTTCTCCAGCAAGTTGCCGATCACCCGCCGTACGTCAGTCGGATCGCCTTCAATGGTCGCGCCTTGGGCCAGATCTGTTTTCATCAGCACGCCGTCTTCCGCGTAGAAACGCGCGGCCATTTCACCACCGATCAACGAGAGATCGACGGCTTCGGCCATGCGCTGCATCGGCCGGGCGTAGTCGAGGAAACGCCCGATGATCATGTCCATCTGTTCGATGTCATCGACCATCGCAAGTTTCGTGGCTTCGTCGGAAGGGCTCATCTCGGTTTCGAGCCGCAAACGCGCAAGCGGCGTGCGCAAGTCATGCGAGATGCCCGCGAGCATCAGCGCACGGTCGGCGTCGAGCTGTTCGAGATCCTGCACCATCTGGTTGAAACTGCGATTGGTTTCGGCGGCCACGCCCATGCCGCGCTCGGGCAATGGTTCAGGCGACTGCCCCGATCCGACCCTGCGCGCCGCCAACGCCAGCCGCGCAAACGGCCGGTTGACGAGACTGGTGATGAAGGCCGCGCCGAACAACGATAGCGCGAGCGCAAAGATGCCCCAGCCGGCCCATTGCAGGCCGGTGACGTTGTCAAGCTGGTCGCGATCGAGCGCCACCCAGTAATCGTCGTCGTCGATCTTAAAGCTGATCCACACGCCCGGGATGTCATTGACGGATTGCGCGATCACTGTGTCGTTGCCGAGCCGGCCGCGCACGTCGCGCTCGATCAACCGGTTCAGCGACTCGTCGGGTTGAAGGCGGTATTTATCGGTGGTTTCGCGCGGGTACACACGCACCCCTTCATTGCTCTCCAGATCCTGCAGCAAAGCGCGGCGCAGATCGGGATCGGAATAAAGGAGGGCGGTACGCGTGAGCTTGACGACCGCGACGAGTTGAAGCGCCACGCGTTGTGCGCGCGGTTCGCGTTCAATCACCCGGAAGCTCTGGAACCATGCGGCGATGCTGACCGCAATCAGCAACGCGATCAAGGCGAAGGTCCGCCAGAACAGGCCGCCGAACGCGAGCGTCAGTAGCCGCCTGTCAATCCGCATGGTTCGTTGATGCTCTTGCTTGTGGCGCGCTCGGGGCGCGTTTGTCAGAACTCAATCAGGACTCAAATCAGGCTGCGCCGTCGGGGATGAAGACGTAACCGAGACCCCACACCGTCTGGATAAAGCGCGGGCTGCTCGGGTCCGGCTCGATCAGCTTGCGCAACCTTGAGATCTGCACGTCGAGACTGCGGTCGAAGACTTCGTATTCACGGCCGCGCGCCAGTTCCATCAGCTTTTCACGCGACAGCGGGGCACGCGGATGTCGCGCGAACACTTTAAGCACAGAGAATTCGCCGGTGGTCAGCGGGATTTCCTGGCCGTTCTTGGTGAGCGTGCGCGTGGCGAGATTCAAAGCAAATTCGCCGAATTCGAAGACTTCGGTGGTTTCGGACGGCGCGCCCGGCAGTTCCGACGGCGACTGGCGACGCAGCACCGCGTGAATCCGCGCGACGAGTTCGCGCGGGTTGAACGGTTTCGGCAAATAGTCGTCAGCGCCCATTTCCAGGCCCACGATGCGGTCGACGTCTTCGCCTTTCGCGGTGAGCATGATGATGGGCGTACGGTCGTTGCTGCCTCGCAGACGGCGGCAGATCGAGAGTCCGTCTTCCCCCGGCAACATCAGGTCGAGCACGAGCAGGTCGAAACGTTCGCGAACCCAGAGCTTGTTCATCGACGGCGCATTTTCAGCGACATAGACGTTGAAGCCCTGTTCGCCGAGATAACGTCGCAAAAGATCGCGCAAACGGGGGTCGTCGTCGACTACGAGTATTTTTGAGGGATTTTTGGTTTCCATGCCCGCATCTTAGCGCGATTAGAAAGAGCTGCTAGTTTGCTCCAATTCTAAGGTAACAGATAGTTACAAAATTTACGGCGAGTGTGGCACGACATAAAGGTTCTATGCGTACACTCCTTTACCTAAGCCCGTCATTCGGTGGATACTCCATTAGTAGAACGATTGCGCGTCAGTATCATGACGGCATTAACCGTCAATACTGGCATGACACGCAAGCACGCCAAAGAGCCAGAGACTGTCCGGTTGTCGAGCAACGAAGGGAACAACATGAAGGGAGCGCGGCGGCGCATACCTGTGCGCACCAAGCGCATCATCCGACTAACGCTGATCGCTAGCGCGTTTTACGCCGTGTTCTCCGCGCGCACCGCTCTTGCGCAACCATCGCAATCTTCCAATCGCAGTTCGTCAGCGTTCGATCGTCCTGATTCGTCGTTGTCTTCGTCACCGACTTCGTCCTCTGCGGCCCAGTATTCCAGTTCACCGGGCGACAGCTCTAACGTCAATCCACATCCGCCCAAAAAGCGCTTCGATGGCCGCTTCATGCGCACTCAGCATCGCATGCAAAAGCCGCTCAACGGTAATCGCGATCTGCAAGCCATGCCGGCCATGCCTCTGCCACCAAGCGATCCGCAACCGCCCGAGCGGCCCCCGCGGCATGGTGTGATGACAGCAGATGAACGGCGGCTGCTGCGCCAGCATATCGAGGAAGCGGTCAGGGATCTCTATAAGCGTTGAGGGGCAGCGCAATGGCGCTGCCTTTGCTCGACCGACCTCCCGGTCGAGCAAAGGCCTTCTCGCGTCAAGCGGATGCCGAAGTGACATCGGCGGTCAACGGGTGCGGGTAGCGCGCCGTTGATTGACATAGCATGGCCACCGGACTCGCTCCTCGATGCAACCTTCCAGGTTTCCTGACATCCACGTTGCTCGCGGTTCGCTGGATCGGTGCGAGCGAGGCGTGAATTTCGTTACGCTGTTCATCGCGTTGTGTTTGATGCTGACTGGCGCGCTGACGGCGCAGGCAGCGCAAAACAACACGCCGCGCCGGCTGCGCAATGTGCATCGGACGGAAGCGGCGGCGGTCGATGCCGATCCGCTCGATGCCACCGACGCCCGCTTCCTGCTCACTCGCACAGGCTTCGAGGCAACTGCGAGCGAGGTCACCCCGTATGTTGGAATGACCCGCGAGCAGGCTGTTGACGCGTTGCTTGCCGGTGCCCGCACTGAAGCCGCGACCCCGCCGCCCGCGTGGGTGACGGAGCCGATTCCATCGGTTGAAGTGCGCCGTGCGTGGACGCAGGAAGAGCGGCGTGACGACCAGCGCGAACAAAGCCGTCGCTACGACGAGTTGCGCGGCTGGTGGGTTCGCGAAATGGTGACCACGCGTTCTCCGCTCACCGAGCGCATGACGCTCTTCTGGCACGATCACTTTCCGTCCGGCGAAGACAAGGTTCACTATCCGGAGCTCATGTTCCGGCAGAACGCGCTGTTGCGTCGTGACGCGCTCGGCAATTTTGGCGACTTGCTGCATGCAGTTTCCAAAGATCCGGCGATGCTGCAATACCTCGATGGCGCCGGCAGTCGCAAAGGCCGTCCGAACGAAAACTTCGGACGCGAGGTCATGGAGCTGTTCACGCTAGGTGAGGGACATTACTCGCAGCGTGACGTGACCGAAGCCGCACGGGCCTACACCGGCTGGACGCTCGATCCGAATACGCTCGCCTATCAATTCAATCCAAAAATCCACGACGACGGCGACAAGACCGTCCTCGGCCAGATGGGCGCTTTCGATGGCGATCAGGTTCTCGACATCCTCCTGGAGCAGCCGGAAACGGCGACCTTCATCACGACCGAACTGTGGCGCGAGTTCATCTCCGAAGCGCCGGACCCCGCTCAGATCGCACCGATTGCCGAGCGTTTTCGCGCGTCGCATTACGACATCAAGACAGCGTTGCGGGGCCTGTTTTTATCGGAGGCGTTCTGGGATGAGCGCAACCGCGGCGTGCTGGTCAAGTCGCCCGCGGAATTCGTGGTTGGCGCTGTGCGCGAGTTCGATCTTGGTTATGCCGATCAGGACGCAACCGCGCTCGCAATCCAGATGCGCAATTTCGGTGAAAATCTCTTTTATCCGCCGAACGTGAAGGGATGGCCGGGCGGTGAGAACTGGATCAACAGCTCCACGCTGCTTGCGCGCAAGCAGTTCATCGAACAGTTGTTTCGCGCGACCGAAGCGCATGGCATGCGCCCGGCGGCGACCAATGCGAAGACGAGCGTCATGTCTGGCTCGATGTCAGGCCCAATGCCCAACATGATGACAAACGCCGCCATGAAACCTGCGGCGATACAACGGCCGCATCCGGGCTTGCGTTTCGATCTCGACGCATGGCTCGCGCGATACAACACGACGCCTGACGCGCGCCCGGACCTGTCGACGCAATTGCAATTGCAGCGCGCGGTGCTGGCGGTTTCTCCCGCCGACGCCATTGAACCTGATGTCACCAGCAGCGCCTATCTGCGGGCCTTGCTGATGGACCCTGCTTACCAGTTGAAATAGGCGGCCCCATGAACCGACGCGACTTCCTTTCGATGACCGGCGCAGCCGGCGCCTTCGCGCTTGCACCTTCGGCATTTGCTGCAAGCCCGCTTCCGGGCGAGATGCGTTCGAGCGGCTACGGCAACGTGCTGATCCTGGTCGAACTGAAGGGCGGCAACGACGGCCTGAACACCGTGATCCCATTCGCCGACCCGGCTTACGCCGCATTGCGCCCGGGCATTGGCATCAAGCGGGAGCAGGTCATCCAGCTTGACGAGCGCACGGGCCTTCATCCTGCCATGCAGCCATTGATGCCGCTCTGGAAAGACCGGCAACTCGCGATCGTGCAGGGTGTGAGTTATCCGCAACCGAACCTCTCGCATTTTCGATCCATCGAGATCTGGGATACCGGTTCGCGCTCCGATCAATATCTGCACGAAGGCTGGCTCACGCGCACATTTCGCGCTCAGCCCGTGCCGGCGGGATTTGCTGCCGATGCCGTGGTGATCGGCAGTGCGGAAATGGGACCGCTCGCGAACGGTGCACGCGCCGTCGCGCTCGTGAATCCAGCGCAGTTCGAGAAACAGGCGCGGCTTGCGACGCCGATATCGCTGAAGGAACGCAACCCCGCGCTCGCGCATATATTGGATGTGGAAAACGAAATCGTGAAGGCGGCCGACCGGCTGCGTCCGCGTGCTGGTCAGTTCGTGCTCAAGACGCAATTTCCGGGTGGTGCATTCGGCACATCGATCAAGACCGCCATGCAAGTGCTGGCCGCTACCGATACCCCTGCCGGCATGCCGCAAACGGGGCAGGGCGTCGCGGTGATCCGCCTGACGCTCAATGGCTTCGATACCCATCAGAACCAGCCGGGTCAGCAGGCGGCTTTGCTCAAGCAGTTATCGGAGGGAATGGTTGCGATGCGCTCGGCGCTGGTCGAACTCGGCCGATGGAATGAGACGCTCATCATGACCTATGCCGAGTTTGGCCGGCGGCCGCGCGAGAACCAGAGCAGCGGAACGGATCACGGCACGGTCGCGCCGCATTTCGTGATGGGCGGCCGTGTGAACGGTGGTCTTCATGGTGTTGCGCCGGAATTGGCGCGGCTGGACGGGAATGGCAATCTGCCGGTCGGTGTGGATTTCAGGCAGATGTATGCGACTGTGCTCGGGCCGTGGTGGGGCATGAATTCTGCCGCAGTCCTCGGGCAGAAGTTCGAGACGCTGCCCTTGCTGCGGGCTTGAGGCGCGGCGTATCAAGAAACGAAGCGACCTTATCTCACGCGCCAGCTGATCCACAGTTTGCGGATAGGCGTCAGCGCAATCCGCTGATGAAGCACCTGGAAATTCTCGCGTTCTATCTCGTCGAACAATGCCAGCGATAAAGCCGCTTGCGTACGCAGCACGCGCTGTGTCGCGCGCTCGTCCGAGGGGATTGCGGCCAGTGACTGCTTGAGCGCTTCGCGTGCGCGACCAATCTGGAAGCGCATGAGGTCAGTGAACGCATCGCTGTATTTGCGGTTGATGAGATCGGCCGCGGTGACATTGAAGCGCTGCATCTCGTCGATGGGGATATAAATGCGGCCGTGGCGCGCGTCGTCGCCGACTTCCGCTATGCGCTCCGACAGCATTAACGCTGTGCCAAGCGAGTTGGCCCAGCCCGGTGCGTCGTCAGGACGGCGCGCACTCGCGCGGGCGACGATCAAGGCGAACTCGCCGCCGACGTTGTCCAGATAGCGCCGCAGACCAGTCCAGTCGAGATAACGTGCCTGATCAAGATCCATGCTGAAGCCGTCGACCAGATTGTCGATTGACGCGCGTCCTCGTTCGTCGAGAACCGGAGTGTTCGCCTGATGCGCGGCGATCGCTTTCGTCACCGGATGCGCGGGTTCGCCGCCAAACAGGCTGGCCAGTTCCTTTTGCCACCAGGCGTGTTTGGTGCGGCCGATGGTAGGGTCGCTGGTTTCCTTGACGGTGTCTTCCAGTTCCCGGCGCAATGCGTAAAACGCTGTCAGGAGCGGCTGTCTGGCCGAGGGCGCGCGGCGCAGGGCGTAGTACGTGCTGGAGCCATCGGGCGCGGCTTTTTGCTTGCAATAGTCGTCGAAGTTCACGGCAATGGAAGGTGATGACGGCGTAAGCCGATCGGTCCAGGCCAGAAAAAAAGCCATTGAAACTCAATGGCTCGCGCGTGTTCTGGAGACTGGACAGGTAAGGGAGGATGCTGCATTGTCTTTTTCAGTGCATTAAGGATCTCGCTCACTGCACACGATATTCAGCCCGAATTATCCCCCGGATGGGAATGTGCTGCAAGGCGGGGCGGATCAGGCGCCGCCACGCGGTGCGTTGAACTTGCTCCGCGCGGCGTGATATTAGTTAGATATCCGAAGTGAAAGTGCTCGTTATTCCGCCTCGCAAACCACATCGAATTTGAGCAGCTTCGTGGGGCCGAAGGTATTGCTGATCGCGACATCGGCAGCATCGCGGCCTCGCGCCATCAACACGCGGCCCTTTCGCGGGACGTTGTTGCGCGCATCGAAGGTCTGCCAGCTTCCGCCGATAAAAACCTCGAACCACGCGGCGAAATCCATTGTGGTGTAGGGCGGCGGCATACCGGCGTCGCTGATATAACCCGTGCAATAGCGGGCCGGAATATTCATCGCGCGACACAACGTGACGGCCAGATGCGCGAAATCGCGGCACACGCCCTGGCGCTCGTTATACGCTTCCCACGCGGTCTTGGTCGGCCGCGCGTGCGCATAATTGAACACAATGTGGTTATGCACCCAGTCACAAATAGCCTGCACGCGCGGGCGTCCCAGCGGCGTATTGCCAAACATTTTCCACGCTACATCTGAGAGGAGGTCCGTTTCGCAATACCGGCTGCCAAGCAAAAACACAAGGCATTCGTTGGGCAGGTTTTCAACCGGATGTTGCTCGCCATCGGGCCCGGGCTTTTCGAATTCATCCGTCACCTCAAGCAACGCCGACGTCGACAGCGCTATCTGGCCCTCGGGCGCAACTATCCGGCTGCACAGGTTGCCGAAGCCATCGCGATACTGCGAGATCGGCACCGGCGGATCGACCACCAGTAGGTCAGCGAGCAAGACCTGGGGGGCGAACGAGAAGTGCGTGTTCAGCATGAGAAGCATGGGTGTCGGCTGCGGACACTCGTAGACCAGCTCGTAACCAACGCGGAGTTTCATGGGAGTGGCCTTTCTATGGAAGAGGACATCAGCGGTTCTCGGTCACGCTGACCTCGACATCGAGGCCGCGAAACGAGCCGGGCTCGCCGTTCCAGGTTCCCCATAGCGGGAGGGCCTGATGGTGGTCCCATGCAACCGCGACGCGGATGAGATGACGGTTGCCGATAATGCTGTTGGTCGGGTCGAAGTCGACCCAGCCAGCGCCGGGAAGATAAATTTGCAGCCACGCGTGCGTGGCGCCGCCGCCGCGCGTGGTGTCGGGCTTGGGCTCAAGCGGGGCGTCAGGCGGAGGGGCAACTGTGGAGGCAACGGGGGGTGCAACTTCAGGCACGAAGATGTAGCCGCTGACGAACCGCGCGGCCAATCCCAGCGAGCGCACCACGTCCATCATGAACACGGCGAAGTCCCGGCAACTGCCGCTGCGCAGGCGCAAGGTATCGGCGGGACGATTCACGCCTTTTTCCGTGCGGCGAACGTACTTGAAGTCGTCGTTGATCGTCTGGGTGATCTTGCGCAGCAGCGCCATTGTGCCCATGGGTTCGCCGGGCGTGACGAAACGTTTTGCCCAGGCATCGACATCGCCGTCCGGCTCCGGCCGGTTGCGCGCATTGACCAGGTCCGACGCTTCTTCGTTCGTGTACGCAAACGGAAACGTCGCGGCGTAGCGCTCCAGCGCGTAGTCCGGATGCGGCGTTTCGAAGTGCTCGAGCGTGACTTCGCTTTCGAACGTCAGCTCCGCTGCCTGGGTATCGAACGTGGCGACGGCCACCGAGTTGTCGAAGATATCGTGCAGCCAGCGCAAGCGCGCCGGTTCCGGCGTGATCTTCAACTGCATGGTGACGAGGCGCAGATCGTGGCTGGACTTCGGCCGGAACATCATTCGATGCTCGCCAAAATCCACCGGTTCCGAATATCGGTAGGTGCTTGTGTGGCGGACGGTAAAGCGTTGCGGCTCGTTCACTTGACAGCACCGTTTAAGCGAAAACCAACAGGCAGGAGGCCGCTGGTCAACCTGCTCCGCGACCCTGCCGCGACTATCGCGGCCTGATGGTTGAAAGCCATTGTGGATCCTTGATCGAGATGGCTGGACTCTCCAGACACCGGTTTTCAGGATACACGAGACGCCTCGAGCGAAAGAATTCGTTTGCGGCTTGACCAGCGGCCCTGTGCGGATATTTCCTCGCGATCGGGAGACGACGGCCGCACGAAGGTGTCAAACAGCCACGAGGGAGAGTGCGCGCTCGCCGGTGACGGTTGAGTGCAAGTCGATGCGTCCGATCCGCAGCCGTGCGATCAACGCGTGCGTCACCAGGGCCGCCCGCTGCTCGGCGATTGCTGTCGCGGAAACTGGCGCGACCGTAGCCAACCCCGGCGACGGGATTGACGCCGTGGCAAGCGTCAACGCGACCAGCGCGCTAACGTCCTGACGCGCGATGGCATCGAGTAATGGCTCGATTGCATCATCTTCATACGCCGTATGCGTTGCGTCGTTGTTTTTTCGATCGTCACGCACCCGGTCTTTCGCGCGATGCACCATTTGCCGGCAATGCGCGGCGCTCCGGTTAAGTATCTTCGCGATACTCGCGTAGTCCGCTTCGAACGCCTCGCGCAGCAGGAACGCCGCCCGTTCCTCGGCCGACAACCGGTCGAGCACGCGGCGCATTCCATACGACAAATCCGATGTCTGTTCCGCGAGTGTCTGGGCCGACGGCGCGTGATGGATGGAATCGAAACCGTCGAGATTATCGATACCGCTGGGTAACGGCGCTTCATGTTTCAGACGCCGCAAGCGGTCGATAGCCGTCCGTTTTGCCACCGTCGCGAGCCACGCTGCGGGCGTGTCCAGCGCATTGCGTCCCGCAGCGCCCGCCGTGCGCTGATGCAGATGCCATTTCACGAACGTGTCCTGGACGACGTCCTCGGCGTCCGCGCGCACGCCGAGGATCCGGTAAGCCAGCGAAAACAGCCGTGCGCGCGACGCCTCGAAGATGGCGAGTTGCGCCGTGTCGCGATCGATATCCGTATCACCAGTCATGCGGTTTTTCCTCATTGCGTGCTTTCGCTCTGTATCGGCCTGACGGTTGGCGCCATGCAAATGTGACAGCCGCAGGCAAAAATATATCGCCTGAGCGAGCGTCACGCACGGATGGTCTGGCGCGTCATATCGGCTGAAGGCATCCCACATTGAGCAAAAAAAGGAACCGCAGCGATATGAGTCCCCACAAGAGTCCCCACAACCTTGGCCTCGTGCCGACCGTCATTGAACACTCCGGGCGCGGCGAGCGCGCTTACGACGTCTATTCGCGACTGCTGCGCGAACGTATCATTTTCGTGGTGGGGCCGGTGACGGACCAGACCGCGAGCCTGGTCGTCGCGCAGCTGCTGTTTCTCGAAGCGGACAACCCTGAGAAGGACATCGCGCTTTACATCAATTCGCCGGGCGGTTCGGTCTACGACGGCATGGCGATCTTCGACACCATGCAATTCATCCGGCCAGATGTTTCGACGCTTTGCACCGGATTTGCCGCGAGCATGGGAACGTTTCTGCTGACCGCGGGCGCGAAGGGCAAGCGCTTTGCGCTACCCAACGCGCGCATCATGATTCATCAGCCTTCGGGCGGCTCGCAGGGCACAGCCGCCGATATTGCCATCCAGGCCGAAGAAGTGCTGTATTCGCGCCGGCGCCTGAACGGGATCATGGCGGAGCGCACGGGGAAGAGCGTGGAGCAGATTGCAGCTGACACCGACCGCGATAATTTCATGTCGGCGGATCAGGCGCGGGATTACGGGCTGATCGATGAAGTGCTGACCCAGCGCGCTGCCTGAACGAGCGCGCGGTGGCATGGGCCGAAAAACCGGCGGTGCAAATGACAAAGCCTCGCAGTTTTCACTGCGAGGCTTTGTTTTCATCTTGGTGCGTGAGGTCGGACTCGAACCGACACGACATTGCTGCCGTCAGGACCTAAACCTGGTGCGTCTACCAATTTCGCCACTCACGCGCGTTTGTGCGGCTAGTTTAAAGCGGGTTCGGGAGGGTGGGGAGACGTGCAATCCATGCCCACCCCTCGTACCACCTACCGTGCTTATGCAATCCGCTTTGTAACTTCGGGAAAGCGATTTTCCCGGCGACGCAGGTACGTGCATCGCGCCAAGCCCGGCATTCTAACCGAATCGATGCCCAATGTCTCCATGCGCAATTTGCGCGTGGGGGACTCATAGGGGATGCGCCTGTAGTTCGCCTGATGCGGACGAAACCAGACATCGAACATCCACCGCCGATATACCTGAATCCCACCTGAACCCCCGCCTGAAACCCCAGAACCACATTGCATAGCACGAACGTCATGCTTACAATCGCCACTCATTCTCATTTGCCCATCCGCGGCTGAACTTACCCTGATGAATCGCACTTCGCGCAATCGCCTCGTTGCATGGCTCGGCATGGCCGCCATGTGGCTGGCTATTGTCGCGCCGGTGATTAGCCAGACGCTGGCGTCGCGTCAGCAGCGCGTCGACCCGCAAGCAGCGATCTGTTCCGCCGATGCCCTCGCGCAGATTGTTTCATCCGCGCTGTCTTCCACGTCGCATGGGGCGGTTCAAGGTAACGAACAAGCCGGTCATCATATGGCCGGCGCCGATTCGTTCGACGCCTGTTCATATTGCGGTTTGCTCGCGCATAACGTGCCGCTGGCATCGGCGCCGCCTGCTGCGCTGGTGCGGGTCGAACGCGTTACGCGCGTCGCTGCCGCGCCGGTTGCGCAAGTCGTTCACGTCAAGTCCTTCAATGCCGCGTCTCCGCGCGCGCCGCCCATCGTTTCCTGAAGTTCCGCCCGTACTGACCGATCTGGTTGTTTGCCGTGACTACGCGCGCCGTTTAGGCGCCCGTGGCCGGCCGGTCTGCGTCCACTCATTCAGGATTTTCTTCGATGCTCAAGCTCCTCAAGCGAGCACGGCAGCCGTCAGGCTGCCGTGCCGCCGCGCGTTCGCGCGTGTTCACGTTTCATCGTTATACGTGCCTACCGCTTTCCCTCATGGCGCCGGCCTTCGTGCTTGCCGCCCCCGCCGCAGCCACATCGGAAAGTCCGGCCGGAAGTACATCCGATCGCCGCGACGCCGACGCCGATGCCGACGCCGTCCAGCTAGCACCGGTTGTCGTCACCAGCACCACGGGTTCATCGGCGCGCTCTCCGCTCGATCCGAATCTTCCCGCCACGACCGCGACAGTCACCGCCGATCAGGCGCAATACTGGAACGTGGTCACGCCCGAGGACGTGCTGAAGTACGTGCCGAACATGGCGGTGCGCAAGCGTTTTATCGGCGATGTGAATTCGCCTATCGCCGTGCGTGGCACGAGCAATTCGCAAACGGCGCGCGGGCTGGTGTACGCCGATGGCCTGTTGCTCAGCAATTTCCTCGGCAACACGTTCACGTTCGCGCCGCGCTGGTCGATCGTTTTCGCCGACGACATCGCGCGCACCGACGTGATCTACGGTCCCTATTCGGCGCTGTATCCCGGCAACTCGATTGGCGCGACGGTGGCCATCACCACGCGCATGCCGGAGAAGTTCGAAGCCGATGCCCACGTCCAGGCGTTCAGCCAGCACTTCAATCTGTTCGGCGTGAATCGCAGTTTCAACGGCACGAATTCGTCGGCGACCATTGGCGATAAGAACGGCAACCTGTCCTGGCTGATCGGCGTTGATCATCTGGAAAACACGGGCCAGCCGCTGCAATTCGCGACGCTGGCGGCGTCGGCGACACCAGCGAAGGCGACCGATCGCCCGGTGACTGGCGCGTATTTCTACAACGACCAGAACAACAACCGCACTGCCGTGCTGGGCGTGACATCGGAAGGCATTGAGCGGACGTTCCAGGACCAGTTCAAGCTGAAGCTCGCGTACGACCTCACGCCTACTTTGCAAGCCGGCGTTACGCTCGGCTACTGGCATCAGAAATACAACAGCGACACCCAGTCATTTCTCCGCGATGCCGCCGGCAACCCAGTCTATAGCGGCCTCGTGAATATTGGTGGCTACGAATACAACGTGCCGGCCGCTGCGTTTGCGCCGAGCCAGGGGGTAAGCGAGAACTTCCTGTACGGGCTGTCGCTGACAACGCGCAACGCATCCGGCTGGAACGCGGAAGCCGTCGCGTCGTATTTCGATATCACCCAGAGCATTGCGCGCACCGCGAATTCGGGTGCGCCGGGCAACGGCGCAGGCACGATCGCATTCGGCGGCGGCACCGGCTGGAAAACGCTCGACCTGCGTACGACCTGGACGCCGGCCACGCCCACGGCCGGTCTCGGTGCGCACTGGCTGTCGTTCGGCTACCACTACGACAACTATTTCCTCGACAACGAAACCTACAACACGCTCGCGTGGCGCGATGGCGGCGGGACCTCATTTGCCAACGCGTTTGGCGGCCGCACCGAAACGCAAGCCGTGTATGCGCAAGACGCGTGGCGGTTCCTGCCGCGCTGGACATTCACCTACGGCGCGCGCTACGAGAACTGGAACGCATACGACGGCACGCGAGCGGTTGGCGCGACCTCGCTGAATTACGCTGAAGTCAGCCAGAGTCACTGGTCGCCGAAAGCCTCGATGTCCTTCGATGTTACGCAAGACCTGTTGCTGCGGGCATCGATAGGAAGGGCGTACCGCTTCCCGACCGTCGGCGAATTGTTCCAAGGGCAGATCACGGGTTTATCGATCATAAATAGCAACCCGAACTTGAAGCCGGAAGACGATCTCTCGAAGGAACTGACGGCCGAGTGGCAGCACGGTAATGGCGTGTATCGATTCACGCTGTTTCAGGACGATGTGAAAAACACATTGTTCAGCCAGACCAACACGACCGTAGTTCCGAACATCACGAACTTTCAAAATATCGACAAGGTTCGTTCGCGGGGTATCGAGACAAGCTACGAAGGGCAGGACGTGCTCCTTCGCGGCCTGGACCTCACGGCGGGGCTGGCGTACACGCAATCGAAGATCATCGCGAACAGCGGCAACCCGGCGTCGGTGGGCAAGTACTTCTATCGCATTCCGTTGTGGCGCGCGAACGTGGCCGCCACGTGGCGCGCGACGAGCCAGAGCGCCGTCACGCTCGCGGCGCGCTATTCGGGCCGCGAATACAACACGCTAACCAACACCGATACCAACCCGAACACCTACGGCGGCACGAGCACGTACACGGTCGTCGACGCCAAATTCAACTTCCGTCCGACGAAGCGAACCGAGCTCGGGATCGGCGTGGATAACCTCTTCGATCACCGTTACTACGTGTTCCATCCGTACGCGGGGCGGACGGTTTATGTCGAAGGCCGGATCGGGATTTGACGGTCGTTTTCGGGGCTCTTGAGTCTCTTGGGTCCGTAGTCAACTTATAGAAGGACACCTCACATGCAATCCGCATCTCTCGCCGACGCACGCGTAGCTGCGCGGCATCGGTTGTTATGGCGCTGGCATTTCTATGCCGGCTTGTTCGTCATGCCGCTGCTGCTGGTGCTCGCGATCACCGGCACGCTGTACTGCTTCCAGCCGCAGATTGAACCGCGGCTGTATCGCGATCGGATGATCGTCGATGCCAGTGCCGAGCCTCGTCTGAGCCAGCAAGCCTTGCTCGCGAAAGCGAGCGCCGCCGAACCGCGCGATGCGGTGCCGACCACGGCGGTCATCAACACCCATCCACGCCGCAGCGCCGAATTCGTGTTCCGGCTGCAATCGGGATCGAGTGAAAGCGTTTATCTCAATCCCTACACGGGCGAGGTGCTGGGCAGGCTGAGCGTCGAGAACCGCTTGATGAAGCAGATTCGCAATTTGCATCGCGGCTTGATGCTAGGCAAGACCGGCGAAATTCTGATGGAACTGGCGGGCTGCTGGACGCTGGTGATGATCGGAACAGGCATTGCATTGTGGTGGCCGAAAACACGTCAGAAGGGTCAGGCGGGCGGACGGTTCGTGCCGCGGTTGTCGTCATCAAAAGGCCGCGCATGGTGGCGTGAATTGCACGCGGTCGGTGGTGCGTGGTTGGCGCTCGGTGCATTGTTTTTCGTGCTCAGTGGCTTGCCGTGGTCGAGCACATGGGGCAAGCAATTCAAGGCGTTGGCGACGTCCGCGCAACTCGGTTATCCGCGAGGGGCGTGGGGTAAGGCGCATGTGCATTCCGCGAAGCCCACGATGGACATGACCGATCCGTCGATGGCGGGCATGAAGATGGACGATCTGCCATTGCCGCAGACACCGTGGGCAGTGGGCGCAACACATGTTCCCCACAGCGCTGCCGATGCGACAGACGCTACTATCCCGCTCGACAAGGTCATTGCGCTGACGGCGCAAGCGGGCGTTAGCGATGGCTATGACATTGCATTGCCGACAACCGCCGAGGGTGTGTACACGGTGTCGTACTTTCCCGCTGATCCTCAAGCCGAACGCACATTGCACATCGATAGATACAGCGGCCAGATTCTCTCGGACATTGCGTATCGCGATTACGGGCGCGTAGCGCAGTGGATTTCGTACGGCACATCGCTACACATGGGCCGCTATTTCGGCTTGGCGAACCAGATTCTCGCGTCGCTCATCTCGCTCGGACTTGCGGCGATGTCGGTCAGCGGTTTCGTGATGTGGCGCAAACGCAAGCCGGGCAGGGCGATCGGCGCGCCGTCGAGACCGGTTCTCGATCCGCCGATGCGGGTTTGGGTCGGCGGTCTGACGGCCCTCGGCATCGTTTTCCCGATGATGGGTCTGACGATGCTGATCGTGTGGATATCGGACCGCTTGCTCTTCAGCTCCGGGAAAATTGCCGGGGCGCGGTGAGCGAGAAAGTGAGCAAATAAGCGAGCGAGCCGTCGGCCAATGTGTCGCCGGCTCGCCGAATAATGAATGATGAACTTACCTTGAGCCGAACTTCAATCGCGCAAGTTGCTCGGCTTCGTTTGCCAGCAGCGTTGCGGCATCACGGATAGCGGCCTCGAGCGTGATCGGCCCTGGTGCGGGCGAAAAACAGCCGCTGAAATATTCGGACAAACGTGGCAGGGCGGCTGGATCGATAGCGCCGGACAGCAGCGACGCTTCCACGCCATGCGCACGAGCGTGCTGACAAGCAATAAACGGTGCCTTGCCGTGCAGCGTCTGGACGTCCGAGCGTCCTTCACCCGTGATGAGCCAGTTCGCGCCATCCAGCGCCGCATCCAGCCCCACTTCACGCGCGACCACTTCGGCACCGGCTTCGAAACTTGCGCCGAGCATATGCAGCGCAAAACCCAGGCCGCCCGCCGCGCCGGCGCCGGGTTTATCCCGCCCGCTACGCTGCAGCGCCGGTTCCAGCAGATCGGCGAAGTGGCCGAGCGCCGCATCGATCGTGGCGATCTGGTCGGGCGTCACGCCTTTTTGCGGCCCGAAAATCGCCGTCGCGCCGTGCTCGCCCGTGAGGGGATTGTCCACGTCGGACATCCCCGTGAATTCGGCGTCGCGCACGCGCGGATCGAGCCCCGTCGCGTCGATGCGCGCGATTCGCGCAAGCTGCGAAGGAACCGGGTCGAGCGGTTTGCCGTCTGCACCGAAGAGTTTCAGGCCGAGGCCCACCAGAAGCCCCGCACCGCCGTCGTTCGTGCTGCTGCCGCCCAGCGCCACGTAGAACTTGCGCACGCCGAGATCAAGCAGCGTGCGGATCGCTTCGCCCATGCCGAGCGTGCTGCGCTCGGCGACCGGCACGGCCATGCCGTCGGGGTCCGTGATTCCCACGACTTCCGCTGTTTCCACAATGGCGCTGCCGTCCGTCAGCAACCCTGTCGCGGCGTCGCGCCGCTTGGACGCCGCGCCCCGCACGTCGATCAGGCGCCGCTCGCCGCCCGCCGCCAGCATGGCGTCGAGCGTGCCTTCGCCGCCGTCGGCCATTGGCACGATGCGGATGACCGCATCGCTGCGCGCCCGCAGGATACCGGTCGCAATTGCGTCCGCGACCTGTTCCGCACTGAGTGAACCCTTGAAGGAATCCGGCGCGATCACAACAACGGGGGAAGAGGTGGAAAAACCGGCGGGCTGGGTGTTAGGCATGATGTCTCGAGTTATGAGTTTGCTTGAAATCTAGCGACACGGCCCGAATTAATCAAACCTTATGCGTGTACGGCATGCTTTCAATGCGCGCTGGCAATGCAACGCGCGCAGCAATGTGCCGCACGCGCGTTCGGAAATACGCCGGCCGGGGCGGTGTGCCAAAGCGCCGTCACGGCAACCGAGGACCGCAAAACCCGCACCAAAACCGCGAAAATGGGCCGAATTCGCTGATGAATTTGCCAGTATTTGCGGAGCAGACCCTCATCCGCCACGACCCTTGCAAATAGTTTGGTAAAATGTTTGGCTCGGTTGACTCAAACCGGCGCGTACGGCTTCCTGTCACGGCTTGGCGGATCTATGGAATGAGCTTTGCAACGGGCTCAGTCAGGCTGCTTGCATTGTTCAGGAACCGCGAGGCGCCGTGCGCCTATCGTGGTGCGAGATCGAACCAGAACTGACCAGACACACGAACCCGAATACTCGATTTACTCTAGGACGATAGAAGCCATGGCTAACGTTGTTGAAAACCTCGGCAAGCTCGAACGCCGTGTGACGATTTCCCTGCCGAAAGATACGGTGCAAAAGGAAGTGGATTCGCGTATCCGTCAGCTGGCGAAAAACGTGCGCATGCCGGGTTTCCGCCCGGGCAAGGTGCCGCTCAAGATGGTGACGCAGCAGTACCAGGGCCAGGTTGAAGCCGAAGTGCTGAGCGACAAGGTAGGCAAGGAATTCTTCGACGTCACGCGCACCGAAAACCTGCGCGTGGCTGGCCAGCCGAGCTTTGCGCCCAAGGGCGGCGAAGAAGCGGCGGAAGCAGCCGACTACGCGTTCGACGCAACTTTCGAGGTGTATCCGGAAGTGAAGATCGGCGACGTGGCAACGGCTGAAATCGAACGCACGGTCACGACCATCTCGGAAGCGGAAATCGACCGTACGCTGGAAATCCTGCGCAAGCAGCGCGTGCACTACCACGCACGCGGCGAAGGTGGCGAGCACGGTGACGGCGGCGCGGATACGGCAGCCAAAGACGGTGACCGCGTGACAATGGACTTCGTCGGCAAGCTCGACGGTGTGCTGTTCGAAGGCGGCAGCGCTGAAGACTTCACGTTCGTGCTGGGCGAAGGGCGCATGTTGCCAGAATTCGAAACGGCGGCGCTCGGCCTGAAGGTCGGCGAGTCGAAGGAATTCGACCTGAAGTTCCCGGACGACTACCACGGCAAGGACGTGGCCGGCAAAACGGCTCAGTTCACCATCACGATGAAGAAGATCGAATGGGCGCACCTGCCGGAAATCGATACCGATTTCGCGAAGTCGCTGGGTGTGGAAGACGGCGACACAACCAAGATGCGCGGTGAGATTAAAGACAATCTGGAACGTGAAGCCAAGCGCCGCACGCAACAGATCGTGAAGAACCAGGTCATGGACGCCCTGCTGAAAATCTCCGAACTCGACGTGCCGAAGGCGCTGATCGAGCAGGATCAGCAACATTTGGTGGAAATGGCGCGTCAGGATCTGCAACAACGCGGTGTGCCGAACGCAGCCGACGCTCCCATCCCCGCAGAAATGTTCGCGGAACAAGCTGAACGCCGCGTCAAGCTGGGCCTGGTTCTGGCCGAACTGGTCAAGACCAACGACCTGCAGGCAAAGCCGGAACAGATCCGCGCGGAAGTCGACGAATTCGCGAAAAGCTACGAGGACCCGAAGGAAGTCGTCCGCTGGTATTATTCGAATCAGCAGCGCCTCGCCGAAATGGAAGCGTATGTTGTGGAAAGCAACGTCGTTGACTTCGTGCTCGGCAAGGCCCGAGTGAGCGACAAGGAAGTAAGCTTCGAAGAATTGGCCAGCGCGACGGCGCAAGCGTAAGCAGCGTCGACAAGGCGTGCAGGGCCGTCGAGGTGACGGGCCGGCACGCCTTTTTTGCATTTCGGTTGCATGGGCGGTGCTGGTGCCGGTTACCCGGTTGTGCCGTTTTTCGGATGTTCCTTTGTCGTTCAGTATCCCTATTCCGAACAAGGAAATTGCATGACCTTTCGCGCTCAATTACTGGACACACTTGCGTCGAACGCACCGCATGATTTCGAAACCAAGGCGCTCGGTCTGGTGCCCATGGTTGTGGAAACGAGCGGCCGCGGCGAACGTGCCTATGACATCTATTCGCGCCTGTTGAAAGAGCGCCTGGTGTTCCTGGTCGGCGAAGTGAATGACCAGTCGGCCAACCTGGTGGTCGCGCAGTTGCTGTTCCTCGAAAGCGAAAACCCCGACAAGGACATCAGCCTGTACATCAACAGCCCGGGTGGCTCGGTGTCGGCTGGCATGGCCATTTACGACACCATGCAGTTCGTGAAGCCGGATGTCGCCACGCTGTGCATGGGACTGGCCGCGAGCATGGGCGCTTTCCTGCTGGCAGCGGGCGCCAAGGGTAAGCGCGTTGCGCTGCCCAACTCGCGCGTGATGATTCACCAGCCGCTCGGCGGCGCGCGCGGGCAGGCGTCGGACATCGAAATTCAGGCACGTGAAATCCTGTACCTGAAGGAACGTCTGAATCAATTGCTCGCGCACCATACGGGTCAGCCAGCGGAACGTCTTGCACGTGACACCGACCGCGACAATTTCATGTCCGGCGACGACGCGCAGGCGTACGGTATCGTCGATCAGGTTCTTCACAAGCGTCCCTGAAAGACGCCCCCCGCCGGTCGTTGGGGACGGGTCGGGAACTGAGGGACCAGCTGTTCCGTTTTTGTCCATACGGACGTTGCGGTTTCGGGCCAGACCGCCAACGGCGGCGCGGCAAACCGAGCCGCGCGACAGGCTGGAGCCAACGCGGAAAACGGCGTCAAAGCACACGCCACACGCGCTTTCAATCTACGCACAGGCCATTTCTGCGTAGGTGAATTGAGCGGCGTATTATGTAATCGAGTGTCCGGAGGCTCGCACATCCATGGCGGACAAAAAAGGTTCAAACAGCGAAAAGCTGTTGTATTGCTCGTTCTGCGGCAAGAGCCAGCACGAGGTCAAGAAGTTGATTGCAGGTCCTTCTGTGTTCATCTGCGATGAATGCATCGACTTGTGCAATGAAATTATCCGCGACGAAGCTGCCGGCGCGGCGGAAGAGGCTGGCCTGACGAAGTCGGATCTGCCGAGCCCGCAAGAGATCAGTGAGATCCTGAACCAGTACGTGATCGGTCAGGAACGCGCGAAGCGGATTCTTGCAGTGGCGGTGTATAACCACTACAAGCGTCTCAAGCATCTCGAGAAGAAAGACGATATCGAGTTGTCGAAGAGCAACATACTGCTGATCGGGCCTACGGGTTCGGGCAAGACCTTGCTCGCGCAAACGCTCGCTCGCATGTTGAACGTCCCGTTCGTGATTGCAGACGCAACCACGCTGACGGAAGCCGGCTATGTTGGCGAAGACGTTGAAAATATTATTCAGAAGCTGCTGCAAAACTGTAACTACGAAGTCGACAAGGCCCAGCGCGGCATTGTCTATATCGACGAAATCGACAAGATCAGCCGCAAGTCGGATAACCCGTCCATCACGCGCGACGTGTCGGGGGAGGGTGTCCAGCAAGCGTTGCTGAAGCTGGTCGAAGGCACAATGGCTTCAGTGCCCCCGCAAGGTGGCCGCAAGCACCCGAACCAGGACTTCATCCAGGTCGACACCACCAACATTCTGTTCATCTGCGGCGGCGCGTTTGACGGCCTTGAAAAGGTCATCATCGATCGTACGGAAAAGACCGGCATTGGTTTTGGCGCAAGCGTGAAGAGTAAAGTGGATCGCGACGCGGGCGAAGTGCTGCGCGAAGTGGAACCGGAAGATTTGATCAAGTTTGGTTTGATTCCCGAACTGATCGGCCGTCTGCCCGTGGTGGCGACGCTCGGCAAGCTCGATGAAGACGCGCTGATCAAGATCCTGACCGAACCGAAGAATGCGCTGGTGAAGCAGTACCACAAGCTGTTCAACATGGAACGTGTTGACCTGGAGATTCGTCCGGGCGCGCTGAAGGCTATCGCGTTGAAGGCTATCCGCCGAAAGACGGGTGCGCGTGGTCTGCGGTCCATTCTGGAACAAGCGTTGCTGGACGTGATGTACGAGTTGCCGGCAATGAAGGGTGTAAGCAAGGTCATCGTGGATGACAATACAATTGATGGCGATGGCAAGCCGCTTTTGATCTACGAAGACACGCCGAAGGTAGCAGGTTCTAACTGAGTTTGGCTGTGTGTCGGCGAAAAGCCGTTCATGGCAACGTGAACGGCTTTTTGTTTATTTTTCGGATATCTTGTGGATGTTACTGACACGTTACTGAGGCGAATTTTTTTCGATTCACTGATCTTTTCCCACACGCTTAAGGCTTGCAATCCATTTTGACGGCCTTATTTACGACTGAACTGATTCCACTACTGGGGAAATGAAAATGTCAGGAACCCAACTCCTCCCGCAGGAACGCATTACTCTCCCGCTGCTCCCGCTGCGTGACGTAGTCGTTTTCCCGCACATGGTGATTCCGCTTTTTGTCGGACGACCCAAATCGATCAAGGCACTCGAAGCCGCGATGGAAGGTGGCAAGCACATCATGCTTGTTGCCCAGAAGACCGCTGCGAAAGACGAGCCGACCGAAAAAGACATGTACGAAGTGGGATGTATCGCGAACATCCTGCAAATGCTGAAGCTGCCGGACGGTACCGTGAAGGTGCTGGTCGAAGGCTTGCAGCGCGCCAAGACGCTCACGATCGAAGAACAGGAAACACAGTTTTCCTGCGACGTGATGCCGCTCGAACCCGACCACGCCGACAGCGCTGAAACTGAAGCGCTGCGCCGCGCGATTGTGTCGCAGTTCGATCAGTACGTGAAACTCAACAAGAAGATCCCTCCCGAGATCCTGACGTCGCTGTCGGGTATTGACGAAGCGGGTCGCCTGGCCGACACCATTGCCGCGCATTTGCCGCTGAAGCTCGACCAGAAGCAACACATTCTCGAGATGTTCCCGGTTGTGGAACGCCTTGAGCATCTGCTTGCCCAGCTCGAAGCTGAGATCGACATTCTTCAAGTCGAAAAGCGCATTCGTGGACGCGTGAAGCGTCAGATGGAAAAGAGCCAGCGCGAGTATTACCTGAACGAACAGGTCAAGGCGATCCAGAAGGAACTGGGCGAAGGCGAGGAAGGTGCGGATCTCGAAGAACTCGAGAAGCGCATCACCAACGCACGCATGCCGAAGGAAGCCAAGAAGAAGGCCGATGCCGAGCTGAAGAAGCTCAAGCTGATGTCGCCTATGTCGGCTGAAGCCACGGTCGTGCGCAACTACATCGACACGCTGATCGGCTTGCCGTGGCGCAAGAAGAGCAAGGTCAACAATGACCTCTCGAATGCGGAACGCGTGCTCGACGAAGATCACTTTGGCCTAGAGAAGGTCAAGGAACGGATCCTCGAGTATCTTGCGGTCCAACAAAGGGTTGAAAAGGTCAAGGCGCCTATTCTGTGCCTCGTCGGGCCTCCGGGCGTTGGCAAGACCTCGCTGGGCCAGTCGATCGCCCGCGCGACGAACCGCAAGTTCGTGCGTATGGCGCTTGGCGGCGTGCATGACGAGTCCGAGATTCGTGGTCACCGTCGCACGTACATTGGGTCGATGCCCGGCAAGATTCTGCAAAGCCTCGCGAAAGTCGGCGTGCGCAATCCGCTTTTCCTGCTCGACGAAGTCGACAAGATGGGCATGGATTTCCGCGGCGATCCCGCTTCGGCTCTGCTTGAGGTGCTCGATCCTGAACAGAACCATACGTTCGCCGATCACTACATCGAAGTGGACTTCGACTTGTCGGACGTGATGTTCGTGGCGACGTCGAACTCGCTGAACATTCCGCCTCCGTTGCTCGACCGGATGGAAGTGATTCGCCTCTCGGGTTACACCGAAGACGAGAAGATCAACATCGCGCAGAAGTATTTGTTGCCGAAGCAGACCCGCAACAACGGCCTGAAGGCTGGCGAGATGGATCTCACGGAAGAAGCGATCCGCGACATCATTCGTTACTACACGCGTGAAGCCGGCGTCCGGTCGCTTGAGCGCGAAATGTCGAAGATCTGCCGTAAGGTGGTCAAGATGCTTCTGCTGAAGAAGGCGGAAGGCGCTGTCCGGATCGACAGCAGCAACATCGACACGTTCCTCGGCGTGCGCAAGACCGACTTTGGTCTTGCCGCGAAGGACAACCAGGTTGGTCAGGTGACAGGTCTGGCGTGGACGGAAGTGGGCGGCGACTTGCTGACCATCGAAGCTGCTGTAATGCCGGGCAAGGGCAACATCATCCGCACGGGTTCGCTCGGCGACGTGATGAAGGAGTCGGTCGAGGCAGCGCGTTCAGTGGTGCGTTCGCGTTCGCGTCGCCTGGGTGTGTCGGATGAGGCGTTCGAGAAAAAGGACATCCACATCCACGTGCCTGAAGGCGCGACGCCGAAGGACGGTCCGTCCGCCGGTATCGCAATGACGACGGCGCTCGTGTCCGTGCTGACCGGTATCCCGGTTCGCGCAGACGTGGCAATGACCGGCGAAATCACGTTGCGTGGTGAAGTGTTGCCTATCGGCGGATTGAAGGAGAAGTTGCTGGCGGCGCATCGCGGCGGTATCAAGCTCGTGCTGATCCCGGAAGAGAACACGAAGGATCTGGCCGAAATTCCGGACAACGTGAAGAACTCGATCGAAATCGTTCCGGTTCGCTGGATCGACAAGGTGCTTGAGCTTGCGCTCGAACGTGTTCCAGCAGCACTGCCGGAAGAAGAAGCCAAGCCGCCGGCGACGCCCGCTGTTGCAGAGCAGAAGGACACGCCAGCAGCTGGTGATTTCGTGAAGCATTAAACGCCTGTTGAGGCGCGGCCTGAACCGGCGCGCCTGAGTCGAGCGAACCAAAAAACCCGCGGGGTCATTGTGAAATGACCCCGCGGGTTTTTTATTGGCGCCTCCAACGTGCGGTTTAGTGCGTCAGCGTTCAAGTAAAGGCCCTCTAATCAGGCTCAATCCCGGTTGACACCTGTCTTTCGGCTACTTCTAATGACCGCCGCACTTGGGGCTTCCGGGCCTGTGCTCAAGCAGCCTGTCGTGAACCTACACTTTGCAGAATCGCCCATCCACAAACCATTATTCGGGGGATCACAATGAACAAAACGGACCTGATCGACCATATTGCGCAACAAGCTGATATCTCCAAAGCGGCGGCCGGCCGCGCGCTCGAAGCTGTGATTGGCGGGGTCAAGACGACCCTGAAGAAGGGCGGCTCGGTGACGCTGGTCGGCTTCGGGACCTTTGCCGTGGGCAAGCGGACGGCGCGCATTGGCCGTAATCCCCGTACTGGCGATGAGATCAAGATCAAAGCAGCGAAGGTTCCGAAATTTCGCCCTGGCAAAGCGCTAAAAGATGCGCTAAACTAGCGGACTCGCTGGATGCGGGCCGGTTTGAAGCGGTTTCGAGTCTGGCGGAGCAGATCACACACTTCTTTCGCATGATGGGTGTGAAGATCGCTTGAAAGGTTTTGAAAAAGTCGAAGCGGGGTGCTTAGCTCAGTTGGTAGAGCGGCGCCCTTACAAGGCGTAGGTCGGCGGTTCGAGCCCGTCAGCACCCACCACCGTTTCGCAAGCAAGATCGAAGTAGTTCAGGAATGACCAGAAAAACCCGCATGGCTATTGGCTCTGCGGGTTTTTTATTGCCTGCGAATTGTCCTGAGAGGCCCAGGACAATTCGCAGGTGGATCCAAATTTTGAGCGCTGTTCTTTGATGCGGCTCCGGCTTTCATCGAAGAATACGACTGAGGGCGCATATCGTCGTCGGTCTCCAGATTACGGTGACCGCTTCTGTTGGCATTGGGCAGGAACTCTCGGCACGATAACCCTGACTAGGGAGCCCAGACGCGCAAAAGACACTTGTCCTGCGGTCGCAGTGTTCAACGCACCGCTCGAACAACACGTCTTCTGCTACGCATGCGAGCATGCATTAATTAAGCAATACGAACTTAAACAGCGGAAGAGAAGTGGGTGTTTGCATTTCTACCGGCCAACGCCCGCATACTTTCAGCAGTAGGCATGGCGGCCAGATATCCGAACGTCCACACGAGTCCGAATCTGGTGCTTGCCCACCGGCAAGTTCATATCGTTGCCGCAAGCGTAAAGCCCGGAATTGGGACGCTTATCGTGATTGAGGACTTCACTGCGATTTCCGGTCAGGAGACCGATATACATCGGTGCATGTGAGCGCGGCTAGAGGCATTATTCCAACCCATGGTAAATGAGTGTCCGTGCAGCCTGAGAATGGCGCGGAGTGCGGCGACCGCTGGGCGTCTAGAGCAAAGAACGCAAAGTCAACTTCATTCCATGTGCAAGTAATAAACGCCGATACAGAGTCAGTGCGGTAAGAAGGCCGGGTTATACGCACTTTTTTCCTTTATTTTCGGCATGCTAAATAACAACGGCAAAACATCCCTCAATTCTCTTTATCAAGTTTATGCATTGATCCAAAGATTCAAAGTATGTTTAACGTTTGCGACGGATATTCGGACCGGCTGTCAACGTGCATACTGCTTCCCACAATAGAGTAATGAGAGAAGACCATGCACGGGGAAAAGCGGCAGCTCTATTATGTCGGTCGGGCGCTGCACGCGCGTTTGCAGACACGTCTCCAGGAGCGTTCCTGGAACGTCGAGCTGATCGAACCCGGCATCGTGCCGAAGACAACGCGCCGGCATACATCAGCGGGGATCCTGGATTTCTCCTCGCTCGAATTCCCGGCTGACCATCGCTATCTTCACGACCTTCTTGCGAACGCGCTCACTGGTTGGGTAGCGTTGGGTCATCGCGAGGACTTTGAGGACGCACGCGTGCGCGGCCTGATTCGCGACTACTGTTTCGACTACATCACGCTTCCTGCATCGGATGATCGCCTGGTCGATGCAGTTGGCCATGCGTATGGCATGGTGGCGTTGCAGGTGAACGTATCGGGCGATGCAGGTGACGGACGTCCCGAAGGCGAAATGGTGGGCTCCTGCGACGCAATGGTCTCTTTGTTCCGCTCTATTCGAAAGGTCGCGATGACCGACGCGCCAGTCTTTATCTCGGGCGAATCGGGCACGGGCAAAGAACTGACCGCGCTTGCCATTCACGAGCGTTCTCCTCGGCGAGAGCAGCCGTTCGTCGCAATTAACTGTGGTGCCATTCCCACGCATCTTCTGCAATCGGAGTTATTCGGTTATGAGCGCGGCGCGTTTACCGGCGCGAATCAACGCAAGATCGGGCGTGTGGAAGCGGCTAACGGCGGCACGCTTTTCCTCGATGAAATCGGCGACCTGCCACTGGAAAGCCAGGCCAGTCTGCTGCGTTTCCTGCAGGAGCGAAAGGTCGAGCGCCTAGGCGGACATGGTTCTACGCCTGTGGACGTGCGCATCATTTCGGCCACGCACGTTGACATGCAAACGGCGATGATCGAAGGGCGCTTCCGCGCCGACCTGTATCACCGTCTTTGCGTTCTGCAACTTGACGAGCCGCCGCTGCGGGCGCGCGGAAAAGATATCGAGTTGCTCGCGAATCACTTGCTCGAGCGCTTCAAGAAAGAAGCAAGCCGGCGGCTGCGTGGCTTTGCGCCTGATGCGATTGCTGCAATTCATAACTATGGCTGGCCGGGCAATGTGCGCGAACTGATCAACCGGATTCGACGGGCCATTGTCATGTCGGAAGGGCAGCAGATCGGGGCAAGTGATCTTGAGCTGAGCGACTTCGTGGACGTTGCCCCGGTGTCGCTCGCGCAGGCGCGTGAGTTCGCGGAGCGGCAGGCTATCGAACTCGCGTTGCTGCGCCATCGCGGCCGTCTGGGCGATGCCGCGCAGGAACTCGGCATATCGCGCGTCACGCTGTATCGCTTGCTCAATGCGCATGGCTTGCGCGACGATGTCAGAGCCGTGCCGGCGCAGGACGCAAGGCCTGCGGCGTGACGCGTTATTGGCATCAACAAGCAGACACGGCCATACCCAGACACGTTGTATTGCATGGATGACCGGTATATTTTCGTGACTGGCCTGCAGTCGGCCATGTCGCAACTCGCCCGGATTCGCGCTGACATGGCGAGCAGGTCGGGTAGGGATGTCCATGTCGAGACGCGAGCGTATCGTTGTGACACGGTTGAAGGATTGGATCGTCTATTAAGCGATATACGCGCAAGGCGTGTTGACGAGGTCAGGATTACGGATTCGCTGTGGGGCGCGCGACGCGTGGTCATCAATTACTTTGGTGGCTAAACCGAAGTCGGGAATAAGCGCGTCCGCGTAAGTCCTCTTTTCTTCTGTGGTTGCCTCGCGCTAACAAAATGGATAACGTCGAAGTGATTCCATCGAGACCGCAACTAACTATTAGAAAAGATATCTCTCTTTTTGCGGCCGAAGTCGTTTTCCCCGCGTGTTTTCTGTTTTAAGGAGGGCCGTGGCGTCGTCGGGCACACGCATTGCGTTTAACCGCTAGCCGCTGCAGAGCGCGCGGCAACGCCGAAATCTATCGATCGGATATCCCGTTCTTTGTACTCTGCGCTCTGCATCCTGTTTCGATGACCTTTTTCATAAGTAGTATTCCTTAGGAATATCTTGGGAGCGTTGATGAATTCTTTCCACGGGCTTGGCCACACATGGTCGGGTCCGAATGCGACACGGGAGATCGTTCGATTCTTCGGCCAATTTACGCTCCTTTTATAGTCCAATAAATTGCACCATTTAAGCATTCGTGCCGGCATAAAGAGGGGCAATTCCAAGCTGTACGCAAAACGGTCAGGCGCAGGAAAGCAGTATCCAGCTAGTTCGGTTGTGCCACCGAATGTCACATATAATCCTTTCCTGCGAAAATCCGCGACTAGAGACTAGGAGAATGACTTGAGCAAACGCGCTGGCTTGGCCGATATTTTGGTAAAAGACGAAGCAGGCATTCTTGCCACCTGGGTTGCGGAGCAACTTTCGGCCGAGGCGAAGCAGGGCACACTTTCTGAAGCCGAGATCAAGGAGACTTCGCGTGCCTTCCTGTCGGTATTTTCGACTGCCGTAAAAAACGATTACAGCGAGAATATTACCGGCTCCGAGTGGGACGACGTCCGTGCCCACCTCGCGAAGCTGTCGCGTGAACGCGTGGTTCAAGGGTTTTCCTCGGAAGACACCGCGACCTTCATCTTCTCGCTGAAAAAGCCGTTGTTCGACAGCTTGCGCAAATCCGGCGACGACGGCGATCGTCTGAACGACGAATTCTGGAAGTTGACGCAAGTCCTGGACAAGCTTGGGCTTGTCACGGTCTCCGAGTATCAGAAGAGCCGGCAGCAAATCATCGAGCGGCAGCAGCAGGAGTTGCTCGATCTGACTACACCGGTGGTCAAACTGTGGGATTCGATCGTCGCGCTGCCGCTGATCGGTACGCTTGATAGCGAACGCACGCAGGTCGTTATGGAAAGCCTGCTCGACTCGATCGTGGAGAATGAAGCGGCAATCGCGATCATCGATATTACCGGCGTCCCAACAGTCGATACGCTGGTCGCGCAGCATTTGCTCAAGACGGTGGCGGCGGCACGCTTGATGGGCGCCGAGTGCATCATCAGCGGCATTCGCCCGCAAATTGCGCAAACCATTGTGCACCTGGGCGTGGACTTGGGCGATGTGGTCACCAAGGCCACGCTTGCCGAGGCGTTGAAGATTGCGCTGCGCCGGGTCGGGTTGACAGTGGGCAAACTCGGTAGCGTGAAAGCAGGCGAATAGGCATGGAGCAAATTCCGATTCTCAAGCTCGGCGACTTTTTGCTGGTGTCGATCCAGGTCGAGCTTCACGATGAGTTGGTCCTGAATCTCCAGGACGACCTGACATCACGCATCGAGAAGACGCATGCCCGGGGTGTGCTGATCGATATCTCGGCGTTGGAGATTGTCGACTCGTTCATCGGCCGCACGCTGGGACACATCGCTGCCATGGCGCGCGTGCTTGATGCCACTACGGTGCTCGTCGGCATGCGCCCCGCGGTGGCGATTACGCTGGTCGAACTCGGGATGTCGCTCAAAGGGATTCGCACGGCGCTCGACATCGACAAAGGCATGGCCTTGCTGCGCCGGTCGCTCGACGAAGCCTCGGACGAGACGGGAGTATCCTCATAGTCACCCTGAGCCCCGCCGTCCTGGAAATACGTACATCCGATCAAGTCAACGGCGCGCGAAAATTCATACAGGAACTCGCGACAAAAATGGCTTTCGGAACGCTTGAGCGAACCAAGTTCGTAACGGCGGCGAGCGAGCTTGCGCGTAATACACTCGTACACGGCAAGGGGGGCACGGTCACGGTTTTCGAGCTCGAGAACAACGGGCGTGCTGGCATCAAACTGGTTTTCACGGATCAGGGTCCGGGGATTCCGGATATCGACCGGGCAATGGAAGACGGTTACAGCACCGCTAAAAGCATGGGACTGGGCCTGGGTGGCGCACGTCGTCTGGTCAACGAATTCGACATTACGTCGGCGGTCAATGTCGGGACTACAGTGAGCATTACCCAATGGAAGAGGCGCTGATGGACTATGCGCTGAGTCTCACGGATCAAAGCGGCGTAGCCGAAGCGCGGCGGGCGACCATCAAGCTCGCTCAAAGCCTGGGTTTCTCCGAGCGATACCAGGCCGACGCCGCGTTGGTCGCGAGCGAAGCCGCGACCAACATCATCAAGTACGCGGGGCGCGGCGAAATTTTGCTGCGGCAATATATGAGCGGCGACGTCGCCGGGATCGAATTGCTCGCGCTAGACCGCGGGCCGGGTATCGCGAATCTCGATGCGGCCCGGCGTGATGGCTTTTCAACGGGCGGCAGTCTGGGAGCGGGGTTGGGCACCATGTCCCGTCAATCGCATCTCTTCGACATTTACTCCGTCGCGGGCGCGGGTACTGCCGTGCTCGCGCGCATCCAGAACGCCAAATCGCAGGTGGCGGATGCGTCGCGCTATTCTGTCGGGGCACGATCGACGCCGAAGGCGAACCAGGAAGTGTGCGGCGACGCGTGGGGTGTCGAGGAACGTGACGGTCGAATGCGTACTGTCCTTCTCGATGGCCTCGGTCACGGTCCGCTGGCGTCGGACGCGTCACGGCGCGCGGTGGATATCTTTCGCCAAGCCGGTCGCATAGACACGCCCGCCAGCATTCTCCGGCACGCGCACGAAGGCCTCAAGGGGTCACGCGGGGCGGTGATGGCGGTAGCGGAGATTGATATGGCTGCAGGCTCGGTCAAGTTTGCCGGGGTTGGCAATATCGTCGGAATCGTGGTGTCCGGCGAAGCCAGTCAGCATCTGCTTTCCACCGATGGCACGGTCGGCTACAACATGCGCCTGGTCCGCGAGGCCTCGGTTGACTGGACTGCCCGCAGTGCGATGATCCTGACAACGGATGGCTTGTCGACGCGCTGGAACCTGAACCGGCATGCGGGCCTGATTCAACACCATCCGAGCCTGATCGCGGCCGTGTTGCATCGCGACTTCGCGCGTGATTCGGACGATGCAACCGTTGTTGTCGTCAAGGCGGTTTGACATGCTTCATCGAATTCTTTCCACACCGATCAGCAGCAATCTCAGCCTCGTCGCAATTCGCGACCGGTCGCGCCAGGTGGGTGAGTTATTCGGGCTCGACAATCTGCAGCGTACGCGTTTCATCACCGCTATTTCGGAAATCGCGCGCAATGCTGTGCAGTTCGCCGGCGGAGGCACGCTGACCTTCCTAGTCGGCGACGCCAGCGAAGCGATCAACATGCAATGCGTGGTCGCGCAGATCACGGATAAGGGCCCCGGCATTGCAAACCTCGACGAACTCCTCGCCGATGCGTCCCACGGCGAGAAATCGTTGAGCATTGGTATCCCGGGTAGCCGGCGAATGGCCGACGGCTTCTTTGTCAGTTCACAGCCCGGCCAGGGTACGACGGTCTCGCTTGAAATGTTTCTTCCCCGCGATACGCCGCGCCTGACTACTGCTCAGTTGAACGGACTGGTCGAGCAGTTAACGCGTAGGAAGGCGCAAACGCCCGTCGAAGAGTTGGAACGCCAGAATCGCGACATGTTGCTCGCACTTGAAGAACTGCGCCGCAACAAGGCGGAACTCGAAGACGCGGACGCTCGCAAGAACGAGTTTCTCGCGATGCTCGCGCACGAATTGCGCAATCCGCTCTCGGCGATTTCCTTGTCGCTTGAAGTGGCGCAGCGCAGCGCCGAGCCGATTGGCGACATGCAGGCCAAGACCTTCGCGGTGATCGGTCGTCAGACGCAGCATCTTTCCCACATGGTCAACGATCTGCTCGACGTGTCCCGGCTGACGCGCGGCAAAGTGGAGTTGAAGACAGAGATTGTTCGTATCGAGACACTGATTGATGGCGCCGTGGAGATGACCGCAGCCGAAGTGGCGCGCTACGGGCATCGCGTGCTGGTCGAGTATCCGCCCGAACCCGTCATGGTCCGTGTCGATCCCGGCCGGTTAAAACAGGTGTTCAGCAACATCATTCACAACGCCGCGCGCTATACGTCTCAAGCCGATGAAATCCAAATTGGGGTGACGGTCGACGACATCAGTGTGCGCGTGAAAGTAATCGATCGCGGCATTGGCATTGACGACAACATGTTGCCGCGGGTTTTCGATCTGTTTGCGCAAGCGTCCATGGGTTTGGGACGACAGGAATCCGGTCTGGGTATCGGGTTGACGGTTGTGCAACGGCTCGTGCGCGATCACAGCGGTACGGTCACGGTGGAAAGCCCGGGCATCGGGCGAGGCAGCACCTTCGTGGTTGAATTGCCGCGGGTTCACGATCTTGTACCGGATGCACCGGAGACCTTCGCCGATGCACACGGAGGCTATGCGCAACGCATGCTGCTCGTGGACGACAACGAAGACTCCCTGCGCGCATTGGAAGCATTGCTGGCTATGAATGGTCACGAATGTCAAACCGCGCTCGACGGGAAAACGGCGTTGTCTCCCGACACGGTGTTCAGGCCGACAGTCGCAATCATCGATATTGGTCTGCCCGACATGTCCGGTTTCGATGTCGCTCTCGGTTTGCGTGAGCGCTTTAATACGGAACCGCTGACATTAGTTGCTCTAAGTGGTTACGCGACGGCGGACTTCCATAAGGAAGCGATCGAAGCAGGGTTTGACTACTATTTTGCTAAGCCGGTGCCAATCGACAGGCTATTCGATTTACTTGAGACTTTGCCCAGCCCGAAGCCGATTGCTTCCCTGTAAACGCTTTTGCTTTGACCGTGGACTCAGGCTAGTCCTGGACCACGCGCCTCAAGCAAATTCCCGATATCCGGTTCAGCCCAAGCTACCATCAAATTAGGAAGTAACCGGTGGGCCCGTTGTCGCCGCCAGAACCCGCGATTCCTGGAGCCGAGCGTGCACCCGCCCCGGCTGCAGCCGACAACTTGCAGCAGAACGGAAAACAGTGCCAAGCCGATGGTATAGAGCAGCACGGAACCGCCAATGACAAGATTGACCGCCGCGCCCATCGCGGGCGGGTCGACGGCAATGGCCACCAGCAGTAGAAACACGGACCCGTACAAGAGCCACGCGGGATAACGGCGCCGGATATTAGTAGCAAGACCATGGCCGCTCACCCGTCCCAACCACGCACTGATGACTTGAATAACCACCATCAGCGGGTAGGTGACAATGATTGTCCACAGCATGTTGAAGCTGAATTGCGCACCCGCTTGCGAGTAAGTGGCGATGCCGCCCGTTACGGGTGCGCCTCCCGTCGCTTGGGAGTCGCTTGGGACTCGGTGCGCGGCGCGCCGGAATTTGTATTCAGATCTCCATCAGATCTGGCAGCAGCCTGTCGAACTCGGTTTTCACCACGCGATAGCACTCGCATACACGCTTTTCGAGGCCGGGCCGGTTCACCACCTCGACGTGTCCATGGCTGTAGCGGATCAGTCCAGCATCTTGTAATCTCAGTGCCACCTCCGTGACTTCTGAGCGCCCGACACCGAGCATGTTTGCGATCAATCCCTCTGTCATCGTGAGCTCGTTGGAGGGTAATCGGTCGATGCTGAGTAGCAGCCACCGGCACAATTGCTGATCGATAGAATGATGGCGATTGCAAACTGCGGTCTGAGCCATCTGCGTAATCAACGCCTGGGTGTAGCGCAGCAATAATCGCTGGACAGGACCGGCGCGCCGAAACTCTTCTTTCAAGACATGGGACCTCAGCCTATACGCTTCTCCGGCGTTTTGAACAACCGCGCGGCTCGGCGTTGTCTCTCCGCCCATGAACAGTGAGATGCCAATCAAACCCTCGTTGCCGACGATCGCGATTTCGGCCGACGCGCCATCTTCCAGTACATAAAGCAGCGATACGATCGATGTCGTAGGGAAGTAGAGGTGGCCGAGCCGGTCGCCAGACTCGTACACAACTTTTCCCAACGGCATTTTGACCCGTACCAAATGCGGCGCCATGCGCCTCCACTCGGTCTCCGGCAAAACCGACAAAAGGTGATTTTCTCTGGCATCGTCGATATCAACCATATTGACCCCAGCTTGCTGGTTACTGGTCCGAATATATTACGACTATAGCTCGACCGTTCCAGGATTTGAACTACCGGCAAGCGCTGCCTTAACCGGTCCACTGCGTGTCGACAGATGGCGAATATCGTATTCATCTCCGTTTGATTAAAAGCGGATCGAGAAGATCTTTAACGTCGGCCCCGCTCGCGTGGAACGATCCGCGTGCGCAAGCGGTTTACATCCAGGCATGACGACGAAAGACTCGCGCATGGCGTTATTGGACACCTTCCTACGGAATCCATGGACGAGCGCATACCGGCGTAGCTGCAGCGCCGACCAGACGCACAACGTGTAAGTGCCTAGTCGGAATAGCGGATCACTCCGTTGGGACTGCGTTGCCCTGATACTCGCCCAGTTTCCGCAGAACCATTTCGGTATCCATATCATTGCAAAATTGCGCAACCAACGAAAAGGCGGCTGAAAACGGCGAGCAGCACAGCAAATTACCCTGAGCGAGTGATTCAAAGTGCTAATGCATCTTTTCAAAATCCTTCGCATGCCAAATCGAGCCTGTCAGCGGCCCGCGCAACGTTGTCATCAATGCATTGTCTTTGTCGTGGGGCTCATCACTTTTCCGACGTTTTCGTTCGCCGCGACGCTTTTCTCTGCGGGTCGAATGAGCGTGATCGGCCATCTAGAACCCTTCGGGAGCCTGTGTTTTCGTCATTTCAGTGGAGACCTGGTTTTGGGTGATAGCGCATTGCCGGAGGGCAATGGAACAGCAATTGCGTGAGTATCTGAATCCTCAACTACTTGAGGACGGAGGCACCATGCAAATGACTCATAAGGGCTACTGCATTGAGCTCACGTCGACGTGCATAGGGCACGCCTATATGGCTCAAGCAGTGATTCGAGCGTCCACCGCCAGACACGCGCGGCGGGGTTTCGCGGTGCGTTCATCAGGTGCGATGGGAAGGTTTAGTTCCCCAGACGAGGCCGTGATACGCGTGCTCAACTGGGCATTTTTGGAAATCGACGGAGGAAGGTAAAGCATTAGGCCAGCAGGATGCGACAGGGAGACTGGTATTTGGCCTCGGCGGACCGAGTTGGGATAGCGACCGCACCTAGGCGCTCGTGCTTTTGATGAGCAGCAGACTGATTCCCCCGAGACAAGTCGCCAGGACGCAATACCACCAGAATGATTTCGGCAGGGGGTTCCATAGTTTAGATAGAGCCCAGACGCCAAAGGCCAGGAAAAGCGACCCGAACACAAATGCCCAGGCGCCGCTGAGGTGCCATAAACCATAGATGACAACCAGCACGATGGCTACAAAAGCGCCAGGTCCGTTGATTCGTAATGGCGCGCGTTTATCCATACTGCGTCTCCGAAGCGGGTCGCTTTGCCGTCCAAGACTGTAATACGGCAGTCCGAAGAAAAACCTTAGATTTTCTTGCGCTGCTCACTTGTTATGAATCAGATGACGCTTGGCCGCCGGATTTCGCGCCAGCATACATAGGATGACCTACAGAGTGTCAGCATTTAATGCCGGGGCAACCCCCGGGGCCAGGCCCACAGCAGCGAGATACCGCTCAATACGTTGCGATTTCACTCTCGGATTCACTTCGAATCTTGGCAGCGGTTACTTAGCGGTTACTTATCTCTCAGCAAGAAAGTCCAGATTAGTGCAAGGAGGGTGGTAGGCGGTTGCCCTTTCTGACAGTACCCGTCGAACTCGTGGTCTACGAGATGCCGCCGTACCTCTTCTTCGTCGAGCGCGGTAAAGGCGATAATGGCAATGCCCTGGGTCGTTACATCGGCGCGCATGGCTCGGGATGCCTCTATGCCGCTGCAATAGGGCATGGAGATGTCCATTACAATCACGTCCGGCAACCAGCTCCTGGCGGCCGCGATGGCTTCGGCGCCGCCATAGGCGGGTCGCGATTCAATGTCTTCGAACCCGAGGTAAGTGACCAGGGCCTCGGCTGCGCTCTGGTTGTCGTCAACGACAAGCACGCGGGGTGACGTGCCGTCCACGTAATTGATGCGCTTTGTCCACGCCCGCGCCCGTTCATTTTGTATCCAGGACATAAGCCTTCTTATATGTTTAACGTGTGCGTTTCTGACAGGGTGTCAGCGTGTGTAGCGCGCAATTTTCAGACCCGAAAAAAATTAGTCCGAGAACAATCCTTGCTCTTTCAACACGCGCAAGGAAGTGAAGAATCAATTACCGATTTCCTTAGTAGACTTATTTTGCAGGTATGAAAATGAATGTTCGATCGCGTAACAATGTCCACATTTCCGGCGATGGTCCCGTGACGATCATGTTTGCTCATGGCTTTGGCTGTGACCAGAACATGTGGAAGCTGTTCGCGCCCAGCTTCGCTGAGCGATACCGAACGGTCCTGTTTGACCTTGTGGGCGGCGGCGAATCCGATCTGGCGTTCTATGACCGGGGCAAGTACGGCTCGCTGAAGGGCTACGCATCTGATGTCCTCGAAATCATCGACGAATGCGCAGCCGGACCGGTCATACACGTTGGTCATTCTGTCAGTGCGATGATCGGTATGCTGGCCGCGATCGAGGCCCCGGAGCGGTTCGCGGCCAATATCATGATCGGTCCCTCGCCATCGTTCATTAACGACGGCGACTACATAGGCGGCTTCACCCGCGGCGACATCGACGAGTTGCTGCAAACACTGGAGAGCAACTACCTCGGCTGGTCGAACACGATGGCCCCGGCGATCATGGGCGCGTCGGGCACGCCTGAGATGACCGAGGAACTGACCAACAGCTTTTGCCGCACCGATCCCGAGATCGCCAAGCATTTCGCGCGTGTCACTTTCCTCGCCGATCACCGCGCCGATCTCGCGCTCGTGACAACGCCTACGCTCATCGTTCAATCGGATGAAGACCTGCTTGCGCCGCTGTCTGTCGGGGAATACATGCTCCGCGAGATTCCGGACAGCGTCCTTAGTGTCGTCAACAACGTCGGCCATTGTCCGCACCTGAGCGCGCCGGGACAGAGCAAGACTGCAGCCGAGGCGTTTTTGAAAGAACTACACTTGTAAGATGGATAGCAACAAACGAACGATGGGACCGATTGACGACGCCTTCGAGCGAGCACCTTGCGGCCTCGTCACGACGACCGTCGACGGCATGATCGTTCGTGTCAATTCAACGTTCTGCTGTTGGGTCGGATATGCCGCTGGCGAACTGCTTGAACAGCGCCGGATCCAGGACCTGCTGAGTATCGGCGGAAAGGTGTTCCATCAGACGCATTGGGCGCCTCTGCTGCAAATGCAGCGCTCGGTAGCGGAGGTGAAACTCGAACTCTGCCATCGCGACGGGCACAAGGTCCCGATGCTGATCAACGCCGTACGGCGTCACGACGGCGAAACCGAGTACGACCATTTCGCGTTCGTGATCGTGACCGACCGCGACAAGTACGAGAAGGAGTTGCTGGCGACCCGGCAAAGGGTGGAAATAGCGCTGGAAGCGAAGAACCATGCCGAGCAGGCGCTGCAACTTGCCGACCGTCGAAAGGATGAATTCCTCGCGACGCTGGCGCACGAACTACGCAATCCGCTTGCGCCGATCCAGACCGTTGTCGAGCTGCTTCGGACCAAGCATTTCGACGACGATCAGGTGATCTGGTCGCGCGGCGTGCTGGAGAGGCAAGTCGGTCATATCGCGAGGCTGGTGGACGATCTGCTGGAAGTGTCGCGCGTCGCTGAAGGGAAGCTGGAACTCCGCAAGGAGCGGATCGAGTTGAACGAGGCGATCCGGCAGGCACTGGAAAGCTCCCGGGGGGTGATCGAAGCATCGTCGCATCGGTTGATTGTCGAAGTGCCTCCAGAGCCAATCTTCCTCGATGCCGATCCGGTGCGGCTATCGCAGATCATTCAAAACCTGATCAACAACGCAGCGAAGTACACGCCCGCGGGCGGAACAATCACGTTGAGCGCGATCCGTGACGCGGACGAGGCAGTGATCTGCGTGCGCGACACGGGGATCGGCATCGCCGCCGAGCATCTGCCGACCATCTTCGGCATTTTCGCCCAACTGGCGCCGGGTTTATCGAGGTCGCAGGGTGGACTCGGCATCGGCCTGTCGCTCGTTCGGTCTTTGACCGAGCGGCACGGTGGAACGGTTTCGGCGTCGAGCGGGGGAGTCGGTCGCGGAAGCGAATTTGTCGTTCGTCTCCCGGTGGCCGCGGTGGCCCCTGCATCGTCCAGCCAAGCCGCGATGGATGACAGCAACCCCTCGGTAGAGGCCGCGCCTGCCTGCGAGAGTTGGCGGATCATGATCATCGACGATAGCGTGGACGCCGCCGTGAGTCTGGCTATGTTGCTCGATCTGGATGGTCATGCCACCCGCATCGCGTACGACGGTGCGGGTGCCCTCCAGCTGATAGCGCAAGCGCCGTCGGACGTCATCCTGCTGGACATTGGCCTGCCGGATATCAATGGCTATGACCTGGCGAAGCAGATCCGTGAACGCCCGGACGGAGACCACATCTTGCTGATCGCGCTGACGGGCTGGAGCCAGGAACAGGATAAGCAGGACGCGGCGGCGGCGGGCTTCGACATGCATTTCACGAAGCCTGTTGATTATCGGCGACTGTTGGCAGTCTTGAACGAATTTCGTGCGATCTGATACGAATGACCCGAGATATCTGAGTATCCGAGTAGAGGAATGACTCATTCACGCAGAGATAAATAGCGGGAAGGGCGCGCGACTAGCCGTTACCGTGGAGCGACCAAAGACCCCCGTTTGGATGTGGGAACCCACAAGGTTATGAACTTGCCGCGTGCTCGCCCCTTTGCGGGTTGGCAGACGTCCGAGCAACTGCACTGGCGTAATCGTGAATTCCGATGCCATGTATCTGGGTATCTGATGATTTGGGTCTTAGTCCGCGGGTAACGGTGAATAACGGGGAGTAAGGAGCAAACCGGGACGATCAAAATTCTCCGGAGTTCTCAAGTTTCTCCGCAAGCAGGCCGTTATAGGGTTCGAGAACACAGAGATGGGCTCAGATCATCAATACGGAGGAGACAGATGAACGACAATTTGATCGGGGCGCAACGCACCTGGTTCACCATTAAGGCGCGGCTCGGCGTCGCCGTAGGCATCATGGCTTTGCTGATGATCGTTATCGGCGTGCTTGGGCTGATCGGCATGAACCGCAGCAACGAATCGAATCGGCAAACCTATTCGAAGCAGTTACCCGGGACCGTCGCGATCGGCAACATGGAAATCTTCGTGGCGCGTGAGCGCATGGCGCTTGACCGGGCGGCGCTCTCGCCCGAGACCACAGCAGCTGCATTGATCGTAAGTCGAGCGCAAGGGTTCCGCACCGCTTCCAACGACTGGTGGAACAGATACCTCAGCCTGCCTCGGGACGTCACGGAAGACCGTCTCGCGACTACCACGAGTGCCTCACGTCGTGACATGCAGGCAGCAATCGACGCATATATCGCGGCAATCAAAGGCGGCAACCACGACGCGATTGTTAATGCAGCTAATGACCTGACTCCGGTCTACGGGGTCATGACCCAAAGCGATGATGCATTGAAGAAATACCAGGAAGAACTCGGGCAGACAGGGTACGAGCGCGCAGAACGCAATTCCTCGATGCTTAGCATGGCATGTCTGGTCATGGTGCTGACGGGCGTCATAGTGGCCGGCTACAGCTGGATGTCGTTGCGCCGTGCGATCGGTGTGCCTATCGCGGACGCGCTGAGACACTTCAACCTGATCGCGAGCGGTGATTTGCGTGAGAAAGTTGATGTGAGGTCAGGCGACGAAATGGGGATGCTGCTTGCCGGCCTGTCCCGCATGCGCGCGAGCCTTATCGACACGGTAAGTGCCGTGCGCGGAGGGAGCGAATCTATCGGCGCGGCGACGCGGCAGATTGCGAGCGGTAACGCCGACCTTTCCAGCCGTACCGAGGAGCAGGCGGCCTCGCTTGAAGAGACTGCTGCAAGCATGCAGGAACTGACGGGCACGGTACGCCAGAACGCCGAAAACGCACGTCAGGCCAGCACGCTCGCGGTCAGCGCATCGGCGATCGCGAACCGAGGCAACGACGTGGTTGGCCGCGTTGTCGGCACGATGGCCGAGATCAACGACAGCTCGACTAAAATTGCCGACATCATCGGTATTATCGAAAGCATCGCTTTCCAGACCAACATTCTTGCGCTTAACGCAGCCGTGGAAGCGGCGCGTGCTGGAGAGCAAGGCCGGGGCTTCGCGGTGGTTGCCTCCGAAGTGCGCGGCCTCGCTCAACGATCCTCAAGCGCTGCGCGAGAAATCAAGGAGTTGATCCTGACCTCCGTTACTCGCGTAAAGAGCGGCTCCGCGCTTGCGCAGGAGGCGGGCCAAACGATGAACGATATTATTGGCGCAGTGCAGCGCGTAACCGACATCATGGGCGAGATCACGTCGGCCTCGGAAGAGCAGAGCAATGGTATAGAACAGGTTGCCCGTGCGGTCACGCAAATGGACGACGTGACACAGCAGAACGCGGCCCTGGTCGAACAGGCTGCTGCAGCGGCCGCTTCACTTGAAGGTCAAGCGCAAGCGCTTCGTACTTCGGTCGAAATTTTCAAGCTCGAACACGCGGTGTGAGGGGGCGGCCGAAGAAGGCGGCTTGCGCGCGCCTATTGGCCGTTTTCGCAGCACGATTAATGCTTGGCGTTGCCGGCCGGGTTTATGCGGCATGCGAGAGCAATATTGCGGCGATGCACAAGACCCAACCATCGCGTTGGGTAAGCCGAGGGCACGTGCGTTCACTGCTCAACTCCGTTTGCGCGGCCGGCTCCCAATTTTTCGGCAGGGAAAGAGCACGTCCAAGCAGGATTTTCCTTGCCCGAAAAAGGATGGGCGCGACCCCAGATCAGCTTGTGATGTGGTGTGCAAAAGCGCACGATAATCATATCGACGATGACTCCGCGGACGAGTTGTTGATCAGCAGATCACCTTCTCGTCCTTTCAGATCAGACGTCGTTGGACAAGCCACGGGCAGTGCAAATCGCCAGAGCGCCGGTTCATCCGACAAGTTGGATTCCGTGGCCGTCCGTACTTGAAGAGGAGGCGTTCATGACTAAACGGAATCTTATCCTTGGCTTCGTATGCTGCTGTTGCTTACTCGAAACGGGCAACGCTGCGTTGAATAACCGGACCCAAAAACTGCTGGAATCGCAATCGGTGAATGCGCAATCCTCAGGCGGGGCGCAAACGAATAGTAATTCTCCGACTAACATCAACACGCGTCCGAGCTATGGACCTACGCACGGAGTGTTCGATTCACCGGCGATTAGTGGCGGTGGTACTGTTCTGCCACGAAAGTAACAGTGAACAAGCGGCCGGAATAGCAGTTGTCCCACCCGGCAAGCGAGCCTGAGCGAAATAGGGATCGGTGATTTCGGCGCTATCTACAACACGAACTCCGTCAACAGGCGGAGGAGGGCGTCCTTTGCCCTGGACGCATACTCAACGCAGTTGATGTGAGCAAAAAAAACAATAGCTCATCGATTCTGGGCAAATCGCAAACCTGATCACCCACGGCTCGCTACCGCCGCTTGCTCGGCCCCCGCCTGAACCATCTCCCACCGCCGCTTGCACCAAACGAAAGCAACCGACTGGACCTACCGTCGGTCGCGTGGTCTTTCTACAATCTTCTCAAGTGAATCGCCGATAAAGGCGCCGGCGAGACGTCCTCATAGGCGAACGCATCGTAGAAAAAAGGTGCTAACGCTTCGAGTTTCGCCACGCATTTATGACCTTCAAATCATGGCCTTCCAACGTGCGTTCCTCAATGAACGTCCAAGGCAGAACTTTTGATCCCGACGAGGAGTGTCGCATGGAGCACAGTGCAATCGAACGGGTTGCGCCAAGCGTGTCTGTTGAACGAAGCAGCGCTACGCAATACGATCCGACATACGACCCGCTGGTTTCTCCGGGCCCGGGTCATGGCAAGCAATACGCGCCGACCTACTGGGTTGCAACTGCCGGTGCTCCGCCACCTGACGACGGCCCGATCACCCAGGACATCGACGTGGACGTGGCCATCATCGGCGGGGGCTACACAGGCCTCGCCACGGCGCTATGCCTGGCACGCGAACATGGCATCAAGGCAGTAGTCCTCGAGGCCAACAAGACGAGCTGGGGTTGCAGCAGCCGAAACGGTGGCCAGGGCCAGAACGCATCAGGACGTTTGTCGCGCTCCCAATGGATCGAACGATGGGGCAAAGACACCGCGCTGAAAATGCACGATGAGATCCTGGAGGGTTTCCAGAATTTCAAGTCGCTGGTGGCTGAAATCGACTGCGATCCGCAGCCGGGCGGTCACTTCCTGATTGCGCATCGCCCGCGCATGATGGAAAAACTCGCCGCCGAGGCGAAGGTATGGAAGAACGTGTTCGGCTACCCGTCCGAGCTGCTCGATCAGGAAACGTTTCGTCGTGAGTATGTGAACGATGCTGAAGCGGCCGGCGCGCTCCATGAACCCGAGGGCATCGGTATCCATGCGTTGAAGCTCGCATTCGGCTACTTGCGGCTTGCCCGCGAGGCGGGAGCGCGGGTGCATCCAGCCAGCCCGGTGATTGGGTGGGAAACCGTCAATGGGGTCCATCATCTCCGTACGCCTGGCGGCATCGTGCGGGCGCGTTCGGTGGGCATTGCGACGGGTGCCTATACGGCGCCTGATCTTCATCCGTCGCTGACGAGCCGGATCATGCCGATCCTGTCCAATTCAATGGTGACGCGCCCGCTCACCCAGCAGGAAATTGCGGCATGCAACTTCCGCACGACACAGGTGCTGACTGACACGCGCACCCTGCGTTTCTATTACCGCTTCTTGCCGGATAACCGGCTGCAGATTGGCAGCCGCAGCGCAATCACAGGCGCTGATGCACCGAATTCCCGCCACTACGATTTGCTCGTGGAAGGCATGGTTCGCAAGTTCCCCGCGTTGCGCGGCGTTGCGATTGACTACTCGTGGTGGGGTTGGGTCGATGTCGCTCACGATATGATGCCGCGTATCTGTCAGCCGGACCCGAAGCAATCGGTCTACTACGCGCTGGGTTACGGTGGCAATGGCGTGTCGTATTCGCAGCAGGCGGGCCGGCGGTTGGCTGAGCAGATAGCGGGGAAGGGAGGGAAACAGACGTTGCCGATTTTCACATCGCAATTGCCCGGTCATCCGTTCGCACCGTTCCGCCGGATTGGCCAACGGATGCTCTATCAGCTGTATTTCAGGCGCGACGAGAAGCCCTGAACAGGGCGCGCGTGCTCCCCAGCGCGCGCTTGGCACTCAACTGGTGACGCGTCATCCATGCACGTAAGCCAGGTCTCACCATTCAAGATGAATCTTTAACGGCGGGACGCGTAAGCGTCTTCGCCCGATCAAGTGACGCCGCCCGAATCTAAGCACTGCATGACAGAAGTGCACGGTCGGGCGGTCGATTGAAATCAGGAGACAACATGCAACGATCAACAGCAAAAAATGAATTGAAGGCTGGGCTCAAGCAGCGGCACATGACAATGATCGCGCTGGGAGGCGTGATTGGCGCGGGCCTTTTCGTGGGCAGTGGTGTGGTTATTCAGCAAACAGGGCCAGCGGCGATCCTGTCGTTTCTGATTACCGGTGGCCTGGTTGTACTGGTCATGCGAATGCTGGGAGAAATGGCATGCGCAATGCCCGCGGTCGGTTCGTTTTATGAATACGCGCGTCTTGCATTCGCAGGCAAGCGCGGGCCAGGCAAGCTTGCTGGTTTCCTGACGGGTTGGATGTACTGGTATTTCTGGGTGATCGTTGTTGCAGTGGAGGCCGTGGCCGGCGCCAAACTCGTGCAGTTCTGGCTACCGGACACGCCCGCTTGGATGATCAGCCTTGCGCTGCTCGTATTGCTGACCGCGACCAACCTGATCTCGGTCGCGAGCTACGGCGAATTCGAGTTCTGGTTCGCGTCGATCAAGGTGGCCGCGATCATCGTGTTTCTGTTCCTCGGCGGCTTGTATGTTCTGGGACTCTGGCCCGCCTCGATGCACGCAACGGCGGTGCTCCCGACACTCTTGTCGCACGGTGGTTTTATGCCAAAAGGGATCGGGCCGGTATTGAGCGGGGCAGTGGCCGCTACAGGGTTTTACTTCGGCGCAGAGATTGTCACGATCGCCGCCGCCGAAGCGCATGAGCCGACCAAGGCGGTCGCGAAGGCAACCAATTCAGTCATCACGCGGGTGCTGGTTTTCTATGTCGGTTCGATCCTGTTGGTCGTCGCGCTGGTGCCCTGGAATTCTCCGCAGATGGCAACGCCCTATGTCAGCGCGCTCAGCGCAATGGGCATCCCTGCGGCCGCGAACGTCATGAATGCAATCGTGCTCACCGCGGTGTTGTCGGCGCTCAATTCAGGCCTTTATGCTGCGTCGCGGATGCTATTCGCCCTGACTCGCCACGGTGACGCGCCAGCTGGTCTCGCGAAGGTCAACCGCAGGGGCGTGCCGGTCCGGGCGATCCTGATAGGCACCGTGTTTGGATACGCATCGGTAGTGATGTCTTACGTGTCCCCGGACACGGTGTTCGCATTCCTCGTCAACTCCTATGGCACGGTCGCAATTTTCGTCTATGTATTGATCGCGCTGTCGCAACTGAGGCTGCGTGCCCGTCTCGAGCGTGATGCACCGCAGAAGTTGCGCGTGAGAATGTGGTGTTACCCGTACCTGACCTGGGTCGCGATTATCGGCATGATCGGCATTCTTGTGGCGATGGCGTTGATACCCGAACAGCGCAAGCCTCTCTGGCTCGGAGTCGCGAGTCTCGGCGTGCTGTTTCCGGCATATATGTGGCGTGCCCGGAAGAAAAGCAGCGCAAGCGCCGAACCCGCGAGCCTCGCGGAGTATCAGCCGCCGCGGTTCTGACGGGTAGGATGTTGATAGGGTTTCTGTTCTGTTGGAACATGATCGTGCCGATTTGATATCGGCACGATTTACTTTATGTTCAACGGCGTTTTAGGTCAGATGGAAATCGTCACGACGTTTGGCAATTACTAAGGATAACTAGTCAGCAATGAAAGAACTTCAGTGTCACCATTCCGTCGATATTGCTGCAGCGAGCGCATCGAGCGTCGCCTGTTCGGTTGCATTGTCGAATATGCCGATAAGAACGATCACAGACTCCGTGATAACTTCTCCGGGAAATGGCGTAATAAGGATACGGCCGCCGGCCACATGAAGTTCTTGTGTCGCCGCTTCACCGTCCAACCGGATCAGGCCTTTCGCTCTCAATAGGTGCCCAGAGACGCTTCGCAGCGCGCCCTTGAGTTTCTTGCGATCCAGGTGTGCCGTGGTACTAAAGAGAAAGCTGCAGAAGTCCACCGGCAGCTTCGGGTTTAAACCGGTCATCGGGCGCGGCCAGCTGGTGCGAAGCTGGCCCGTGATGTTCTCATCGAAGAAGAGTTCCAGGGGAACCGCGCCGTTTGTTGTTTCCAGCATGATCCCGGTATGGGCCACCGTCGTCAATTCAGCCACGACAGCCGCTTTCTTATGCTCGTCGATCAAGTCTGTTTTGGTCAGCAGTATTGCCGTAGCACCAGCAATCTGTTGCCGTGCAATATCGCCTACATAGGGGTCCAGTAGTGTCTGCGTGATGGATGCCAAATCTACCGCAACGATGATTCCATACAGCCGGTACGCGCGATCGAGCAGACCAATTTGCGCGATGCGCACAGGGTCCGATACTCCGCTTGCCTCAATGATCAGAAAGTCGGGCGGATCGGGCCGGTTGCTGATCGCGAGCAGTGCGTCGACCAGTCGTCCGCCAATCGAACAGCAGACGCAGCCGTTCTCCAGGGTGATGACATCGTCAGTGCGTTCCCTGATCAGGGCAGCGTCGATATTGATCGCACCAAAGTCGTTGACGAGCACGGTAATGCGGCGCTGTCCCGCATTCGCGAGCACATGATTGAGCAGCGTCGTCTTGCCCGCGCCCAGATAGCCGCCGACGATAATGAGCGGAATCGGCCCCCGGACGCCGCTCGCTGTCATCCTGCCGGCCCTTGGAATACGCGGCCACCGAGCACCGTTCCCCACACTGGCAGATCCTTCAACCGCTCGGGCGCGATCTCACTCGGGTCATCCTCCAACACGGCGAAGTCGGCGAACTTGCCCACTTCGATACTGCCGACCAGATGATCCATCTTGAGCGTGTAGGCAGCCCCAAGCGTGATCGCCCGCAACGCGTCTGCCACCGGAACACGCTCGCTGGCGCCAAGCACTCGCCCCGAAGATGTCTCGCGCTGCGAAGCACACCACGCCGTGAACAACGGATTCAACGGCGTGATTGGCGCATCGGAATGAAAGGCGAACGGAATACCCAGGCGCCGCGCTGATTCCGCGGCGTCCATGCGGTTCGCACGATCGGCGCCCATGGTCTGCTCATAATGGGCATCGCCCCAGTAGTAGAGATGGTTGGAGAAGAAATTGATGCACAGGCCCAGTTTTGCCGCTCGTGCGAGCTGGCTTGCGTTGGCCATCTGGCAGTGCTGCAAGGTATGCCGATGATCGTGGCGAGGGCAGCGATCGAGAATTTTTTCGAGCGCATCGAGGACCAGTTCGGTCGCCTCGTCGCCGTTGGTATGAATATGCAGTTGCAGCCCGGCTTCATGGAACGGCGCAAATACTTCGACGAACTGGCTTGGCGGAATCAACCACAATCCGTTCGGCTTGCCATTCAGATATCCCGGCCATTTCAAGCGAGCAGTAAAGCCCTGAATCGATCCGTCGACAATGAATTTAACCGGTCCGAAGCGCAGCTTGTCCGTGTTGCCGACAATAGCTGACAGAACGCGCTGCGGGCCGCCTTCGGGGCATCGCTGCGGCGCAAATGCCGGAACAATCCTGAGCGGGTAGGCCGGGTCGTTAGTGATGTCTCTCAGGTTCTGATTGCCCCGTTCAGAGAAATCGTTCACCAGGTCGGTCGCGGTTGTGACGCCAGCTAGTTGCGCGACGCGGCCGAAATTCCAGATGGCTTCCTTCTTTTCGCTGGCCGCAATGGAAAGTCCACCACCGATCAAGCGGTACACGGGGAACATGGCGGCGAACTCCTGCAGTTCGCCGGTTGGTTCGCCATCCGCATCCTTGCCGATTCCGTCAATGTCCGTCTCGCTGTCAATACCCGCGAGCGCCAGCATGGGCGAATTGACGTTCATCAGATGCACGCTGGCATGGAGTACGACGATGGACCGCTGCGCGCTGACTGTGTCGAGTTCCTTGACCGACAAGCGCTTTGTGCCGAAGAAGATTGGATCAAAGCCCCAGGCGAGAAGCGGGGCCTGCCCATCCGTCATCAGATCGTGGGCTGCCTTGAGCCGGTCGATCACCGCGTCGAGCGTTGTTAATCCGGGATGACGAATGCCATCGGGGCCGCGACGATCGTGATAGCCCACATAAACCGCGTCCCACATCGCGCCTTCCATCAGGTGGCAATGGCCTTCCACCAAACCGGGCATCAGCACTTTGTCTCTGAACGTATCGACGATTTCGGCATCGCCCCACTGTTTCACGTCTTCACTATTTCCAACCGACAGGATCCTGCCATCGCGAATGGCGACATGGGTGGCGTGCGGTTGCGCCGGGTTCATCGTGAGGATTTTCTTCGCGACAAGAACCTGGATGGGACTTGTTGATGCGTCGTTCATAAGCGCTCGTTAGTGGGTTTGGCAGTCGATACACGAGTCAAGACAATGCATGCACATGAGGCCGCTTCATCGCAAGATGCACCGCGGCGAGTACGGCAACGTTCACGGCGAGGCAAACGAGGCCGAGATTCAAGCCGCCCAGATCAAACTGCAAGACATAAAGGGCGATAGCCAGGATTTGTCCGGTAAGCATGCCTGCTCCAATTGCTGCAGGCCGTACGCGAAGCCCGAACAGAATCGCGATAACGCCGGGGAAGAACTGGGTCACGCCGTAGTACGTGGTGTTGATGAGCGTCAGCATGAGATTCGGCGTCAGAAGCGTCATCACGATCGACACCACCAGGTAAATGACAATAACGAACTTCGCACTCCTTTTCTGCTTGTTCTCGGGCATGTTCGGCAGCAGGTTGCGGGTGACGATCGGTCCGATGGAAAGGCAGATCCCAGCCAGCACGAGCAGTCCGGAAAGCGATGCGCCAGCGGCCACAAGACCCAGCAGCCAGCCCGGCAGCAAACGGATCGCAGCCGCGAAGAACGCTTCGTTGGGCGATGCAAGATGCAGGTTCTGGCTGATCGCGTAGTAAGACGCGACAACAAGAAACGGATACATCAGCATGTAGAGAGGCATGGCGACCTGCGTGCGTCGGATCGTGTTCGCACTTTTTGCCGTGAAGAAATTCTGCACCGCAAACGGCATTACATAGAAGCCTAGTGATTGGAACAGCATGGTGCTCATCGAGAACGTCAATTGATGCGCGTCCATCCGGTTGCTGACATGCAGGCTAGCGGCGTGGAAGACTTCGGTGACGCCGACCTCCGCCGAGACCGCGACCCCGGTGATAACAATGGCGGCGACCATGAGAATATCTTTCAGCACTGCGATATAAGCCGACGCCCGCACGCCCGCAATCGCGATGTACGTGAACGCCAGCATGGCCGATATCAGGATCAGATAGAACGGCTGAAAATTCCAGCCCAGTCCCTTGAGCGCGGCGACAAGACCGGTGAACTGTAATTGGCCCCAAGGCAGCAAGAACAAAATGGCGGACGCTGCCACGACAAGCTCGAGCGTACGGCTCTGGAAGTGACCCTTGAACAGGTCGGGCAGGGTGATCGCGTTATAGCGTTTTCCTGCTTGCCAGATTTTTGGCCCGATAAAATAACCGACCGGATACGCCAGCAGGATGTAACCGAGGAACCAGACGCCATATGTCGGTCCCTTGGCATAGATCCCGCCAGGAAAACCGACCATCGTGCCGATGCTGTAGATCTCACCCGCGGCGAGAAAGAACACCAGGTACGCGCCGAACTGCCGCGATGCAACAAAGAAATCATGCACGCTTTGCGGTCCGCGGCCCGATTTTGATCGGATCGCGAGGTAAAGCGAAAAGACGATGAAGCCCAGAAATACGGCGGTGGCCATCCGTCATCCTCCTTCAGTTGTTGTCGGGATGTGCATCGTCGAAATGGCAGTCGAACAGACGCCAGCAGAGCATCAGGCAGCCCGACGTCAACACGAACCATCCGAAGATCCAGGCGTAGATGAACGGGACGCCGAGCACGGTGCGGTCAATCGATGCGACCCACGGCAGCAGGCCGATGACGCCTATATAGGGAATACCGAGCCCGATCATGAGCTTGAGCATGTTGTCTCCGTGTATTGCGGATCCTCGGGCGGCTTTTCTGGAGACAGCCGTTCGAGTGGAGTGCGGGCAATCCGCAGTTGGATCGCGTTTGCGGCGAATGAATCCAGTATGGCAAGCCAAAAATCGGGACGAGTAGTACCAGTGCCGGTAAATCGCTAAGTCCACATGCCGCCGCCAGGAGCGGCGACATGTTCAAGGACTAGACCTTGCCTTTCCAGGGCACGAGCACTCGCTCTACATAGCGCATCAGGACGTCGAAACACAGCGCGAAGAATCCGATCACGATAATGCCCATGATGACGACATCGCTTGCGAGAAATTCTGCGGCGTTGAGCACCATGAAACCGAGTCCGCTCGTGGACGCCACCATCTCGGCTGCGACCAGCGTGGTCCAGCCCACACCAATGCCGATGCGCATGCCCGTGAATATCTCCGGCATCGCCGATTTGAGAATCACGTAAAGGACCACTTGCGTGCGCGATGCACCCATGGAGTAAGCGGCATGAATCTGCTCGATTGATACTGAACGCACACCGGCACGCGCAGCAATAGCAAGTGGCGCGAAGATCGCGAGGTAGATCAAAAACACCTTCGAGAACTCACCAATGCCGAACCAGATGATGATGAGCGGCAAGTAGGCAAGCGGAGGCAACGGACGATAGAACTCGATCGGCGGATCGAACAGGCCGCGCGCAATGCGGGACACGCCCATCATCACACCCACGGGTATGGCGGTGAGACACGCGAGTGCAAAGGCACCGAACACGCGCAAGAGGCTGATCCCGGTATGTTGCGCGAGCGTCGAGTTGGCGAAGCCGTCCGTTGCCACCAGGATGAATTTCGCATAGACGGCCTGTGGCGAAGGCAGGAAGAGTGGCTTGATCAAGTGCAGGTTCGTCACCGCGAACCACAAGCCGAACAGGGCAAGGATGGTGAACATGCTTGCGGCAAGGCTGCTACCTTGCCCAGGCACGCCAAACGAGTCACCGGGCTTGACCGGTTTCTTGGCGAGAACCCGCGCACGGCGGCGCGGCCGTTGCGGCGGTTCGGCCGAGGTGTCGGGTCTCATAGATACGTTGCGGTGAGGTAGCGCGTTAATCGATTTCGAACTAGACATGAACCACCTCCGCCGCTGCGCCGTGAGATTTCTCGTCGCCGTAGATAATGCTAAGTATGCGCTCGCGCATTTCAATGAAGTCGGGGCTTGACTTGACAGCCCGCGCGTCGCGAGTCTCAAGAAAACGCTGGTTGAAATCGAGCTCGTAGGTATGGGTGATTCGCCCCGGTCGGGGTGACATCACGATCAGCCGGCTTGCAAGAAAGAGCGCCTCCTCCACGCTATGGGTAATGAAGAAGAACATCTTGTTGGTCTTCTTCCAGACGTCGAGCAACAGCTCCTGGATGGTTTCGCGGGTGAGCGCGTCGAGCGCGGCCATGGGTTCGTCCATCAATAGCATGGCTGGGTCGCAGGTGAGGGCGCGCGCAATACCCACGCGTTGCTGCATTCCTCCGGATAACTGGTAGATCATATGTTTGTGGAAATCCTGCAGCCCGACGAGGGCGAGGTTGCGCACCGCTATCTCACGGCGCTTCGCTCGGGCGACACCCTGCAGCTTCAAGCCGAACTCCGCGTTATCGATCACGTTCAACCACGGCAGCAATGCGTGTTTCTGGAACACCACGCCGCGATCGGCGCCGGGGCCGGCGATAGGTTCGCCGCCTAGCAGCAACTGGCCGCTGCTAGGCGCAATGAATCCCGCCATCAGCGACAGCAAGGTGGTTTTGCCGCAGCCCGATGCACCCAGCGCGACCACCAGGTCGCCGGAATTGATCTTCAGGTTGATGTCGTCCAGCGCGTGCACGCTCTCGCCAGCACGACGTCCTGGAAACGTCACGCTTACGTTGATGACATTCATGCTTTCCATAGATCCTCCTGGTCGACGACCATGGCGTGGTTCACTTAAGCTTCGTCGCGGCTTCGGCGTACACCGGCGTGACGAATTTCGCATAATCAGGTGCGACCGCGTTGATGCTCTTCTGGCCCTTCAGGAACTCTGACGTGTCCTTCAGAGCCATTGTTGCGCGACCGGAATCGCCGCCACCGAGCCATTGCGCCGACACCTGATCCGAGAGCGAGGGAAATGCATAAAGCGCAAGCGCCCCCGGTACTTCAGCCGGCGTGCCACCGATCATCTTCGCGATGGCTGCCGCCTGCGGCGAACCCGCGTTCCATTGCGCGGCATTGCTACGATATTGATTGTCGGCGTCAGAGATTGCCTTCACCAGTTTTGCCATGAAGTCCTTATGCTCCTCGCCCCATTTGCGATCGACCGCGATACCGTCGAACGTTGGCTTTCCAAGCTTTGACAGGTCGCCCGAGGTGATCAGCACCCTGCCGCTTTTCTTCAACTCGGCCAGCGCCGGATTCCATACATACGCCGCATCGATGTCACCCCGTTCCCACGCGGCCACAATCTGGTTCGGTTGCATGTTGAGGACCTTCACGTCCGACGGATTGATGCCCCAGTGCTGCAGCGCGAACATGGTGTGATAGTGGGTGGTCGAAACGAACGGGACGCCGATCGTCTTGCCCTTCAGGTCTGCCGGTTTCGTGATGCCGGAGCCGTTACGCACGACCATCGCTTCAGCCTGGTTGATGTTGTCGAGAATCCAGAAAAGCTGCAGATCCACACCCTGGCTCACGGCCGCAGCAAGCGGGCTCGATCCAATCACACCGACCTTCACATCGCCCGAAGCCATTGCTGTTGCTACTTTGGCGCCGGACTCGAATTGCCGCCAGTTGATCTTGTAGCCTGTCTCCTTTTCGATGGACCCATTGGCGATCGCCACGACCCAGGGATCGACGATCTGCTGGTACGCAATGGTGACCTCCTTGTCCTCGGCGTGGGCGGGCTGGAGCCCGATGGTGACGAACGTTGCCAGCGCGGTGGCGGCTGCAATGACGCAATGCAGCGGGCGAGCGAACCACCGAGAAAATTTTGATCGTTTATCGTGTTGCATTGCGGATCTCCTGGCGGGCAGCGTGCATGGCACGCAAGTCTTATCGGGTCGACCGGGGCTTGTCCCGATCGCGGGAACACGGTCGAATCGAGTATCGTCAACTAAAAATAGGCCGAGTTAGTACCAGACGCCGCCGATCGTTGAGTCCACATTCACCGCAGCCGATTGCGGCAGCCAGGTTTGCCCGGAGGGGCCAACGGCTGCCGTCATCGTGCAATGCGGCACTGCATATCGAATCAATCACTTCGTGCTAAATCGCCGGGTGCAATCGAATTAATCAATTTGGGAGGAAATATGGCTAGCCGGATGTCGTCGGCAATGTGGACGCAGCGGTTCCAGCGTTCGGCTGAATCCAATATAAGCCTGCAAGGGCAGATTCGGCAGATGCTGGTGGCCGCCATTCTCGACGGGCAGATGTCCGTTGATACCGCGTTGCCCTCGAGTCGCGAACTGGCCGATCAGTTGAGCGTGGCCCGCAATACGGTTGTGCTCGCTTACCAGCAGTTGGTGGAAGAGGGTTATCTGATTTCCCGGGAGCGCAGCGGGCACTTCGTCAATCCGGCCATGCTCGAAGGCCGGCACGGGTTTGTACCTACGCAAACCGTCGCGGCGAACGAGGCAGTCGGGCGCCCCGACTGGACCCGGCGCATTGAGCGTTTGCCGTCCCTGCAGCGCAATATTGTCAAGCAGGCGAGTTGGCAGAACTACGAGTTTCCCTTTATTTACGGCCAGTTCGATCAAACGCTCTTTCCGACGAGCGACTGGCGCGAGTGCTGCATGAAGGCGCTGTCCGTCATGGAAATCCGCAACTGGGCGCCGGACCTGATCGAACGCGACGACGACACGCTGATCCAGCAGATTCGCACGCGCGTCCTGCCGCGTCGCGGCGTCTTCGCGATGCCCGACGAAATTGTCGTCACGATGGGCGCACAGCAGGCGCTTTATCTGATCGCCGACCTGTTGGCGAACGAGCGCACGACGATCGGTTTCGAGAACCCCGGCTACCCGGATGCACGCAATATTTTCCTGAATCGCAACGCGCCGCTGCTGCCTCTGCCGGTTGACGAAGGCGGCGTGCGTCCGGTCGCCGACGCCCATCTGCTGGCGCAATGCGACTACGTGTACGTGACGCCGAGCCATCAGTGCCCGACCACGGCGACCCTGCCGCTCGAACGCAGGCACGCGCTCCTGGAACTCGCGCAAAAGCATGATTTCGTTGTGATCGAGGACGACTACGAGAGTGAAAATAATTTCTCGGGCGGCCCGCATCCGGCGCTGAAGAGCCTGGATACCGCCGACCGCGTGCTCTATGTGGGCAGCTTGTCGAAGAGTTTCGCCCCGGGCTTGCGACTGGGTTATGTGGTGGGCCCGCGTGACCTGATTCGCGAGTTGCGGGCATTGCGGCGGCTGATGGTGCGGCATCCAGCAGCGTACATTCAGCGCGCATTCGCGACCTTTCTAGCGCTGGGTCATCACGATGCGTTGCTGCGGCGGCTCGCCTTCGCCTACAAGGAGCGCGCGGAAGCACTCAGCGTAGCGCTCGACGCTCATCTGCCGGAAGTCCGTCACGCGCGGATTACCGGTGGCTCCTCGTGCTGGGTCGAAGGGCCGCCGTGGCTTGACGCGACCCGTCTCGCGGCTGAAGCCGAGGCGCACGGCATCCTGATCGAGCTGGGTAGCGTGTTTTTCATGGAGGGGCTGGAACAGCGCCAATGCTTCCGCATGGGCTTTTCGGCGATCAAGCAGGAAAAGATCGAACCCGGTGTGCGCGCGCTGGCGGAGCTTGTTCGGGCGCAACGTCCGAAGGCGTGAGCGCTTGGGTGCTCCGGTGCTCGGAGCAGGCGCTGGCCCAAGCGAATCGGCTCGACTGGCGCTACCGCGGGGCGTGAGAGTTATTTAACGTGTCGGTGAAACTTGCCGCAGCCATCGCCGATCGGCAATGCCAGTTTTCTCACAGGAGACACGTATGACAGACTCGCTCACCGCGACATCCGAAGTGACGGCCGACACGCTTGCGGCCTTTTCCGACGCCTTCAATCGTCACGACGCTGCTGCGTTGATGGACTTCATGACAGAAGACTGTGTCTTCGATACCGCTGGCGGCAACGATATCCACGGCACTCGCTTCACTGGCCGCGCGGCCGTGCAAGCGGCCTTTGAAGCGGTCTTCAAGACCTTTCCCGATGCCCACTGGGGACACGGCCGCCACTACGTGGCCGGTGAACGCGGTGTGTCGGAATGGGTATTTACCGGCACGCACGCGGAAGGGTGGCGGATTGAGGCCGAAGGCTGCGATCTCTTCGAGTTTCGCGACGGGCTGATTGCGGTAAAACGCGCGTTTCGCAAGGAACGCCCAAAGCAAACTGCCTGATTGCTTCGATAGGCGGCAATGGGCGCACCAAATCGGGCGCTGGCAGGCTTGCGGCTCGCACCGTAGCGGAACAGTGCCCGCCTCATCGACGGGCTGCTTAGAACGTACTTAGAACGTGTTTGCCAGCTCCCGCGCTGCTTCCTGCAGGCGCGGCACGAATTCGAGCGAGCGAGATAGCGGCGCACGTGAGACCGGCGCATGCACGGCGATGGCGGCAATGCTCATGCCGTCCTTGTTCATCACAGGCACTGCAACGCAGGCGATGCCCGCGAGAAATTCCTCGTTGTCGATACCAATGCGCTTGTGCGCGGTGCGATCGAGTTCGGCTTCGAGCATTTCGGGGTCGGTGATGGTATTCGGCGTGAAGCGTTCGATCTTGAGCGCGCGCACGAGCGCGGAACGCTGTTCGCGCGACAGCATCATGGCCAGCAGCAACTTGCCGCTGGCGGTGCAATAGGCCGGTACCTTCGACCCGGGCTTGAGATCAAGCCGCAGAGGCCAGGGCGCTTCCATGCGGTCCAGATACAGCACTTCGGTTTCGTGCAGCATCGTGAGGTTGCAGGTTTCCCCGAGGTCCGCCACCAGCCGCCCGAGAATGGCGTGGCGCAGACGCCGTGCGCCTGAGTGCATGACCACGCCCAGCCCGAGTTGCGCGAGACGCGGGCCGATCACATAGGCGTTCTTGTGGCCCGGATCGCGGATCACGAGGCCGCCCGCTTCCAGCGAAGCCAGCATGCGGTGCAGCGATGGTTTCGGCAAATCGACGTCCTGCGCGATGTCGGCGAGCGACACCGGACCTTCCGCTTTGACGAGATGCTCGAGCAGCGCGAAGGCACGCAGTGTCGGTGTATCAGCGATGGTCATAGCAAGCGTTCCGAAAAATAGATGATGACCATTGTACAGAAACGCCTTACTGGCTGGCCTGTGCTGATTTTCGGGAGGAATTCCAGACCAGAACCATTCCGGTTTTCGATATTTTCCTAATCCGGCTGTTGCCCAGCAACGGCTCGGAACGCCTCGTCTGAGGAGCGCAACTTTTCCGCACCGCTAACGTTGTGGCGTTGCGTCCGCGTGAAGCAAAGGGGCGAGGCGCGCCGCAGTCTCCTTGAGTTTCGGCACGTTCTTAAGCAAGTCGTCCAGGCTTGCCCGCGCGGTCGGCGCATGCACGGCCAGCGACGCTAGCACGCCGATACCGCCGGGTTTGCGCACGGGCACGGCAATCGCCACCATCCCTCGTACGAATTCCTCATTGTCTATACCAAGACCCCGTGAAGCCAGCCGGTCAAGTTCCGCGCCGAGCAGGGTCGGGTCCGTGAACGTGCGATAGGTATGTGCCTTGAGTTGCATCCGCGCGAGGACAAGCGCGCGCTCGGCAGGCGCCATCTGCGACAGGAACAGCTTGCCGCTCGCCGTGCAATGCAGCGGCACGCGCATACCGGGCTGCATGTGCAGGCGCAGGGGCTCGTTCGTCTCCACGCGTTCAACGTAAAGCACGGCGTCGCCATCGAGCACGGTGAGATTGCAGCTCTCTCCGAGCACATCGACAAGTCCGCGCAGTAACGCGCGGCAGGAGCGGGTAAACGTGCTGTTCGCGAGCATGGTCAGCGCGAGTTGAGTGGCACGCGGACCGAGGGTTATGCCACGGTCGGCACCGCGCGAATCAGGTATGTGTGTGACATAGCCCAGTGCTTCCAGCGAATCGATCATGCGCGTCAAGGTCGCCTTCGGAATATGCAGGCGTGCAGACAGTTGCGACAGTGAGAACGGTTGTCCGGCCGCGGCAAGGTGCTCGACAACGATGAGTGCGCGCAGAACGCGGGTGTCCTCGGGAAGCTGTTCCTGTTGCACGGCAGCATGTGAAGGAGCATGGGACGAAGCATTTGACGCGGAACTCAAGGCGTCTTTCATTGGCACCTCTGATTAAGGCTGGAGGGTGTTCAACATGAGCAACCGGGTCGGGGAGAACCCGAATAAACACCTGAATGCAGCCCTGAAAGTGGAACAAAAAGGTTCTTTTTGAACCGGTTTCATCGATCGTAGCGGTATTTCCTTGAAGGCGGAACGAACAATCAATAAATTTCAACGAAACGTACCGAAAAAACGAAAACAATGGAGGCATCAGTAATGGCACGGAGTTTTGACTATGTCATCGTCGGCGCTGGATCGGCTGGCTGTGTCCTCGCCAACCGCCTCTCGGAAAACGGCCGCTACTCGGTGTGCCTGCTTGAAGCCGGTCCGCCCGACCGGTATCTGTGGATTCATATTCCCATCGGCTACGGCAAGACCATGTTTCACCCGGTCTACAACTGGGGCTTCAAGACCGACCCCGATCCGAACATGAACGATCGCCAGTTGTACTGGCCGCGCGGACGCACGCTCGGCGGCAGCAGTTCGATCAACGGGCTGATCTACGTCCGTGGTCAGAAGAATGACTACGATCACTGGAGTGCGCTGGGAAACCGGGGCTGGAGCTGGCAAGAGTGCCTGCCGTATTTCCGGCGGCTTGAACACAATGAGTTGGGGGCGTCGCCGACTCGCGGCGTGGACGGACCGCTCTGGGCTTCCACCATCAAGCAGCGTCATGAACTCGTGGACGCGTTCATTGCAGCATCGAACAAGATCGGAGTGCGTACGGTCGATGATTTCAATAGCGGCGATCAGGAAGGCGTCGGCTACTACCAACTGACGACGCGAAAGGGCTGGCGTTGTTCGACCGCGGTGGCGTACCTGAAGCCCGCGCGTCGGCGTCCGAACCTGCACGTGGAAACCGATGCGCTTGCGTCGAAGATTATTTTCGAAGGCACGCGTGCCGCTGGTATCCGCTACTTGCAGCATGGACAAATGCAAGAGGTGCGCGCGAATCGCGAGGTGTTACTTGCGGCTGGTGCGCTTCAATCACCGCAATTGCTGCAGGTCTCGGGCGTGGGTCCGGCCAAGCTGCTCGGCGACTTTGGCATTCCGGTGGTCGCGAACCGGCCGGGTGTCGGCGAGAATCTTCAGGATCATCTGCAAGTACGGCTGATCTATGAAGTCTCGCGGCCGATCTCGACCAATAACCTGCTGCATTCTTGGCGAGGCCGCGCGAAGATGGGCCTGCAATGGGCGCTGTTTCGCGAAGGGCCGCTTGCTGTGGGCATCAACCAGGGCGGGTTGTTCTGCCGTGCGCTGCCCGACGAGGCCAAGACGCCCGACATCCAGTTCCATTTTTCAACACTCTCCGCCGATTCCGCCGGCGGCGACGTCCACGCGTTTCCCGGCTGCACATATTCAATTTGCCAGTTGCGCCCGGAGTCTCGTGGCCTCTTGCGCATCCGTACGAACGACATGCGCGACGCACCGTCGATGCAGCCGAACTATCTTTCGACTGATCTCGACCGCCGCACGACGGTTGCGGGCGTGCGTTTCGCGCGCCGGATCGCTGCTGCGGAGCCGATGGCATCGCTCATGAAGCGCGAAGTTCGTCCCGGCGCAGACGCGCAGACCGACGACGAACTGCTGCAGTTTTGCCGCGAATACGGTCAGACGATCTTTCATCCGTCGGGGACGGCCAAGATGGGCGTGGCGAGCGATCCGCTTGCCGTAGTCGACGAGCGTCTGCGTGTATACGGCACGCGCGGATTGCGGGTGGTCGACTGCTCGATCATGCCGACGCTCGTCTCGGGCAATACCAACGTGCCGATCGTGATGGTTGCCGAGAAAGCCTCGGACATGATTCTCGCCGACGCCCGCGCCGACGACCGTTCCAGGACAGCGCCTCGCGAGGAGGTACTGACGCCGCATTGAAGTTCTATTGAAGCCGCATTGAAGCCGTATTGAACGCAGTGATCCGAAGTTGCATCAGAAGCAAAAACGATCCCGGCCTGCATCGCTGACACAAAGTTGATAACACAGCATGCATACCGGGTAATTCGTGCCCCGGAGGAGACAGGTTTTGGGGCATTGCGTCGGGCGACACGCTGAGGTCGCCGCTCGACCATCCATCGGAGAAGACAGAATGGCAGTCGATAACAAGGTTATTCGCCGCGTTGCATTCGCGAGCGTCATCGGGGCCACCGTCGAGTGGTACGACTTTTTCCTGTACGGCGTGGTCGCAGGGATAGTGTTCAACAAGCTGTATTTTCCGGCACACGACCCGCTTGTCTCCACCATGCTTGCCTACGGCACGTTCGCAGTCGGCTTCGTTACACGGCCGCTCGGCGGCATCATTTTCGGCCATTTCGGGGACAAGGTCGGACGCAAATCCGCGCTCATCTGCACGCTCATCATCATGGGTGTCTCGACTGCAGGCGTGGCCTTCGTGCCGACGTACGCGCAGATAGGAATCTGGGCGCCAATCCTGCTGCTGGCGTTGCGCGTGCTGCAGGGCATCGGGCTCGGCGGTGAATGGGGTGGGGCCGTGCTGATGGCTTATGAATATGCGCCGCCTAACCGGCGCGGACTTTACGCAAGCTTGCCGCAGATTGGTTTGTCGATCGGCTTGTGCCTCGCGTCGGGCGTGGTTGCCGCCATCTCGAAGCTGCTGCCGGAGAGCGCGTTTCTCTCGTGGGGCTGGCGCGTCGCGTTCGCCATGTCGCTTGCGCTAGTGGTGATCGGCCTGTATATCCGCGTCAAGGTCATGGAGACACCCGAGTTCCTGGCGCTCAAGCGCACGCGGCGCGACGTGAAGGTCCCGTTCATTGACATGATCACGCGGTATCGTCGCTCTGTGCTGCTCGGCATGGGCGCACGCTGGATTGACGGTGTTTTCTTCAACATCTTCGCCGTGTTCATGATCGGCTATCTCACGCAGCATCTCGCGATGAGCCGGACCGAAGCGCTTACGGGCGTCATGATGGCCGCCATTGTGATGTGCTTTTTCATCCCGCTGTTCGGCAGGATGTCGGACCTGCTGGGCCGGACGCGCGTGTACCGGTGGGGCTCGCTGATTTGCGGCCTCTCGGTGCTGCCGGCATTCTGGCTGATGGAGAATCAGGCGGGCAACACAATGATCGTCTGGCTCGCGATCGTGATCCCGTTCGGTATCTTCTACGCAATGGTGTACGGCCCGGAAGCGGCGCTCTTTGCCGAGTTGTTCGATGCCGAAGTCCGCTACACAGGCATCTCGTTCGTGTACCAGTTCTCGGGAATCTTCGCGAGCGGCCTGACGCCGATCATCGCAACGGCACTTCTTCGGCTGAACGGCGGCAAGCCGTGGGCCGTGTGTGTGTATGTGGTGTTGTCGGCGCTACTGTCGGCGTGGTGCGCGCACAAGATGGAACCGCGCACGGATACGTTCGACGCGGTCACCCGAGCGCACTGAATGAGCCACGGTAGCCCGCGTGTTGTTTTTGGCGCGCGGGGTTATCAATCAACTAATCAATCGTGGAATGTCTTCGCCGTTTCTTCGGCGGCGAGGCGCAGGTCGGGGACGAAGGCGAGCAGGTCGTCGAGCGCGACGCGGCCAATTGGCGCTTGCACGGCGATAGCCGCACACGCGCGATTGCGATCGAGCATCACCGGGACCGCAATGGCGATCAGTCCCTGCAAGTGCTCCTGGTTGTTGATCGCGAGCAGGCGCCGGCGCGTCGTGCTTAGTTCCTTTCGCAAGGCATCGCGGTCGATGATGGTCCGTTCCGAGTAGGCTCGCAATGGCAGCGTCTCGATCATCCTCTCGCGCCGTTCGCGGGGCATGAAGCTCAGCAGCAGCTTGCCGCTTGCCGAACAGTGCAGGGGCACGTGCGAACCCGGCTGCAGATGCATGCGCAGCGGCCACTCTGTTTCCACGCGATCGACATAGACCACGTCGTTGCCCGACAACATTGTCAGGTTGCATGTCTCACCGATCTTTTCCACCAGTTGTTCGAGTAGCGCATGGCGCGCCGCTGCCGGACCGGCATGCATCAGGACGTTGACCGCGAGCGAGCGCACGCGTGGCGAACATTCGTATAACCGGTCGCCAGCGCCGCGCGTAATGAGGTACGCATCCGTCAACTGCACAAGGATGCGATGAACCGTCTGCTTGGGCAGCGCGAGTGCGTCGACGAGTTCGGTCATTGAAAGAGGGTGGCCCGCCTGGGCCAGCGTTTCTAATACCCGAAACGCACGCACGGCGGCGGCGTTGGATTGGTTGGATGTCGACACTCCGTCTCCTGAAGGCCGTAAATTTTTATCGAGAATTTGCATCAACTTTATCGCTTTTCGGGACTGCAAAACGTCCCGAAAACTGCATTTTTCGTCGCTGCTGGAAAGGTAGTGAGCGTTAGATCGGAAAACGGGACTCCACTGTGCGCGTGGCTGAGTAGATTGCAAATCATAGTGATTCTTTTAGCCGGAGCGACGCGTAATGAACGGACACATCAGCGCAGTGGAAATGGCGAAGGCCGCCGTCACCGATAGCGTCGAACAGGACGTGGCGGAACTGGTCGCACGGGCGCGTGCGGCGCAGCAAGGTTTCGAACATGCGGGGCAGGAGGTCCTGGACGCAGCGGCCGCTGCCGCCGCGTGGGCGATCATGGAGCCGGGGCGAAACCGGCAACTGGCGGACCTTGCCGTACGAGACACGGGTCTGGGCAACGCCGACGACAAGTTCCGCAAGAACTATCGGAAGACGCTTGGTCTGCTGCGTGATTTGCGCGGAGCCAAAACCTGCGGGGTGATCAACCGTGATTCAGCCACCGGGATTGTCGAGATCGCACGCTCGGTGGGTGTGGTTGCGGCGATTACGCCTTCGACCAACCCGGCCGCCACGCCCGCCAACAAGATCATCAACGCGCTGAAATGCGGCAATGCAGTAATCGTTGCACCATCGCCGAAGGGATATTCGTCATGCGCGTTGCTGATCGAATTCATCCACGCGCAATTCGCTAAGGCGGGCTTGTCCCCGGATCTCGTTCAGGTGCTACCGCCGCCGATCACCAAGGCGGCGACAGCAGCCCTTCTACGGCAGTGTGACCTCGTGGTCGCGACGGGATCGCAGGCCAATGTTCGCATGGCTTACACGAGCGGCACGCCCGCGTTCGGTGTAGGTGCAGGGAACGTGGCGTCGATTGTCGCTGCATCGGCGGATCTTAATGATGCGGCGCGGAAGATTCGCATTTCCAAAACCTTCGATAATGCCACCAGTTGTTCGTCTGAAAACAGCGTCGTGATTGTGGAGGCGGTGTATCGGCCTGCACTCAACGCACTCGCTGAAAACGGCGGAGTGTTACTCGACACGGCCCAAAAAGAACGCCTGCAAGCGGCAATGTGGACGGGGGGCAAACTCTCGGCGCACTGCACCGCGAAGTCGGCCGTTGAGATCGCCCGGCTAGCGGGTCTGGATGACGTCGCGGCCAAGGCGCCCGCTTTTCTGATGGTCGAGGAAGACGGGTTCGGCGAGACGTACCCGTTTTCGGGCGAAAAGCTTTCACCTGTACTGACCGTTTACCGCGCGAAGGATTTCGATGACGCTGCCTCTGTCGTGCAGCGCATCTACGCGTACATGGGCGCGGGTCATTCGGTCGGGCTGCATTCCGCCGATCCGGCCGAGGCCGTGCAACTCGGCATGAACTTACCGGTTGCCCGCGTTATCTCCAATCAGGCGCATTGCCTCGCAACGGGCGGCAATTTCGACAACGGCCTGCCGTTTTCGCTGTCGATGGGTTGCGGCACCTGGGGCCGCAACAACTTCTCCGAGAACCTCGGCTTTCGCCACTACCTGAACATCACGCGGATCGCATATCCCATCGAAGAACGGGTTCCGGAGATGGACGATCTGCTCGGCGATTTCTTCAAGAGGTACGGACGATGAATACGCCTGCCACCTTGCGCGCATTGATAGACGAACGCGCGGCTCAGTTCCCCGACAAACCCTTCCTGCTCGCGCCCGCCGACGACGAGGCCAATACGGATGCCAGCCCGATCGCAAGCCGCGCGGGCGTGCTGACATTCGGCGAATTGCGTGACGCTTGCCAGACGCTTGACGCCCGCTTTCGCGACGCGGGGCTGAAGCCGGGCGATGTTGTCTCGGTGTTCATGAGCAACGGCATCCAGACGGCCACGCTGCTCCTTGCCGCGATGTACAGCGGGCTTGTAGCCAATCCGTTGAACCTGCTGTGCCAGCCTTCGCAGGTGCGTTATATCGTCGAGCATTCGGATACACGGGCGATATTTGTCTCGGAGGAATCGCGAGCTGCGATCACGTCTGCCATTGCCGCGTTGCGCGACGAGGGTTTCGATCGCGAGATTCTGGTCGTCACCACTGAGCCTGACGCGCTTGAAGCACCGGTGTTCGCGCCTCCAGAACTGGCGCTCGCCGATGCTGCCATGCAGCCTTCAGCACGGCCTGTTGCATCGCAGTTGGCGAGCGGCAGTGAAAATTCACCGCGTTCGGAAGACGTCGCGCTTCTGATGTACACCTCCGGCACGACCGGTTTGCCCAAAGGCGTGCTTCTCACACATCGCAACCTGTTGGCGAACGCGCGCACGATCACGGCCGAGCACCGGCTCACTGCTGACGATCGCGTGCTCGCTTCGCTACCGCTTTTTCACATCAACGGCTTGGTGGTGACGCTTCTGGCCCCGTTGCATCACGGCGGTTCCGTCGTCGTAGCGCCGCGTTTCTCCGCCCGAACGTTTTGGCGCGACGTCACGCGTCACGGCTGCACCTGGATCAACGTCGTGCCTACGATAGTCGCGTATCTGCTCAACCAGCAGGACGATCACACCTTCGACCTGTCCGCGCTCAAGTTCTGCCGCAGCGCGTCGGCGGCGCTGCCGGTCGAGCATCACCGCGCGTTCGAGGCACGCTTTGGAGTTGGTGTAATCGAAACGATGGGCATGACGGAAACTGCCGCTCCAGTATTCAGTAATCCATATGAAATGAACAAGAGGCGGGTTGGCAGCATCGGCTTGCCATCCGGTGCGAGCGCCCGCGTGATTGACGCGCAAGGCCGCGATTGTGCCAGCGACGAATGCGGCGAGATCGTGTTGCGCGGCGAACAAGTGATGAGCGGTTACTACAAGCGCCCGGAAGAGACGCGAGCGGCATTCACTGAGGACGGCTGGCTGCGCACTGGCGACCTGGGTTACCGCGATGCGGAGGGTTACTTCTATATCAACGGCCGTTCGAAGGAACTGATTATCAAGGGCGGCGAGAACATTGCGCCGCGCGAGATTGATGAAGCGTTGCTGAAGCACCTGGGTGTGCTTGATGCGGCGGCGGTCGGTGTGCCGGATGCCGCTTATGGACAGGAGATCATCGCATTCGTCGTTCCGCGCACGCTCGACGGTCCGCTCGCCCTCGATCTCGCCGATCTCAGGAATCACTGCCTTCGCGAACTCGGCCGCTTCAAGACGCCGAAAGAATTCCGGCTGATCGATGAACTGCCACGTGGGCCATCGGGCAAGGTGCAGCGGCTGAAGTTGCTGGATAGCTGATCCGCAAGGTCGCACACCATCCACTCACGCAAGGGAAGCATCTGACACAAAAACGCCAGACGGAATAAGGAACAAGCAACACTGAAGCACCTATCACGAACGTCAAAGACGTCACATGGAAGAGACAGGAGACAGCATGGAACAGCAAGCGACGCAACCGCGGCGTGTCAAGACGCGTCACATCATTCTCGCGGTCATGTGCCTGATGTATTTCATCTCATACATCGATCGCGTGAACATTGCCGTGGCCGGCCCCCTTATCCGGCATGAGATGGGATTGACTTCGGGGCAACTGGGCCTTGTGTTTTCCGCGTTCGCGTATCCGTATGCGGTCATGCAGATCGTGGGCGGCTGGCTTGCCGACAAGTACGGACCCAAGCGTGTGCTGACCGTGCTTTCGCTCATTTGGGGCGTGGCTACGCTTGCGACCGGCTTTGCCGGCAGTGTAGCGATGCTTGTCGGCTTGCGCTTCATGCTGGGCATAGGCGAGGGCGGTGCATTTCCGACGGCTACCCGTGCCTTTACCTACTGGATGCCGGTCGCCGAGCGCGGCTTTGCGCAAGGCATCACGCATAGTTTCGCCAGGCTCGGCGGTGCCGTGACGCCGCCGCTCGTGCTCGCGGTGGTAGCAACAGGCGGATGGCGCGACGCGTTCATTCTGCTCGGCATCGCCAGCCTTGCGTGGACCGTGCTCTATTTGTTCGTGTTCACGAACTCTCCCGAACAGCACCGTCGCATCACGCCAGAAGAAACAGCGGAGATCGGTTATCACGTGGGCGACTGCGACCGCGCCAAACATTGCGCGACGCCGTGGCGAAAGCTGATGCATCGCATGTGGCTCGTGACGTTCGTCGATTTTTGCTATGGCTGGCTGCTGTGGGTCTACTTGACGTGGTTGCCGTCTTATCTCAAGGAGTCGCGGGGATTCGATCTGAAGCAACTCGCGCTCTTCACCGCATTGCCGCTGCTGGCGGGCGTGATAGGCGATACGCTCGGCGGGACGCTATCCGACAAGATCTTCAAGATGACTGGCCGGCTGCGCTTCGCACGCTGTTCCGTTCTGGTGGTGGGATTGGGCGGCTCGCTCGCGTTCCTGGTGCCTATGGTTAGTACAGCGAATCCCTTGACGGCCGTGCTGTTCCTGTCGGCGTCATTCTTTTTCCTGGAGATCACCAATCCCGTGCTCTGGACGCTGCCGCTCGATATCGCGGGAAAATACGCGGGCACCGCTGGCGGCATGATGAACACGGGCTTCGGCGTAGCGGGCATGGTGTCGCCGGTCGTGTTCGGTTACCTGATCGAAACGACGGGCAGCTACAACGTGCCGTTCACTATCTCGGCGTGCTTGCTTGCAGTGGGCATGGTGGCGGCACTGTTCATCAACCCGTTGAAGACGGTCGATGCCGACGAGGAACGCGACCGCAGCGAGGCCAGTTCGCTTGGCGGCATCCCCGCGTTCCTGCAAGCAGCACCCGGCTTGCGCCTGGAGCGGCATCACTTGCGCCGGCCGTTGCGCTGGCGCAAGTGAATTGCGGTGCTTGCAATTAGCTCTTGAGTTTGCGCAGGCGCCAGATCAGGCTGGAGGTATCGAAACGATTACCACCGAGCGCCTGTACGTCGCCGTAGAACTGGTCGACAAGTGCGGTCACCGGAAGCGAAGCGCCGTTGCGCTTCGCTTCGTCGAGACAGAAGCCCAGGTCCTTGCGCATCCAGTCGACGGCAAAGCCGTAGTCGAACTTGCCGTCGATCATGGTCTTGCCACGATTGTCCATCTGCCAGCTAGCCGCCGCACCTTTGCCGATTACGTCGAGTACGAGCGGCATGTCGAGACCCGACAACTGGCCGAAATTAACTGCCTCGGACAAGCCCTGAACGAGTCCCGCGATGCAGATCTGATTGACCATTTTCGCGAGTTGCCCGGCGCCCGCCGGGCCGATCAACGTAACGGCCGTCGCGTAGTGATCAAGCGTGGTGTGGACCCGTTCAAATGCTTCCGGAGCGCCGCCGCACATGATGGTCAGCTTGCCGTTTTGCGCGCCCGCCTGGCCGCCGGACACAGGGGCGTCGATGAAAGCCAGTCCGCGTGCGTCCGCGATCTCTGCCAGTTCGCGTGCGACATTGGCGGATGCTGTCGTGTGATCGACGAAGGCGGCGCCCGGGGTCATGCCGGCGAAAGCGCCATCGTCGCCCAGCGTGATGCTGCGCAGGTCATCGTCGTTGCCCACGCACGCCAGCACCAAGTCTGCCTTCGATGCGGCTTCGCGTGGCGTCCGCGCCGCGTGTCCGCCGTGCTCGGCTACCCATTGTTCAGCCTTGGCGTGGGTTCGGTTGTACACCGTCACGTCGAGGCCGGCTTTGGCAAGGTGGCCGGCCATCGGATAACCCATGACGCCCAGGCCAAGAAACGCGACACGGCGCACGGGGCCGCCGGAGGAAGAGTTTGCAGGTTCGGTCACGTGTGGTTCCTTTCAGAGTCGAGAGAGAACTCGATTGACGCTTCTGAGTCAAGCGGCGGGTATCGAGTTGGCTAGATCGGCCAGGATGAGCGAGTGCCGTTCCTTGACGATAAAGCGCTTCAGGCGTTGGAGAGTTTTCTTGTTAGACATGCCTTCCTTGTTCGACCACAAACATGTGCTCGTCCATGCGGCTCGCTGCGCATTTGGACCATGGCAATGGTTCAGAGGGCGTTGCTTGCCGATCAATCACCGCTCCTGCTCAAACGCGCCCTGAAGTCTTGCCGGGCGACACCTGCAACGGACCTGTTCCATAGAGTGCGGCCATTCCAAACACGAGTTGGATCGGTGTGATAGTCGTTGGGAAGCTAAGACCGCTCCAGTGAAGCCTGATGACGTGTAGCAAACGATACGGGTTACCCCTAATTATCGCTGCTTTTCGGATTTATCTCATTGTGCGCTCCGGCTATGGCTTGTCATGCTTGTAGATCATTGCCGGTTTAGAAACATTAGATAGAGACATTACACAATGAGAAACGACATCGGGCAAGACATTACACGCATGGGAGCTATGACCCATCACGCCCCTAACCCGGTGCCGGTCGGCTTCGGACCTGACCCGCGTGGATATCCAGAGCGTATTTGACGGCACCTCGTTGGATATCCGAACCTGTCTCTAGTTGTCCGGCATCGCCGCCCGCAAGCGCCGCCAAATGGGCATACGCGTCGTTAGCCCTCTACTCAATAAAAGTCCCCATGTTCAAACCAATTCAGTCCCGAACACTCGCTATCTCAGGGGCGTCGCTGCCTACCCACGGGGGAATGCCAATTCTTCGCGCCGTGCGTCTGTCAGGTTCCGACAAGCTCGGCACGCTGTACAAATACACGCTGGATGTGATGACCGTTGATGAGCCAACGCTGGGCGTGTGGCAGGCGAAAGAACTAGTTTCCCCGGACGCGTTGATCGGTACGGAAATGACGGCGGTCATCGAGTACGAAGGAAGCGGCACGTTTATGCCGGGGTTGCGAGGCAATGCGGGCAGCGCAAATCTGGGCGCGGGCAAACGCGAGATTACTGGCCTGATAACAGCGGTGCGCAGCAACGACGCGGATGACCGCCACGCGTACTACCGTTTGACGATCCGCCCGTGGCTGTGGCTGGCTACCAGAAACCGGGAAAACCGCATTTTCCAGAATCAGAGTGTGGTCGAAATAACCGAGTCGATCCTGAAGGAAGATAGCTATGGATTCCCCTACGAACTTCGCCTTGCTGCCTGGGGTTTCAAGTCCGGCTTTCCGAAGCGCGATTATGTACGGCAATTCTGGGAAAGTGACTTCGCATTTTTGTCCCGGCTCTGGCGCGAATGGGGACTGTATTTTTTCATGGAAGGGTCAACCCTCGTTCTGTGCGATTCCCCCGGGTCGCACAAGCCTCATGACGTGGCGTATGAAACCATTTCCTATCATGCACCGGGCGGCAAACGGATTGACGAAGAGCATATTCGTAAGCTCGCTGTCGCGCACGAGTTGACCGCAGGGACCGTCAGCCTGATCGACTACGATTACACGCGCTCTCGTGCCCTGCTTGGCGCATCCAAATCAGACCCGGGTGATACCGCATTCGCTAACGCCGAGCATTACGGCTGGGGCAATTATTCTCAGCCGCTCGCCAGCAGCATGGGTCTGTCGACCACGCCGAATGATTATCAGGGGGAGGCCGAATACCTGGCGCAGGTACGCCTTGATGCACTGCGCTGCCGCTCTCTGCGCGCACGCGGCACGGGCAACATGCGCGGAATGGCGACAGGTCGGACGTTCAAGCTACAGGGCTATCCGATAGAAAAGGCCAACATTGAGTATCTGGTGGTCTCAACGCAGATCGATATCCGCAACGTCGATGAGACCAGCCGCCCGTCTGGAGAAGACGCGCACTACCAGTGCGTCACGGACTTTGTGCTCCAACCAGCCAATGCGTTCTTCAAGAACCGCGCAAAGGCAAAGAGGCCGCGCTGCGGTGCGGAGACGGCCATTGTCGTTGGACCGAAAGACCAACCAATGTGGGTTGACGGTTACGCACGCATCAAGGTTCAGCTTATATGGGACCGGCAAGGCAGCGAGGACCAGAATTCGAGTTGCTGGGTGCGGGTTTCATCACCGTGGCAGGGAAACGGATTCGGGGTAATTTACCTGCCGAGAATTGGCCAGGAAATCACCGTCAGCTACCACGAGGATGACCCGGACAAACCGTATGTGTCGGACAGGATGGTCAATCAGCTCAATCAGCCGCCGTGGCAATTGCCAAAGAATCAGGCGCTGTCTGGTACGCGCACTCGCGACCTGAAAGGCAGCCAATCGAATCACATTGCTGCGGACGACACGCCGGGAAAACTTCAGGTTCAAGTAGCCAGCGATCATGGGCAGTCGCGACTGGTGCTAGGTTACAACACGCGGATCGAGGGTCGTGAGGGACGGCTCGAAGCGCGGGGCGAGGGGGTAGAGTTCGCCACGAATTTGTGGGCTGTATTTCGCGCCAACCGGGGCATGCTGATTAGTACCGAGACGCGAGCGGGAGCAACGACACCGGCGAAGGACATGGGCGAGACGGTGCAGCGGCTGACGCAGGCGCGCGAGCAACATGAAGAACTGGCGCGACTTGCGCGGCAGCATAAGGCCCAGCAGGACGGTGCGGATCAGAACGACGCGGCAAAGGCCATCAAGACGCAGAATGAGGCAATACGCGGCGACGCGGTGAGCACCGACAATCCGTTTCCGCAACTCACCCGCCCGGACCTGGTAATCGCCAGCGCGGCTGGCACCAGCATGACGGCGGCGCAGAGCACCCATATTGCGAGCAGTCAGGATTTTTCGGTGACGACGGGCCGTGACGTGAGCATTTCGTCGGGCCGCTCGCTGATTGCGGCGGTCAAGGGCGCGGTGTCGATCTTCGCCTACCGGCTCGGCATGAAGCTCATTGCTGCGCAGGGCAAAGTCGAGATTCAGGCACAAAGCGACGAGATGGCGCTGAGCGCATTGAAGGACATCACGATCACGAGTACGGACGGCAAGATCATCCTGACGGCGCCCAAAGAAATCTGGATCGGCGCGGGCGGTTCGTACATCAAGATCAACGCTGAGGGCATCGAAAACGGCACGCCCGGACACATCCTCGAAAAGACCTCGTTCTGGGACAAACCGGGGCCGGCCACCATGCGCATGCCAGTTCCAGTTCTACCGCTAAGCACCCTAGTGCAAGACCCGGTTCAGGAATACACGCAGGTTTTTGATGTCAGCACCCTGCTCGGCCACGAAGGTCTAGCGTCGGCGCTGGACAGCCAGCCATACCGCATCTATCTGCCGGACGGCACGATCCAGCAGCAAGGCATGTTGACTGACGGCGCTACCACGGTTGTTCAAACACCCACCTCCACGAAGGTCAAATGCGAAATCGGTGCTGGTGAGTGGAGCATTGGTGAGGATACCTACGATCAACATGAACTGGACGATCCGGCAGAAGGATGATCGACGAGCGAAAACTTTAGATATTTGAGGGAAGACTTGTGAATAAACCGCATCATAAAAGTGGACCGTCCTCTCATCCGAAAACACCACCCAATCCGCTGGTTGAAGTGACGTTTGTGTTTCGGGATGCAGTGAACCATCCGATTGAAGGGCTTGCCGTGCAGATTAAAGCCGGAACCGGCGCGCCGCCTGCACCGGCATGGAAGACCGGCCTGGATGCGGACGATTCCGGATCGTTACCTGGATACGCAGCAGGAGTTGCGGCAGCGTCGGCAGGGGTAATCAACAGCATTCAGGGCGCAACCGACAAGGATGGTTATGGCATGACGATTCACAATGCCGCCCGAAATCAGCCGATTGACGTGCTCGTCAAAAACCGTCATGGCGACTATGTGCTCAAGGGATCGGTCACGCCGTCAAAGGACGTGAGCGCGTACACGATTATCAGCCCGGAATACCATCTCGAGGCGGTGACGCAACTCGCGCCCAAGGATGCGTTCGAGCAGGACCTCAAGATTCCTGTGGTCAAGGAAGGCGAGGTGATGACCGTTGAGCGCCTGGTTAATGAATTTGGTCCGTATCTTGGATGGGTTCAGAAGATCACAGAACAAGGCAAGGTCAAGAAGGACTTCCCGACGAAAAAGAAGGAAACCTATACGGATGCCACCACGGGAAAATCAAAAACGTCTATTACCATCGAGCATCATTACAAGGTAGTCGATACCGGCAAGCCACGAACAATTGCTCTCAATGTGCTCGGGTCGAGGCTGAATTATCCGAAGTCGTCAAATCTCACCGACGAACATTTTCAATATCTAGCCCAATCTTTGGGATGTGAAGCGGCGGCAATCAAAGCTCTGAACAAGCAAGAGACTGTCGGCAAAGGCCCGTGGAAACCCGATGGGGGTTTTGACGCAAATGGATTGCCACGAATTCTCTTTGAGCGCCACCATTTCTATGATTTTACGTCACCGTCGATCGACAAAAAAACAGGCAAGAAGCCCAAAAACCCTTACCTTTCTTTTCCGGACATTTGTTTCCCAAAATCTGGAGGTTTCGGCGCCAGTGGATTACATCAATACGAGCGATTCGCTAGGGCTGGAAAACTAGATCTGGATGCTGCTATTCAATCTTGCTCTTGGGGCGCATTCCAAATTTTAGGCGAATATTACAAAGGCTGTAACTGCAAGACATCGATGGAGATGGCAAATGAATACATGCAAGGCATCGACAATCAAGTCAAGATGTTCGAAGCTTTCATGAAAAATGTAAAACCGAATGCGGTCAAAGCTTTATGTAGTAAGGACTGGCGAGGCGTTGCAGCTGCTTATAATGGGCTGCGTTGGGAGAAGCATAACCCAGATTATGCAAAGGACTTAGAAAGGTACTTCAATGAATTTAAAAAATAACTATCGAGCGGCGCTTATGCTGGTCACACTAGGTACTTCATCCTTATGCCACTCGTCAGAATTATTAATTTTTGACAATGACAATCTAATCGCTCTTGAGTCGAGCGGGCGATTGTACGGATACTATGGTGCAGTGGAGAAGGATAAGTCATGCATGTTCCTTTTCGTCGGTCAGTCCCCGCGCATTGGAAATTCTGGAGCGACTACTATTATCGAAAAAATAAAAACGTTCGGGTTCGAATTCGGTAAATACTCATATGCCGACAGATATAAACCAGCGGACATTGACGGAACTATAGCTATTACAGGAGGGGAGTGGATAGTTCAGGCTGAAGAAGAGCCGCCCGGTTGCGGTGGGAGCGTTGGCGTCTTCCACTCCAGCCCTTTCAATTCTCATCAATTTCGTTACAACGTAACTACTAAGATTAGCGGGTTAAGTATTCGCATCGCGACAAAAAAATCGTCAATTTTTAAAAAGCGAAACAAGTTACTTTTGAAAACGAAAAGTTACATCACAGAAGGGGACGTCGTCGCTGTGTTGCAACAAGAAGGGAATTTTTCTTATATTCGGTATACCAATCCGGACTACTTCAGCCCGATTTCGCAAAGGGTTACTACAGGCTGGGTTCGGACAAGTGATCTAGAGGACCCGTTCCCACCGTCGCAGAAGCAGTGAGCGCGCCGCGCGGCGGCAAGCCTGAAACCATAGACAACCTTGAGGAAACCAAACCTATGAACCTGATCCGACTCGGTGACGATACCGACCACCGCGGCAAAGTCACCAGCGCATCGACAACGATGCGGTTTGATGGCCGGTTCGTGGCCCGCAAGGGCGACGGGGTGTCGTGCCCGCTCCACCCCGGTATCCAGCCCAACCTCATTATCGAAGGCGATGATTCCATGATGGACAACGGGGTACCCATCGCCCGTCATGGCCACCGGGCAACATGCGGATGCCATCTGATTTCAAGTCTGGTGTGATATGAAAACGCTCGGAGGAGCTTTTATGAACCGCCCCGGGAATCGTGGAGGCTGGTTGGTTTAAGTTAATGCGGGTTCGACGGCAGGTGTTTCAAGTTGCCGGTAGTAGTTTGCCTCAGCTTCAGCGGGCGGGATATAGCCAAGCGGTTCCATCAGCCGATGGTGATTGAACCAGGCCACCCATTCCAGCGTTGCCAACTCGACGGACTCGCGTGTTTTCCAGGTGCGGCGATGAATCAGTTCAGCCTTGTACAAGCCGTTGATCGTTTCAGCGAGGGCGTTATCGTAGCTGTCGCCCCGACTGCCGACCGACGGTTCGATGCCCGCTTCGGCGAGCCGCTCGCTATAGCGAATGCTGACGTATTGCGAACCTCTGTCGGAGTGGTGTATCAGCGTTGCGTCGCCGCCTGGTCGCCGCGCGTAAAGCGCCTGTTCAAGCGCATCCAGAACGAAGTCCGTGGTCATCGACGTGCTGACGCGCCAGCCAACGATCCGCCGAGCGAACACGTCGACCACGAACGCGACGTACAACCAGCCCTGCCACGTCGAGACGTAGGTGAAGTCCGAGACCCAAAGCTGGTTTGGCCGCGAAGCGTTGAACTGGCGATTGACCCGATCCAGCGGGCGCGGGGCGCAGGCATCGGGGACGGTCGTGCGAACACGCTTGCCTCGCATCACGCCACGCAAACCCAGTCGTCTCATCAATCGCTCAACGGTGCAGCGAGCCACCTTGATGCGCTCCCGGTTCATCTGTTTCCAGACCTTATCCGCGCCGTAGACCTGCATGTTGGTCTGCCAGACGCGCTTGATCTCGGGTTGCAGACGTTCATCGCGTATCGCGCGAGCACAGCGCCGCGACGGATCGCGAAGCTGTGCGGCATGACGCCGATAGCCCGACGGGGCAATCCGCAAGACCTTGCAGATCGACTCGACCCCGAAGGTGTCGCGATGCTGATCGACGAAGGCCTTCAGGACTTCAGACGGCGGTCGAGCTCCGCCTGGGCGAAAAACGCGCTCGCCAACTTCAGAATCTCGTTGGCGCGGCGCAGTTCCTTGTTCTCACGTTCCAGCGTCTTGAGGCGTTCACGCTCCGACGTGGTCACGCCTTCGCGCTCGCCGCTGTCGATCTGCTCACGCTTGACCCAGCCCAATAGGGTCTGGCTCGAACAACCGATCATCGGCGCAATGGTTTCAACAGCTGCCCACAGTGACGGGTGCTCGCCACGCTGCTCGCGCACCAGACGAACGGCGCGCTCTCGGACTTCAGGGGAAAATTGGCTTGGCTTGCTCATGGCTCCATTCTGGTAAGAAGCCGTTATGACGGGGAAGCTGGCTGCACCGGATATCCAAGATCCGTGAGGCGTTTTAGTAATCGCTTAACGGTGCTCTGCATGTCGTGCCGGGTGAAATAGTCTGCACCGAGATCTGCGTATTCCACGCCATTGCGAAGCATGTGCCACGCTGCGGTGAGCATCGACGCAGCCACTGCGATGATTGCTTTCTTTGAACCGCGCCGCGCCTTGACGCGAGTGAACTGGGCGAACAGGTAGCTGTTCTTCGTACGTACTGCGGCCCATGCGGCAGTCACGAGTGCCGTCTTGAGCCATGTGCCGCTCTTGCGGACACGCGTACTGCGGCGCTTACCGGCGCTCTCATCATTGCGGGGACACAGTCCGGCCCACGATATGAGGTGAGCGGAATCGGGAAAGCGCGTCATGTCGACCCCAATCTCGGCCACCAGGACCCGCGCGGTCAGGTCACCGACGCCGGGAATGGTTCTTAGCAGTTGAACGTGCTGCCGGATTGGCGTCAGAGCAAGTCCCACGGCGGCATCCAGTTCAGTCAGCGCGTGCTCAAGGGCGTCGATGAGCTGCAAATGCAGCGCGAGCATCGTACGGTGATGTGAAGTTATGCGGCCGCGCAATGCTTCGCGTAGTTCACTCGTCTTCTTGCGCGCGTGACCTTGCGCCAGTGCCGCGAGCAGCACCGGATCGTTCTCGCCCGAGATGATGGCCTTCAGAATCGCGCGTCCGCTGCCGCCAAGTACGTCAGAAAGGACACTGCCCAGTTTGAGATTGGCATCCTCGAGCACCTTCTGGACACGCAGACAATGCTGGGCGATCTCGCGCGTCAGCTGTTTGCGTGTGCGTGTCAGATCACGTAACTCCTGGATCGCGGCCGGCGGGACGAAGCTGGAGCGGATCAGCCCGTGTGCGAGCAGGTCTGCGATCCACGTCGCATCGTTCACATCGGTTTTGCGGCCAGGCACGTTCCGAATATGCGCAGCGTTGCCCAGCACGAGTTCGAAGGAGCCCTCGAGAACGTGCCACACTGGCTTCCAGTAAACGCCGGTGGCTTCCATTGCCACGTGGGAACAGCCATGGACGGCCAGCCAGTCCGACAGCGCCAGCAATCCCTTAGTGGTACTGCAAAATCTCTGCACTTCACGGTGCTCCGGCGCAGACACACAACGGACGCAGGCGACGATGATGTCCTTATGTATGTCCAGCCCGGCACAGCGCGGATAGAGTACCTGCATGCTGCCCTCCTGCAAGATAGAGAATGGCAGCGGCGACAACCCTCGTTATCGGATTCTGGTAAGCGTGCTCCGGCAGGGCGACATTTGCCCTCGGTCACAATTCGGGGTGCTCGCAGGGTTGCGGGTCCAACTCTCAAACGGGCTCAGTGCACCAGATAATGGGCCGACCTCGACCACCGCTGCCTCGTAATCGTATTCCTTCCCAGATCCGCCTGCAGCAGTCGTGCGCTTCATCCTTCGGGGTCGGGAAAAACCCGATGAATCACTCTCAAGAGTTGGAGCCTCCACCAAATCCGGGGCGGTTCATTTATGAATCAACCACAACCTGACAGAACGAGCAATACGCAGCGCTTCTTTATCAACCCGCGAGCCTTTGTGCTGAGTATAGAGATTGAGCCGGGCCAGCATCAACTCGTGACTGAGGGCGATGACCAACACCATGGACTGCTATGCTTCCTATCTCCCATGGACGCTCATATCGAGGGCACGTTCCGGGCGAGGCCCGGTCTCTCGTACTCAGTCTTGTCGACCTGGAGCCTTTCCGAGAAAAGCTTCCTGGCGGACAACGGCCTGCTCGTAGCGGTCCTGCATTTGGGCTGGTCCGCACGCAACGGTCGCCTGCTACTGCGCCAAGACGGCATCCCGCGCCAGTATGGAGGACCATTGCTGACGTGGGCTGGGAAAGACCGGCCGATAACATTTGAAGTCAGCGCTACGGCGCTGTGCACGCTGGATCGCATATATGAGCATGCGGGTCTGTTCGCCTGGCGCGAGACCTGTGAGTCACTACTGAAAGAGGCGAGCGAAGACCTGCGCACGACAGCTATCCAGGCGGTTCTCGCAGCGCGCACGATGACGCCGAAAGGCGACGACCCTGCTACCCAAACGGCACTGTTTGACCCAGAGTTCCAACAATGGCATTTCCTGCCTGTGGCGATCACCGACGATCAACCAATCAATGATTAACAAACTTCAAGTGGGTTGTCCTACACGGCTTGAGAAACGTCAACTTATCTCTGCGCGAGGACCTTCTTCATTCGTTCGCGAATCGGGACCAAAACATTGACGTACCGCCTCGCTTGCAGAAAGGAACCATAATGATTTCATCTTCGCAGCCCCGAAACGACTTCGGCGGCCTCTCGGTGCTACCGGAGCCGCCCGTCTATATTCTCGCGACCGTCGATGGGCCGGGACGGCTGACGATGGTCTCCAGCCCGGGTCGGCTCGGCGTGATGCCCCACTGCTTCTTGTCGCCCTTCGATACGCTGATCGAAAGCGCATACCTCAGCAATGGCCGGTCTCTTCACACTCTACCTTCCTCGCAGGTGAACTGGCCGCTGTTCGAGGATGACACCCGGCGCGCCTTCATAGGTGATGTGCATCTTGGCTGGCCGGCGCGCGATGGCCGAATACTTTTGCGTGACGGTGGCGGGCTGGCTGGATTCAGGCAGGGAGCGTACAAAGTTGTTGCAGATGGTCAGGAGCCGGGCGCGTTCGATGTTGACGCGCGTGCACTTGCGAAGGTCGATCACATCTACGAACAGGCCGGTTTATTCGCTTGGCGCGAAACGGCTTTGGACGTGATTTTCTGGGACGACAACAAAGTACACCGTGCGCTGGAATGTGCCCTTCGAACTATGAACGTGAAACCCGCTGAGGGCGATCCGTCATGGGATCAGCTCGCGCTATTCGACCCCGAGTTCGAACAGTGGCATTTTGTGCCCTTTGACAAGACAACGTAAGAGAGAAATGGAGTCCATGCGAACCGCCTTTAACGAGCGCAATGTGCACGGTGATAGATACAGCAATTGCAGAATGCTTCAAGAACCAGTAGGCCCGGATGGATACGCGCCGGAGGCGTCCGGGGTCGATGCGTGTGCGTTGGCCCCGAGCGGCGGTATGAGGGGGGCCATACGCGTGGCAGGACGCGCTAGAACGTCTTCGCAAGCTCCCGTGCCGCTTCTTGCATGCGCGGGACGAATTCGAGTGCGCGCGACAGCGGCGCCCGCGAGACGGGCGCATGCACGGCGATCGCCGCAATGCATTGGTCGTTTGCGTCCATCACGGGCGTGGCCACGCAAACGATGCCAACCACGAACTCCTCATTGTCGATGGCGACGCGCTTGTGCGCGGTCCGGTCAAGTTCGGCGTCGAGCAGTTCAGGGTCGGTGATGGTGTTCGGCGTGAGGCGCTCGAGTTTCAGCGCACGAACAATCGCACCGCGCTGTTCGCGCGCCTGCATCGCAAGCAGCAGCTTGCCACTTGCGCTGCAATGGACGGGGACATGAGAGCCGGGTTTCAGATCGAGACGCAGCGGCCACGGCGCTTCCATCCTGTCGAGATAGAGCACTTGCGCCCCGTGAAGCATGGTCAGGTTGCAGGTCTCGCCGAGATCGGCGACAAGGCGCGCGAGGATTGCATGACGCAGGCGACGGGCGCCCGAGTGCATCATCACGCCCAGCCCCAGTTGTGCGAGCCGCGGCCCAATCACATAGGCGTTCTTGTGGTCGGGTGAGCGAATGACAAGGCCACCCGCCTCCAGAGAAGCCAGCATTCTGTGCAGCGATGCCTTCGGCAAACCCACGTCGTTTGCAATGTCGGCGAGCGACACGGGACCTTCTGCGGCAACCAGATGTTCGAGCAGCGCGAACGTACGCAGCGTTGGCGTGTGCGCTTCTTTCATTTGCGCCATTCTGGAAAACGGGTCGGTCAAATTGTAGGCGAGCGTTTTGCTATCGGCCGTTTTAGAACGAGCTTCATCGACGTCGGACAGGTCCTCGGTAATGGTCGTTTCGGTGTAGTCGGTCGGCACGGCGAATCCAGGTCAAAGAGGTTCTGACAGCAGCCGAAAAGTCTTTCTCAAGCTAAAACTTGCCGGAGGCAGGGGAGTGGATGTGACCCGTTCATCGCGGACCCTGTCCGGGCGATGAACGGATCAAACCCCACGCCTTAGATGCTCACACGTAGTCTTTGTACTTATCGAGCAAACGCACGGGTTTAGCGAGTGCATCACGGCGGAACGGGTCGCCGAGCTCGCGCGTACACATGATCTCGATGATGGTGGTCTTGCCATGATTCATCTGCAGATCAATGGCACGCTTGAGCGCCGGGCCCACATCCTCAAGCTGATTCACCAGGATCCCTTCTGCACCCATCGCCTTGGCGATCTCCGCAAAGCTCTGGTTATCCAGCTCGCCCGCCACGAAACGCCGGTTGTAGAAGTCCACCTGATTTTTCTTCTCCGCGCCCCACTGCCGGTTATGAAACACCACCGCTGTCACCGGAATGTTGTGACGCACGCAGGTCATGGTTTCCATCAGGCTCATGCCCCAGGCGCCATCGCCCGCATAAGACACCGCCGGCCGGTGAGGTGCAGCTACCTTCGCCCCGATGATGGTCGGAAACGCGTACCCGCAGTTACCCCAGCTCATCGCGGCAAAGAAGCTGCGCGGCTTGTTAAAACGTAGATAACTATTGGCCACCGAATTGATATTGCCGATATCCGTGGACACCATCACGTCCTCGGGCATCGCCTTCTCCAGCTCGCGCAACACCTGACGCGGATGCAGATACTGCCCACCACCCAGCGGCCGCTCGTGCTTCTGCTCCTCGATCATGTCCAGGCTGTAGGCATCACGCTCGTGGGTCCACTCGTCGAGTTCTTTCTCCCACGCTGCCTTCTCTGAGGCGATCTGGCGCGCGCGCTCTTCACGCGTGGCGTCGCTTACCAGCGTGCGTCCATCGAGCCGCTGGCTCAGTGCAATGGCGGCCGCTTTCGCATCGCCGCAAATGCCCACCGAGATTGTCTTCACCAGCCCGAGCATCTTGTGATCGGCATCGATCTGGATGATCTTCGCGTCCTTGGGCCAATAGTCCATGCCGTGCTGCGGCAACGTGCCGAAGGGTCCAAGACGCGAGCCGAGCGCGATCACCACATCGGCTTGCGCCAGCAGCTTCATGGCGGCCTTTGAGCCCTGATAACCGAGCGGGCCGCACCACAGCGGGTGCTTGGCCGGAAACGAATCGTTATGCAGGTAGCTGTTGACCACCGGCGCTCCAAGACGCTCAGCGAGCGCCTGACACTGCTCGATGGCGTCTCCCATCACCACGCCACCGCCGGAGATGATCACGGGGAACTTCGCCTGTGCGATCAACTCGGCCGCATCGTTCAGGCTCTGTTCGCCGCCGGGGCCGCGATCCAGGTTCTGGGGCTTCGGGATCTCGGCCTTGATCTGGCCGTAGAAGTAATCGCGCGGGATATTGAGCTGGGTCGGTCCCATCTCGGCCTTGGCGCGATCGAAACACCGGCCGGTGAATTCGGCCATGCGCGCGGGATGCGTGACGTGACCCTGGTACTTGGTGAACTCCTGGAACATCGGCAACTGGCGCGCTTCTTGAAAGCCGCCCAACCCGATGCCCATGGTGCCGGCTTCAGGCGTGACGATCACCACCGGGCTATGCGCCCAGTAAGCCGCAGCAATAGCGGTGACGCAGTTGCTGATGCCCGGCCCGTTCTGGCCGATGACCACGCCGTGGCGCCCGGAGACCCGCGAATAGCCATCGGCCATGTGGCCCGCGCCCTGTTCGTGAACCACGGGAATCAGACGAATGCCGGCGGGCGCGAAGATGTCCATCGCGTCCATGAAGGCCGAGCCCATGATGCCGAACATCTCGGTGACGCCGTTGGCGGCAAGCGTTTCAACGAACGCTTCAGACGGAGTCATGGCCTGGGGGCCGGTGCGGGCGGCGGTGGAAGCGCTGCTGGCTACGGGGTCGTGCTCGCTCATGGTGGTGTCTCCTGATTTATCGATAAAACGGAACGTCTGGTTCCGAAAAGTGCAGCTCATGCGGAAAGATAAAATAATATCAACCCACCGTCAATCCACATTTACAATAAACGGTACGATTTGTATCTATTAATGATGTGTTTCCAGGTCGCGGTCAGAGCTGAGGCTTTGAAACGGACGATGGGCGGTTAAAATGTCGTCATGCGCCGAGGACCTTGGCAGACGCGAATGCCTCGCAGCCTGCGGATCAAACGCACCACACACTTCACACGCTGATCTACTCTTCGTGCAGCCTTTAAACGCCACACATCGATACGGACACTCTTCCTATGAATCAATCCGCGGTCCTCAAACCAGCCGCTTCCGAAACGGGCGATCCCTTTCTCCTGACGCCCGGACCTCTGACGACCTCGCGTACCGTCAAGGCATCGATGGCACACGACTGGGGCTCGCGCGATGCGAGCTTCGTGGCAATCAACAAGGCCGTCCTCGCGCGACTCGCTGAGATCGTTCACGGCGAGGGCGACTATGTAACGGTGCCCATGCAAGGCTCCGGCACCTTTGCAGTCGAAGCCATGCTGACCAGTTTCGTCCCGCCTACGGGTAAGGTTCTCGTGCTCATCAACGGCGCTTATGGTCAGCGCGCGAAACGGATTCTCGACATCGCCCGGCGCAAGACCGTCGTCCATGAAACGGCCGAAGATGCGCCGCCGGACCTGAAGAAGGTCGAAACAGTACTGAAGCGCACGCCGTCGATCACACATATTTTCGTGGTCCATTGCGAGACGACCTCGGGCATCCTGAATCCGATTGCCGAGATCGGCGCACTCGCGGCCAAGTACAAAAAGGGCTATCTCATCGATTCAATGAGCGCCTTCGGCGCGCTGCCAATCGATGCACCCGCGATCCACGCAGACGCGGTGGCGGCGTCTTCGAACAAGTGCATCGAAGGCGTGCCGGGGCTTGGCTTCGTTGTGTGCCAGCGCGACGCGCTTGCAGCGACCAGGGGCAACGCCACCACGCTGGTCCTCGACCTGCATGATCAGTGGGCGAATTTCGAAAAAACCGGGCAGTACCGGTTCACGCCACCTACGCACGTGATCGTGGCATTTCACCAGGCGCTCGCGGAATTTGATGCGGAGGGGGGCGTTGGGGGACGTGGGGGGCGGTATAGGAACAACTGCAGCGTTCTGGTCGATGGCATGAAGGCGCTTGGCTTTGAGCTTCTACTGAAGGAGGATTTGCAGGCGCCGATCATCGTGACCTTCCGGATGCCCGCCCATCCGGGCTTTGTCTTCGAGCGTTTCTACGATGGCCTGAAAACACGCGGTTATGTGATCTATCCCGGCAAGCTGACGATTGCAGAATCGTTTCGTATCGGCTGCATCGGCCGGCTCTACGAAAAGGAGATGCACGGTTTGATTGCCGCTGTGCGCGACGTGCTGGATGAGATGGGTGTGAATAGCTTGAGCGCCGCGGCTATTGCGTAGGGATGGGGTTCGGTAACGTGGAGGACACGCTGGTGCGCTTCGCCGGGCGATATACCCGGCGAAGCGCATTTGGTTTCAATCGCGCGTCTACCTCGGGGTCACCTGACCCCCGCCGCATGCCTAGGTCCGCCGATCCATCGCACCAGTTCGCCGAACATCGCCATGGTGGGTGGGACGGACAAGTCCATCGCGAGGCAATGCCGGTAGTACGGGCTGAGATCCAGCCCAACACCCAATCCCAGCACCTCCACATCCCGCGCGGTCTCGTGGCGCGCAATAACTTCGCGCAGGTGATTGTCGAGATAGCTCGCGTTGTTGGCGAGGACGGTCGCACCTTCCATCGGGCTGCCGTCTGAAATCACGATCACGATCCGTCTTCGCTCGTCGCGTGCAAGCAGCCGCGAGCACGCCCAGTCGATTGCCTCGCCATCCACGCCTTCGCGAAACAGGTCGGCTTTGAAGAGCGCGGCGATATCGGCGCGGGCCCGTCGCCAGTTGGTGGACGCATCCTTGAATATCATGTGCGAGAGCTCACAGAGCCGGCCGGGATGAGGCGGCCTTCCACGCGCGAGCCAGTCGAGCCGGGCGCGCCCCCCGTTCCAGGCGCCCGTGGTGAAACCCAGCACCTCGGTTGTCACACCCGCCTGGTCCAGGGCGCGCACGAGCGTGTCCACCATGACGGCCACTGCTTCAATATGCGCGCGCATCGAACCCGAGCAGTCGATCAGAAAGCTGACTGCACAATCGGCCAGCAGCGTGTCCCGTTCCAGCAGGAAGAGGCGTCTCTCAGCAGGAGAGCTAACGAGTTGCGCGAGGCGCCGGCCGTCGATGCGGCCATGTTCTTCTCCGAATGACCAGCCGTCGCGCTGCGGGATAGCGAGCGCAATCCGCAGCGCGTGAGCCAGTCGGGGCACATTTATGCCTTGCGTCGCAATGCGCTCGTCGAGACGCTCGCGATACTCCGCCAGTAGCGCCTTGCGCACGAGCGCGCCCGGATGAATCTCCTGGTCATAGCGCTGGGTGAAAATACGATAGCTGTCGCTGGATGCCCCCGGCACGCGCCCCACGCCGGTGACGGCGGCTGCCACCGACTCGTCTTCATCCGCGGTCTCGTTGTCATCGAAATCGAACCATAACGACAACGCCGTGCGTGTGGCTTCGTCGTCTGTTTGATCCGATGAATCGTCGAGCGTGTGCTGCTCGCGCGCATCCCGGATCATTTCGCTCACGAGGCGCGCCATCTCGAGCGCGTGGACCGCGAATGCGCCTTGGTCTGCACGATGCCGCCGCAGCCCCGCCAACGACAAGCCAAGCACCGGGGCGACCCCAGCACGCGTATGTTCGATCAGACCCTCGGTTTCTTCAAGCACCGGCCAACCCGAGAGGCGCGACCACGAAATTTGCGCGACGGTATAGAGCAGATTTCCGATATGGCTTTCCGCCTGCCCAGAGCGATAAAAACCTCGGGACCACGCTTCGAACTGGTGACGAAGGTTTAACACCAGACCGGGCATGCCGGGCGGCGTCAGGCTTTCGCAGCGCAATTGCTCAAGCAGTTCGAACACGAGGCGCGCGACCGGATCAGCGGGGCATAACCGGCTATGCAGAGTCGCGTCGGATCGCATCAGACGCAGCGCTGCGCCATCGGCCGCGCCACGCAGGGAGTCGAGACTATTCGCCACCGTATCGCGGCGCAGATGCGGCGCATTGAACGGCAGCGGGCGCAGGTCGCGGCACAAACGACCGTTGCGATAGTCGAGCGCGGCATCGCCTGTGAGGGCGCGTATTGCCGATGCACACAGGTTCTCGCGCTGCTCGCGGCGGCGAACCGCCTGCCTGTCCGCCTCCATCAGCGATGCTCCACTGCAAGGCTCTCGCGCTCGGACACGTCATCCAGTTCCTTGCCAAAGCAACGCTGGAAATACTCCGCAACGATCGGCCGCTCCGCCTCATCACATTTGTTGAGGAATGTCAGACGAAACGCGCGCGCCGGATCGTGGAAGATCTGGCAGTTCTCTGCCCAGTCAATCACTGTACGCGGTGACATAAGCGTCGATACGTCGCCGGTCGTGAACCCTTTGCGCGTGAGTTCGGCCACGCTCACCATCGATTCAATCAGTGCACGGCCGGCGTCGTCGGCAAGCTCCGGCACGCGCGCGAGCACGATTCCCGCTTCTTCCGCACGCGGCAGGTAATTGAGCGTGGCGACCACGTTCCAGCGGTCCATCTGCGCGTGGTTCAACATCTGGGTGCCGTGATACAGGCCGTTGATGTTGCCCAGACCCACCGTGTTGGTGGTGGCGAACAGGCGGAAGTATGGGTGCGGCCGAATTACGCGGTTCTGGTCGAGCAGGGTGAACCTGCCATCGCGCTCCAGGATGCGCTGGATCACGAACATCACGTCGGGGCGGCCGGCGTCGTATTCGTCGAAGATCAGCGCGACCGGCCGCTGCAGCGCCCACGGCACGATGCCCTCCTGGAACTCCGTCACCTGCAGGTCGTCGCGCACCACGATCGCATCTTTTCCGACCAGGTCGAGGCGGCTGATATGACCGTCGAGATTGATACGCACACACGGCCAGTTGAGCCGCGCCGCCACTTGTTCGATATGCGTTGATTTACCCGTTCCGTGCAGCCCCTGCACCATGACCCGGCGGTTGCGGGCAAAGCCAGCGAGGATGGCGGTTGTCACTTCCGGGTTGAAGCGATAAACCTCATCGATTTCCGGAACGTGGTCGTCAGGTTCGCTGAAGGCGGGCACCATCAAGTCGGAATCGATACCGAACACAGCCCGCACCGCGACCATTTTGTCCGGCTTGTTCATTGCACCCGTCACGCTCGCTGCACCGCTCGTCGCACCATCAGTCACTTTCGTCTCCTCTCTCGTGTCATCTCGGCAACGCGTTCGCCCACGCGACCGGCTTACCAGGTGGTCATCATAGCTTTCTTCTTTTTTAGATACAAATCGTACCGTTTATTGTAAATGTGGATTGACGATGGGTTGATATTATTTTATCTTTCCGCATGAGCTGCACTTTTCGGAACCAGACGTTCCGTTTTATCGATAAATCAGGAGACACCACCATGAGCGAGCACGACCCCGTAGCCAGCAGCGCTTCCACCGCCGCCCGCACCGGCCCCCAGGCCATGACTCCGTCTGAAGCGTTCGTTGAAACGCTTGCCGCCAACGGCGTCACCGAGATGTTCGGCATCATGGGCTCGGCCTTCATGGACGCGATGGACATCTTCGCGCCCGCCGGCATTCGTCTGATTCCCGTGGTTCACGAACAGGGCGCGGGCCACATGGCCGATGGCTATTCGCGGGTCTCCGGGCGCCACGGCGTGGTCATCGGCCAGAACGGGCCGGGCATCAGCAACTGCGTCACCGCTATTGCTGCGGCTTACTGGGCGCATAGCCCGGTGGTGATCGTCACGCCTGAAGCCGGCACCATGGGCATCGGGTTGGGCGGCTTTCAAGAAGCGCGCCAGTTGCCGATGTTCCAGGAGTTCACCAAGTACCAGGGTCACGTCACGCATCCCGCGCGCATGGCCGAATTCACCGGCCGGTGTTTCGATCGCGCCAAGGCCGAGATGGGACCGACCCAGCTCAATATCCCGCGCGATTACTTCTACGGCCAGATCAAGGCCGAGATCCCGAAGCCCCAGAACCTGGATCGCGGCCCCGGCGGCGAACAGAGCCTGAACGATGCGGCCGAGTTGATCGCACAGGCGAAGTTCCCCGTGATCATCTCCGGCGGTGGCGTGGTGATGGGAGACGCCATCGAGCAGTGTCAGGCGCTCGCTGAGCGTCTTGGAGCGCCGGTGGTCAACAGCTACCTGCATAACGATTCGTTTCCGGCCAAGCACCCGCTGTGGTGCGGCCCGCTCGGTTATCAGGGCTCAAAGGCCGCCATGAAGCTGCTGGCGCAAGCCGATGTGGTGATCGCGCTCGGCTCGCGTCTTGGACCCTTCGGCACGTTGCCGCAGCACGGCATGGACTATTGGCCCAAGGACGCGAAGATCATCCAGATCGATGCCGATCACAAGATGCTCGGGCTGGTGAAGACAATCTCGGTGGGCATTTGCGGCGATGCGAAAGCGGCCGCCATTGCACTGAGCCAGCGGCTCGATGGACGCACGCTGGTAAGCGACGCCACGCGTGAAGAGCGCGCGCGCCAGATCGCCTCAGAGAAGGCAGCGTGGGAGAAAGAACTCGACGAGTGGACCCACGAGCGTGATGCCTACAGCCTGGACATGATCGAGGAGCAGAAGCACGAGCGGCCGCTGGGTGGTGGGCAGTATCTGCATCCGCGTCAGGTGTTGCGCGAGCTGGAGAAGGCGATGCCCGAGGACGTGATGGTGTCCACGGATATCGGCAATATCAATTCGGTGGCCAATAGTTATCTGCGTTTTAACAAGCCGCGCAGCTTCTTCGCCGCGATGAGCTGGGGTAACTGCGGGTACGCGTTTCCGACCATCATCGGGGCGAAGGTAGCTGCACCTCACCGGCCGGCGGTGTCTTATGCGGGCGATGGCGCCTGGGGCATGAGCCTGATGGAAACCATGACCTGCGTGCGTCACAACATTCCGGTGACAGCGGTGGTGTTTCATAACCGGCAGTGGGGCGCGGAGAAGAAAAATCAGGTGGACTTCTACAACCGGCGCTTCGTGGCGGGTGAGCTGGATAACCAGAGCTTTGCGGAGATCGCCAAGGCGATGGGTGCAGAAGGGATCGTGGTGAATCAGCTTGAGGATGTGGGCCCGGCGCTCAAGCGTGCCATTGATCTGCAGATGAATCACGGCAAGACCACCATCATCGAGATCATGTGTACGCGCGAGCTCGGCGACCCGTTCCGCCGTGATGCACTCGCTAAACCCGTGCGCTTGCTCGAGAAATACAAAGACTACGTGTGAGCGTTTGAGCTTCCGAGGGTTCAGGCTCTCGTGGAACCCGACGTGCTGGAAACGGACCGCTGCCGTTTCCAGCACCATACAGTCTTTGGCAACCGTGACCGAGTACCCATGAAGCCGATTAACCGCATCATCGAGCGCGCCCGCATTCATCCTATGCGTATCGTACTGAGCGAGGCGGAGGACCCGCGGATTCTCCAGGCGGCGCAACGTGTGACTTTCGAACGCATTGCCCGAGTGATTTTGGTGGGGGACGTCACGCGTATTCTTCAAGTGGCGGCCAGTGAGGGCATAGATCTGACCGGCATCGAACTGGTGGACCCATCCACTTCGCCGCTTGCACCATCCTTGTACCAATGCCTCTTCGAGCTGCGATGCGGCAAGGGCATGACGCTGGATGACGCGAAGCGGGAAGTGCTTAAACCTCTCTGTTTTGTTAACCTGATGGTGCGCCTCGGTCATGCCGATGGTTCGGTATCGGGAGCTGTCAACACCACCGCCGACGTGGTTCGTACAGCTATCCAGATCATCGGTATCGACCCGTCGTTCAAGCTGGTTTCCAGCTTCTTCCTGATGATGTTGTGCGAACCTTTCCATACGCTCAAGGGCGGCCTTATCTTCTCCGATTGCGGGTTGGTCGTGGACCCGAATGCGGACGAGCTGGCCCAGATCGCCATGGCGGCCGCAGATAGCGCGCAGAACCTTTTGATGGATGAACCGCGCGTGGCCATGCTGTCATTCTCGACAAGCGGTAGCGCCCGGCATGCGGCGGTCGACAAGGTCGTGGAAGCAACGCGTCTGGTCAGGCTGCAACGCCCGAACCTTGCTATTGATGGCGACGTGCAGCTCGACGCGGCGATCGTCGCCGAGATCGCCGAACGCAAGATCGATCACTCGAATGTGCACGGCCGGGCCAACGTGCTGGTCTTTCCGAGTCTCGAGGCCGGCAATATCAGCTACAAGCTGGCGGAAAGGGTAGGCGGTGCAAAGGCGATCGGCCCGTTGTTGCAAGGCCTTCGAAAACCCGCCAACGATCTGTCACGCGGCTGCAGCGCAGACGACATTTATTACGTCATTGGCGTGACCGTCGTGCAGGCACAAGCGACATTGGACACCACACAAAACACTTGAGACTCCCGCATAGGCAGTCACCTGTCGTTCTGATGTGCATCTAGCTTCAACGTCTCCCGGAAAGACACGGAGGATAACGCTTGAGACGCGTCACGGGGTCACTTAAAAAGACGCCAATCCCGGCATTCGGTCGGGCGGCCCTACGGACAGAAACACTGGGTCATCGAACCTTTTCAGCTACCTGAAAAATCCGCTTCCGCACGATGCCTATTGCCTGCTTAAGCGCATAAACGTCCTGGAAATAACGTTGAGGAATCCGAATCTGACTGGCATGCGCGTCGATGCTTTCTATTTCTTCGCGCCATTGCGCAATCTGGTCCGGGGTTGGTTGCGGGGTTCTCCATATTTCATCTTCCAGCGATTTTATTTCCCGATACCAGACCACGAGCCGGTTTTTAATCCGCGCCGACGCCATGCGCGGCAATGCCTGCAGCAAACCTATCAGGAGAGCCATGAAGGGCACCAGGATCAGCAGCCGCCTTTCGATAAAGCTGGCCAGCCAGAACGGAAGGTATCGCTGCAGAAAAGGACGGCCGGATTTGAAGTAGCGCGTGCTTTCGTCGGAGATGGGAAATTCATCGGTGTTCAAGTTGGGAAACGCGCCGAGCGGCGTGAAGTAATCTTCGCCGCCGTGCACGGTTTTGGCCGCCTCCAGCAGCAGATACGCGAGAGCGGGGTGCAGGGTGTCCTTGGATACGAGCAGAGCTGTTGCGGCTAGCAGGGTGACATCGGTCTGCGGAAGATCATTGACAATGCTGGTCGACGCACGCGGAAAAATGATCTTGGAGAGCGACGGGAATTTTTGCACGAGGGCGTCGGCCTGCGCGAAACTCATCAGCTTCAGATCACTGTTCAGTAACGTCTGCTGCATGGAAGCATCAGGTCTGCCGATAAAGAATGCCGCATCCAGTGTGCCATTTTCGAGGTCTTGATACGCCTTGGCTGCGTCCATTTCCAGCAGCTTGGTGTTGTCGCCGGTGACGCCGCTATAAGAGAGCAATACCTGGGCGACGTTGAGCAGGCCGCTGCCAGGAACGCCGATGGCAATCCTTTTGCCGCGTAACTGCGCCAACCGGTTGACGGTTGTATCGCCGCGATAAAACACCCAGATAGGTTCATATGAAACGGCAGCGATCGTCTGCAGGTTGTCGGTCTCTGTCGGGCGGGTGGTACCTGACTGAATAAAGCCGACTTCGTATTCGCTGTCAGGATCTTTCAGCCGCTGATAATTTTCGATCGAGCCCGAAGAACTGCGGATATCAAGCGTAATGCCGTCGCGTTTCAGGAGCGGAGCATAGCGATCCGCAAAGCCGCGATAAATACCGTTGTCCGCGCCGGTCGTAATGACGATGGTGCGCTGGATGGCGGGCTTGAGCACGGTCGCCAGCGCCCAGCCTAGTGTAGCGATCAAAACTATGGCGCCAACGATGAGAAGCCGTCTGCGCCCCGGCGTCATGGGGGCTTTCTGGATACGATGAAGCGCTGGGTCGTGCCTGGGCATTGCTTGGCCTCTCTCGTCAGGTCTTGCGCGTGCGGGCTGCGCCTGAAAGCCTGTCCTTCACGGATGGATGGGCATGCTCTGGAAGGAGAGGATGTTGAACGCTGACGAAACGAAACCCATCGTCGTTCAGCAATTTTCTCATCGTTTAAATAGTTGATCCCTATCATATTATCCTTGTTAAGGCTGTCAATATGACGATGAGCTTGGTCGGGCGATGTTGAACATCACGTTCCATCGAATTCAATAACTGGGGCCGTTACACCAGTCATCGCGCCGCGACTACGCACCTTCAGTTTTGCGCAAATGGACCGATAAGCAGTAGTCCAACCGCGCGCTCCCGACGCGGCTTGCCGAATCCGAGAACCGTCGATGAAGCTCAGCCTCAAAATCCCTCTTGCCTTTGCCGTCGCGCTGCTCCTGATGTTCGCGGGCGCGCTGTATGGCATCTTCGCCCTCAATCAGTCGATCAACGCGTACGGAACCACAGTGCAGGACAACGTTGCGAACGAACGGATGGTGTCCGCCACGCTCGTTGCATTCAAGCTGCAAGTCCAGGAGTGGAAAGACACGTTGTTGCGCGGCAAGGATCCCGCTCAACTCGACAAATACTGGTCCGCCTTCCAGACCCGCGAAAAGACCGTCGCCACCCTCGCGACGGAACTCAGGACGAAGCTGCCGGAAGGCGAAAGCCGCACGCTGATCGAACGCTTCGCGACCGCGCACGTTTCGATGGGTGAGGGTTATCGCAAGGGCCTGGAGGCGTTCAAAGCCGCGGACTTCGAACCCTCCGCCGGTGATAAAGCCGTGGCCGGTGTTGACCGCGAACCGTCGGCGCTGCTGGAACAAGCCGCCGAAAAAATCGCCGCTGACAGTGCGCAAGTTTCCGCGCAGGCTGCAATCGACGCGCGTCATGCGACCGAGATCAGCGTTGCGTTGATGCTGGCGGTACTCGCCCTCGCGATGATCGGCGGCTTCATGTTCAGCCGTACGGTCTCGCTGCCTCTTGGCCACGCGCTGCGTTGCGCGCAGGCAGTGGCGACCGGCAATCTGTCGATGGATTTCGACTCCAGCGGCAAGGACGAGATCGCGCAGTTGCTTGCAGCACTGAAAGATATGCAGTCGAGTTTGTCGCATGTGGTTGCGAAAGTTCGCGCGAACGCCGAAGGCGTGGCGACGGCCAGCGCCGAGATCGCATCGGGCAACCTGAACCTCTCGTCGCGCACGGAAGAGCAAGCGGCGTCGCTCGAAGAAACGGCAGCGAGCATGGAAGAACTCACCGGCACGGTCCGCCAGAACGCCGAGAACGCGCGACAGGCATCCACGCTTGCGGATGCTGCCTCGCATACCGCATCACGGGGTGGTGCCATGATGGTTCAGGTCGTGGAAACCATGCACGGAATTGCCGATAGTTCGAGCAAGGTCGCGGAGATCATCGCCGTGATCGACGCTATCGCGTTTCAGACCAATATTCTTGCGCTCAACGCGGCCGTTGAAGCGGCTCGTGCCGGCGAGGAAGGGCGCGGTTTCGCCGTGGTCGCCTCTGAGGTCCGTACGCTCGCGCAGCGCAGCGCAACGGCAGCAAAGGAAATCAAGGCATTGATCGCCCAGTCGACCGACCGCGTGAATACAGGCTCGGTACTCGTCGGCGACGCGGGGAAGATCATCGCGGAGATTGTGGGATCGGTGCAGCGCGTGACGGATATCGTCGGAGAAATTTCAACGGCGTCACAGGAGCAGAGCACGGGTATCGAACAGGTCAATACGGCCGTCACGCAGATGGACGAGGTCACGCAGCAGAATGCCGCGCTTGTAGAAGAAGCGTCCGCGGCGGCGCACGCGCTTGCCGACCAGGCTATTTCGTTGCGCGAGGCGGTGGCGGTGTTCACGCTGCGAGGCGATGCGTCACTGTCTGGAGAAGTGTCCATGCGTTCGCGGGCGCTTCGGCCGAGCACACCGTTCAAGGCGGTTTCCCGACGCGTGCCGGAGCTTGCGTAAGACGCGTTGTAAATGAGCTGAGGGCAGTCTGGACTGGCGAGCCAACCCGGCAACGAGTTAGCCGCGGCGAACCGGGTCTTTAGTCGAAGGAGGGGTTGGCCCGGGGTTGGCCCGGGGTTGGCCCGGGGTTGGCCCGGGGTTGGCCGTATACGACGCCAACCCCACAAGCCGTCTCTCTCGCCGGCATCTTCAGTATGCGCATATATAACCATCCTGACCCAGAGGACTTCACCCTCCGGCGAATCTTCAACGCCTTGAGCGACCCGGTGCGTCTCGACATGGTGCGGCATTTGTCGCGTGTCACGGAGGCCACCTGCGGGGAGCTCGACGGCGGCCGCCCGAAATCAAGCATGTCCCATCACTTTCGCATCTTGCGCGAGGCGGGTCTCGTGCAGACCGGCGTGGCCGGCACGGTTCATCGGAACACGTTGCGACGCGCCGAACTCGACAGCAGGTTCCCGGGCCTCATGAACGCCATCCTCAAACAGACTTCCTGACGGCCTCGCCAATCACCCGTCCGGCGCAGCCAACCGTGTGGTGGAGAAAGAGGTTGAGCGTGCGTTGGGTGTTGGCAAGCCGCGCTCGTTCATCATGATCTTGCCAGCCGCCTATACTGGCTTGATATCCCGGTGTCCGACGGCTGTTCGACGACTGTTCGACGACACCGGCCGGCGGTTGTCGCACCGCAAACCGAGCACACTTCGAAGGTTGCTATGAAACTCCTGATGGTTTTGACTTCACACGATCAACTCGGCGATACCGGCAAGAAAACCGGCTTCTGGCTTGAAGAATTTGCCGCGCCTTACTACGTGTTCAAGGACGCAGGCGTCGAGATTACACTGGCATCCCCCAAGGGCGGCCAGCCGCCTCTTGATCCCAAGAGCGACGATCCAGATTCGCAAACCGACGCAACCCGGCGTTTCAAAAGCGATAAAGACGCGCAGGCCGCTTTAGCCAGCACAGTCAAACTCTCGACTGTCTCGAGCGCGAGCTACGACGCCGTGTTTTATCCCGGCGGCCACGGTCCGCTGTGGGACTTGGCGGACGATCCCCAGTCGATCGCATTGATCGAAGCCCTTTATGCCGACGGCAAGATCGTCGCCGCGGTTTGCCATGCTCCCGGCGTGCTGCGTCATACGAAGGCGCCGGATGGCTCCCCGCTTGTGCAGGACAAGGCAGTGACAGGTTTCGCGAATTCGGAAGAGGAGGCCGTCGGCCTGACCAAGGTGGTGCCGTTCCTCGTTGAAGACGCGTTGAAGAAGAATGGCGGCAAGTATTCGAAGGGACCGGACTGGCAATCCCATGTGGTTGTCGCCGGGAACCTGATTACCGGCCAGAATCCCGCGTCGTCCGAAGCCGCGGCAAAAGCGCTGCTGGCGGCAGGAAACGCGGCCTGACGTGTTGACCCAGGAGAGAGAGCGATGACAGTCAAGGTCCAGGTGGTGTTCTACAGCATGTATGGGCACATTTATCAGATGGCGGAGGCCATTGCTGAGGGCGCACGCGAGGTGGCGGGCGCGGACGTTTCGATTCATCAGGTAGCCGAACTGATGTCCGACGAGGTGCTGGAAAAGAGCGGCGCCAAAGCGGCGCGGGCCGCCTTTGCACATATTCCCGTAGCGACTGTCGAGCAACTCGCGCAAGCCGATGCCATCATCTTCGGCACGCCCACGCGCTTTGGCAACATGTGCGCGCAGATGCGCAATTTTCTCGATCAGACCGGCAGCTTGTGGATGAGCGGCGGACTGATCGGCAAGGTGGGCAGTGTGTTCGCCAGCACCGCGAGCCAGCATGGCGGCCAGGAGACCACGATCACGAGTTTCCATACCACGCTGCTCCACCAGGGCATGATAATCGTAGGGGTGCCTTATTCCGAACAGGGCCTGCTCAAGATGGATGAAGTATCGGGCGGCACGCCTTATGGCGCAACGACCTTAGCCAAGGCCGACGGCTCGCGGCAGCCCAGCGAAAACGAACTCTCTATTGCACGATTCCAGGGCCGTCACGTGGCGCAGATCGCGGCGAAACTCGCTGCTAAGTAGTTCGGTTTGCTAACTGCTGTGCAGTAGGGGTATGGCGTCGCGCATCTCGCTCGCGAGATCGGCCGGTCAATGACAGGCCGGATCGCACGCGAGGGCTGAACTGCCGCTATGGGCGCGGGCTTACCCCTCCTGTTCCTCGCGCCCGGGTCGAGCGCCAATGTATTCGTAGTTCTCGGTGTTCAGCCGGGACACGCGAAGCTCGACCGCGCACCGATGATACGAGTACGCAATCCGCTGGATTTCCAGCAGCGGTGTGCCGGGGTCGAGGGACAGCTGCTCGCTTTCGAGTTCGTTCGCGAGCGCGACTCTCACACGTTCGTCCGTTTCGACCACGTTGATCGCAAACACGTCCTGATAGAAGTTGTAGAGCGTATTCGGACGATTGCGCAGCTTCGCTTCGGTCAGCCCCGGAAAACGTGCCTCCGGAACCGTGATGTGTTCGATCAGGACGGTCGCACCGTGCAGCGCAAGGCCGTTGGTAAACTGAAACACGCGTGCGCCGGTTTCTATGCCGAGCGCCACCGCGGTTTCGCGCGAGGCGCGCGCCTTGCGGAAATCGATGAGCGTAACAACGGGATACGCTTTCTCTCCGTCTCGCCTGACAATCCGGAAAAAGCGGAAAAAGTGGCGATCGCGCTGATGCATGGAGACGAACGTCCCCAAGCCCTGATGCCGGATCAGGATGTTCTCGGCGCAGAGTTCGTCGATCGCTTTGCGCAACGTGCCAATAGACACGCCGAATCGTTCGGCCAGGCGCTTTTCGGAAGGAATGCATTCGCCGCCTTTCCATTCGCCCGCCGAAAGCGCCATCAGGATGGCGCCCTTGACTTCCTTGTACCGCGTGCCGCCGAGCGACGGCGGAGTGATGGCGAGCGTGCTCATAAAAACCTCTGACATGCGCGAGTTGCGTCGAATTAAGTCCGTGATGTCCTTCCGTTCTTCCGTTTGGGACTCGCTCCAATTTTAAACGACAAACTCATATAGCACATATAGATGAGATGGTTTTTGTGTGTTTGTCGATACAGGGAATTCACCCTATGCGAGGTGGCCTGATTCCGCGCCATGCATGGTCACGCATCCTCACGCATCGTTCCGCGCAGGCCAAGAAACCCTTGTCCTCGAATGAAGAATTATTGGCTTTTCAAGGAGCCGAGCGTCGCTTTAATCTGACGATCAGCCCATATTCCAAAGCTAATTAATCAGGCGTTTATCCCCCATGCAGCCCTCCGTCAGCGACTCGCTGAGCGTGCGCGTCTGGCGCGGTGCCGAAGACGGCGCGTTCGAACCGTTCAAAGTCCCGCGCCGCGAAAGCCAGACCGTGCTCGATGTAGTGACGTTTATCCAGCGCAGTATCGACGCCACGCTGTCTTATCGCTTCGCGTGCCGTGTCGGTATGTGCGGTTCGTGCGCGATGACCGTGAACGGCCGTGCGCGCTGGACCTGCCGCACGCACGTCACGAAAGTGCTTCGCCATGCGGGCGACGTGCTCGAGATCGCGCCGCTGAACCACCTGCCGATCGTGAAGGATCTAGCGGTCGACATGACCACGTTCTTTGATAAATGGCGCGATGCAAAAGGCTATTTCGCGGGCAACCGCGACCGCAGCGCACCGCTTGAATTGATCGATCCCGCATCACGTGAACGGCAGGCCGCCGACGCGGGCATCGAGTGCATTGGTTGCGGCGTGTGTTACGCGAGTTGCGATGTGGTCGGATGGAAACCGGACTATCTTGGACCGGCAGCGCTAAACCGGGCATGGACGCTCGTGAACGACGTCCGAGACGTTCAGCAGGGCGTGCGCCACGAAGCGGTATCGAACGATGCGGGCTGCCACTCCTGCCATACGCTTGGTTCGTGTACCGAACGTTGTCCCAAAGCATTGGCACCAACCGCGAGCATTGCGGGCCTCAAGCGCGCGGGCCGCCAGACGCCGAAAGGAGGGACACGATGAACGTCACACTCAACGGATGGTGGCTGCAACGCATGTCCGCGATGGTGCTCACGCTCTGCGTCGCGGTGCATCTCGCGACCATGATCTGGGTGGTGCATGGCGGCCTGCGCGCAGCCGATGTGATCTCGCGCCTGCACGGCAACCTCGCGTGGGGCGCTTTCTACGCGGTCTTCGTGGTCGCGGCGTCCGTGCATGTGCCCGTGGGCTTGCGCCGTATCGCCGATGAATGGCTCAACTGGCGCGATGCGTGGGCCGGACGGGCCAGCGTGATCGTAGGCATCGCGCTGGCATTGGCGGGCCTGCGCGCGGTCTATGCGCTGATTGCGGGAACGCCGGCATGAGTACAAGTCACCGCGCCGTCACGCCAGGACGCAAGCTGGATTTCCGTGCGCGTAACCACCCCGCGTGGTGGGCGTTCCTGGTCCATCGCGTGTCTGGACTTGGGCTGGCGTTCTTCCTGCCCGCGCATTTCTGGGCGCTCGGCACGGCGCTGCATGGCGCTGCGCCGTTCGACTCTTTCCTGGCCGTCACGCGCGCGCCCGCATTCGTGTTTGCGGAGTGGGGCCTCGTCACGTTGCTGGCGGCTCACCTGATCGGCGGCGTACGGCTGTTGCTGATCGAATTTCGTCCGTGGAGCGGCTTGCGCAAGGATCTGATCGCGGCGACGGTAGGCGGCGCCTTTGTGATTGGAATGGCGTTTGCGCTGTCACTGACGCTGTAAGACTGACGCATGTACGCATGCGTGCTTTTGAAGAGGTATCCATGGAAACGACAACGGATTTCACGGTCGATTATGCGTTGATCGAAGAGATCGCGAAAACGCTTTATATCCGCTCGCTGAAGCAACTTCCGCCTGACATCAAGGAGGGCATCGCGAAGCTCGAAGCTGGAGAACGCAACGATACCGCGCGGCGCGTGCTTGGCACGATGCGTCAGAACATTGTCGTCGCGGAGCAGGCTGACAACCTGTTGTGCCAGGACACCGGGATCCCGATCTACAACGTAACTATCGGGCAGGGCGTGCAGTTCGACGGCATGCGTCTGAAGGCCGCAATTCGCCGCGGTTGCGAGCGCGCGACACATGAACATCCGCTGCGTTCATCGGTTGTTCATCCGCTCACGCGGCATAACGAGCAGAGTTCGTGCGGCGCGGAAGTGCCCGTGATCCACGTCGATTTCGACGATACCCCGGAGACGCTGTCCATCGAGATGATCCCGAAGGGAAGCGGCTCGGAGAACAACTCGTTTCTTCGCATGGCGATTCCAGCGGAAGGGGTCGACGCCATCCGGCGCTTCGTGATCGACTGTGTGGTCGACGCAGGCGGTAAGACCTGCCCGCCGACGATTGTCGGCGTGGGAATCGGCGGCACGTCCGACCTGTGCGTGGCGCTCGCGAAGCGCGCGGCTACGCGGCCGCTCGGCACGCATTGCCACGATGAACACGGTGCGGCGCTCGAGCGCCAGTTGTCGGCTGCCGTCAATCAGTTGGGTGTCGGGCCGCAAGGACTTGGCGGCGACGCGACGGCATTCGCGGTTCACATCGAGCTGGCTGCCACACACATCACGATGAACCCTGTTGCAGTGAACATGCAATGCCATTCGGCACGGCGGGCGCGTGCAACCGTGAACGCTCAGGGAGTCGGCTATGGCTACTGACACGCTGCCGACCGGCACGCATTACACGCTCGACATGCCGGTGAGCGAAGAACAGATTCGTGCATTACGCATAGGCGACACGGTCACACTCAACACCACGCTGTTTGGTATCCGCGATGCCACGCAGATCCATATGTTCGACCACAAGCGCACGACCCGGTTCGATTTGCGCGGCCATGCCGTGATCCATACCGCGCCGAACGTGCGACGGGTTGAGGTGTCTGCACAGAACCCGGCGGGGTACGAACCGGTCTGCGTCGGCACGACCACTTCCGCACGCATGGAGCGCTTTACCGCGCCGCTGATGCAAACGTATGGTGTACGGATCGTGATCGGCAAGGGCGGTCTTGGAGCGGCATCGAGTGCGGCGTTTGTCGAGTTCGGCGGGGTATATCTCGCGATAGTCGGTGGCACGGCGGCGCTCGAGACTACGTGGATTGAACAGATAGAGGACGTGGACCTGGACGACCTCAATCCCGAATCGCTCTGGCGCTTCAGGATTCGCGACTTCGGCCCGCTGCTCGTCGCCATGGATAGCCACGGCGGCAGTCTCTATACGGCGGTCCAGCAGAACACGAAAACGCAGCGTGACGCGGTGCTCGCGTCGCTCGGCATCCGAACCTGAACATTTAGCATCACGAATCAAAGCCCATGAAACAGCTCGATACCGACATCCTCATCCTGGGCAGCGGCGGCGCTGGCCTCTTCGCCGCGCTGCACGCGCAGGCCGCGGCGCCGCAATTGCGCATCACCGTGGCCGTGAAAGGGCTGCTCGGCAAGTGCGGATGTACGCGCATGGTGCAAGGCGGTTACAACGTCGCGCTCGCGCCGGGGGATTCTATCGAGCGGCATTTCATGGACACGATCGAGGGCGGGAAGTGGCTCTCGAACCAGGATCTTGCGTGGATGCTGGTGACGGGCGCCATCGAGAGAATTCGCGAACTCGAAAACGAGCTGGGCTGTTTCTTCGATCGCAATCCCGACGGCTCCGTGAGGCAAAAAGCATTCGCCGGGCAGACCTTCGACCGCACCGTGCACAAGGGCGACCAGACCGGTATCGAGATCATCAACCGCCTGGCGGAACAGGTATGGGCGCGGGGTATCGACAGGCTGGAGGAGCATCGGGCCGTGGAGTTCATCCACAGCCGCGACGGCAAGTCGCTTGCCGGTGTGCTCATGATCGACATGCGCAGCGGCGAGTTCGTGTTCGTGCGCGCGAAGGCCGTGCTGCTAGGAACGGGTGGCGGTCCGACCATGTATCGATACCACACGCCCAGCGGTGATAAAAGCTGCGACGGCATGGCAATGGCATTGCGCGCCGGTCTCACGCTGCGTGACATGGAGATGGTGCAGTTCCATCCCACGGGGCTGCTTGCCGGCGCGCATACGCGTATGACAGGCACCGTGCTCGAAGAGGGTTTGCGTGGCGCAGGCGGTTACCTGCTCACCGGTGCGGGCGAGCGTTTCATGCACGCGTACGACTCGCGCGGAGAGCGCGCGACACGCGACGTGGTGTCGCGAAGCATCTTCCGTGAACTGCGCGCCGGACACGCTACGCCCAACGGCGGCGTTTATCTGCAGATGCATCACCTCGGCGCCGATAGCGTGCGCAAGCGCTTCAAGGGCATGGTCGAGCGTTGCGAGGATTGCGGTTTCGATCTCGCGGGAGGTCTGGTCGAAGTCGTGCCGACGGCGCACTACATGATGGGCGGTGTCGTCTTCGAGCCAAGCTGCGCGACCACGTTGACTGGGCTCTTTGTAGCGGGTGAAGACGCGGGCGGTGTGCACGGCGCGAACCGGCTGGGCGGCAACGGCGTGGCTAATTCGACCGTGTTCGGCGGTATCGCGGGCGACACGCTCGCGCGCTGGGTGCCGCAGCATGCTGACTACGCTGACATTGATACAGACGCGGTCAACGCAGCGATTGCCCGTTGCAACCGTCCGCTGAACCAACCACGGGGCGACCTTGAGGCCATCCGCGATGCACTCTCAGAACTCATGTGGAACGATGTCGGCATTTTGCGCGATGCAAAAAGACTTCAGCGCGCGAAGCAGCAACTCGTTGAGCTTGAAGCGCAACTTGACCGCACCGGAATCGATGGCCGCGACTTGCGTTTCAACCTCTCATGGCACGACTGGATGAACCTGCGCAACCTGATCCTCGTGAGTCGCGCGATCACCGAATCCGCGTTGATGCGCGAGAACTCGCGAGGTGCGCATTATCGTGAAGATTTTCCGGAGGCGGGCGCGCTGGAGACGTCCGAATACATGTGCGTCCGGCTTGAGGGCAACACGTTCGCCACCAGCCGAGAACGCGTTCAGTTCACGCGGGTTCGGCCGGGGGAGTCGCTGATTGAAGAAGAGAGTTCGGCGGTATCGATGAAATGACGCTTCACTGCATCGGTGAATGCTTGCCGGGGATGATCGCGCCGTTCAAGCAAACCGACGTGACGCGGCGTGATTTGCTCGGGGAGCGGCGTGACACGCAAGCCGGACTCGCGGGTCCAGTTCGCGTTGGCAAGCAGGGGCACGATCGATACGCCAAAGCCGCGCCGCACCATCTCCGAGATGGCCTCTATCGAGTTGAGCTCCATGATTTCATCGCGGGCAAAACCGAGTTGCCGAAGGGCATTGTCGACAAGGACGCCGGTCCACGTATGGCGGTCGAAGCGGATGAAGGGTTCTTCAAGCAGCGCTTCGATTGAAGCGTCCGGATCATTGGCGGATGAGATGAAAACCATCGGTTCGCTGTACAGCACCGTCCACTTCAACGCGGCCGGTAACGCAGCGGGTGATTGCGTGACGATAGCCGCATCGAGTTCGCCGTTCTCCACGCGCGCTGCAAAGTCGCTCGACAAACCCGTGAACAGTTTCAGATCCAGACGCGGATAGCGTTGCTTGAGTTTGAGCATGGCATCGGCGAATGCGCCCATCAGCGAGGAGACGAGGGCGCCAACCCGCACGGTGCCCGACAGTTCGCCGGCGTTACCCGTTGCGAGAATCTGCCGATAGTTTGCCACCAGTGTTTCCGCCAGCGGCAGCACTGCGCGGCCCTGCGCGCTGAGGGATACGGAGCGCGCGGCGCGATCGAAGAGAACCAGATCGAGATCGCGCTCGAGCGAACGCATTTGCAAGCCGACAGCGGCTTGCGTGAGACAGACTTCGTCGGCGGCGGCAGCGAACGAACCGTGCTTCGCCACTGAGAGAAACGTCACGAAATACCGGATTGCGCTCACGACGACTCCCTTTCACTGCAGTGCATGCCGCAGCGACGAACCGAGCAGCGCCACGCCCGACGCGAGCAGCAAGACAAAAAGCATGCGGCGAAACGCGTGCTCCGAGAGGCGCAAATAAAGCCGCGACCCGAGCCACGCGAACAGCAACGACGAAGGCATCATCCACGCGAACAGCATAAGCGTCTCAGCAGAGATGAGTCCGTTCACGCTGTACATGACAAGCGTCAGCGTCTGCATCACGATGAAGAACGTCTGGCAGATCGCGCGTTGCGAATCCTTCGGGTAACCCCGCAACATGCACCATACCGTGGGCGCCGGACCCACGAGACCGGCTATTCCCCCAAGGATGCCGCCGATTACGCCGATGCCGCCGTCCGCGAGCATGCTGCGGGTTGCGCTGATAGTGATCGTCGGCAGATTCGCCGCCAGCAGCATCAGGCCGCAATACACGATCAGCAGCACACCCACCCCCAACCGAAACACAACGGGGTCGAGCCAGGGCAACAACGCCGCCCCAATAGGCACGCCAATCAGCCCGCCCGCTAGCATGGGTGCGATCAGCTTCACACGGATGCTGCGCCGCACGGTCCCGACCGTCAGCACCTGCCCTCCAAGCGAACCGACCACGAGCATCGGCCCGATCATTTGCGGTGGTAGCGTCCACGCCCAGAAGACCATCGCGACAAGCCCGAATGCAAAACCGGCCAGGCCCGAGACGAAGCCCGCGATCGCGCTCCCTCCAATCACCAGGAACACGAGGTTGGCGGTCAATGCGCGGCGCTCCGGAATCGCATCAGGACTGCATGCCCCAGCGCTGCACCGTATGGCGTTCCAGTACCCGGAAGATCAGATTCTCGACGGCAAGCCCGATCAGGATCACCGTAAAAAGCCCGGCGAAGACGTTGGCGATATCGAGCATATTCTTGTTCTCATAGATGAACCATCCGAGCCCGCCCGAGCCCGCACTCACGCCAAACACGAGCTCGGCTGCGATCAACGTGCGCCACGCAAACGCCCAGCCGATCTTCAGGCCAGTCAGGATGCTCGGGAACGCCGCGGGCACGAGAATCTGCAGCACATAGCGGCCGCCGCGCAAACCGTAGTTCCTGCCGACCATCTTGAGCGTGTTGCTGACCGAGAGAAAGCCTGAATGTGTGTTCAGCGCCACCGACCACGTGACTGAATGCACCAGTACGAAAATGAGGCTGCCATTGCCCAGGCCGAACCAGATCAGCGCGAGCGGAAGCAACGCAATCGCGGGCAGCGGATTCAGCATGGACGTCATGGTCTCTAGAAAATCGGTGCCGATGCGCGAAGTGATTGCGGCCGCAGTGAGGGCAGCGGCGAGCACGATCCCGCAGGCATAACCGATCAGCAATACATGGATCGATGCCCACGCCTTGCCCGGCAACTCGCCGCTTGCAATGCTCCTGAAGAACGCTTCAATGGTCGCGCTAAAGGTGGGAAACAGCAGCGGATTGTTCAGCCAGCGACCGTAGATCTCCCAGATACCCGCCAGCAGCACGAGAATCATCAGCTTGCGAATCCATGCCTGGTTGTAGAGCCGTTCGAACAGCGACAGCGGCTTTTCCACCACGCTGAATTCGCGCGTTTCAGCCGGCTCGCGGACCACTTCGGAGCGTGGCACGACCGCCGCCTGTTTGCGATGACCGGAACCGCCGTGCGTGAGCATGTCAGACATTTTCGGCCCTCTCTATTTCGTCTTCGAACAGCATGTGCTGGATGCGCTTTTCAAGCGCAATGGCGGCTTCGGGCGTTGCGGCGGTTTCCAGTTCCGCCTTGACCTGACCGGGGTGAGGCGAGAGCAGCAAGATCCTGCTGCCGACCTTGATAGCCTCGGGAATGGAGTGCGTGACGAACAGCACGGTGAAGCGCGTTTCATCCCAAAGCGCGAGGAGTTCGTCCTGCATCTTGCGTCGCGTGAGGGCGTCGAGCGCGGCGAACGGTTCGTCCATCAGAAGAATGTCCGGTTCCATTGCCATCCCGCGCGCAATCGCAACGCGCTGCTTCATGCCGCCCGATAGCGTATGCGGATAGCTGTCGGCGAACGCGGAGAGATTGACCTTGTCGATGTAATGCATCGCACGGTCCTCTATCTCCTTGCCATTGAGCCGACGAGACGCCTGCAACGGAAACATCACGTTCTGCCGCACGGTTTTCCACGGCAGCAACTGGTCGAATTCCTGGAACACCATCATCCGGTCTGGCCCCGGACGCGTGACCGTCTTGCCCTTCAGCGAGATCGTGCCTTCAGTGGGCGCGAGATATCCGCCGACACTCTTGAGCAACGTCGACTTGCCGCAGCCGGACGGCCCGAGCAGGACGAACCGGTCGCCGCGAAACACTTCGAAGTCCACACGATACGTGGCCATCACGAGTGTCTTTGGCGTCTTGTACTGGAGTGTGACGCCGCGTACCGCGAGCAGCGGCGAGGTGTCGGGGTAGGGGGCGGTATCTGGCGCAGCGCGCATGTCAGCTTCCTTGCAGGGATTGAGTGACGGGAAAAAACATGTCCTTCCACGATTGCGGTTTGGACTTGATAAGTCCCGTGCGCGCCATGAAGTCGGCGTATTTAATGGTGTTCTGGGGGACCGTGGTGAAGGACACGTCGGGCGAGGAAATCATCTTCTCCACTTCATCCACCGTGCTTTTTTCCTTCGATATCCGCAGGTACGCAACCGCCGCCGCATGCTTGTCCCGGTTGATCCACGCTTCCGATTCATTGAGTGCATCCATGAACGCTTTTACGAGTTTCGGGTTCTCGTTATAAAAGCGTGCCGTGCACCAGACCAGGTTGAAGCTCGACTTGCCGCCGAGCACGTCATAGGAGTTGAGCACGGTATGCACGTTCGGTTTTTGCAGCTCCTGTTCCTGGAACGGCGGCGAGCCGAAGTGCGCTGTGACTTCGCTGCTGCCCGACATCAACGCCTGCTGCGCGTCCGGGTGAGAGAGCGAGACCGTGTACTTGTCGAGTTGCCCCTGATTGCCCGTACCGAACGCTTTTTCCGCAGCCATTTGCAGCGTGATTGCCTGGATGGATACCTTGGCCGCCGGCAGCGCGATCTTGTCCTGACCTGTGAAGTCCTTGAGGGTCTTCACTTTTGCATTGGTCGTATTTAACAGCAGCGGCATGGAGTTGATCGCCGCCAACGCCTTCACTTCGACCGGCGTTCCCTGCGTGCGCGACCACAACAACACAAGCGGCGCAACGCCTCCCGAGGCGATCTGCAGCGAGTTGGAGAGCAGGGCGTCGTTCATCACGTTGCCGCCCGCGAACTCCACCCATGAGACCTTGAGGCCGGTGATACCGGCTTGCGCGGCATGTTTTTCGAAGAGCTTCTGGTCCTGCATGATCATGAGCGGCAGATAACTGACCCCGTATTGCCGCGCGATCTTCACTTCGCTCAGTTCCGCGCGGGCAGTCCCTGTCGCGAGCGTGGCAGAGAGCGCGCACGCTACGCCGATCATTCGAAAGAATCTTTTCACGTTCATTGCTGACGACCCTGTGGGTTGTGAAAGCGCCAGTCAGGCGCGCAAGCAAAGCGGGAGTCAAGACGTAATCAAGGCGCTACTCAAGACGCGAGCGGACGGCCTTTCATTCGCGGAGGATGGTTGATCGCACAGAGGATCTGAAGCGGACCGAACGTGATGACTGATGACGCGCGGGTGCGAAAGCAGCCCACGGATGAAGGGACAGGTGCAAGCGTCATGCGTGTCTCCTGTTGCCGGTCGTGTCTCTTGGAGCGCATGTCTTGAGCTCAATGCACGCCCGCTTTTTCGCTCATTCCGGTCACATGTTTCTTGTGCGTCCGGAACCGTACTACGGAACAGATCAAAACCCTGTGTTATTTAGGTCATCTGTATGAGTTCGAAGTCTATGCGATGAATTCCGTGAAAGCAAATTGGGGGAAACGCGGCATTTATCCGACCCCTTTTGAAAAAGCGTGTACTAATGGAAAACACTCATCCAACACATATAGATGACCTAGTTGACATCGATATATCTGCCGCCTAATATCGATTCAACGCAGCGTACTTGGCTCGCTGCCCGCGCGGGACGCACACCGCTTTCAACACACGAACGGAGACGCTAATGAGCAATCCCACGGCAGACATCAACAGCACGGCAGAGGCGGGTACAGCGCCCGAGCGCACGACTATTCATATCGTGTTGCATGAGGCGAAAGACACAGTCGGCGTGGCTGTTGTCGAGGGCATCAAGGCGGGAACGCAGCTCAACGCGTGGATCATGGACGACGATGAAATTGTGACGTTCCCGGCCAAGCAGGACATTCCTATCGGCCATAAGGTCGCGCTAAAGGACATGGCTGTCGGCGACACGGTCTTCAAGTACGGCGTAGATATAGGCAAGGTGGTCGCACCCATCAGCGCCGGCGAACACGCTCATGTGCACAACATCAAGACCAAGCGCTGGTAGCCGGCCGGCACGCGCCACGCCGATGCGTGACATTGCCCGATCTTATTCCCGGAATTGAACCGGGCTGAACCAAACGACGAACCGAACGAGAGACACACCATGAGCGTGATTGACCTGGATACGATTTTCCGCGGCTATCGTCGCGACAATGGCCGCGTCGGCGTGCGCAACCACGTGATCATCCTGCCGGTCGACGACCTGTCGAACTCGGCGGCGCTGGCGGTCGAGAACAACATCAAGGGCACGATGGCGCTGCCCCATCCGTATGGGCGCCTGCAGTTTGGTGCCGACCTCGACCTGCATTTCCGCACGCTGATTGGCGCCGGCAGCAATCCGAACGTCGCGGCGGTGGTCGTGATCGGTATTGAGGAAGGCTGGACCAAGCGAGTGGTGGATGGCATTGCCAAGACGGGCAAGCCGGTGATGGGCTTCGGCATTGAACTGCATGGTGACCACGACACCGTCATGCGGGCGTCGAAAGCGGCGAAGGAGATGGTGCAGTACGCAACCGCGCTTCATAGAGAGGAATGTCCGATCTCGGATCTGTGGGTGTCCACCAAGTGCGGCGAGTCGGACACCACTTCCGGCTGCGGCTCGAACCCTACCGTGGGCAATGCTTTCGACAAGCTATACGGTCTCGGCACCACCCTCGTGTTCGGCGAGACCTCCGAACTGACAGGCGGTGAGCAGATCGTGGCCGCGCGTTGCGCCAACGACGGCGTGCGCGAGCGCTTCCAGTTCATGTTCGACCGCTATCAGGACATGATCAACCGCTGGAAAACGGACGATCTTTCCGAGTCGCAGCCGACCAAGGGCAACATTGCGGGCGGCCTGACGACCATCGAGGAAAAGGCGCTCGGCAATATCCAGAAGATCGGCAAGAAGTGCATGGTGGACGGCGTGCTCGACAAAGCGGAGGAGCCAACACATCCGGGCCTCTGGTTCATGGACTCATCGTCGGCGGCAGCAGAAATGGTGACGCTGTGCGCGGCGTCGGGCTTCGCGGTGCACTTCTTCCCGACGGGCCAAGGCAACGTGATCGGCAATCCGATCGTACCTGTCATCAAGATCTGCGCGAACCCGCGTACAGTGCGTACGATGAGCGAGCATATCGACGTGGATGTGTCGGGTATTCTGCAGCGCGAGCAGAATCTCGACCAAAGCGGCGACAAGCTGCTCGAATGCATGCTCGCTACCGTGAACGGCCGCTTCACGTCGGCGGAAGCGCTCGGGCATCGCGAGTTCGTACTGACCCGGTTGTTCGAAAGCGCCTGAGGATCAAGCGGCGGGGTCTGTGCGGGATCTGACCAGACAGTGAACCCCGGCGCGCGCCGGCACGGAGAAGGCACACGCCACCCGTGCCGGCACACCCATGCCGCAAAGGCGCCGGCTCGACATGTAGCGGCAGCGAGTGGAGGAGACACCATCTTGCGCGTGCTGAAACATCTATACGTGCAAGTCCTGATCGGACTTGCGGCCGGCGTCGTTGTCGGTTATTTCGCGCCTTCGTTCGGCGTGGAAATGAAGCCGCTCGGCGACACCTTCATCCGTCTCATCAAGATGCTGATCACGCTCGTGATCTTCTGCACGGTCTCCGTCGGCATCGCGCGAATGGAAAGCCTCAAGCAGGTGGGCCGCGTCGGTTTCAAGACGTTGCTCTACTTCGAGGTGATGACCACCATTGCACTGGTGATCGGGCTGGTCGTGGCGAACGTGCTGCACCCCGGCGCGGGTCTGAACATTGATCCGGCCACGCTCGATCCCCATGCGATCTCTCACTATGTAGCGGACGCGCATGCGGCATCGTCGAGTTTCTTCGAATTGATCGTGCCCAACTCGGTAGTGGGTGCATTCGCGCGCGGTGATCTCCTGCAGGTGCTGTTGTTCTCGGTGCTCTTCGGCATTGCGCTCTCAATCATGTCGCAGCGCAGCCGGCTGCTGATGCGCGGGATCGAGCAATTCGGCGAAGCGCTCATGAGCATCGTCGGCATGATCATGCGGCTTGCACCGCTCGGCGCATTCGGCGCGATCGCATTCACGGTCGGCAAATACGGCATTTCGACCTTGCAGCAACTCGGGCTGCTTATCCTCTGCTTCTATGTCACCAGCATCCTGTTCATTGCCATCGTGCTGGGTGCCGCCGCGCAGTGGGCAGGCGTCGGGCTGTGGCCGTTGCTCAAGTATTTCCGCGAGGAACTACTGATCGTGCTCGGCACGTCCACCACGGAATCCGTGTTGCCGCGTCTGATGGAAAAGCTCGAACGCATGGGCTGCCCGAAGGCCATTGTCGGGCTCGTGCTGCCGACGGGGTATTCATTCAACCTCGACGGCGCGGCGATTTATCTCACGATGACATCGCTCTTCATCGCTCAGGCGACGAACACGCACCTCACGCTGATGCAGCAAATCGGCTTGCTGGCAATCCTTATGCTGACGTCCAAAGGCGGTGCGGGCGTAGCGGGTGCGGCGCTGGTTGCGCTGACAGCAACGCTTTCCACGCACAACATCATTCCGGTAGCGGGCATCACGCTGATACTGGGCGTCGACCGGGTGCTCAACGAAGTTCGCGCAATCACCAACATGATCGGCAATGTGGTGGCAGCGCTCGTGGTGGCACGCTGGGAGGGCGCGTTCGATGCACGTGCTGCGTGCGAGTTTCTTGCCGCGCCAAGCGAACGTCAGGCAGATCCCGTTGGGCCGAGCCAGGAAGAAATACGTCTTCCCGCGTCGGCTCAATTGATGGAAAAGGCGGCCGAATGAAGAAGATCGTCATCAGTGAGTTCATGGACGAAGCAGCAGTCGATACATTAAGACAGCGCTTCCAGGTCCGCTACGATGCCACGCTCGTCGATCATCCCGAGCGCCTTGCCGCCGATCTTGCAGATGCGCACGCGTTGATCGTGAGGAACCGCACGCAGGTTTCGGCGGAGCTGCTGCAAATAGCGGCGCATCTGAGCGTCGTGGGCCGGCTCGGCGTTGGGCTCGACAACATCGACATGTCCGCATGCGCCGCGCGCAACGTGGCCGTCTTCCCCGCGACGGGCGCTAACGCGCAAGCAGTCGCGGAGTACGTGATTGCTGCCACGCTCATGCTATTGCGCGGCGTGTACCTGCGCAGCGCTGATGTCGCCGCGGGCGAGTGGCCGCGTCAGGTGCTATCCAATGGTCGCGAGGCGGCAGGAAGCGTGTTGGCGGTGATCGGCTTTGGTGGTATCGGCCAGCTTGTGGCGCGGCTTGCGCGGGGCCTTGGCATAACGGTGGTCGGCTATGATCCGCAGCAGCCCGCGGACGCGCCATGCTGGCACGAAACCGGCGCGCGCTGCATGGCGCTTGATGAAGCACTCGCCGCCGCCGATGCCGTCACGCTGCATGTCCCGCTGACCGATGCCACGCGCAACCTGCTCGACACCACGCGCATCGGCCTGCTGAAACCCGGCGCGATCGTGATCAATACGGCGCGGGGCGGTACCATCGATGAAAGCGCACTCGCTGCTGCACTGCAAGAGAAACGGCTCGCCGGCGCCGCGCTCGATGTCTTCGCCGATGAACCCCTGCGCGCCGGTTCGCCTCTTGCGGCCGCGCCGAACCTGATCCTCACGCCGCATATTGCGGGGCTGACGGTGCAATCGAACGAACGCGTGAGTTCGCTCGTAGCGGCACGGGTCGCGGCTGCGCTTACAGAGTGAATATCCACAATCTCAAAGGAATGATCGATGGCCCGACTGCTTCCCGAGGCGCTCACCGCGCTTGCTGTTGACTCGCTGCTTGCCGCCGGCGCGCTGCCCGCGACCGCGCAATCGACAGCCCGTGCGCTTGTTTATGCTGACCAGCGCGGGTTGTCGTCGCATGGCGTATCGCGTCTGCCGATGTATTGTGCGCAACTCAGGAACGGCCGCGTTGATCCTTTGGCGCGACCGGGCATCGTTTCGGATCGCGGCGCGGCCGTGCTGGTCGACGGCGCGGATGGGCTCGCCTATCCCGCCTGCGATCTCGCGATCAGCGCGTTGATTGAACGCGCGCGGCAGTTCGGCAGTGCGGTGGCGGGCGTCAGGCGCAGCCATCATTTCGGCGTCGGCGCGGCGCATTTGCAGGCGCTCGGCGCGGCGGGCATGGTCGGTCTCGCGTTCAGCAACTCGCCGGCGGCCATGCCCGCGTGGGGCGGCCGGCGCGCGCTCTTCGGCACCAACCCCATTGCCGCCGTCTTCCCGCGCCGTCAAGGGGAACCGCTGGTGATCGACCTCGCGCTCTCGCAGATTGCGCGCGGCAAGATTGCCATTGCCGCCCGTGACGGCAAGCCGATTCCTGAAGGCTGGGCGACCACCCGCGACGGCCACCCGACGACCGATGCCCGGGCTGCCCTCGATGGCATGATGCTGCCGTTCGGCGGGGCGAAGGGCGCGATGCTGGCGCTGGTTGTCGAGTTGCTGGCGGCGGCGCTGACCGGCGCGAACTTCGGTTACGAAGCCGGTTCGTTCCTGACGGAGGAGGGCGAGCGTTCGCGTATTGGTCATTTATTCTGGGCGATCGATCCGGGCGCGCTGGCCGGTGACGACACCTATCTCTCGCGCGTGGAAACGCTGATTGAAATGATGCTCATGGACGACGATGTCCGGCTTCCCGGCTACCGGAGAGAACGTCTTGCCGAAGCGTCGGAGCAGGAAGGCGTTGATGTTCCCGACGCACTGGTCGCGCAACTGAAGGCAAATTGAAACCATCAGCGTAGCGGATAGTTCCTCTCACAAATGGCGATTTCCCTTTAGAACCGGCGGCGATTAGGATGGTCAGGATTGGATCGGTAGCGCCTGGACATACCAGAAGCAGCGAGGGAGACCCAGCATGGAACATCACGCACGCACGCAGGACGAGCGGCTCGAGATCAAGACGACCACTTGCTACATGTGCGCTTGTCGCTGTGGCATTCGCGTGCATTTACGCGAAGGCGAAGTGCGTTATATCGATGGCAACCCGGAACACCCGCTCAACCAGGGCGTGATCTGCGCGAAGGGGGCGTCGGGCATCATGAAGCAGTATTCGCCCGCCCGGCTCACGCAGCCATTGATGCGCCGAGCGGACGCCGAGCGTGGCAGCGCGCAGTTCGAACCGGTCTCGTGGGAAGTCGCCTTCGATATCCTCGAAAAACGCCTTGCCGGAATCCGCGCCACCGACCCAAAGAAGTTCGCGCTCTTTACCGGCCGCGATCAGATGCAGGCGCTCACAGGCCTCTTCGCCAAACAGTTCGGTACGCCTAACTATGCGGCTCACGGCGGTTTTTGTTCGGCGAACATGGCGGCCGGCATGATCTACACGATCGGCGGCTCGTTCTGGGAATTCGGCGGTCCCGATCTCGACAGCGCCAAGCTGTTCTTCATGATCGGGACGGCGGAGGATCATCATTCCAATCCGCTGAAGATCGCCATCTCGAAGTTCAAGCGCGGAGGCGGACGCTTTATCGCGATCAATCCCATACGCACCGGTTACGCCGCCATTGCCGACGAATGGGTACCGATCAAGCCCGGCACCGACGGCGCGCTGTTCATGGCGTTTCTCCACGAGCTAATTGCTGCCGACGCCTGGGACCACGAGTTCGTGCAGCGCTATACGAACGCAGCCGACCTCGTTGACCTCAACGAAGAGAGCGAGAACTTCGGCCTGTTCGTGAGCGACCCGGATACACCCGCGGGCAATCCGCTATTTCCGCAAAATCATGCATGGTGGGATACCGAAGCGGCGCGCGCCGTGCCACATCATTCACCGGGGGTGACACCCGCGCTCGACGGCCGCTATACGCTCGGGGACGGCACGCCCGTTGCGCCGTCGTTCACGCTGCTGCGTGAGCGCGTGGCGGATTGCACGCCCGAGTGGGCGGCTGATATTACGGGCATTCCCGCCGCCACCATCCGCCGTCTCGCGCAGGAGATGATCCAGACGAGCCGCGATCACCGGATCACACTGCCCATTCGCTGGACCGACGCGTGGGGCGAGACGCACGAAACCGTCACCGGCAACCCCGTCGCGTTTCATGCCATGCGCGGGCTCGCTGCGCACTCCAACGGCTTCCAGTCGATCCGTGCGCTCGCGGTGCTGATGTCGCTGCTGGGCACTATCGACCGGCCCGGCGGCTTTCGACATAAATCGCCGTTTCCGCGTGCCGTGCCGCCATCGGCGAAACCGCCGAACAGCCCCGACGCCGTCAAGCCGAACACGCCGCTCGCGACCGGACCGCTGGGCTGGCCCGCGGCGCCGGAAGATCTTTTCATCGATGAAAACGGCGGCCCCGTTCGCATTGATAAAGCGTTCTCGTGGGAGTACCCGCTTGCCGTGCATGGTGTGATGCATAGCGTGATCACCAACGCGTGGCGAGGGGATCCGTACCCAATCGATACGTTGATGATTTTCATGGCCAACATGGCCTGGAACTCGTCGATGAATACGACGAAGGTGCGCGAGATGCTCGTCGACAAACACGCGAACGGTGACTACAAGATTCCGTTTCTCGTGGTGTGCGACGCGTTCCAGTCGGAGATGACGGCGTTCGCCGACCTCATCCTGCCGGACACGACTTACCTTGAGCGCCACGACGCGATGTCGATGCTCGATCGCCCGATCTCCGAGTTCGATGGTCCTGCCGATTCCGTGCGCGTACCGGTTGTGCCGCCTTCGGGCGAATGCAAGCCGTTCCAGGAAGTGTTGATCGAACTGGCGTCGCGGCTGAAGTTTCCGGCCTTTACAACGGCGGAAGGCACGAGGCGCTATCGTGACTATCCTGACTTTGTCGTCAATTTCACGACTACACCTGATTCTGGAGTGGGTTTCCTGATTGGATGGCGTGGCAAAGACGGCGATAAGGCGCTGGTCGGCGAGCCGAATCCGAAGCAGTGGGAGCAGTACGCGAAGAACAACTGCGTGTTCCATTATGTGATGCCGGAAGACTTGCAGTACATGCGCAACTGCAATGGGCCGTATCTGGACTGGGCGGTGAAAAACGGTTTTCGCAAGTTCCGCGAACCCATCGTCATCCAGCTTTATTCCGATGTCATGCAGAAGTTTCGTCTCGCGGCGCAAGGGCGAACGAAAGGGCGGCAGCCTCCCGATCACTTGCGCGAGCGCGTCGAAAAATACTTCGATCCGCTGCCGTTCTGGTACGCGCCGCTTGAGAGCAATTCGACCGACCTTGAGCGTTTCCCGCTCGCCGCTGTGACGCAACGGCCGATGGCGATGTATCACTCATGGGACTCGCAGAATGCGTGGCTGCGTCAGATCCATGGCGAGAATTATCTCTACATGAATCCGTTGATGGCGGCTGAGAAAGGCATTGCGGACGGCGGCTGGATTTATGTTGAGTCGCAATGGGGCCGCGTGCGCTGCATGGCTCGCTTCAGTGAAACGGTTGAGCCGGGGACGGTGTGGACCTGGAATGCGATCGGGAAGGCGTCGGGTGCATGGAGCCTCGGCCCGGACGCAAACGAATCGCAACGTGGTTTCCTGCTCAATCACCTGATCACTGACGAATTGCCCGGCACGGATGAAGCGGACCAAGCCGCCGGACGTGTCTCGAACTCGGACCCGGTGACAGGGCAGGCTGCGTGGTATGACGTGCGCGTGCGGATCTATCCGGCTGAGGCCGACGCGCAGCACACGCTGCCGCAGTTCGACGCCATGCGTGCGCTGCCGGGTTCAAACGGTGTGATATCGCGGATCGTGCAGACCTACTTCGCAGGGCAAGGCGAATTTGCGGCACGGCTGCGCGGCGCAGTAGGGCGCAAGTAGCGACTACAAGAAGCAAGGGGGTATGCAATGACTCAGATGGCGCTGGTGATCGACCTGAACGTTTGCGTGGGATGCCACGCTTGCGTGACGAGTTGCAAGGAGTGGAATACTTCGGGCGAGTCGGGCAGTCTTGCCGACCTGAATCCCTACGACGCTGATCCGTCCGGCACGTTCTTCAATCGTGTCCAGAGCTTCGAGGCGGGCAGTTATCCGAACGCCGAGACCATCCATTTTCCCAAGTCATGCCTGCACTGCGAGGACCCGCCGTGCGTGCCGGTGTGTCCAACCGGTGCGAGCTATAAGCGCAAGGAAGACGGGCTCGTGCTGGTGGACTTCGATAAATGCATCGGCTGCAAGTACTGCGCGTGGGCGTGTCCGTACGGTGCACGCGAACTCGACGAAGAGCGCAAGGAGATGACGAAGTGCACCTTGTGCGTGGATCGTATCCATGACGAAAACCTCTCTGAGCGAGATCGACAACCTGCGTGCGTGCTCGCGTGTCCGACCTCTGCAAGATTGTTCGGGGACATTCACGATCCCGAATCCGTGGTGTCGAAGGCGATCAAGGAACGCGGCGGTTATCAGTTGATGCCTGAATGGGACACGAAGCCCGCGAACCACTATTTGCCGCGTAAGACGACGTCGGCTTCGGGCTGCGGGGAAGGCGCGTGCTCATGCAAGACGGCTTCCGCTGAGTCCATGCCGCAAACGGTGGACGCGCAACTTGAGCGTGGGCAATTGCATCTTGCGTCGATCGCGACGCGCATCTAAAGGACTCCGCAATGAACCCCGCTTTCTCAGTTGTCTTTCTCACCACGCTAAGCGGCGCGGCGCAGGGCCTGCTGATCGCGCTTGTCGGCGTGGAGGCAGCCGCGCATCTCGGTCTTCTCGCAGCGCCGTCAACGGCGTTCTATGTCACGGGTGCGGCGTTGTCGGTGGTGCTTGGCGGACTCGGTCTCATCGCATCGTTCTTCCATCTCGGGCATCCTGAACGCGCGTGGCGGGCGGTCGCCATGTGGCGAACCTCGTGGTTGTCGCGTGAATGCCTCTGTCTGCCGGCGTTTCTCGCATGCGCGTTTTTCTACGGCGTCGCGCACTGGTTCGGCTCGCCGTGGTCGCTCGCAATAGGGGCGCTTGGTGTGCTCGCGAGCGCCGCGCTGTTCGTTTGCTCGGCCATGATCTATGCATGCTTGCGCTTCCTGCAGGAGTGGGCCACGCCGCTCACGCTGGCCAACTTCGTCCTGCTTGGCTGTGCGTCCGGGTTCACGCTGGTCACCGCTTTAAGCGCATGGTTCGCGCCCGCACTCACAGTGGGTCTTGCCGCCTGCGCGTGCGTGCTGACGCTTGCGGGTTGCGCGAGCCGGTCGGCATCGCTCGTGCGCAATGCACGACTGCGGCCCAAGTCCACCGTGCAGAGCGCGACGGGGATCAAGAACGCCAAGGTCGTGCAGGTATCGCGCGGCTTCACTGCCGGCGCATTCAATCTGCGCGAGTTCTTTCACGGTAAATCGGCGGGCACGCTGCGCGGGATCAAGTGGGGATTTCTTGCGACGGCGTTCGTTGCTCCCATTGTGCTGATGGCATTGGGCGCAGGCGTGCATTCGGTCGGCATCTCGGTCGCGCTGTTGGCCGCGGCGTGTCTCGTGCAGTACGCAGGCCTGGTGGCGGAACGATGGTTCTTCTTCGCCGAGGCGAAGCATCCGCAGAACCTGTATTACGCGCGAGTGGGATGACGAGCGAGATGGCGCCCGGCTTAGTGGTGGAGGCGCGGTCGTACCGCGCACGATCGACTCGATCGGCAGGCATTGGCAGGCGCCACGTTGACGCTCGCGGAAATTTCGCTGTCACGCACATACTCCTGCTGGATGGCGGTGCATTCGGTGATCTCGCGTGGGTGGACCAGGCCGCTCCAGCGTGGAAGCCAGGCGTTCGAGCAGTTGCTACAAGGCTTTATAGGGTCGAGAAAAGTGATCTTGTTGCGGGAGTAGCGCGGCGCCGGTTGCCGTGGGTCTGATACAAGACAAAAAAGGCCGTACGCGTGCCTGAAAATAACGATCCACGGCCGACCACTACAGCGGAGCAGATCGCTCCCGGAGCAACAAGTATTCAGTTGCTTCCTTCAGAACCATGCATGCGCAACGATCGGCGGGATGTTGAACCGCTGGATCATTTTGTGCGCTCAAACCACGCGTGAAATATTGCGTAAGGCCTTGAGAAGGTCGCCTCCTTTTCGATCGGTTCATTCGCTCGAAAACTAGGATCATCCCCTTAACGAACTCAGCCGTCAGGCATGCGCCCAAGGAACGTTCTTGTATAGGCGATGGCGGACCGCGCTTGGGGCAGACAGGCATCGGAAACTAAGCGATGAAACGTGAACATTCACGCGTCATCAGAAGTGCTTCCGGGGGGCAGCGTGCGACCGTTTCGTTCCGAGGCCACTGCTGAAAAGGCTGAGCCGGGCGAATGGCAGGCATCGTGTTCGATCAGCGCAACTTCAACGATGGATCAACGGGGGCAGGTATGACAAGGTCAGGAAAATTGGAATCGAAGCTGTTCAACGTGAGGCGTGCTACCGGGACCGCCACGCTTGCATTACTGCTGTTGGGCGGAGGCTTTTCCGGATCCGCGCAGGCCGCGAGCTTCCATTGCGGCAAGAAGGTCTCAAGCTCGGAAAAGCTCGTTTGCAACGACCCCGAACTGTCGTCTCTCGACGACAAGCTGGCGATCGCCTACAAGCGCGCGAAAGACGTTACGCCCGATACTGCAGCGTTTGAGGACGACCGCGTCAAGCAGTGGCAATGGCGTCAACACAACTGCAAGGACAAGGCCTGCGTGACCAACTGGTACAACCGTCGCATCAGTGAGCTCGACGCGGACTTCGATCAGGGAACCGAGAACCAGGTTACCGTGCTTAAAGCCAGCCTCGCTGAGCAAAATCTGGCGCCCCCGGCTCAAGCCGCCGTGTTGAGGATAAAAGGCGACGCAGGTTCCTTGTCGATGCAATAGCGTGCGGACGCTGCTTGTCTAATGAGGGTTTCTTGTGCGGAGGTCTTTGCGCAGGACTCCCCGAACTGGCAGCGACTACCCTGAGCGCGTAGTGCCCGCCTTATGGTGGTTGATCTGGCTGGGGCCGAACTAACGAATCATTGGGTATCGGCCCCGGCATGCCTCGCGCGAATTCGCTACGACTTGGCGGAGGATGTCGCCAGGCAAGCGACATCCGAGTAGTAGCCTGTTGTTAGTTTACTTGGTCTGTGGTTGTTCAAACGGTGACCGTGGCAAGGGCTCGCCATCTACGAATGCCGTGGCGCTGCGCACAGCAAATTCGAAGGCACAGTCACGATTGGCGAACTGTCCAAGATTGCCAAGAGAGGTCGCTTCGCCATCCTCCTCCAGGATGGAAACGCGTGCGAGAAACGTGTTGCCTAGTCTTGTTACCGACGGTTGAATAGCCGCGCCATGGTGATAAAAGACCATCGCATCTCCTTTCATTGATTGCCGAGCTTAGATAACTGTAGCGCTGCCATTAGTCGAATCAAAATATTATTTTTTGCTCCGGGCACATAATTAAAAGCAGAAGCCCTGTACCTGGACGATGGGCGCGCACGCCCCGATGCACTACGTGCGAGCGTGCTGAAGGTGGCGTTGCTATGGTGAAGTGGGCACATAAAAACGTTCGAGCGGGGAGCCTCATAAAGCTACCCGGGTCTGGCGACCATTATGTGACGCGAGTGTTTTTACGCTGACGTAAGTATGAGGACCGCCTCGACGAGCGGCACCGTTGGGTGCCGAGATGCATCGCAGCGTGTTTGACATTATTGTGTTGCAGAATCAGGGTGCGACCGCAACTGGTGAGCGGTTAGACAGCGCGAGGTTGTCTTGAGTCGCACGTGCACAGGTAATATGACGCTGCATTAAGGATCATCCAATCGAATGCATATTCTTCGGCCTCTCATGGTTCAGTTCGTGACCGACGACCCGATCGCGCTGTCGGCGCCATCTGAATCCTTCATCTCGAACATATCGAACCCTAATGCACAGCGGCAAGTTTTCAGGCGGTCCCGGTGACCGGCGCTCACACACGTAACGTCGCAATCCTGCTTGCTTTGCTTGGGGTCGGTCTCTCAATGGGCGTGCCTTTCATATTGGGCTCCCACTCTTTGTTTGCTGGCCTTCGAACCATCCCGGTAGACGTATTCCTGGTGCTCGCTGCAAGCGCCGCCGTGAGCGCGCTAGCGAAAGCCGGCAAGCTGCAGCTCATGCAAACCACGCTTGGCTTGCGCCTTCCTTTCATGCGTACGTTTGCGATCACCCTCGTGACCGATTTGGCCTTTCTGGTGTCTCCGCTGGGAGCGGCGGGGTACGGAGTCAATATCGGTTTGCTGCAGCGCGCCGGGGCGTCGTGGGCGATCGCCACCACGGTGGTGGGCGCCGACCAGGCACTCGACCTGACGTTCTTCGGGGTTGCGGTCCCCATCGCACTTTTGTTCTCCATCGGCCCGCTGGCTCATTTGCTTCCGAAAGTGAGTTTATCCACGGTCGCGGCAACGCTGGCAGGTCTCGCAATCGTGATGGGCGCTCTTTGGATGTGCCGCCGATATGTCGCGCGTGCACTCGACGCGGCGGGCCATCTTGTTCCATGGCTCAGGGCCCGGCGGTCCCGCTGGGACAAGTTTCGCCGCAGCGTGCACCAGCAGTGGCGGCTGCTCATCACAGGCCCTCGTGACCGGTTCGTCGCACTGTTGCTGCTGACCACGCTGCAGTGGCTGCTTCGCTATAGCGCCTTATGGTTCATCTTGCTGGAACTCGGGTACCGTTTGCCGCTCGGATTTGTCCTCGCGGTGCAGGCGGTGGTATTGCATGCGGCGCTCTGGACCGGCGTACCCGCAGGTGGGGGCGGTGGCGATCTGGCGCTTGCAGCTGCGTTCGCGGCCTGGGTTCCGAGGGGAACCATGGCGACGGCGCTGGTGCTTTGGCGATTCGCGACGCTCTATTGCCCGCTGATGCTGGGCGCAGTGGGTTTTCTCGCGCTTGCATGGCGTCGTCGTGCGGCCATGCCTGCTCCCGCTCGTGACTGACGCTTTGAAGTGATGCCTAGACTGAACCTTTCAACGGAACCCTTCGAAGGAACCTCAAGCCACGTTGTCGCGCGGGCTCCTGATTCGTACGAAGAACGGCGCGTGTCCCGCATGATCGACTCTTAACGAAAAGAGATGACATGTCTGTGACAGGAGCGCGAGCGGATAACTGACTTTCAACAAGTCGGCGATCATGCGCCACTCCGCGCGAACGCCGGCCCAGTAGCCGAGTTTTTCCGTCTTGCGCGCCTGCGTTACCTTCGGCCAGTGGGTGACTGCAATCGAGAGCCGGCGTTCAATGATCAGGTGGTTCATGAACACCTCAATGCCAAAGCGCGGCAAGCGGTGAATTTCCTTGAGTGCCTCGCTCAACAGTTCTTTCCTGACCACGCGCTCACCCGAAACGAAATCCAGTCCGATGGCGCGAAACAGCAGCAGGCTGTTCTGCCGCAGGCTCAGGCTGACGTCCGCAGTGCCGCTCAGTACGGGGGCGGCGAGCGCGGTGATGTGTTCGCTGGCGAGGCCCTTGAGGTCGGCATCGAGCAGCATGAGCAACGCGTTCTCGGCTGCGGCGATGCCTACGGCCATCGCCGCGCTTTTACCGCGGTTCACCGGGCATGTAATCAGCTTGACAGAGGGGAAGCGTCTGACGATGTCGGCGGTACCGTCGGTCGATCCGTCATCGACCACGATAACCTCGGCCAGCAGCGGATGCACCGTTGCAACGGCCAGCACCGCGCCGATCCGAGGGGCTTCGTTAAATGCGCAAATGATGCATGAAACACGGTGGCGATTGGACAATGTCGAAAGGGCAGTCATGCGGGACGGCAGATGAGCAATTGGAGAGATGCGGCGCTAAGCTGCCGCAGCGCGCCGGTGCAGAGCGCGGTTTGCGATCTGGCATCCTACCCCACGAAGCGGCGCCGCGCCCCTCAAGCCGAAGAAATCTTGGCGAGGTGCCGGGTGAAGCTGATTGACAGCTTCACCCAACTGGCATTCTCTAATGGAACTTTAGTCCGATGATTTTGTGCTGGCTGGCGCCTTTAGCGCAGGCGTATTTGCGCCCAACGCGGAGAGACAACGGAGGTGGCAGAGACAACAATGGCTATTCGCAACCCGGATGCACCCTCGAGCCGTCGACTACCTCCGCTTCGAGATATCCCCGGCCCATCTCCTTGGCAAAGCGTGCCGGATTACCTTCCCAGACTATGCGGGCGTGCTCGAGCACGTAGACGCGATCGGCGTGAGGCAAAGCAAAGGTGACGTTCTGCTCGCCGAGCAGAACGGTTATCGGCGTGGTCTGTTGCAGCCTTTCAAGTGCCTTCGAGAGTTGTTCCAGGATCACCGGTGCGAGCCCCAGGGTCGGCTCGTCCAGGATCAGGAGCTTGGGCTGCATCATGAGCGCGCGTGCAATAGCCAGCATCTGCTGTTCGCCGCCGGACAGCGTGCGAGCTGTCTGGCTCTGCCGTGACTTGAGGATCGGGAATAGCTCGAAAAGCCAGGTCAGCTGTTGCGATCGTGCGGTGGAGGGAAGGTGATAACCGCCGAGATCGAGGTTCTCACGCACGGTCATGTCGCCGAAGAGCTCGCGGGTCTCGGGGCATTGAACTATGCCGGCGCGAGCGACCGCCGCCCCGGTCATGCCCTTCAGGTCGCGTCCACCGAAGCGGATCGCGCCCTGGTAGGGAAGCAGCCCGGAAATGGCGTTGAACAACGTCGTCTTGCCGGCACCATTTAGTCCTACTACCGAAACAAACTCGCCTTCGCGAACGTGGATACTGACCTTGTCCAGCGCACGCGCCTTGCCGTAAAACACGCTTACGTCCTGAACCTCCAGGATCGACACTTTACTGCGTGCCTCATCAGGCGGACGCTCCCTGGTTTCGATCTTGCCGCCTATATAAACTCGCCGGACGGTTTCATTCTGCATCACCTCCTCGGCAGTGCCTTCCGCCACATGCTCGCCAAGATACATGGCGAGGACACGATCGACCAATGCCGCCAGACTCTTGACGTTGTGGTCGACCAGTAGCACCGCGCGGCCCTCGGCGCGAAAGCCTCGGATCAGCGCCGAGAAGGATTCCGACTCAGCCGCGTTGAGCCCGGCAAAGGGCTCGTCGACCAGCACCACCTTTGGATCACGCGCGATGGCCTTGGCCATCTCCATTCGGCGCAGATCGGCGAAGGGCAGGCTTGCGGGGTGGCGGTGCATCACTGCGCCAAGCTCAACGCGCTCTGCGATTTCACGGGCCCGGCGCTCGACGTGGGGATCGGCGAACAGCTTGATCAGGGAGTCGGGCAGAAGCGCCAGCTTGATATGTTCGAGCACCGTTTGCCGATGCAGCGGCCGCGAGTGCTGGAACACGATACCGACGCCGGCTCGCGCGATTTTATGCGGCGCCCAGCCAGCCATTTCCACACCGTCGAGCTTGACCGACCCTGCATTGGGCCGTTCGATGCCCATGATCAGCTTCATCACAGTCGATTTGCCCGAGCCGTTCGGACCGATAAGGCCGAGAATTTCGCCGGCCTGAATGTCGAAACCGATATCCTTCACAGCCAGCAAGCCGCCGAAGCGTTTGGTCAGGCCGCGTACCTGGAGGCGAGGCGTATCGCTCATTCACGCTCCCTGGCCGTAACACGCAGCAGATTGCCGAGAAGGCCGTCCGGGAAAAACAGGATGACGGCCAGCGCCACGGCCGCGACCACGAAGGTGTTGATCTGGCCAAGGGGGCGCAGGAACTCTCCGGCCACGATCAGAAACACCGAGCCGAGCACGGCGCCAAGTATGGTGCGCCGCCCGCCGAGCACTGCAGCAATGATGATCTGGACACCCACGCCCAAATCAACCACGGTGCTGACCGACGCGGTTCCCTGATAGAAGATCAGCATGGCCCCGGCGACGCCCGAAAACACCGCACTGATGCAAAAGGCCGCGAGCTTGTGCTTCGTCACATTGAAGCCGAGCGCTTGCGCGCCAACGGCATCCTGACCGCTCGCTTGCAAAATGAGTCCGATCGCCGAACGCGACAAGCCAAACAGAATGATCGCGCAAACAATCAGAAAGCCGAGCGCGTACCAGTAGTTGTCTTCTGCGCGCACGGACAGGACGTCCGGCACCGTCATGCCGATCTCGCCACCGGTCACGCCCGCGAAAATCACGATGCAGTTCTGCAGCAACAGTACGGCGACCAGCGTGACGAGACCGAAGTAGGGGCCGCGCAAGCGCAGCGCCGGCAGGGCAAGCAGCAGGCCCCCGATCAACGCGACCAGCCCCCCGGCGATGATGCAGACCGGAATCGGCGGTCCCCACTTGGCGTCAAGTATGGCGGCTGTGTAGGCACCCAGGCCGATCAGGAACGTGGGGCCGAAGTTGACCTCGCCGGCGAAGCCGAACAGCAGGTCCCAGGCCATCGAGAAGACGCCGAAGTAGTAAGCAACCGTCAGGATGCCGAGCACGTAGCCGGACAGCCACCAGGGCAGCGTAGCGGCCACTGCCGCCAGCAACAGCGCGGCCCACAGCACAGGAGAACGAAGCAGGTTCTTCATGGTGGCTCGCCGGGCTAGCGCCGGCCCAGCAGGCCCTGAGGCCGTACATAGACCACGAGCACCAACAGCAGGAGCGCGGGCAGGGGACGCAGCGTCGGCGCGATGAGATAGGCGGTAATGGTCTCCAGATACCCCACGACGTACGCCGCCATCAGCGAGCCCGAGACGCTGCCCAGTCCGCCGAGAACCACGATCGAGAAGGCGCTTGCCGTGAGTTGGCCGGTGTTGTTGGAACTCACGCCGAGGAACGACGCCAGCAGCACCCCGGCGACCCCGGCAAGCACGCCGTAGATGCTCCATGCCAGCAGGTAGACGCGAGAGAGTTCGAAACCGAGCAGCGTCAGCCCGCGTGGGTTGATCGATGCGGCGAGCAGCGCCTTGCCGGCGCGCGTCCGGTTGACGAACACCCAGAGCAAGCCGATCACGAGCCAGCAGATCACCGCGATCATGATCTCGTTAAGCGGGGTGCGAACGCCGGCAATGCTGACTACGCCCGCAATCAGCGGACGCATTGTCACCGGGTTGTCGGTGAAAAGATAGGCCATGCCCTGCTGGATCATGATGCCCCACAGCAGTGTGCCGGTGAGCACGAAGATCTCTTTCTCCTCGCGCGGAATCGCGGCGGAGCGCTGGATGGGCCGCACGACCATGAGATAGGTCACATAGGCGCAGGCCAGCCCTGACAGCACACCTAGCAGCGTGCCGAGATAGGTGCCAATACCGGCTTCGCCCGCAAGCATCCAGCCCATCAGCGCCGCAACGAGCATGACGCCCCCGTGCGCGAGATTGAGGACGCCCGATACGCCGAAAATCAGCGTGAAACCAATCGCACCCAGCGCGTACAGGGAGCTGATCGCAAAACCGTCGATCAAGATTTGCAGCCAGACCATTCCCGCCCCTTTGGCCCGGCAAGTGGCCGGAATCCCTTGACGACGTGCTTGAACGAGTCACCTGAACGAGAAGCGGCCGTGATCCAGACTCATACCGGAACGCGGTCGCTTTGTTTTCCGGAGCTAGTTGGCCGCGGCTTGCTGCAGTTTGATGAACGACGGGAATTTGACCGTCGCGTTGGCCACGCTTTTCGGCCAGATCGCTACTTGCTTGCCATCCTGCCACTGAAGGTTGATGCCGGTAATGTAGCCCGGACCGTACTTGAGCGCGTGCGTGAACTGGTCGTTTCTGCCATAGAACTGCCAGCGGCCTATGGTCCCTACATAGTCGGTTTTCTCGAGTGCGTCGACCATCTTGTCCGGATCGGTCGCACCGTGGTTTCGCTTGATGGCATCCGCGAGGATATAGACCAGGTCGTAGCTCGTGAACCCGCAATAGGCCGGAGAGACGCCAAACTGCTTCGTGTAGGCATCAACGAACGGCACGGTCTTCGGCGTGATGGCCACGCCCGGAGCCGCGGCGCTCGCCGTGATGACCCCTTCAGTGGCGCCGTTGGTGTCCTTCCAGAAACTGCTGGTCGTGGCCTGCGAACTTTGGCCGGTCAAGGGGATCGGCACTTGCTGATCATGCCATTGCACGGTCGGTTGAACGCCCACATGGCTGATGCCCGTGGTGATCGTGTCCGGGTGCTTGCTTTCGATCTGATTGAAGATCGGCGTGAAGTCCGACGTGTCCGGATTGAAGCGGATGTGATCCAGCACCTTGAGGCCGGCTTTCGGCAGGCATTCGAGGAAACGATCGTCGAGCGGTTTGGTCCAGGCGGCATCTTCGCTCATGACCACCGTCGTCTTCATGTGGAACTGGCCCACCAGGATGTCGTGCGAGAAGTCGCAAATCGACTGGGCGATAAACGCCGAAGTCATCCAGCCGTGAAACGTGTACTTGTAGTTGTTGTAGTCATCGTGGACGTGCTTGGAGATGTCGTTGCTCGCCGCGCCGGGCGTGATGAAGGGCATCTTCAGGCGTGCCGACCAGGGTTCCATTGCGAGTGCAACCTCGCTGATGTAGCTGCCGATCACGGCGATGACCTTGTCCTGGGTGGCCGCGCGCTGGAAGGCGCGGACCCCGTCGGATGCCGAGGAGTGATCGTCGTAGGCGATGATCTGGATCATCCTCCCGTCAACGCCGCCATGAGCGTTGATCTCGTCGGCCGCGAGCTGGGCCGCCTTGGTAATCGACGCGCCGGCCACGGCCGACTCTTCGCCGATAACCCCGATCTTGATGGGATCTCCCGCAGCATGCGCTGAGACCGCCACCCCGAGCGCTGCAAACGCTGTACCCACCTGAACAAGGCTGCACAGGCGCCGCCACGTTGAATTCTTGGACATCGTCGGTTCTCCGATTCTTTTATCGTGGAGTAGCACCTGACAGAAGACATTCCAGGAAATAAGTAGGTGCGCAAATAACAATAGCATTCGCACAGAAGTCCGACATTGGTAGTAACGATGATGGGCCTTGATCCCAGGCGCGACGCCCGGAGAGAATGGGGCGGCAATCAAATGACATGAACTGAGCAAACGAACTGGCAGCAGGTGGGGCGCTGAAGCGGGTAGTTCCCCGTGCGTCGGGCAGTTGCGTCACTTGCTGGTCGCTACATTCATCAGGCTAGGTGAAGGACGGACGCCGGCCGCTCGATGGCGTCACGGTCGTTTGGTGAGCAACTAATATTTCGTTATCCTTTTTATTTATTAGCAGCCGATAAAAACTGATCGACCTACGCGCCTCGAGCTTGCGTTCTCGCGGGAAGAGACCTTCTATACCGTGCTTATCTCCGCCATCTCTCTTTCCTATCAGCTATGCGCGGCGTTGGCGGGCGGATTGACACCGTTGATTGGAACGGTGCTCGTGCATCAGTACGCCGGGCAATGGTGGCCGCTGGCCGCGTTTTACAGCGTTCTTGCGGCGATTACGCTGATTTGCGTGTCCACGTTGGCGCGGCGACGCATGGCAGGATCGCCCTCGATGAATCGGGCGTTTGTCGAGCCGCAGTCGTGAAACCGGGTCCGTTCGCAACGAGGCGCCACCGGCGCTCCGGCGAACATACTCATGGCATCTCCCGCAGCATGTCGACAAACGCTTTCAGCCCTGATGGCACATGGCGGTGCCCGGGGTAATAGAGGAACAATCCGGGGATGGACGGGCACCAGTCGTCCAGAACCGTCACGAGCTTTCCGGTATCGATAAACGGCTGTGCGGACCGGTCCGGCACGTAGGCAATCCCCACTCCGTCCGCGGCCGCCTCGGTCATCAACCCCGGATGGTCGAGGGTCAGCGGACCCGGCACATCGACTGTCAGTTCCTGCCCGTGCTTCTCGAATTCCCATCGATAAAGCTTGCCGCTTGGCAGGCGAACGCGAATGCAAGCATGGTCCTTGAGATCGTCCGGTACGAGCGGCGGCTTGCGCCCGGCGAGATAGGCGGGTGACGCGACGGCAAGAAAGCGGAGTGGGCCGCCAAAGCGCACGGCGATCATGTCCTGCGGCAGTGCTTCGCCGAGTCTTACGCCGGCATCGAAACCACCGGCGACTATATCGACCAGCCGGCCCTCCGTTACCAAATCGACAGACATGTCCGGATATCGCGCCAGGAACGCAGGGATAACCGATTGCATAAGCAGCCGTGCCGCCGGCTCACTGGCGTTGATACGAAGCGATCCACTCGGACGATTACGCACCGCATCGACTTCTTCCAGCGCAAGGTCGAGCTCCCTCAGCACAGGTTGCAAGCGCGAGACGAGACGTTCGCCGGCCTCGGTCGGGGACACGCTGCGTGTCGTGCGGTTCAGCAGACGCACGCCCATCTTAAGCTCGAGCGTTCGCATCATGTGGCTGAGCGTGGAGGGTGAGACCCCCAGTTCGTCCGCCGCTTTGCGGAAGCTGCGATGCGTGACGATCGCGGCCAGCGCTGTCAGGTCGCCAAGAGCGGGCCGGTCATTCATGGCTGATTTTCACCAAGTCATCAAATATTGTGCGGATAGTATCAGGAATAGACGGGGTCTAGCATCGCCTTCAAGACGTGCCGCAATTTCGCAGCACGGTTCTTTTGGGGGCAATCCACATGGCTCAAACATGGTTTATCACCGGCAGCTCTTCCGGATTCGGGCGCTTGCTGGCCGAAAAGTTATTGGCGCGCGGCGACCGCGTGGCAGCGACGTTGCGCAAGGTGCACGCCCTCGACGATTTGAAGGAGCAATTCGGCGAGCGCCTCTGGGTTGCGTCGCTGGATGTGACTGATACGGAAGCCATTCGGCAGGTAACCTGCCGGGCCTTTGCCGAGTTGGGGCTCATCGATGTGGTCGTCAGCAATGCTGCCTACGGATTGGTAGGCGCAGCAGAAGAGTTGAGCGACGAGCAGATCCGGCAGCAGGTCGACACCAATCTGATCGGTTCGATCCAGGTCATACGCGCCGCGTTGCCGTTTTTGCGGGCGCAAGGCGGCGGGCGGATTTTGCAGGTGTCGTCAGAAGGCGGACAGATCACGTATCCGGACTTCAGCCTGTATCACGCGACGAAGTGGGGAATTGAAGGCTTCGTCGAGGCGGTCGCCACGGAAGTTGCATCGTTCGGGATCGAATTTACGATCGTGGAGCCGGGTCCCGCAAAAACGAGTTTCGGCGGCGGCATCGTCAAATCGACACCCATGGCAATCTACGACAACACCCCGGCCGGCGATGTCCGGCGCGCACTCGAAGCAGGTTCGTTTGCGGTGAAAGGCGACCCGGACAAGATGGTCCAGGCGATGATCGATAGCGTTAAGCGCACGCCTGCGCCGCTGCGGCTGACCTTGGGTAGCGACGCTTTTGACAGGGTTCGCGCCGGGCTGTCGAAACGGCTCGCCGAGCTCGATGCGCAGAAAGACATCGCTAGGTCGACCGAGCTGGACGGCGCGTGACTCAATGTTTTCCGTAGACGTTGTTGTCGTTCGCGAATAGTTGCGGTTCGCGTCGGATCCTGCGTTTTTCGAGCGATTGCCGATGCGTCATGACTGGAGAAGAATCGATGCGTTGGTTGACCTTGACCGCAGTGGCCTGGTTTGCGCCCGTGCGCGTGACGGCGCGTAGCAGCATTCCGCGCGCTTCGGAGTCGGATACGTCGCTCGCCAAAGCGTCGCCTGCTGATCGCAACACGCACGGCACGTCGCCTGCCTTCTCGCAGGCCCGGGCGAGGCCCAAAGCCGAATCTCTTGCGTGTTCGCGCTGGACCAGTTCGTCGGTGATTCGCCGGACATCTGCTCGTTGATCCTCACCTGGCGGAAGCATCGCCAGTTGCTGGCGAGCGGTTTTCAGCTCGCCTCGCACCATGGCCGAACGCACGGCATCGATGGTTCCCATCACATCGATCGAGGCGTTTTTTACGGTGACTGGGGCATTAATGCTGCCCGGCTGAGCGGCAACAGCTAAGCCGTTCTCAGCGAGCGAGCCGGTCCCGGGCTGCGCTTCGTGGCTGTAGTAGTGATGAGCGGACCCGCTATAAAGATACGAAGCGCCCGCAATCAGCGCAGTCACGGCTATAACGACGGCCCCGGCAAGTTTGATGCGCCGGTTCGACTGGTTTTGTGAAGCGAAAGCAGAAATTTCCGGTTCGGACACGCTCGGATAGGGCGAATCCACCGGGATCCGCTTCTCATGGAACCGGTCGGGAATCACTTCATTGGGCGATGCTTCAGGCAAGTGTGATTCGGCCGCGCTCACGGCCGCAGATTTCGTTTTGCATCGCGGACACGCCGCGTCAGGCGATGCCAGCGGGTTGCCGCATACGAGGCAATCACTGGCGGTTTCGGGGGTACGCACGTTTAAGTCAGTCATCAAAAGGCTTGGAAAAGCATTATGCAGGCCATGGTGTTTTCTTACTGCGCGGAGGCAGACAGATGCTGAAGCGTTCGCCCCACGTTGAGCCCGCCACGCAGCGTTTGGCAATACCTGGTCGTATCCGGCGGCCCGTCTGACCTAACCGGCTGCTTCCTGCCTATTCTCGCTCTAAAGCGTTACTTTAACGCGGCACGTCCGTGACGCGAGATCGCGCGCTGCGACATCGGCTAGTGAATTGGCTGTTTCAAGCGGGTTTTGACCGTTCCTTACGTTTCCTGCCTTCGATACGTTTCGCGCGCGCAGCAATGTTGCGCATGCCGCAAGCGAGCCGGTTGAACGCGGTTGTCGCGAACCACACGCTCATTCCGTGCCACCATGCCGGCCGGCACCGGCGGCAAAGCGGCCCGCACCTGCAAGCCCTTCGGCAAACACCGCCGCATAACCACCCGCGCCTTCGCGGCGCAGTGCATCGGTCAGATCATCGGCGAGTGCGTTCTCATAGACTGAGCGCCGGTCGGCGCGCATCGCCGCCTGGGGCAGGGCGGCGAGTTCGCAGGCGAGCGTTTCAGCCGCCGCACGCGAGGCGCCAGGTTTGACCACTCGATTCGCAAGACCGATCGCCAGCGCTTCGTTGGCATCGACAGCACGCCCAGTGAGAATAAGGTCCATCGCCCGCGACATCCCGATCAGGCGAGGCAGCCGCAGCGTCCCGCCATCGATTAGCGGCACACCGAAGCGCCGGCAGAAAACGCCTAGCACCGCATCTTCCTCTACGACCCTCAAATCGCACCACGCCGCGAGTTCCAGGCCACCCGCCACCGCATGTCCCGCGATGGCCGCGATGATAGGCTTGCTGAGCATCATCCGCGTGGGTCCCATCGGACCTGGACCCGTGCCGTCGGCATGAATCTCGTTGCGATGCTCGTCATCGTTCAGCGCAGTGAGGTCCGCGCCCGCGCAGAACGTGCATCCCGCGCCCCACAGCACGGCGACGGCCAGCGAGTGGTCAGCGTCGAACCTTTCGAAGGCTGCGCGCAAAGCATTGGCCACCTGCCGGTCAACCGCATTTCGCCGCTCCGGCCGGTCGAGCACGACCGTTGCAACACGCGAATCCATTGGATGCAATTCGAGCCGAACGTGATCTCCGAAGCGAGTGACTTGCGGCATGGCCTTTTTCCTCAGCAAACGGCATTCGAGAAAGCATACGCCGCGGGATCGCGAGGCACGACCGTCCGCGATGCTTCGGAAAATAGTTGGCAAGCCATGTCGATTACTGAACGCGCCGTACGTCGTGTGGACAGGGCGGTGATCTGGCGCTGCAATGCGACCTGGTCCGAACGATGTCGCTTCGCGCCCCTATTTGTTCTTCGCAAGGAAACAACGACCCAACGAAAGGAGAGCGTTCATGACTTACATAGATGGATTCGTCGTCGCGGTGCTGACGACGAATCGCGAGACATATAGGAAATTTGCTGAAGCGGCGGCGGCTGTGTTCAAGGAGAACGGCGCATTGAATGTGGTCGAGTGCTGGGGTGATGACGTGCCGGAAGGGAAGTTGACCTCATTTCCAATGGCGGTCAAACGCAAGGACGACGAGACTGTGGTGTTCTCATGGGTCGTCTGGCCGTCGCGTCAGGTCAGGGATGAAGGAATGAAAGCGGTGATGGCCGATCCTAGATTGCAGCCCGACACGAACCCGATGCCTTTTGACGGCAAGCGCCTGATCTACGGCGGCTTCGAGGTGATCGTGGACGCGTGAATACGCGTGAGTAGGCACCGGGCGATGCGGTTGCCAGGAAAAATACTCACGCCCACCCGCTCTACTTCACAGGCGCTCCACGTCGCACACCCATGCCGGGAAGCCGCTTGATCACACCGGTAGCCAGTGCCGTCCCGACAAGAATAGTGGCGCATGCCTTGATCATTCCGGGTGATACGTGTTCCGAGAGGAAGAGCGCGCCCCATAGGATGCCGAAGATCGGGATGACAAACGTGACGCTGATCGTACGCGCGGGGCCAGTTGCCGCAATCAACTGGAAAAACAGCATATAAGCGATACCGGTACACGCTACGCCAAGCGCGATTACCGCTCCCCAGGACTGCGTCGAGATAGGCGTAGCCGGCCACCAGAACACGGCGAACGGCAGCAGCACGATGGTCGCGGCGGTCATCGTGCCGGCGGCGACGGTGAGCGAATCGACACCGGTGAGATTGCGCTTGGTGTAGCTCGCCGCGATCCCATACAGCAGCGTGGCGCCAAGTGCCGCGGCGGCGGCAAGTGCGGTAGTCGCCGGTGTCACGGCGGCTCCCGCGCTAGTGCCCACGGCCATCTGATTCCAGACCAGCAAGACCACGCCCACAAAGCCAATCACCAAGCCAGCGATACGTAGCCCGCTCAGCCGATCCTTCAGCCACAGGAACGCCACGATCGCGCCCCACAGCGGCGTAGTTGCGTTAATCACCGACGTCACGCCCGCTGACAGCGTGAGTTCCGCGTAAGCGAAGAGGCAGAACGGCGCGGCCGAGTTCAGAATGCCAACCACAAAAAGCGGCCATGCGTGGGTGCGCAGTATCTGAAAAGAGCCGCTCGCGGATCTGCGCGTGACCAGCACGAGCAGCAGGAACAACGCGCCGATACCCACCCGCAGCGCCATCAACGGCGCGACGCCAAAGTCGGTGACGCCGACGCGGATAAAAAGGAACGACCCTCCCCATAAAGCGGCGAGGATCAGCAACTGGACGATATTTATAGGATTCATTTTTGGGCGTCGAGCGCAGTGGAGTCGCGACGCGGAGCCATCGTACAGGCGCCGCAACGCGAGATGTTTCAGGCCGGCGCGAAATAAGCGAAGTGAGCGCAGCGGAGTGACCAGGCATGCCAACCACAAACATTTTTGGTCCGCTATACGGCTGCAATCGTAGGCTGTAGACCCGCGAGCGGCAAACGAACAATTCTCATGCGTATGTGAGAAAGATTACGATCAGATCGTACGGCAGGGGAATCGGCTATGCGACATAGGGCTGTCCTCAGGGTTATCGCCAGTATATGAAATTGCCGTCAAATTTGTATGATGACCACATCACCTAACAAATCAGAGGCTGCATGTTCGACAAGATTCCTGCGCAAGCCTTGAGCGATACGGTCGCGCAGCAGCTTCAGTTGCAAATCGAAAAGGGTAGCTTCGCAAAAAGCGGCAAGTTGCCGACCGAAGCCGTGCTCGCGCAGGAGTTCGGGGTGAGCCGCACGGTCATCCGCGAGGCGATCTCGCGGCTAAAAAACGAAGGCATGGTCGAACCGCGCCAGGGCAGCGGCGTGTTTATCGTTGAGCGGGCGGGGATCAGGCCCCTGCGGATCGATTACGCGCAGGCGGTCGAACCGGGCGCGGTCGTACAGATTCTGGCGCTGCGCCGGGCGATCGAGGCGGAAGTCGCGTCGGAGGCGGCCATGCGCCGCACGGACGAGCAGATGGACGTGATCGAAGCAAAGCTGGCGCAGATCGATGTTGCCGTTGCGCAAGGCGAGGACGGCGTGACCGAAGACGTCGAGTTTCATCGGGCGATTGCCAGCGCTACCGGCAACCCGTATTTCCTGACCACGCTTGCATTCCTGAATCAGTATCTCGAAGCCGGCACGCTGGTTACGCGCCGCAACGAATCGTTGCGAGAAGACTTTTCGCGGCAGGTTCGCGAGGAACACGCGCGGATCGCGGCTGCCATTCGGGCGGGCGACCCCATGGCTGCGCGCAATGCCGCGCAGACCCACCTTTACAACGCTGCTCGCCGCCTCGCGGAAGCCGGCATTTGCTGATCAGATAATCAGAAGGATAACGAAATGTCGAGAAACGTGGGAGTGATCGGCTTGGGTGCAATGGGCCTGGGCGTCGCGCGTTCGTTGTTGCGCGCGGGCTTCAAGGTTCATGCTTGCGACGTGCGCACTCAAGTGCTCCAAGCCTTCGCGGGCGAGGGCGGCATTGCGTGTGCCACGCCGGCGGAGTTGGGCAGCCAGTGCGACGTCGTCGTGACCGTTGTTGTTAATGCGGCGCAAACAGAGACTGTGTTATTCGGCACCGAGACCCAGCCCGGCGCTATCTCCACGATGAAACGCGGTGGCGTGGTTCTAGCGTGCGCGACGGTGTCTCCCACATTTGCAATCGAACTCGGCAAGCGCGTGGAAGCGGCCGGCCTGCATATGCTCGATGCACCGCTGTCCGGTGGCGCGGCACGCGCCGCATCCGGTGAGATGACGATGATGACGTCAGGCCCCGCAGCCGCCTATGCGGCCTGTGAGGACGTGCTCGAAGCGATTGCGGGCAAGGTGTACCGGCTTGGCGATGAATATGGCGCGGGCTCGAAGGTGAAGATCATCAACCAGCTTCTTGCCGGCGTGCATATAGCTGCAGCGGCCGAGGCCATGGCGCTCGGCCTGCGCGAAGGCGTGGACCCGGACGCGCTCTACGACGTCATCACGCATAGTGCGGGTAACTCGTGGATGTTCGAGAACCGCGTGCCGCACATTCTTGCAGGAGACTACACGCCGCTTTCAGCGGTGGATATCTTCGTGAAGGATCTCGGTCTTGTACTCGATACAGCACGCACGTCGAAGTTTCCGCTGCCGTTGTCGGCTGCGGCGCATCAGATGTTCATGATGGCGTCGACGGCCGGGCACGGCGGCGAAGACGACTCGGCGGTGATCAAGATTTTCCCAGGCATCGACGTCCCGAAGGGAGCCAAATAATGACTAAGGCTCTGCTTGGCTGCATTGCCGACGATTTCACCGGCGCGACCGATCTCGCCAACATGCTCGTGCGCGGCGGCATGCGCGCGGTGCAGACCATCGGCGTGCCAGCATCGGATACAAAGATTGAAGCGGACGCGCTGATCGTCGCGTTGAAATCGCGCACCATCCCCGCGGAAGAAGCGGTCGCGCAATCGCTGGCGGCGCTCGAATGGTTGCGCGCGCAAGGCTGCCGGCAGTTCCTGTTCAAGTACTGCTCGACCTTCGATTCCACCGATAAAGGCAACATCGGCCCGGTCGCCGATGCGCTGCTCGACGCGCTTGGCGGGGACTTCACACTCGCCTGTCCCGCGTTCCCGGAGAACGGCCGCACGATCTTTCGCGGCAACCTGTTCGTGGGCGATGTGCTGCTGAACGAGTCGGGCATGCAGAACCATCCGCTCACGCCCATGGCCGATCCGAACCTCGTGCGCGTACTGCAACGCCAGACGAAATCGAAGGTCGGGTTGATTGCTTACGACGTTATCGCGAAGGGGCCGCAAGCCGTGCGCGACAGGATCGCTTTGTTGCGCAACGAAGGTGTGCGTCTGGCCATTGCAGACGCAATCTCCGATGCCGATCTCTACGTGCTGGGCGAAGCGTGCTCGGATCTTTTGCTGATCACGGGCGGCTCGGGCATCGCGCTCGGCTTGCCTAATAACTTCCGCGCGGAGAACTTGCTGACCGAAGCAGGCCATGCGTCGGACTTGCCCAGGATCGAAGGGAAATCCGTCGTGCTGGCGGGTAGTGCGTCGAAGGCGACCAACGAGCAGGTGGCGGAGTGGCGAGCGACGAAGCCGAGCTTTCGTATCGATCCGCTCGCGCTGTCACGCGGCGAGCCGGTGGTTGAACAGGCCGTTGAATTCGCGGCAAAGCACGCCGATGAACCCGTGCTGATCTACGCCACATCCACGCCTGACGAAGTCAAGGCCGTGCAGAAGGAACTTGGCGTGGAGAAAGCGGGGTATCTGGTTGAACAAGCGTTGGCATTGATTGCAAGCGGGCTTCGCGATGTGGGCGTGCGGAAATTTGTTGTCGCGGGCGGCGAGACGTCCGGCGCGGTCGTGCAGGCGCTTGGCGTGAAGTCACTGCGGATTGGCGCCCAGATCGATCCGGGCGTGCCGGCGACGCAGTCTATCGGCGAAGAACCGCTGGCGCTCGCATTGAAGTCGGGCAATTTCGGCACGAAGGATTTCTTCGCGAAGGCGCTGAAGTCTCTTGAAGGAGCTGCGTGATCATGGCGACCAATGAGAATCGCATTCGCGAGGAAATTTGCGAGACGGGCGCGAGTCTTTATGAGCGTCGTTATACGGTTGGCACTGCCGGGAACATCAGTGCGCGACTTGACGACGGCTGGCTGATCACGCCGACCGATGCCTGCCTCGGACGCCTCGATCCGGCCGATATCGCCAAGGTCGATGCATCAGGCAATCACGTGTCTGGCGGTAAGCCATCGAAGACGTTGGCGCTGCATCGCAAGATCTACGAGAACAATTCCTACACGCACGGGATTGTCCACACGCACTCCACGCATCTGGTCGCTTTGACGCTTACCGATATCTGGCGCCGCGACGACGTCTTGCCGCCGATCACGCCGTACTACGTGATGAAGGTCGGCCATGTGCCGTTGATCGCGTACCGGCGTCCTGGCGACCCCATTGTCGCGGAACAAGTCGCGGCGCTTGCGTCGAAGGTGCGTGCCGTCCTGCTGGAAAGGCTGGGGCCGGTTGTCTGGGAAAAATCGGTCAGCCATGCGTCGTATGTGCTGGAAGAGCTTGAGGAAACCGCACGGCTTTGGCTTCTCGCGCGTTCGACGAACGCACCGCTTCCTGAGCCGCTCGACGAGACGGACATCGACGATCTGCGCAAGACCTTCAACGCGCGCTGGTAGCGCCCGGGGCCTCATGCCTATCTATCGGCAATCTCGCGGTCTTTGCCAGCCCTTATGTGATTGGTTACCTGAAGGACCTCATGCACAGCACGGCGACGGGCATGGTCGTGCTCGCCGGCATGCTTGTGATCGGTGCCATTGCCACGTGGCTCGAGCTTTGCCAAGCTCGTGAATCGCTGAACTCATTCAAGGAGTCGATGTTATGCCCCGTTTTGCCGCCAATCTCACGATGATGTACACCGAACACGCGTTCCTCGACCGTTTCGCGGCTGCAGCGAAGGATGGGTTCAAGGCCGTGGAGTTCCTGTTCCCCTATGACTTCGCCGCAGCCGAAATCAAAGCGCGACTCGGCGAACATGGCCTCACGCAGGCCTTGTTCAACGCGCCACCGGGCGACTGGGCGGCGGGCGAACGCGGGATCGCTTCGCTGCCGGGACGCGAGGAAGAATTCGCGCGTGCACTCGATAAAGCGCTGGAATATACCGCCGTACTCGGCAACGAGACCTTGCATGTAATGGCGGGTCTCATCACGCCGGAACAGTCGCGCGAAAAACATCGCGCGGTGTATCTGAAGAGCCTCGAACTGGCCGCGAACGCAGCACGCGCAGCGGGCATTACGATCGTTATCGAACCGATCAATACCCGCGACATCCCCGGTTTTTTCCTCAACCGCCAGGACGAAGCGCAAGCGATCTGCGAAGAGATCGGCGCGCCAAACCTCAAGGTGCAATTCGATTGTTACCACTGCCAGATTGTGGAGGGTGACCTCGCGGTCAAACTTCGGCGTGACATGAAACGCCCGCATGCAGGCATCGGTCATATCCAGATCGCGGGCGTGCCGGAGCGGCATGAACCGGACCTGGGCGAACTGAATTATCCGTACCTGTTCGACCTGATCGATTCGCTCGGCTACGAGGGCTGGATCGGCTGTGAATACCGGCCGAAAGCGGCGACGTCCGATGGGCTTGGCTGGATCAAACCTTATCTGCAACGTGCGTGAGGGCGACATGAATATTCTCATTACCGGCGGCGCCGGCTTTCTCGGACAACGGCTCGCGCGCCGTCTTCTCGAACGCGGCACGCTGATGGGCAAGACGATCACCGGACTTACACTGCTGGACGTTGTGCGTCCGCCGGATCTGGGCGACAAGCGCGTGCGACCCGAGACCGGCGATATTGCGGATCGCAGCGTGCTCGAGCGGTGCATTGGTGCGGACACCCACGCGATCTTTCATCTCGCCGCGATCGTGAGCGGCCAGGCCGAAGCGGATTTCGAACTGGGCATGCGCATTAATCTTGATGCATCGCGCCTGCTGCTCGATGTGTGCCGCTCGCTCGGCCATGCACCGCGGGTGTTGTTCACCAGTTCGGTCGCGGTGTATGGGGGCACGCTACCCGAGGTCGTTCGCGACGATACCGCGTTGAATCCGAAGTCATCGTATGGAACGCAAAAAGCGATCGCTGAGTTGCTCCTGTGCGACTACTCGCGACGCGGTTTCGTCGATGGCCGCGTGCTGCGCCTGCCGACCATCAGCGTGCGTCCAGGGCGGCCGAATGCGGCGGCATCGTCATTTGCAAGCGGCATCATTCGCGAGCCCTTGAATGGCGAGCGCTCGGTGTGTCCGGTCGGCGGCGACGTGCGTTTGTGGTTGCTGTCGCCGAAGCAGGCGATTGAGTCGCTGATCGCCGGTTGCGAGCTTGAACAGGCCGAGCTTGGCACATGGCCGGTCGTCAACATGCCGGGACTTTCGGTCAGCGTGACGGAAATGGTCGATGCGTTGAAAGAAGTCGCTGGAGAAAAAGTGGCTGCGCTGATCGACTGGCAACCGGACCCGAAGATCGAAAAGATTGTCGGAAGCTGGCCGGGTGCATGGGAGACGGAACGAGGCGAAAAGCTGGGACTGTCGGCCGATCACAACTTCAGCGACGTTATTCGCGCCTTCATTGAAGAGAGCAAATCCGCTGGCGCTTGAATGCTCACGACGCTCACGACCTTACGATGACGCTCAAGCGTTCAGAGCGGGCGCTGGATAGCGCCCGCTAAAGTTCCAGCCGATACCCCACGCCGTACACCGAAACAATCGGCTCGCTGTCAGGGCGCACGACCTGGAGTTTGCGGCGCAGGTTTTTGATGTGACTGTCGATGGTGCGATCGGTCACGACCCGGTGATCGTCGTAAAGCTGATTGAGCAGGTAATCACGCGGGAAGATCCTGCCCGGTGATTTCATTAGTAATGCCAACATACGCAACTCGACCGGCGTCAACTTCAGTTCCTCGCCGTCGAGCCGTGCGCTATGAAATTCCTGGTCCACCTCAAGGCCCGTTGCAACGAGGACCGCTGTTGCTGCCGGCGGGGCCGCACGTCTCAGGATGGCCTTTACCCGCGCGACCACCTCGCGCGGACTGAAGGGCTTGCAGACGTAATCATCGGCTCCAATTTCGAGGCCGCGCAGACGATCGGCCTCATCTACGCGAGCCGTCAGGATGATCACCGGAAGCGTTGAGAACTGCCGCACCTCGCGGCATATATCCATTCCGTTGCGCCCGGGCAGCATCAGGTCGAGCAGCATCAGCGCGGGCGGGGTGGTGCGAATGAACGGAATCACCTCGGCGCCGTCGCTGATCCACGTCGTTTCGAATCCTTCGATATGCAGATAGTCCGCCATGACCGCCGCCAGCTTCGGCTCATCCTCGACGATCAGGATTCGAACGCCGCGTCGCTCGGTACTCATGCCACGCCTCCTTCCGGTTCAAAATAGGCTGTTATCCAGACCCCGCCAAGCGGTGATGGCCGAGCAATCGTGGTCCCGCCGTGCGCGGTCACAATGGCGCGGCATAGTGCAAGCCCGAGGCCCGCGCCACCGCTCTGGCGACTACGTGATTCATCGACTCTATACAAGCGTTCGAACAGATGCGGCAACGCTTCGGCAGGTACGCCCGGCAGAGAATCCTGAATATCGAGTTGCCAGCCGCGAGGGCCAACGGTCACCGAGACGCATACGCTTCCGCCCGGATCGGTGTAACGCAACGAATTGAGCAGCAGGTTCTTAAGCAACTGCACAAAGCGCGCGGGATCGACCTGGAAGATCATGCCGGCTGCGCCATTAGGTGACGCTTGCTGCGACTCTTGCGCCGACGGCTCCGGCAGCGTCAGGCTCAATGCGATCTGTTTGGCCCTGAATGACTCCCGCATTGCTTCGACCGATGCGCGCACCAACTGTCCGATGTCGGCCGGCACCTTCCGGTAGCTCAACGCACCGACATCGCTCAGCGATAACTCGTACAGGTCTTCGATCAATTTGTTCAGCATGGCGACTTCGGTTTGCAGCGAGGCCAGCGAATGGTGATCGAATGCATGTACGCCGTCTTCGATCGCTTCCAGTTCGCTGCGCAATACCGCCAGGGGCGTGCGCAGCTCGTGCGAAATATCGGCGATGAAATCCCGGCGCGAGCGTTCCGCGCGCTGGAGCGAGTCCGCGAGCACATTGAAGTCACCCGCAAGCCGGTCCAGTTCATCCCGGCGTCCGGCGGCGACCCGCGTGGTGTAGTCGCCGCCCGCGAGCCGGTGAGTGGCGATCATCAGGCGCTTGACCGGTGCCAGCACGATCCGCGCAAGCAGCATGGCAACCAGTGCAGCCACGATCACGGCCACGCCAGCGATCTCCCAGGTCGCGCGCGCCTGCTGGGCCTGGAACGCGATATCGGCGGCATCGGAGAGTGTATTGGGCGCGTTGGCCGCGACCCAGCCGACTATCTTGCCGTTGTAGACCACCGGCTTGAGGGCGGCGTCGGGCGGTGGCTCGGCATCAGTCGTGGCGACCAGCTCATGATTGGTGTCGTAGAGCGTGGCAGGCTGGGGATTGCCACGTCCGGCGCGTCCCATCAGCGGGCGCGGAGGACGCTCGTAGGACGGTTCATCGTACGTCACGTCTCGTCCGGCGCTGCGGTCGCGGTTTGCCGCCACGCCCGAGTCGGCGAATGCGGGCGCGGGCAGGCGCATGCCCCAATGTGAACCCTCTTCGTTGCCAGAGAGCGGCCCGAGCATTTGTTGCACGCTTGCGCTGCCGGGGAAGGTGCGCCAACTTGGCAGCTTGTTTGTCTGCGCCTCGACCATCTCCTGCCTGAGAGCCTGATCATGCGCGGCGTCGAGCAGCGTTATCCATTCTTCGGGATGCTGGCGCAGGAAATCCCAGCTGCCGTGAGCGGCGTATTCGGCCGTCACCTTGGCCATGACGGCGTTCAGCCGCCCGGCGTCGCGCGCGCGGACGTAATGCAGGAAGCCGTTCTCGAAGCTCAGGCGCAGCGCGTATCCCATCGTGAGGGAAATCGTCAGGCAGGCGATCAGCACCGCGAGGAACATCTTCCACGTAATCCCGAAGCGAATCTTGCCCGCCCGCGCGCGGGAGCGGGTTCCAAGTGCTTTCAAAATGTTACCGGAGCGGCGGCGAGGCGTCTGGGCGCTGGATGAGCCCGTAGTAGAGCTCGCAGGTGAGCCTGCCTGGGCGCCGAGTGGTTCGCTATGTGTTTCGCTGTGCATTCGCGGATTCTAGTGGAAACGGGGGAGCCGTCTCACGTTCGCGGGACGTTCCCGCGCAACCTCCACGATTTCTCCTTCTTTTGTTCATTGTCAGTGCGTGATGCCTGACTAGTATTCGATCCTGCCAATGGGGTCATTCAACCCGATCCACTTAATTGCCGATTCAGCTGCCAATTTAACTGCCGATTCAATGTCGATTCTGGAGAGAACACATGCACACCGCGTCGAGCGTTCAGCACACCCCATCGAAGGTCTTCGGACGCATCGCGTCGCCGTCTTGTGACAACGGTAATCGGCGCGCGGCGAAGGCACCCGAGGCCACCTCGGCGAGCGCTGCGCAACGAGTCATCAAGCTGCGTGGCGCACGGGTGTCAGAAGCGCTGCCGCGGCCGTGGGGCGAGTGCTGCAGGATTGTGGAATGGGTCAATCGCGAAGGGCAATATTCGTGTCTCGCGGTGCCGGGCGACGCATCGGAAGATGAAATTCGACATCGCATGCGCTCGCACAGGAACGGTCCGCAGTACCTCGTGACGGACGACCGTGAGTTGCCGGCGAAGGTGGTGTTGCCGCGGGCATAACGACATGTCGAAAAGCGAGCGTTGCATGGTCCCGATGTTGCATGGTCCCGATCGTTAGCGCTTATGGTACCGCTCAGGAAATCCTCAAGAAGCGCTTTAGGAAACACAGATGAAAACACGCATCTTTTTTGTCGAGGCCAATCCGGCTATCCACGGGAATCTTCGCGATGTCCTGGAAAGCCGCTACATGGACGTCCACACGCTCAGCGGCGGCAGCGCGTTGATCGGGCGCATGGAGCACGACGTCCCGGCGCTGATCGTGTTGCGGGACGGCTTGCCCGACATGAAGGCGTCGGCCGTCCTGCGGGCGCTCCAACAGGCCGGCCATGACACGCCGGTAATCGTGATCGGCGACGCGGTGAACACGCTCGACTCGGTGGAACTGATCGTATGCCTCGAACTGGGCGCCGATGATTACGTCAGGATGCCTTGCAATCCACGCGAGCTGCTGTCGCGGGTCGAGAACGTGCTGCGCCGCGCACCGCACAAATCCCAGATGCCAGCGAATACGATGGGACGATGCGACATCGGCGATTTTGTCCTCGATTTCCGGGCCCGCATGCTGACTCGCCATGGCGCGCCCGTTGCCCTCCATTCGAGCACGTTCGCGTTGCTGCGCCTCTTCGCGGAACATCCGCTGGAGGTGCTGTCCCGACGGATCATCGCCGACAAATTGCGCGGCGCCGGCGAAGGGCATTGCGACCGTTCGCTGGATGTGCTGGTCTGCCGGTTGCGGCGGATTGTCGAACCTGACCCTTCGACGCCTCGCCTGATCCAGACCATTCGCGGGCGCGGTTATGTCTTCACCCCGTCCGGGATGAGCGCCGCTCCCCCGTATTACGACGAACTCGATGTCATGCCGCCGGCACAAGCGTGGAAGCGGGCCTCTGCGGTGAACAGCTACGCGTAGGCGCTGCGCTGTCCATACCCTCTAACCACTCCCTCTAGCCGTGCGGACGCGCTGCCTGCCGGGTCAGCCGTGCGAATGCCGCAAGCACGCGGTTGCACGTCAGCGTTTGCCGCCATAGTTTCTCTTTCAGAAACGCGGTCGGCACCCACTGCCACGGCAACACCACATCGACAATGCCCCACGCGGGCCGCCAACGCTCGGCCACCCGGCGACGCCGGAACAGGCTCAGACTCGGAACGCCGAGATTCGAGGCGAGATGGCCAATGCCCGAGTCGTTGCCGATAAACCAGCCCGACTCGTACACGCAGCAGGCAAGCTCGTGCAGGTTCGCAAAATGGGGGGCCGGAATATCCAACGTCGCAAGATTGCTCCAGCGTTCGCGCTCATGCGGCGCGATCACGAACTGCACGTCATAACCGCGCTTGCGCAAGCGCTGGGCAAGCCTCACGAAGCGCTGCGAGAGCCAGCGTTTGTCCTCGGTGCTGGCCTCGGGGTGAATCATCACGCGCTTGGCATTCCTGCGATGCACGAGGCGCGCAGGCGCTGTCATACCGTTATCCAGCACCGGCGCACTCAACGCCAGATCGTCCCGGCAGAAGTCAGCAAAGCGCTGCGCCATGCAACCCGGGCGGTCGCCGAATTCGACGTCGTGCAACGTGACCACGTGAGGATGGACATCGACGAGATCGCGCAGCGGCTGGTTCCATTGCATCTGGAAGACCGTGTCGTACTGAGCGAACTCGGTGGCGAGGTTGTCCTGCGGCAGTGCCAGGATAGTGACGCCGGGAAACCAGTGCCGAAGCGCATGCGCGGGCGTGCCGAACACGGTGACGTCAATGCCGTTATCAATCAGGTTCCTGACGATCACCATTGACACCAATGTGTCGCCTATCGCGTTGGACGTCACGAACGCGACCCGGCCGAACGGGGCAAGCGCACGCGCCGAGGGACTGGTGCGGTTATTCATACGTAGATGCGTTCATGCGTAAATGCAAGCGTTCATGCGTTGGCCGTGAGTGCGCGTAGCCGGTCGAATGCCTCAGACACCTTGTTGACCGACAGCATGTATTTCCAGTAACGCTCCTTGAGCCACCCGGTCGGCAGATACGCGCTGCCGATCAGCACCTGACCCACACCCCAGCCGGGGCGCCATGTGCGAGCGGTGCCGCGGCGCATGAAGAGCGATAGCGTGGGGATCTGGAGGCTCGACGCAAGGTGGCCCACACCCGAATCGTTGCCGATGAACCAGCCGGACTCGTAGAGCCACCCGGCGACCTGATCGAGCGGTCCGAGATCGGTGAGCGTGAGCCCGAACTGTTCAATATGCGTCCAGTGCGCGCGTTCCTCGGGCGCTACGACGAATTGCGGGTCAAACCCGCTGTCCCGCAGCTTGATCGCAAGACCGATGAAGCGTGACGCCAACCAGCATTTGTCGGTCGTGCTTGCCATGGGGTGGATCGCGACGCGCAGCGAGCGCTGGCGATGCGTCAGGCCGGGCAGGGGCGTGATGCCGTTGCCCTTGTCGACGAGGGTCAGGCGCAGGTCGTCGCGGCAGAAGCGGGTCAGGCGTTCGGCCATCGACTCCGTCGAATTGGCGCTGCACAAATGGGCCAGGATCATGACCTTGGGATGCAGCCGTTCAAGGTTCACAAACGGTTTGTTGGCGTGGAGCTGGATCACGGTGTCGAAGCGGGAGAGTTTTTCCGCGCAGTCGTCCGGTTTCAGTTCAGGTTCAATATCCATGCCGGGAAACCAGCTCCGCATGTTATTGATTTGCTGGCCGAACACAGTGACCGACACACCATTCAATCTGAGATTGCGTGCAACGGTCATCATCAGCAGCGAATCGCCGAGCGCCGACGAGAGGATCAATGCCACACTCGATAGTGGCTGGGTTGCGTGCGGCATACATGCTTCCGGCAAGGCACTCCGCTGTCGGGGGAGCGCTTTCCGCTCAGGATGGATCCCCGAGCCGGAGGCAGTCTAAGATCACATTCCATTACGTGGGTTACGACACAACTTACCAAGGCTTAGGAAGCAGGATATTTCGCGGCAAAGACTAACCGCGCCGTATGGATTGTCCCGTGCCAATGGCGAGCCCGATCATGCGATAACCACGTGACCACCGTGTGTCGGATGTGCATCTGATCGTCGTTTCAGGCGTAGCCGCTACCGCTTGCGTCCACGGAGTCAAGCCTGCCGAGGCGTACTTTGAGAAGGCGTCCCGACCACGGCGCGCTGGTGAGCGATTCCAGTGATTGCAAGTGCCGGTCGCTGGTGACATACAGCGCGGGGCCGTTTGCTTCGGCAACAAAAGCGAGGCCCGTCGGCGCGGCTACAGGCAGGCTGACCAGCCTGTCTACGCTGCCGTCGCCGGTGAACCGCACGACGCTCCAGCCGTCTTTGAGCGTGGTCCAGAGACCGCCGCAGTTGTCGAGGGCGACGCCTGACAAGCGTCCCGATCCCTTGGGCATTGATGCTAGCCGCCGCACGATCGATGCGCCTTTCTGCAACACGAACACGGTTCCGGAATCGGGCGCAACTGCGTAGGCCGTCACGCTGTCGCTGGCCCAGGTCATCGCTTCAATGCGCTCGCCGAAATGCCAATGTGACCTGAAACGGCCATCCTCGCCGATCACGCCCAACTGACAGTCCGTTGTGGCTTCGTTCCAGTACGCGGCCCACGAGCACCCATCCGGAGCCGTGCAAAGTGCCTTCACCGCAGGGTCGTTCCACGCCGACATGTCGGCGATCTTCACGAGCTCTCCGTTCGCGCCCAGCCGGGAGTGCGAGGCGCCATGCACCACGATCATTCCATCGCCGTAGAGCTGCATGGCGGTGATCGGTGCATCGAGCCGGGCGACGATGCGGTCCGTCTTGCCATTGAAGCAATGCACCGCGGGCGCGAGCGTATCGGCCCAGTAGAGACAGTTCGATGTCTGCGACCACACGGGAAACGCGCCGTGGAATGCCCAGGCTTCGCTGACGGGCTCGACCTCTTCCGCGCCCGGCTGATGTTTGCTCACGGCGAGTTGCGAGCCTACCCGACGCGCCGCTTCGGCGAGTTCCGGGCCGAGCAGTTCAAGCCGTGCAAGGCTCAGCCGGTACGCTGGCCCGGCGACGCTCAGCGCGCCGCGTACCTGTCCCGCCGAATCGATAATCGGCGCTGCCACGCAGCGCACGCCCAGCACGATTTCTTCGTCATCGATCGCGTAGCCGCGTGCCGCAGTGATGCCTAATTCGATCTGCAGGCGCCGGCGATCCGTGATGGTGCGCGGGGTCAACGGGTCGAGCGAGATGCTTCTCACGAGCGCCTCGCATTCGTCCTTGGGCAAGCGCGACAGGATCGCTTTTCCCTGACCCGTGCAATGCAGCGGCTTGCTTTGGCCCAGCGCCGCAGCAGAGCGCTGCGAGTGCGCACCGTCGCAACGTTCGAGCGACAGCACGGCGCCCCCGTCGAGCACGGCCAGATACGACGTCTCGCCCGTCAGGTCCCGCAGGGAGCGTAATTCGGCGCTCGCTGCCGCCACGAGATCGGGCATCAGGTACGCGTTGCGCACGAGTTCGAGATAGCGGAACCCGAGCCGATACACCCGCCTGACCTGATCGCGCCGCACGAGCCCACGTTCGACGAGCGTCGCGAGAATCCGGTACAGGGTTGTCTTGGGCAGGCCGGCTGTGTCCAGCAATTCCGCGTTACTCATGCCGTCAGGCGCCGCGCCGATCAGGTCGAGCACGCCGAGCGCTTTATCCAGTGAAGCGGTTCCTTCTCCTATTGCCATATTCCCATCCGTTGGAACTCAAGAGGCGAAATGAGGATATCACTGGTTTTCATGCATGGTTCACCGGTTTAGCATTCGATCCACGGTGAACGAAGAAACATCGGGCCTGGTTCCAGAGGTTGGAACTGGGGCTTTGATTTCACGCATCCAGCCTCTACGACAGGACACTCCAGTGAAGATCCATCACTATGCAGATTCCCTTGCCACCGCTGCGCCTCGCGACGTGGTGGTGAGCGACGAAACGCTCGCAAAGCTGGCCAAGGTCAGCAGCGGCTCCCTCACCACGCAGCTTTTCAAACACGGTTATCGACAGCCGGCGCTAGTGGGTTTGCGCGCGCTGAACAAGCATGTCGAATCGTTCGCCGGGCGCGCTTTTACGATGCGGTTCATCCCGGCGCGCGAGGGCATTGATACCTACGGCACGATGACCACCAAGCCGAACATGGACAACCTGCAGTGGCAGGGCGTCGAGCAGGTGAAGCCCGGCGATGTGCTCGTGATCGACAGCCAGAACGATCCGCGCGCGGCTTCCGCCGGGAACATTCTGGTCACCCGTTTGCTCGCGCGGGGCGCCAAAGCCATCATCACCGACGGCGCATTGCGCGACGGCAGCGAGATCGCCAACTTGCCGCTGCCGGCTTATGCGCGCGAGGTTACGGCGACTACCCGAATCTCGTACCACCACGTGGCGGACTTGCAAGTGCCGATAGGCTGCGCGGGCGTGGCGGTGTATCCGGGCGACATCATTGTTGGCGACGCGGACGGTATCACGGTAGTGCCGCCGCATCTGGCGCAAGAGCTAGCGGATTTCTGCACGCAGCAGGACGACCTGGAGCGCTATCTCGCCATGCGTATTGCTGCGGGTGAAGCATTGTGGGGCGTCTACCCGCCGAGTCCGCAAGCCTACGAAGACTACAACGCGTGGGTGGCAGCGGGGCGGCCGGCGATTGCGTCTGTCATTGCCAAGGAGAACCGCTGATGGCCGTGATCGATCACACTCGCTACGCCACATTGATCCGCCGTTATTTCGATGCCTGCAATGAAGCGGACTACGACAAGCTGGTGTCATGCTTCACGCCCGACGCGGTTCATTATTTCCCGGCGGGCCTGCCTGAAATTCCGTGGCGCACGGCGGACGTCATTGCCCGCAAATGGCAATGGTGCGTGGAAAACCTCGGCTCGCAATGGACCATCGAAAAGATTCTGGTGAGCCACGACAGCCACGAAGCGGTGATTGAGTGGACCCACTGGAAGGCGAAGTTGGGCGCGGCGTTGCGCGGTGACGAGTGGTATGTCTTCGACGAAACCAGCGGGCTCATCAAGGAGATTCGCGCGTATTACGCATCGCCTGCGGACAAGGACGTGATGATCAACGAGCTTGTCGATTTCGCTTATGAAGCGCGCGGCTACCATCTGAACGCGACCAAGAAGGCATGAAGCGGAGAGGGACGTCATGGTCATGAAACACATCGTCATGTTTCGTAGGCGAGCGAACGTGGTGAGCCAGCCGGGGCTTGAAGCGCAACTCGTTGAGCGCATGCGCACGCTGGACCGCGAGATCGCATTCGTGCGCGGATGGAAGGTCTCGGCGAACGAACTGGATCGCGCGATCTGCTGGGACTATCTGCTCGAATCCACCTTCGATGACCGGCAAGCGCTCGAGCAATACCTGCCGCATCCCGCTCATGTCGCGCTGATCACCGATCTGAAACAGTACTTCGACTGGGCTGCCGTCGACTACACGGACTCACTTGCCACCTGAACATTCGAACCCGGTTCGACAAGAAGCGGAACAGCTTCGCGGGTTCGCTCACACGCATGACGGCTGCGCTCGAAACAGAGCGAGCCGACTGGAGACAAAGCAATGAACAAGCACCCGTCGTCCGCGCATGCGGACCTGGGGCTGGCAGCCACCACGGCTGCCAAGGTGACCCAATCCGTGACCGCGGCCACGGCGCAGAACGGTCTGGCCGCAAGTACGCGTACACGATACCGTTTTATCACGCTGGCCTTGATCACGGTGGTCCTCGCACTCAGTTCCGGCGACCGGGCGGCCATGTCCGTCGCCGGTTCAGGCATGGCGAAGGAACTCCGCATTACATCAGTCGAACTGGGTTACATTTTTTCCGCGTTCAGTTGGGCCTATGTGATCTTCCTGATCCCGGCGGGCTGGCTGACGGATCGCATCGGCTCCAAGAAAGCGATGTTCAGCGCGATCGTAGTGTGGTCAATTTTCACCGTGTGCATGGGCCTGGTGCACTTCGTCGGGCTGGTGGTGCCCTTGTTGCTCGCGCTTCGTTTCCTGCTCGGTATTGCCGAGTCGCCTGTCGGGCCCGCGTCGGGGAGGATCATTGCCGCATGGTTCCCGGCCTCCGAGCGAGGAGTGGCCGGCGCCATCTTCAATAGCGCGCAATACCTTTCGCTCGCGCTATTCACACCGCTGATGGGCTGGCTGTGCCACGCGTTCGGATGGGAATACGTGTTCATCGTCATGGGCTGCGTGGGGATCGTGATCGGCGCTATCTGGTGGAAGAACTACTACCTGCCGATCAAGCACCCGGCCATGAGCGTAAGCGAGCTCGACTACATTCGGGCCGGCGAAGGACTCGTTGATCTCGAAGCCACGCAAAAGCTGGAGAAGACGGGACCCAAACGTTCGCAGTGGCGTGACATCGGCTCGCTCTTCGGGAGCCGCATGATGGTCGGCATCTTCATAGGGCAGTACTGCATCAGCGCGATCACGTGGTTTTTCGTCACGTGGTTCCCGATCTATCTGGTGAAGGATCGCGGCTTCGACATCCTCCAGGCGGGCTTTGTAGCGTCCATTCCGGCGGCAGCGGGTCTGATCGGCGGCGTGGCAAGCGGTTTTGTCTCTGACGGCCTGCTTAAAAAGACCGGCTCGCTGAGCATTGCACGCAAAGGCCCGGTCATCCTCGGCTTTCTGCTCAGTGCGAGCATGATTCTCTGCAACTACGTGAACACGCAATGGCTGGTGGTCGGACTGATGAGTCTCGCGTTCTTCGGCAAAGGTTTCGGTGCGTTGAGCTGGACCATTCTCGCGGACACAGCACCTCGAGAAATCATCGGCACGACCGGTGGCGTGTTCAACGCGCTCGGCAATAGCGCAGGCATTGTCACGCCAGTGGTGATTGGTTATCTCCTGCAAAGCACGGGGTCGTTCGCCGCCGCCCTTGTTTATGTTGGCGCGCATGGGCTGATCGCGGTACTGAGCTATGGGTTGATCGTCGGGAAAATCCAGCGTTACAAATTGAAGGACTAATCTTCAGAAGACGGGACGCGGATTCATGCACGTCGCGGCAATGGCATCCATTTTTCGTAAGGAGAAGTTGTGAGCACATTATCTAAATCATCGTCGGGTAAAGACCCGCTTGCACACTTGGCACGCGGTGCGGCCAGCGCGGATCGCATTACCGGCGTGAAGGTCTCGCTGACCTATCTGCCGCTTGCCGCCCCCATCAGCGACGCCAAGGTGCTGACCGGCCGGCAAAAGCCGCTGACAGAGATCGCGTTTATCTTCGCGGAGATTCGCACGGAAGGCGGTCACGAAGGCATCGGTTTCGGCTATTCGAAACGCGCCGGCGGACCGGGCATCTATGCACATGCGAAGGAGATCGCACCCGAGTTGATCGGCGAAGATCCGAACGACATCGCGCGCATCTGGAACAAGCTCTGCTGGGCCGGTGCATCAATGGGGCGCAGCGGCCTGACGACGCAAGCCATTGCGCCGTTCGACATCGCGCTTTGGGACATGAAGGCGAAACGCGCCGGCTTGCCGCTCGCGAAGCTGCTTGGCGCGCATCGCGATTCGGTGCAGTGCTACAACACCTCGGGCGGTTATTTGTCGATGCCGCTCGAACAGGTGATCGAGAACATAGACGCGTCGCGCGAACGCGGCATTGGCGGTATCAAGATCAAGGTGGGCCAGCCGCAGACAGCCATCGACCTGCAACGGGTAACGGCCGTGCGCAAGCATCTGGGTGACAGCTTCCCGCTTATGGTCGATGCGAACCAGCAATGGGACCGCGCTACCGCGCAGCGCTTCGGGCGTGTGCTCGAACAGTTCGATCTCACGTGGATTGAAGAGCCGCTGGACGCCTACGACGTGGAAGGACACGCGGCGCTGAGCGCATCGCTTGATACGCCGATCGCGACCGGCGAGATGCTGACGAGCTTCGGCGAACATGCGCAGTTGATTACGGCGCAGGCGTCGGATTTCATCCAGCCGGATGCACCGCGCGTGGGGGGCATCACGCCGTTCCTGCAGATCATGAGTCTGGCCGATTTCAAGGGCTTCAGCCTTGCGCCGCACTTCGCGATGGAGATTCACCTGCATCTTGCCGCCGCGTATCCGCGTGAACCGTGGCTTGAACATTTCGAATGGTTAGAGCCGATGTTCAACGAACGTCTCGAGTTGCGCGACGGCCGCATGCATGTGCCGAATCGTCCGGGCCTGGGCTTCAGTCTGAGTGATCAGGCTCGGGCGTGGACCAGGGACACGGCGTCGTTCGGTTCGGGCGTTTGAGCGCTGTCCTAAAGCGCGTTTCTAAGCGTAGGGAATACATTATGGCCGCATTACATCTGAACGAATTCCAACGCGGCCTTATCAACTTAGCGACTTAGCCGGAAGTGTGTCAATCATGAAGATGATTTTTCGCTGGCATGGTCCGAAGGACCCGATCAGTCTGCAGTACATTCGCCAGATTCCTGGGCTCTATGGAATCGTGTCGTCGCTTTACGACTTGCCGCTCGGAGAAGTGTGGCCCATCGAGCGGATCAAGGGACTCCAGAGCGCCGCGGCGGCGCATGACCTGAAGATGGAAGTGGTCGACAGCTTCCGGGCGCATGAAGAGATCAAGCTCGGGCGCCCCGGGCGTGAGCAACTGATGCCGCAATATGTCGCGACGCTCAGGAATCTTGCGGCTAGCGGCATCAAGGTAGTCTGCTACAACTTCATGCCGGTGTTCGACTGGACCCGCACGCAGATGGACTATGCGCTGTCCGATGGGTCGAATACGCTGTCGTTCGAAGCGGCCAGGGTGGAGGCGCTGGATGTGTCAAAGGGCATTCCGTTGCCGGGTTGGGGAACCCGTTATACGCCGGAGAAGCTGCAGTCATTGCTCGACGAATACGCTACGGTCAGTACGGAGCAGATGTGGCGCAATCTGGAATATTTTCTCTCGCATCTCGTGCCGGTCGCGCAAGAGCTCGGGCTGAAGCTCGCGCTGCACGCCGACGATCCGCCGCGCTCCGTGTTCGGGCTGCCGCGCATCATCAAGAATATTGAGGACCATCGTCGCGTGCTCAATATTGTCAATTCAAAAGCGAATGGGTTGACGCTTTGCAGCGGTACGCTGGGATCAGACCTGCGCAACGACGTGCCTGCTTTCATCAATGAATTCGCGGCGCGGCAACGCGTGCATTTCGTGCATCTTCGCAACGTCAAGGTGAGCGATAACGGCGACTTCTACGAGTCGGCGCATCCAACCGAATGCGGCTCGCTTGACATGGCCGAGATCATGAAGGCGCTTCATGATGCCAACTTCCAGGGTTATGCGCGTCCCGATCACGGCCGCATGATCTGGGGCGAAACGGGCGTGCCGGGGTACGGTCTTTATGATCGCGCGTTAGGCATCATGTATCTGCAAGGGCTGTGGGAAGGCATTGGTAAAGAGAAGGCCCGTGCGCAGCTTTTGCAGGGCCGCGTGGCGGCCTGAACGTTCGCATGACGCGCCAACGTTTTAACAATCGATCGGCAGTCTAAATCCAAGGTATTCACCGGGTCGTGCTTTTCATGCACGACCCGGGCTGCCGCATGCAAACAGTCGACGCGATGACTTCGCCGGATGCGATCAAACCGGCTCGTATAAATATCGAAGCAGGAGACAAAACAATGACGCAAGATTATGGCGACTGGCCCCGGAAAATCGGGCGCCGCAGATTCTGCGCGGGCGTCGCTGCTGCAACGGCCACAGCGGTTGCGCCTTCGCTAAGCAGGGCAGCGCGTACGTCGGAAGACGCCGCGTTCTACGTGGCGGTGGGTGCAACGTTGACGGTGTACCGGCCGGACACGCAAGCGCAAACGTTGATACGCGACAGCGAGACTGTGTTGCCGGAGGCAATTCAATATGCGTGGGCGCATCCTGCGTTGCCATTGCTATACGTCGCATTCAGTAACCGCTATTCCACGAAGGCCGACAATCATCACGGCGTGTCCGTCCTGCGAATCGATCAGGCAACGGGCAGGCTATCGCCTTTCGGCGAACCGTTGATTCTGAAGAACCGGCCGGTGAATGTCACGCTCGACCCCAAAGGCCAATACCTGCTGGTCGCCTATAACGCCCCGAGTGACCTTACTGTGCATCGGCTTGCAGCAGATGGTGCCATGGGCGAAGCGGTGGCCCAGCAACACGCCGTAGACGCCGGCATTTATGCTCATCAGGTCCGTGTTGCGCCCGACGATTGCACCGTTGTCCTCCCCACACGCGGAAACGACGCAACCGCAAGCAAGCCCGAGGATCCCGGTGCACTGAAAGTATTCCGTCTCGAAGACGGGCAGCTCACAGGCGAGCAATCAGTTGCGCCTAACGGTGGTTTCGGCTTCGGCCCGCGTCATGTGGATTTTCATCCGGCGAAGCCGTGGATGTATGTATCCATGGAACGTGAAAACCAGTTGCAGATGTTCGATCTGAAAGCGGGACGGCTTGCACCACAGGCGCGTTTCATCAAGACGACTCTCGCTCGTCCCAGCGACGTTCATCCGCAACAGCTCGCGGGTCCCATTCATATGTCGCGTGACGGGCGCTTGGTCTACGTCGCCAATCGTGCCGACGCCACCACGGACTTCGGTGGCAAGAAAGTATTCGCGGGAGGAGAAAACAGCATAGCGGTGTTCCGTATCGACCAGCAGACTGGCGAGCCGGTACTGGTCCAGACAGCGGCCACGGACAGCTTTCATCCGCGCACGTTTTCCCTTCATCCAAATGGACGCATGCTCGTTTCCGCTGAGATCGAACCGCTCGATGTGCGTGACGGCAACACGGTGCGCACGGTCAACGCGGCGCTGAGCGTGTTTCAGATCGCCGCCGACGGTCGGCTTCGACGCGTGCGGAAATACGACGTTGAAACGGGCACCGACTGGATGTTCTGGTGCGGCATGGTGCCGTTACGCGCACGCGCGTGAAGTCGGTCACTTTGAGTTTCGCGATCCGGGCTTCGGTGGCAAGAGAAGCATAGCCCGATATCTTTTAACGCTTTTAACGACTAACAAGACCCATCAATTTCCGGTCTCTGCATGAACGTTCCAGCGTTCGTGCAGGGCGAAGCTTTGGCCTTAACAACAACGACGAATCAGGAGATCCATCCATGAAGAAAGTCCTTTTCAGTGCCGCCCTGTTCGGCACGCTCGCCAGTGCAGCGAATGCGCAAAGCAGCGTCACGCTTTACGGCATTATCGATGAAGGTATTAACTACAACAGCAACATGAACGGCGGTCGTTCGTATGCAATGCAAGGCGGCGTGAGTCAGGGAAGCCGCTGGGGTTTCAAGGGCGTTGAAGACCTGGGTGGCGGTCTGAATGCGATATTCACACTTGAAAACGGTTTCGACCCCAGCACCGGCAAATTCAGTCAGGGCGGCCTGGAATTCGGACGCCAGGCCTTTGTCGGATTGTCGAGTCAGTGGGGTACGGTTACAATCGGGCGGCAATATGACGTCAACGCAGACTTCGTCGGACCGCTGGAAGCCGGGTCGCAATGGGCCGGGAACATTGGCGCTCATCCGGGTGACCTGGACAACCTGAACAACTCGGTTCGCACCAACAACGCCGTCAAACTAAAGAGCCTGTCATATGGCGGTTTCTCGTTTGGCGGCATGTACAGCCTCGGTGGCGTAGCCGGCGATGCCACCCGCAACCAGGCGTGGTCAGTCGGCATGGGTTACAACCGTGGGCCGCTGGTCCTCGGCGCCGGTTACATGAACGTGCGCAATTCGAACGTGAGCTTCTTCGGCAACGCCACTTCGGGCACCCCTTCGGTTACCGCGGCCAACTCCGCATACCCCATTTATAGCGGCTTCCTGTCCGCACGCACTTACCAGGTCGCGAGCGTGGGCGGCGCTTATTCGTTCGGGGCATCGACTCTTGGTTTCACTTATTCGAATGTTGCGTTCAAGGATCTCGGCGATACCAGCAGCGGCCCGAACGCGTCCGGCTACACGGGCAGCGTGCATTTCAACAATGCGGAAGCGAACTTCAAGTATCAGATCACGCCTGCGCTGCTCGTGGGACTCGCTTACGACTATACGAAGAGCAGCAGCGTTTCATCGGCAACGGGAACCAACGGCGGCGCAACTTATCATCAGGGAATGGCCGGCCTGGATTATTTCCTTTCGAAGAGGACCGATGTGTACTTGCTGGGTATCTACCAGAAGGCATCGGGTACGGACTCGCTTGATCACGCAGCGGTGGCATCCATCAATAATCAGTCGTCGCCCTCAAGCAATGACCATCAGGCCGTCGTGCGAGTCGGCATTCGTCACAAGTTTTAATGAAATAAAGACGGCGTGCGGCCTGAAATGAATGCGCGTTGTTCGCAACCATTCCGCGGTCCTACGCGAAGACGCAAGCCCGGTAGTCCATGGTGTTACCCCGCAGTGCAACAGCGAATCATGGGGCGTCGGGCGTCTATCAAGGCTGGGGGATCGAGGTGGACAAGGGCACGCATCGGGTAGCAATATCCCCTCGTTAAAGCGGGCTGCGGTAAAGCATGCCACTACCGCGCGTCCTGTTCGTGTTCGCGAAGCTGACGTTCAACTCAGATCGTTAAACAAGCATATTTCCTGCGTGTTAGAAAAACCGACTGAGAACGCAAGCGCCCGGGTTATCACGCCAGGCGTCCGGGAAAACCTTTGCAGAAACCGGTTGATTGACCGGCGTTACGAACTATATTTAAGAGAATAAAAAACACGGTCATGCGGGCGATAGGTTTAATAGAGGTCTGACTATCGGCCCAACGCACACCGGAGAGACGAGCGAACAGCCAGGCCATGGCGACAATTGATTGATCGCCGCGTCTGCTCGTTCGCTAAAGGCGGTTCCCCGCCACGGCCGGCAACCGACACGTTGCAATCCGCGGGGACGTCGCTAATTCGCCAGCAGGCGAGGAGGTTCCACCATGGATCCGGCAAGCGCCATTCCGTATGGCCGCAAAACTCAACACGCCCCTGCACTGAGTGAAGTACATATCCTGTGGATCACCGCGGGCCTCGGTTGCGACGGCGATTCCGTATCGATCACCGCCGCCACGCAGCCTAGCATTGAAGACGTGCTGCTCGGCGCCATCCCCGGACTACCGAAGGTTCATCTGCACAATCCGGTGTTGGCTTATGAAAACGGCGCGGAGTTCATGGCGCCGTTTCATGCTGCAGCGCGGGGTGAGATGGACAATTTCGTGCTGGTCATGGAAGGCTCGATCCCGAACGAGAAGATCAATCGAGAGGGGTACTGGGCTGCCATGGGAACGGACCCCGACACGCATGAACCGATCACGATTCCGCAATGGCTCGATCGCCTGGCGCCTAAAGCGCTGGCCGTGGTCGGTGCGGGCACGTGCGCGACCTACGGTGGCATTCATGCGATGGAAGGCAATCCCACGGGCTGCATGGGCCTTGCGGACTATCTTGGCTGGGACTGGAAATCGAAAGCGGGCCTGCCTATTGTGAACGTCCCGGGTTGTCCGGTTCAGCCGGACAACTTCATGGAGACGCTGCTATACCTGCTGTATCAACTGGCGGGCCTCGCGCCCATGATTCCGCTGGACGCGGCTCTTCGTCCCAAGTGGCTGTTCCAGCGCACCGTGCACGATGGATGCGACCGCGCGGGTTCCTACGAACAGGCGCTGTTCGCGAAGGAATACGGGAGTCCGAACTGTATTGTCAAGCTCGGATGCTGGGGGCCGGTGGTCAACTGCAACGTTCCCAAACGCGGCTGGATCAACGGCGTGGGCGGGTGTCCTAACGTGGGCGGAATCTGTATCGGCTGCACGATGCCCGGGTTCCCTGACAAGTTCATGCCGTTCATGGACGAGCCTCCGGGTGCGGTCCTTTCGTCGAATCTCATCAAGTCTTACGGCGGACTTATCCGCAGCCTGCGCAAGCTGACCAATTCGACCGTCAACGAGGAACCGAAATGGCGGCATAACCGTCCCACGCTGACGACTGGTTACCGTCCCTGAACTGTTTGTTGCGCGGAGCATATGCGGATACCGCCGCTGATCAACATCACGGCGGTCGCGGAGAGAGGCAGAAGTATCCAGGAGGGGGTCATGGCGGACATTGCGGCACCTGAACTGAAGTCGGGCACGGCGTCACAGCCTGGCAAACTGGTCGAGATGAACTGGGACCCGATTACGCGGATCGTTGGCAGTCTCGGCATTTATACGAAGATCGATTTCGAGCAGCGCAAGGTCGCCGAGTGCTACAGCACGTCGTCGATTTTTCGCGGCTACAGCATCTTCATGAAAGGCAAAGACCCACGCGACGCGCACTTCATTACCAGCCGGATCTGCGGCATCTGCGGCGACAACCACGCGACCTGCTCGGTGTATGCGCAGAACATGGCGTACGGCGTGAAGCCGCCGAACATCGCGGAATGGATCGTCAATCTTGGCGAAGCGGCCGAGTACATGTTCGATCACAACATCTTCCAGGACAATCTGGTCGGCGTGGATTTCTGCGAGCAGATGGTCAAGGAAACCAACCCCGGCGTATGGGAGAAAGCGCAGAAAGCCGCCTCGCCGCACGCGGAGATTCACGGCTACAAGACTATCGCGGACATCATGACCGCGCTGAATCCGTTCACCGGCGAGTTCTATCGCGAGACGCTCCATGTGAGCCGTTATACGCGCGAGATGTTCTGCCTGATGGAAGGCCGTCACGTGCATCCGTCAACGCTGTATCCGGGTGGAGTGGGGACAGTGCCGACCGTGCAGCTGTTCACCGACTACATCACCCGTTTGATGAAGTATGTGGAGTTCATGAAGAAGGTCGTGCCGCTGCATGACGACCTGTTCGATTTCTTTTATGAAGCGCTGCCGGGTTATGAGGAAGTCGGCCGTCGCAGGATTCTGCTGGGGTGCTGGGGCTCGTTCCAGGACCCGGACGTATGCGACTACAACTACAAGACCATGACCGACTGGGGCCGCAGCATGTTCGTCACGCCCGGCGTGGTGGTGGACGGCGAACTGGTCACCACGGATCTGGTCGAGATCAACCTGAACATCCGCATTTTGCTCGGCAGTTCGTTCTACGATGACTGGGATCATGAACAGACCTTTGTCCGGCAAGACCCTCTGGGAAATTCGATCGATCGCAAGCATCCGTGGAACCAGACCACCTTGCCACGGCCGCAGAAACGCAAGTTCGACGGCAACTACACGTGGGTCATGTCTCCGCGCTGGTACGACAAGCGCACGGGCGATTACCTCGCGCTGGATACCGGCGGTGGACCGATTGCACGGTTGTGGACGACAGCGCTCGCGGGCCTGGTGGATATCGGCTATGTGAAGTCCACTGGTCACAGCGTGAAGATCTATTTGCCGAAGACGGCGCTTAAACCCGAAGTCGAGTTCGAATGGAAGATCCCGAAGTGGAGCAACGCGATTGAACGTGATCGTGCGCGCACCTATTTTCAGGCCTATTCGGCCGCGTGTGCGCTGCATTTCGCGGAGAAGGCGCTGGCCGAATTGCATGCGGGCCATACCCGCACATTCACGCCGTTCCAGGTACCCGATGAAGCTATCGGCTGCGGTTTTCATGAAGCGGTGCGCGGGGTGTTGTCGCATCACCTGGTGATCAAGGGCGGCAAGATAGCGAACTACCACCCGTATCCGCCAACCCCGTGGAATGCGAATCCGCGCGATATCTACGGCACGCCCGGACCGTATGAAGACGCGGTGCAAAATACGCCCATCTTCGAAGAGAACGGGCCGGACAAGTTCAAGGGTATCGACATCATGCGGGCGGTGCGCAGCTTCGATCCGTGCCTGCCGTGCGGTGTCCATATGTATGTCGGGGATGGCAAGACCGTCGATGTCGCGCACTCGCCGACCTTCGGCGTTCCGCCGGGCATGAAGCCGGGAGGGCACTCATGAGCGACGCGCGCGTGCTTGAGGAACAACAACGGCGCATCGACGAATTGATTGCAGCACTGGCGGCACTGGACGACACGCATGCGCGCGATATTGCGCAGGCATTGTTGCAGGTGGTGCTCGATCTGCATGCAAGCGGCCTTGCCCGGCTGGCGGAGATCGTGACCGAGGCGGATGGCGCTGATGGTCCGATCGTCGCCCGGCTGATGCAGGACAAACAGGTCAGCGCATTGTTGTTGCTGCATGGGTTGCATCCGCAGGACCTGGCTAGCCGCGTCGCGCATGCGGTCGAGGGACTGCGGGCGCCGCTTGGTGCGCAAGGCGTGAGGATCGAACTGGTCGATGCAGGGGAGGACCTGGTACGCGTTCGTCTGGCGGGCGTGCTGACTGGCAAGCACGTTACGCCTGCCGATGTGCAGAACGATATCGAGCGGGCGATTTTTGAACAGGCGCCGGACGTGGCGCGCATTGAAATAGACGGGATGCCGGACGTCAATGTCCATGAGCTGCGGTTTGTCGCAACGCTGCCAACATCATGAATGCACGCGGGGGGGAGCAACCCGGGCAAACCGGGCAACGTGGCTGGGTAGCTGCGCTGCGCGCGTTCGCCCGGCCGCCGGTGGCCGCGCTATGTGAACTGTGCGGCGAACCGCTCGACGGCACTCATCCTCATCTGCTCGAACTGGAACAACACGCGTTGCGGTGCTGCTGCCGCGCGTGCGCGTTGCTGTTCGGGAGCCAGCAAAACGCGCGCTACAAGCGGGTGTCGGAAAACGTTCGCTGGCTCAGCGAATTTCATTTGAGCGACGACCAATGGGACGCATTGGCGATCCCGATCGGCATTGCATTTTTCTATAAGGACTCGGCGGCGCAACGCGTGATCGCGATGTATCCGGGTGCTGCCGGCGCGATGCAGTCGTCGCTTGATCTGAGTGCGTGGGACCGTCTGGTTGCCGACAACCCCATCCTCGATACCCTCGAACCCGATGTCGAGGCGCTATTGGTGAATCGCGTGGAAGGCGCGCGCGAGCATTATCGCGTGCCTATCGACCAGTGTTACGCATTGACCGGCGTGATCCGGGCGCGCTGGCGCGGATTGTCGGGTGGTGTGGATGCATGGCGCGCGATTCACGCTTGTTTTGCGGCGCTGAAAGCGGGCGAGCGTTTGCCCGAGGGAGTGCCGAATGCCTGATCTTGACTTCGTCGTCGAGGGTGCGGAAGTTGCGCTGAATTCGGTTTCGCCGTTGCTGTTGTTCAAGCTGCGCGTGAGTAATAAGGGCGCGTCGAACGGGTTGAGTGCTAGAGAGGAAATCGCGAGCCTTGCGCTGCATTGCCAGATCCAGATAGAAGCGACCCGGCGAACTTACGATCCGCTCGATCAGGCGCGGCTTAGCGAATTGTTCGGCGTACCGCAGCGCTGGTCGCAGACGTTGCGAACCCTGTTGTGGACGCACGCAAGTGCTGCTGTTCCTTCGTTCACTGAAACCTGCACGGTCGATCTTCCGGTGCCGTGCACGTTCGACTTCAATGTGGCAGCCGCAAAGTATTTCGAGGCGCTGGCAAACGCAGAGGGAGAGATTCCCTTGATGCTGCAATTCAGCGGCACGATTTTTTATCGCGAGAGCGACGGCACGTTGCAAGTCGCGCGCGTTCCGTGGCACAAGGAGGCCGCGTTCCGCCTGCCGGTTGCAACCTGGCGCGCGATGCGGGACTACTACTACCCGAACACTTCATGGATGTGCGTGCAGCGCGACGTGTTCGAGCGGCTGGAGCGTTATCGGATCGAGCGAGGTTTGACCGGCTGGGACCAAGCACTCACGTCCTTGCTGGACGAGACACGCAGCGAACAGGCGTGGCCCGCGCAGGGAGGCTTGAAATGAACGCTATCGAGGGGATCGTTCAGGCCGTGCTGTACGAGGGGTACATGCTTTATCCGTACAGACCGTCCTCGGTGAAGAACCGGCAGCGCTGGACTTTTGGGAGCGTGTATCCGCGAGCGTGGGCCGACTGGTCCGGCAGCGATGCATCGATGATGCAGACCGAATGCGTGATTCAAGGCGATGATGAAACGCGCGTAACGGTACGTCCATGTTTTCTGCATCTGATCGAGCGGGACGTGCGTGAGTTGAGTGAGCCTGCGTCTGCATGGACAGGCCTAGATGAAGGCTCGTCCCGGTCGGTGGCTTCGCTGGAAGTGGGCGGCCGGCGTTTCGACGCGTGGCAGGAAGCCGGTGAACAACACGTCGAAGTCCCGGTATTGAAGCTTGGGGAATTGTGCATAGCGGGGTTACGTCTGCCGTTTTCGCTGGCCGGAAGCCGTGCTGTGGAACCGCTGGCGGAAACGGATGGCCGCGTGCGCGGCGCGCTTGTGCGCACGCGGGCGGCGATCGTTGGCCGTGTGGAATGCTGCGCAACGCGGATCGACGAACGCACCTTCAGGCTCACGGTACGCATAGTCAACGTGACACCGGTCGATGAACCGCAGCGTTTGAATCGCGATGCTGCTTCATCATTCGCTTTGCTGTCATGCCATGCAGTGTTGGCCGTGGAGGGGGCGGCGTTCGTCTCGTCAATCGAACCGCCGGACGAACTCGCTGAGGCCGTTGCGGGTTGCACGAATATCAGCTTATGGCCGGTGCTGGTCGGCTCCGGTGAACGCCACGACACCATGCTCGCGGCGCCGATCATCCTCTACGACTACCCGCAGGTCGCGCCGGAAAGCGCAGGCGATCTCTTCGATGCCACCGAGATCGACGAGATCCTGACGCTGCGAATCCTCACCATGACCGACGCGGAAAAGCGCGAGATGGCCGCTGGCGATGAACGCTCACGCGCGCTGCTCGAACGCACGGAAAACCTGACAGCCAGCGACTTGCAGCGGCTGCATGGAACCTTGCGTGAAGTGCGCGCGGGGTCGGGCCAGGGTTGGCCTGACGTGTCCGAGGAAACAGGTGAGGCGCCCGAAGACATGGCTCCCTGGGCCGAGCTTGACGCCAAGCCACGGCTTTCTTGCGTCAACGTCGACGGCGTGGCGTTGCAGGTCGGGGCGCGCGTCGTGCTGCATCCCCACGCCCGCGCCGATATCTTCGACCTGGCTCTGCGCGATCAGATAGCGACCATCGAATCCATTGAGCGCGATTTCGAGGATCACGTCCATGTAGCGGTGACGATCGACTCCGATCCCGGGCGTGACTTCGGCCTTGCGCGTATGCCGGGTCATCGCTTCTTTTTCGCGCCCGACGAGATCGAGCCGTTGCGTGAGGAGGGGGCCTCATGACTTCGATGCTGGTGGCAGGAGTTGGCAACGTCTTCCTGGGTGACGACGGTTTCGGCGTCGAGGTCGTGCGGCGTCTACACGAAAGACGGACCGACGCGTGGCCACCGAATGTGCGGGTGATCGACTATGGAATCCGGGGAATCGATCTGTATTACACGCTGCTGGATGGTGTGGACCTTGCCATCCTCGTCGATGCAACGCATCGGGATGGGCCACCGGGCACGTTGTACATCGTCGAGCCCTCTACAAAGAACAACAACGATGGTTTTGAAGGTGATGCTTCGCCCGTTCTGTTGTCGCCACATGATCTCGATCCGGCGAAAGTCCTTCAGGCCGTGCAAGCGATGGGTGGTGAAGTCGGACGTATTGTTCTGATCGGTTGTGAGCCGGAAAGTCTCGGGACGGAGGATGGGCAAGAGGGGCGCATGGGACTGAGTGCCCCCGTCGCGGTGGCGGTAGACAAAGCAGTAGACACCATTGAAACAATGATCGAAAGCATGCAGGCGCAGACCACCTCGGTCAACGCTGGATGCGTGTCGCAGGACCACTGGAGAGCATGATGAGGTTCTTGCTGAAGTACTTGTTATTGTCAGGGCTGATTGTTGGCGTTGCGGCGAACCTGAAGGATATCCGCCGCTATATCCGTATTCGCAACATGTGACGGACGCGGCCATGAGCCTGTGCCTGCCGCCGGTCCGCGACGAACCGCCCGTGACATCACGGGTCGGTGAGGTCATTCGTGTGCGCGGACTGGTGCAGGGCGTAGGCTTCAGGCCGACAGTATGGCGTCTTGCGCGTGCGTGCGGCGTGAGCGGCGATGTAGGCAACGACAGCGAAGGTGTGCTGATTCACGCATGGGCCAACACACGTACGCTCGACGAATTTGTCGAGCGTTTGCGAAGCGAGTGCCCACCGCTTGGGCGGATTGATGCCATCGAACGTTACGCTTTGCACGAGATACCACCGCCTTCCGGCGGCTTTCGGATTGTCGCGAGTACAAGTAGCCACGCGCGTACCGGTGTCGTGCCGGACGCGGTCACGTGCCGTGCGTGTATCGACGAAACGTTTGACCCGTCGAGCCGGCGGTATGGTTATGCGTTCACGAACTGCACGCATTGCGGGCCGCGCTTGTCGATTGTCCAGTCGATCCCTTATGACCGCCCGAACACCACGATGGCAGCGTTTGCGTTATGTGATGCCTGTGCAAATGAATATGACGATCCGGACGACCGGCGCTTCCATGCGCAACCGATTGCGTGCCCGGCTTGCGGGCCGCGACTGTGGCTCGAGCACGCCGATGGTTCAATTGCAGAAGATGATCCGCTGGATGCGACACGCCGCCTTATCGAGCGCGGCAAGATAGTCGCCATCAAAGGGCTTGGCGGTTTTCAGCTTGCATGCGCCGCGTCAGATCACGCTGCCGTTGCGAAATTGCGTGCGCTGAAACATCGCGAGTGCAAGCCGTTTGCGTTGCTGGCGCGCGACGTGGCAATGATTGAGCGCTATTGCGTGGTGAGCGCGGCGGACGAAGTCCCGCTTGAAAGCTCCGCCGGCCCAATCGTCATCATTCCGACGATCGATCGCGGCACACGTGATCCGTTTCCGGGCGTTGCACCGGGTATCGCGACACTTGGTTTCATGCTGCCGTCAACCCCGCTGCATCATCTGCTGATGCAATCGCTTGACGGCCCCATCGTGTTGACCAGCGGCAATCTCTCAGACGAACCGCAATGCATCGATAACGAAGAGGCTCGCCAGCGCCTCGCAGGCATGGCAGACGCTTGGCTGATGCACGACCGCGATATCGCCCGGCGCGTGGACGATTCGGTCGCGCGGGTCATGGGCGGAGCATCACGCTTGCTACGCCGCTCGCGCGGTTATGCCCCTGCGCCGTTGCGTTTGCCGCGTGATTTTGCTACTGCGCCGCCGGTCCTCGCAATGGGTGCTCAGCAGAAAAACACCTTCTGCCTGCTGCGCGATGGCGAAGCGGTCGTGTCGCATCACATCGGTGAACTGGAGAACAGCGAGACGTATCGCGACTACAGCGTGTCGCTCGCGCGTTATCAACACTTGTTCGAACATGAAGCGCGCTTTGTCGCAGTCGACCTGCACCCTGAGTATCTGTCGCGCAAGCTCGGTATCGATATCGCGCGGCAGCGGTGTTTGCCGCTCGCCGAGATCCAGCATCATCACGCGCATCTCGCAGCGTGCCTTGCCGAAAATGATATCGGTCTGGGCATTGACGTTCTTGGCATCGTGCTCGACGGGCTCGGCATGGGCCTGGACAACGCGCTGTGGGGCGGCGAATTTTTGCTCGGCGGCTACGTGAATTTCAAGCGTCTCGCGAGCTTCACACCGGTCGCTCTGCCCGGCGGCGCGCACGCGATCTACGAGCCGTGGCGCAACACGTATGCGCATCTGTCCGCGAGTCTTGGATGGCCGCGTTTCGCGAAGCACTATGCGAAGCTCGACCTCCATCGTTTTCTCGCCGACCGTCCGCTGACGCTGCTCGATCAGATGATCGACGGCGGGATTAATAGTCCTGTTGCAAGCTCGGCCGGGCGTCTGTTCGATGCAGTCGCCGGGGCACTCGGTGTATGCCGCGAACGCGTGCAATACGAAGGGCAAGCGGCGATCGAACTCGAAGCGTTGATCGATACCGGCACGCTCCACGATGAAGACGACGCGCGAGCCTATCCGTTCGAAATCGTGGAAAAGGATACTTCGTTGTTGATCAATCCGAAACCGATGTGGATCGCGCTTCTCGACGACATGCTGCGTGCCACGCCGGTACGAGTGATGGCCGCACGTTTTCACAAGGGCCTGGCAATCGTTATTGTGCAGATGACCCTCCGTTTGCTTATACCCACGCAGGTCAGAACCATCGCTCTCTCCGGCGGGGTCATGCAGAACCGCGTGCTGTTCGAGCAGCTCACCGCACGCCTTGTAGCATGCGGCTTTGATGTACTGGCACATCGCCAGGTACCGTCCAACGACGGTGGCATTGCGTTGGGGCAAGCGGCAATCACTGCCGCGCGTGCCCTTGCATGCGCGTTTGTTGAACCACGGAGTACGTCATGTGCTTAGGCATACCGGGACAGATCGTCGAGATCAGCGACGCGGACAATAACCTCGCATTAGTCGATGTAGGCGGGGTGAAGCGGATCATCAATATCGCGTTCATCGTCGATGACGACCGGCCGCCGGCAGCGTGTGTCGGCAACTGGGTGCTGGTGCATGTCGGCTTCGCGATGAGCCGTCTCGACGAAGCAGAAGCCATGCGCACGCTTGCCCTGTTGCGTGAACTCGGCGAAGCGCAGGCGGAGATGGCCGCGATGATGGAAGGAGGCGGCACGCCGCAGCCTGACACGTTCAACCACTACAACGGAGCGCGCCATGACTGAACATCGGGCGCTACAGGGCCTGTATCCGTTTCTTCACGGTGAGCATCAGGACGCGGCGAAGCTCGATGCCGCGTTGCTCGAATCGGTCGCGCAGAAGGCACAGGCAAGCATCGACGCGAAGCGCGCATTCTTCGCGGATAACGCTAGCGCCGTGATCGCTGTAGCCCATGCGATCGCGGATGTTTATCGCCGTGACGGGCGGCTCTTTTCAATGGGCAACGGCGGTTCGAGTTGCGATGCCGCGCACATCGCGGTGGAGTTCCTGCATCCGATAACGGCCGGGCGTCCGGCGCTCACCGCGGTCAACCTCGTCGCCGATACAGCCATGATGACGGCCGTGGGCAACGACGTCGGCTTCGCGCATATCTACGTTCGGCAACTGGTGGCGCAGGCGCGTCGCGGCGACGGGCTGATCGGGGTATCGACAAGCGGTAACTCGGACAACCTGCTCGCCGCATTCGCGAAAGCGCGGGAGATGGGCGTAGTGACCATCGGCTTGGCCGGGCATGACGGGGGCAAGATGGCGGCGCCGGGTGCGCTCGACCATTGCCTCGTGGTGCCGAGTGACAGCATTCATCGGATCCAGGAAACTCACGTCGCGATTTATCACATCCTGTGGGACCTGGTCCATACGCTGCTCGCTGATGAACGCGGCAGCCTGAGTGTCCCTGACACAGCGGCAGGGGAGCGCGTGCCATGAAATACGTCGACGAATTCCGCGATCCGGAGAAAGCCCGTACGCTCACGCGCGAGATCCATCGGCTGGTCGAGCAGATTGTGCACGATCGTGGCGGCCTTAAACGGCCGCTGCAAATCATGGAGGTTTGCGGCGGCCATACGCATTCCATCTTCAGGTATGGGATTCACCAGATGTTGCCTCCTGAAGTCGAATTCGTCCACGGCCCCGGTTGCCCGGTCTGCGTGTTGCCGATGGGCCGCGTGGACGATTGCGTAGCGCTCGCCGAGCGCTCTGAAGTGATCTTCACGACCTTCGGCGACGCGATGCGTGTTCCCGGTTCGCGCAAGAGCCTGCTGAAAGCGAAGGCGGACGGCGCTGATGTACGGATGGTCTATTCGCCGCTCGACGCACTTGCTATTGCGCGCGCAAATCCGCATCGGGAGGTGATCTTCTTCGGGCTGGGTTTTGAAACTACCATGCCGAGCACCGCGATGACCGTGTTGCAAGCGCATGCCCAACGTATCAATAACTTCTCGCTGTTTTGCAACCACATCACGATCATCCCGACGATCAAGGCCATTCTCGATTCTCCCGACCTGCATCTCGACGGCTTCCTTGGACCCGGACACGTGAGCATGGTGATCGGCACGCGGCCGTACAGGTTTATTGCAGAGCATTATCGGCGACCAATTACTGTTGCCGGATTCGAACCGCTGGACGTGCTGCAATCGGTGTGGATGGTGCTGCGTCAGATCGCCGAAGGCCGCTGCGAAGTGGAGAACCAGTACGGCAGGATCGTGCCGGAAGACGGCAATGCGCAGGCGTTATCGGCGATCGAGCAAGTGTTCGAGCTGCGCGAATTTTTCGAATGGCGCGGGCTGGGATCGGTTGATCATTCGGGCGTGCGGATACGCGAACGCTTCGCCGCTTACGACGCCGAGCGCAAGTTCCCCGTCGCGAACCTGAAGATCGCCGATCCGAAATCCTGCCAGTGCGGCGAAGTGCTCAAGGGCGTTATCAAGCCGCAACAGTGCAAGGTATTCGGCACCGCGTGTACGCCGGAAACGCCGCTCGGATCGTTGATGGTATCAAGCGAAGGCGCGTGCGCGGCGCATTACCGTTATGCACGCATCGATACATCGGCGTTGTATGCGCATGGCGCTGCGTCGGACACGCTCAAGCAGGGAGCGCAGGCATGAACGACCGGATCGGCAGGCTACGCGATGTGACGATCAATCTCGCGCACGGCGGCGGCGGCCGGGCGATGCGCGATCTGATCGAGGACGTATTTGTCACCGCTTTTGATAACCCCGCGTTAGCCGCGCTCGAAGACCAGGCTGTGTTTCCGCTCGCAGACCTCACGCGTCTCGGCGACCGGCTCGCGTTCACTACCGATAGCTACGTGGTCGACCCGTTGTTTTTCCCCGGCGGTGACATAGGCACGCTGGCGGTATCGGGCACGGTCAACGACCTCGCCATGTCGGGCGCGAAACCGCTGTTTCTATCGTGCGGGATGGTGATTGAAGAGGGCCTTGCGATAGATATTCTGCGTCGCGTGGCGGCAAGCATGCAGCGGGTCGCGGTCGAAGCGGGCGTGTCTATTGTGACGGGCGACACCAAGGTGGTCGAGCGCGGTTGCGCAGACAAACTCTTCATCAACACAGCGGGTGTGGGGGTCGTGCCGCCCGGCGTGAATATATCGGCGCGGCGGGCGCAGCCAGGCGACGTGGTGATCGTGAACGGCTTTCTTGGCGACCATGGCGCGGCAATCCTGATCGCACGAAAACAGCTTGCGTTGCAGTCCGATATAGCAAGCGACTGCGCGCCGCTAGCGTCACTGGTGGATGCAATGCTGGGTGCGTGCACAGACATCCACTGCATGCGCGACGCAACGCGCGGCGGTGTCGCCACGGTGCTCAACGAGTTCGCGGTGTCGTCGGGTGTGGCGATCCGCATCCAGGAAAACGCGCTGCCGATCCGCGAGGAAGTGAAGGGCGCTTGCGAGATACTCGGCTTGGATCCGCTGTATCTGGCGAACGAAGGCAAGCTGGTTGCGCTGGTTCCCGCACACGCCGCATCAAGCGTGCTCGCGGCGATGCATGCGCACCCGGCTGGCGCGCGGGCGGCTGTGATCGGCGAGGTAGTGGCGCAGCCCTCGGGCATCGTGGTGCTGCATACGGTGTTTGGCGGGCAGCGAATTGTCGACATGCTGACGGGCGAGCAACTGCCCCGGATCTGTTAGCTGGCTTCATACGTAAGGGAATAGGAAGCGCACTGTCATGCATGAACTGAGCATTGCGAATAGTGTCGTTGAACTGTGCGCCGAACGCGCGATGGGCGCTCGAGTGTTGCGCGTGACGCTGGAAATCGGCCGGTTGTCGGCGGTGATGCCGGACGCAATCCGCTTTTGCTTCGATGTCTGCGCGAAAGACACCGTGGTCGAAGGCGCAACATTGGAGATTGTCGAGACACCGGGCCTGGCGCGATGCCTGGACTGCGGCGGCAACGTGGACATGATCGACCTGCTCGAACACTGCGCTTGTGGGAGCGTCAATCTCGAACTGCTGGCTGGCAGCGAGCTGAGGATAAAACAGATGGAGGTGGTTTGATGTGTACCACATGCGGTTGCTCGAAAGGTGCCGGCACGGTGATCACAGACCCTGAGACCGGTGAGCGGATTGAGACACCGGCACAAGGGAAGAGTGGTGCTGCGCGTGAGCCGGGCTCGTGGCGGCAACTTGCGACTGCGCCGACGGGCGCGAGTGTGGTTGCGCATCTGCATGCACGCGCGCATCGGCACGCTCATGAAGCTCATGTTCATGAACACGACGGGCATGAACATATCCACGAGCACGTTGATGAACACCACCACGCACAAACGCCTGCAGCCTTCGCGGGCACCAAACACTCGCCCATATCCCTGTCCGAAGTGGCGATTGCCGCTGCAACTCATGGCACAACGATCGCACTCGAACAGGACATTTTGGCGAAGAACCAGTTGCTCGCAGAACACAACCGTGGCTGGCTGGCGAGCCGCCATATCACTGCACTGAACCTCGTCAGCTCACCGGGAGCGGGAAAGACCACGTTGCTTGAACGGACTATCCGAGATCTCCAGGCGTTACACAGTACCCAGTCGATCCAGGTAATCGAAGGCGACCAAGCGACGCTCAACGACGCCGAGCGTATTCGCGCGACCGGTTGCCGTGTGGTCCAGATCAACACAGGCACGGGTTGTCATCTCGATGCCGGTATGGTCTCGCGCGCGCTGGCGCAACTCGATCCGCCTTCGCATGCGTGGCTGATGATCGAGAACGTCGGCAATCTTGTATGTCCCGCGTTGTTCGATCTCGGCGAACAGGCGAAGGTGGTCATCCTGTCAGTGACCGAGGGCGAAGACAAGCCGCTTAAGTATCCGCATATGTTCCGTGCAAGCCGCGTGATGTTGCTGAACAAGGTCGACCTGCTGCCGCACTTGCGTTTCAATGTTGAACGCTGCATTGCGTATGCGCGACAGGTGAATCCTTCTATTGAAGTACTGCAGGTATCGGCGGAAACCGGGGCGGGGATGAAGGCGTGGTATGCGTGGCTGGAAGCAGCCGCGCAGGCGGAGGTGGTCGGGGAAACAGTGCGCTAGAGCACGAGCAGCGCGCCGGTCGGATCGTGTGAAGGGTACGAGTGCGGGCAAGAATGCGAGGCTCATGATGCTAAAACAAATGGCTCAGCTTTTTAACGACCGTCCAACGGGCCTGCGCCACAAAATCACCGGTATCTACGCGCTCCTGCTGGTCTTCAATGTGGTTGCATGGACGTGGGCGCTGACGGCCTTTCACGGGCAGCCAGCGCTCCTGGGCACAGCGCTTTTAGCGTACACGTTCGGGCTGCGCCACGCGGTGGATGCGGACCACATTGCTGCTATCGACAACGTCACGCGCAAGCTGCTCCAGATCGGCCGAAGCCCGCTTGGCGCCGGTTTGTTCTTCTCGCTCGGCCACTCAACGGTGGTCGTCGCGCTCACAGTCGGCGTCGCGTTCGCCGCGACCGCGCTGACGACGCACTTCGATGACCTGAGAGGCATTGGTGGTCTTATCGGCACCAGCGTTTCGGCGCTGTTCCTGTTCGTGCTGGCTATCGCGAACCTGGTTGTGCTGGCGTCCGTGATCAGGACATTTCGCGCCGTGCGCCGCGGTGAACCGATGGTCGAAACCGATCTCGACCTCTTGCTGAACAACCGCGGTTTCCTCTCGCGTTTGCTTCGGCCGTTGTTGAGACTGGTATCGCGCAGCTGGCATCTTTATCCGGTAGGTTTCCTGTTCGGACTCGGATTCGATACCGCGACCGAGGTTGCGTTGTTCGGCATATCGGCGGCCCAGGCGTCGCATGGGCTCTCGTTCTGGTCGGTGCTCGTGTTGCCGATCTTGTTCACGGCGGGCATGTCGCTGGTCGATACCACCGACGGCATTCTGATGCTCGGTGCGTATCGCTGGGCCTTTGTCCGGCCCATGCGCAAGCTCTACTACAACATCACGATCACGTTCGTTTCGGTAGTGGTCGCTGTGTTGATCGGCGGGATAGAGGTGCTGGGTTTGCTCCAGGACAGCTTGGGGCTCAAGGGCACGTTCTGGGATTCAATTGGCAGCCTCAACGATCACTTCGGATTATTGGGCTACATCGTCATCGGCATATTTATTCTGAGCTGGATCGTCTCCATCGCGATCTACAAGCTAAGGCGTTACGACGATATCGCCGTGAAAACGCTCTGACACCACCGCTAGACGCTAAAATTCGCGTACGTACAGCAAGTACTGAAGCCTTCGAATGCCTTGCGCCGGAATTAGGTAAGCTTGGCCGCGCTTAACCCGGCCTAACAGGCGGCATTTCTTACTGGCGTATAAACACCCCTAACAGTTATTGGAATCAAAGAAGGAACACGCATGCTCAAACTTCATCCGCGACCGCAACTCGATCCGGATGCAGCGTCCGAGCGTCGCTGGCCTGTAACAGGATATCCCCTCGCACTGAAGGTCACGGCGGCCTGGCATGCGTTTGCGCTGGCCGGCTGCGCCACCGCGCCGGAGATGTGGCCATGGTGGCTAGCCGGCACAGTGATAAATCATGCCACCGTCACGGCAGCGGGATTATGGCCGCGCTCAACGCTGCTTGGTGCCAACTGGACGCGCTTGCCCGCCATCCCGCGCAATGCAAACGCCATTGCGCTCACGCTCGACGACGGTCCTGATCCGCTCGTCACGCCCCAGGTTCTCGATCTGCTCGATGCGCACCGGGTTCGCGCCACGTTTTTCCTGATCGGCGAACGTGCTCGCCGATATCCCGCGTTGACTCGCGAGATCGTCGCGCGCGGGCATGCCGTGGAGAATCACTCGCAGAAGCATGTGCATACTTTTTCGGTGACGGGCATGAGCGCGCTAAGCCGGGAAATCGATGCGGCACAACGCACGCTGACGAAACTGACGGGCGAGCGCCCGGCTTTTTTTCGTGCACCGGCGGGCTTGCGCAATGTCCTGCTGGAGCCAGTCTTGCAAAAGCACGATCTAAGGCTGGCTGCCTGGACGCGACGCGGCTTCGATACCCGCGAGCGCAACCCCGAGATCGTCGCGGAGCGATTGCTGCGCGATCTGGCACCGTGCGACATCCTGCTGCTCCACGATGGCGACGCCGCCATTACCGATGACGGTCAACCCGTCTTGCTCTCTGTATTACCGCGGATCTTTGATGCCGCCAAAAAACAAGGGCTGCGCTTCGTTACCTTACGGGAAGCATTCTGATCTCGCGGCCGAACAGGGTGTAAAAAGAGTACGGCAGTACGTCCAGTCGCGCCATCAAGTAAGAGACGTTACGCATTGTACGAAGCCGAGCGGCGCGCCTATCAGGTCACGGTGTTGAGGCTTATATCTTGCCGGGCTCCTCGGCATGACGTAGCGCTCGGTTCGGCTTCGGGAAAGCATGGTTCCCGGTGACTACCGCGACTATTGGAAACATCGACGGCGCAAGCCTTTACACGCGGCATGCCGACGCCGATGCCACGAAAATGCGCGATGCCAACGGCGCAATCGCGAGACCGCAGAGCGACTTGTGCGAGTCTCCTGGACGGCCGATCATCGACTATTGAAGAGAGGAAAAACAGCCAGTGATAGCGAGCGCGCCGAGCGCAACATACATTCCGTAACTTTTTCGATTTGGACAATGAGGGTGCTGCGGCTAGATTGGCGGTATTGCGCGCGAATTTCGGTTAGGCCCATCAAATCAATTTGGCTTTCCGTCGTATATGTGAGACTTATCCAGGCGTGAACTGGTTTTCTGGCTGATTTAGCAAGCAATTTTCAGTATGATTCGCCCCTCAATGCGGAGTCGATCCAAGTTCAAAGAATTCTTTTATCCGCTTCATTTACCGGCATATGGCATTAAGTAGTCGGCACAAACTGCCGTTAATCCCGTGCATGCATCGGTATATCGGCCGGGCATCTCCTGACAACCGGTTGAAGATCGTCCGGCTGGAGCGGGCGCGTTCATGTGCTGCCCGCACAGGCGGATCCTGGTGAATTGCTGCTGCCTTTCAAACCGTAAATATCGTATGCACGATCTGCGCTGGACCATACCCGTTGCCCGATGGTCCGCCACCGCTGCCGCTGCGACCTCCGATATCAGCTTTATCGAGCCGATCGTCCGCCGTCGTCTGAGCAGCCTGTCCCGCAGCGCCCTCAAGGTCGCCCATGACTGTGTGGCTGAGCTGGACCGCGTGCGCGTGGTGTTCGCATCGCGGCACGGTGAACTGCGGCGCACGACCGACATCCTGCGCGCCATCAGCACGGGCGAGCCGGTTTCTCCAACTGCTTTCAGCCTGTCCGTCCTCAACGCAATGACCGGTATATTCGGCATCGCCCGGGGCGATCGTTCACCCGCCAGCGCGATTTCCGCCGGGGCGGAAACGCTTGGGTTTGCAATGCTCGAAGCGCATGCGCAGTTCGAAGCGGACCCGTCGTCGCCCGTGCTGCTGGTCTATGCGGACGAGCCGCCCGATGCCGCCTACGGCACGATTGAAGACGAGGTGCAAGGCGGTGCGATCGCGATCCTGCTCGACACCCGCGCGGCCGGAAAGCTTACATGCACCATATCGGGTACAGGGAGCCTATCGGGAACGCCGGAACTGGCATCGGGACTTCTTACCGTGCCGGACTCTTTCCTTACGCAGAGCGAAGCGGTCCAACGCTGTCTCGACACACAGGCGCCCGCCACATGGCAAAACGCCGGCACTACCTGGCAATGGAGCTGGCATGAAGGCGCGGCTTAACTACGGCTGGCGGCTGGTCGCCACGGGCATGAGCTTTGTCGTGTTCGGCGTCTGCGGACTGCTGTTCTCGGTGCTGGTGTTTCCGATCTCGTGGCTGTGGCCGCATCGCGCATCGCGTCAGCGGGTGGTCACTACCATTATTCACTGGTTTTTCCGGGCGCTGGTAGCTGGCTTGAAGTGGGTCGGCGTGATGGAACTGGAAGTCTCGGGAGCAGCCGCGTTGCGCGACGCCGGCCCCGTAGTTGTGGTTGCCAACCACCCGACCTACCTCGACGTGGTGGTGCTGCTCGCGCTCACACCTTCGGCATGTTGCGTGGTCAAGAGCGCACACTGGGGCAACCCCTGTTTTTGGGGCATCGTGCGCGCGGCCGAATACGTGAGCAACGTCGACCCGATCGAACTCGTTGAAGCCAGCGCCCGCCAGATTGCCGCGGGCTATACCATGATCATTTTCCCGGAAGGCACGCGTAGTCCCGCGCCGAACCGCTTGCACGCTTTTTCGCGCGGTTTTGCGCACATCGCCCTCAAGGCAGGCACGCCGATCCTGCCCGTGCTGATGGATTGCGACCCGCCGGCCTTCACCAAGCAGATGCGCTGGTATGACGTGCCGTCGCGTGCGTTCCGCATTCGCGTGAACGTGCTCGAGCCCGTCGCGGCTGACCAGCTCATGACGCATGATTCTTCTCCGGCCCTTGCCGCGCGCACTTTAACCAGCGCTATTGAGGCACACATTAACCAGCGGCTGTTCGACTATGGATTCTTTGAAACTGGAAATTAAGCAGCTTCTGATCGATGCACTCGATCTGGAAGACCTGACGCCTGCGGACATCGATGACGATGCGCCGCTGTTCGACACCGATGGCATCGGACTCGATTCGATCGACGCACTCGAGATCGGCATCGTGCTGCGCAAACATTATCAATTGACTATTGCGGCGAACGACGAACGCACGCGAGAGCACTTCCGTTCGATCAGCACGCTCGCCGCGCTGGTCGCCAGCCAGCGCGGCGAGCTGAGTACTACGAACGACATCGGGGAAAAGGGGAGTAAATCGTGACCGAGACAGAGATCCTTGAGCGCATCCGCGCCATCTTTAAAGAGAACTTCGCGATCGAGCCCGACCGCGTGACGCCGCAAGCGCATCTGTACGAGGACCTCGACCTGGATAGCATCGACGCCGTCGATCTCGCTATCAAGCTGCAGGAAATGACCGGACGGCGCATCAAGCCGGAAGAGTTCAAGTCGGTCCGCACGGTCGGCGATGTGATCGGTGCGGTGGAATCGCTGCTGGCGGAACAGGGGTGATGCACGCGGAGCATTCACGTTCCGGCGGGCAGGGTGCCGCAGCGCCTGAAGGCCTGCGCGCCAAGCCCTTTGACCTGCTGCGAACGGTTCTGCAAGTTGCCCTGAAGGTCGCTTACCCGTTGATGATCTTGTGTGCATGGCGCTGGGATTCACCGCGATACATTGGCGCCGCGCTATTCGCTTTGCTTTGGCTGCAGCGCTGGGCCGGGACCGGCACGTTCGCGACGTCGCTGAGGCAACTCACCGCCACCGACTGGTGCGTCGCGGGCCTGCTAAGTTGCGCATCGGCTGCGATCGTAGTGTCGGGCAGTGAATTGCTGTTGCATCTATACCCCTCGTTTGTGAACCTCGGACTGCTGGTCGCGTTCGGCGCGACACTTGTGCGCGGACCATCGATGATCGAAAAATTCGCGCGCATGGGTAATCCGGCGCTTGGCGCGCATGCGGTGCGGTACACGCGCCGGGTCACGCAAATGTGGTGCGTGTTCTTCACGTTAAATGGCGCGTTTTCCGCTTATACGGCATTGTTCTGGACCCGTGCTGCCTGGTCGCTCTATAACGGCGCGATCGCGTATGGCCTTATCGGCGTGTTGCTGGTTGGCGAGATCGTATGGCGCTACGTGGCCGTGCTGCCGCGCGCCGCGCGCTCGGAGGCGGCATGATTGCGTTGCACGATGTGATGTGCTCCAAGCGTGACGCCGACACGCCGGTTTGCCGCGACGGTGCTGAAATACTCGATTTCGCCACGTTCCTTGCGCGAGTGCGGGCCATCGCCGCGCATTTGAGCGAGCAGCCGGCGCGACGCTATGCGTTGTGCATTGACGATCCGTTCAACTTCGCCTGCGCGTTGTTCGCGCTATTCGCCTGCGGCAAGGAACCGGTCATTCCAGCGCATGCAGCGCCCGGTTATCTGGCCGATCTCTCGAATGCCTACGACGTTGTCCTAACCGATGCCGACATGCCTGCGCTGGTTTCACGACCAGAGTATGTCAATCCTTCAGTATCGATCGACCCGCACGCGCCGCTCACGCTGTACACCTCGGGCAGCAGCGGTACACCGAAGCCAATCCGCAAGACCCTTGCGCAATTCAACGCTGAAGTTCATACGCTCGAGACGCAGTGGGGCCTGCTTGTCGGCGATGCAACGGTGCTCGGCAGCGTCCCGCATCATCACATTTACGGGCTGCTGTTTCGCGTGTTCTGGCCGATCGCGACAGGGCGCGCATTCGACCGCGCGCTCAGCATTGAACCGCAACATGTGCAAGCGCGGATCGCGCAATGCGGGCCGGGTTCCTCGGTCGTGGTGTCTACTCCAGCGCAGCTATTGCGCTGGCCTGAACTCGATGGTTTCGCCAACCTGAGTCCTGCACCTCGCGTGTTCTTTTCATCGGGTGGTCCGCTTTCGGCAGACGCAGCGAGCAAATATGCGGCAGCCTTCGGCGCGGCGCCGGTCGAGATCTACGGCAGCACGGAGACGGGCGGCATTGCATGGCGGCGGCAGGATCAGACGGATGCATGGCAAGCGTTGAACGGTATCGAGGTTCATCGTGGCGACGACGGTGCGCTTAACCTGCGTTCACCGCATCTGGGCCATGACGACTGGCATCGCACCGACGACACCATCGCGCTTGACACGGACGGGCGCTTTCGTCTGCAAGGACGCCTCGACCGCGTGATCAAGCTCGATGGCAAGCGCGTCTCCTTGCCCGAACTTGAATCCCGCCTCGGGCTGCATCCGTATGTGGTGCAGGCGGCGGTTGTGTCGCTTGAAGGGATGTCGCGCGAGCGTGTCGGCGCGGTGGTGGCGCTCACCGATGCCGGTAGCGCAGCACTGCTGGAACGAGGGCGCGTAGCGCTCGCTAAGGTCCTGCGCCGCCACCTTGCGGCGTACTTCGATATTGTCGTGCTGCCGCGTTTCTGGCGCTTCCGTTTCGCACTTCCGTTCGATGCCCGCGGAAAGTTGCCGGCAGCGGCTGTTGCCGCCGCGTTCGATGCCCGCGCGGACGGCGTGGAAGTGCTCTCTGAAGTGCGCAGCAAGACTGCTCTGCACTACGAACTTCGCGTGCCAACGACTCTCGTGCATTTCGCCGGCCACTTCCCCGGCTTGCCGATCTTGCCGGGCGTTGTACAGATCGACTGGGCCATGCGGTTGGCGGCCGAGCAAGCGCCGGGCGTGCGCATGCTGGCATCGATCGAACAGTTGAAATTCAAGGCGCCCGTACCACCGGGGGCGCTGCTCGATCTCACGTTGACGCATGACGCGCCGCGCCGGCGTGTGCAATTTGCGTATCGGCTCGGTGGCCGGGATTGTTCGTCGGGCGTCATTGTTTATCGGGGGACCGCATGAGCTTTCTGCCGTGCATCGTTATCCCGATCTACAACCACAAGGACGCGATCAGCGCGACCATCGCGAATCTCAGCGTGCATGGGTTACCGCTTTTTATCGTCGATGATGGCAGCGATCAGGCCACCCAGGATGTGCTTGCGTCGCTTCAGCAACAATACGCGGATACGCTCACGCTGATCCGTTTGCCGGTCAACGGCGGCAAAGGCGCAGCGGTGATGGCGGGCTTGCGGGCCGCGCGGAAGGCGGGCTTCACGCATGGCTTGCAGATCGACGCAGACGGACAGCACGACAGCGCCGATGTACCGCGCTTTATCGAAGCGGCTCGTGTGGAACCGGGCGCTGTGATTCTCGGCCGCCCCATCTACGACGACTCCGTACCGAAGTCGCGTCTCTATGGCCGTTATCTGACGCATGTGTGGGTGTGGATCGAAACGCTCTCGTTCACGATCCGCGATTCCATGTGCGGTTTTCGCCTGTATCCGCTTGACGTGGTGTGCGTGTTGATCGATGAGGTCAGCCTCCCGACGCGCATGGATTTCGACATCGAGATACTGGTGCGGCTGTACTGGCGCCGGACAGCGTTCCGTTCGATCCCGACGCGCGTCACCTATGCAACCGACGGCGTTTCGCATTTCGACATGCTGTGGGACAACGTGCGCATCAGCCGTACGCATACGCGGCTCGTTGTGGGCATGCTGGCACGGCTGCCAGTGCTGCTTGCGCACAAACTGATGCCGCGCGCATCGAATGAAACCGAGCAGCACTGGTGGCATATAGCGGAACGCGGCAGTCATCTTGGCATGTCCTTGCTTGCGCTTAGCTGCCGTCTCTTTGGCACGCGCTTCACCGCATTGTGGCTACATCCGATTGTTGCCTATTTCCTGTTGACCGGAGGCCGCGCCCGCGCTGCGTCGCGCAGCTACTTCACGCATCTTCAACAAGCCGCACCGCAGGATCAAACGCCTCGCCCGGGATGGTTGTCCGCATATAAACACATGCTGGAATTCGCGCGATCCGGCTTCGATAAACTCGCTGCATGGTCGGGTCGCGTCAACATGGACGACGTGAAGTTCGACGACCCGGCCGCATTCGAGGCACTGAGCGCGAGCGGCCGTGGCGCACTCGTGATTGGCGCGCATCTCGGCAATCTGGAGATGACCCGCGCGCTTGCCACGCGCGGTGCGCGGGCGAAGATCACCGCGGTTGTCTACACGGAGCACGCGCGCCGTTTCAACAACGTGCTGGCATCGGCGAATAGCGAGTTCGCGCAACGTCTTGTCGAGGTCAGCGACTTCGGCCCCGAGACGGCGATGATGATGCAGGATCGGGTGGAGGCAGGCGAGCTGCTGGTGATCGTTGGCGATCGCGTGCCCGCGCATGATTCGGGTCGCACGACTGAGGCACAGTTTCTTGGCTCAACGGCGCCTTTCGCGCAAGGGCCATACGTGCTTGCCCATGCGTTGGGTTGCCCCGTGTACCTGTTTTTCTGCTTGAAGGAAGAGCAGGGCTACAGGCTCTACTTCGAGCCGTTCGCGGAACGCATCGAGTTGCCGCGCCGGGAGCGTGCGCAGCATCTCGCGGCGTGGGCACAACGTTATGCGTCGCGTCTCGAACACTATTGCCGCAAGGCACCTTATCAATGGTTCAATTTTTTCGATTTCTGGGCGCGGCCCAATGGCAATGGTAATGGCACTGGCACGGGAGGCGCGAATGGCCGAACTTGATCCGAGCGGCCCAATAGCCGAGTTGGCTTATACAGCCGAAGAAGCGATCGTCATCGGCGGCAGGCGGCTGACGATCGAAGAGGTCGTATCGATTGCCCATCGGCGAACGCCCATCGCTTTGAGTGCCGATCCGGCGTGGCGCGCACGGATTGAACGCGGCGCCGAATTCCTGCGCCGCCACTTGGCACAGGGCGCGACCGTCTATGGGGTCAACACCGGTTACGGCGACTCGTGCGTAGTCGACGTACCCATGGAACTGGTCGAAGTCTTGCCCCTGCAATTGCTGCGTTATCACGGCTGCGGCATGGGCCAGCATCTCGACGACGCGCAGACGCTCGCCGTCATTGCCGCGCGGCTCAATTCCCTGGCGTACGGCTTCTCAGGTGTACGGCATGTGCTGCTTGAACGGCTCGCCGACCTGATCAATTATCGCGTGCTGCCACGGATTCCATCGGAGGGATCGGTGGGGGCGAGCGGTGACCTGACGCCGTTGTCATACGTGGCGGCCGCGCTGGTTGGCGAGCGCGACGTGCGGTTTAACGACGAGTTATGCAACGCCCGCAGCGTCTGGGCCAAACTTGGCCATACACCACTCACGCTTGCGCCGAAAGAGGGGCTCGCGCTGATGAACGGCACGGCGGTCATGACGGGTCTCGCATGCCTCGCGTTCGCCCGTGCCGGTCACCTGACGCGGCTCGCAGCACGCCTCACCGCGTTGTCCACCGTCGCGCTCGACGGCCGCGCCGCACACTTCGACCCCATATTGTTCGAAGTAAAGCCACATGCAGGGCAGGCCGAAGCCGCGGCATGGATTCGCGACGATCTCGCCGGCCGTGAGGACACGCCGGGGCATCGCCTGCAGGATCGCTATTCCATCCGCTGTGCGCCGCATGTGATCGGCGTTGCGCGTGATGCGCTGTCGTGGGTGCGTCGCGACGTCGAGAACGAGCTGAACAGCGCCAACGACAATCCGCTGATCGATCCCGATGGCGAGCGCGTGTTGCACGGCGGTAACTTCTACGGTGGCCATATTGCCTTCGCGATGGACGCACTGAAGGTAGCGGTCGCGAATCTGGCCGACCTGATGGATCGTCAACTGGCGCTGCTCGTCGACGATAAATTCAACAACGGCCTGCCGCGCAGTTTATCGGGCGCGGCGCCGGAGCGCGCATCGATCAATCACGGCTTCAAGGCGGTGCAGATATCGTCGTCGGCATGGACTGCGGAAGCGCTCAAGCTAACCATGCCTGCTAGCGTATTCTCGCGCTCGACCGAAGCGCATAACCAGGACAAAGTGAGCATGGGTACCATCGCCGCACGTGATTGCCTGCGTATCCTGGAGCTGACCGAGCAAGTTGCCGCTGCCCATACGCTCGCGACTGTGCAGGCTGCGCGCTTGCGTCTACGCATCAACAATACGACACCCATCCCCCCGCCATTGCACGCTTTCATGGAGAGCGTGACAGCCGGATCGCCGTTCGTCGATGAAGACCGCGCGCTCGAAAGCGACCTGCGCGCACTGACTGCGCGGATCGCGGCGTGCAATCTGGTTGGAGGATATGGTGGAGAGGATCGTCATGAGTGAAGCTGTTGCCCCGAGGGTGCTGACTGCGAGCGCGGCAGTTGAAGTACCGTTCCATGACGTCGACGCCATGAACGTCTGCTGGCACGGCCACTACTTGAAGTACTTCGAGATCGGCCGGGCCGCGCTGCTGCGCGTGTTCGACTATGACTATCGCGAGATGCAGGCGTCGGGCTATCACTGGCCGATCGTCGAAGTGCATCTCAAGTACGTGCGCCCGGCCATTTACGGGCAGCAGATCGAGGTACGCGCGCAATTGCTGGAATATCAAAACCGCTTGAAAATTGGCTACGAGATTGTCGATGCCGCTTCAGGAGGGCGTCTGACGAAGGGCCACACGATTCAGGTTGCCGTCAACGCCGCGACGCAGGAATTGCAGTTCGTGTCGCCGCCCGTGATGATCGAGAAACTGGAGCGCGCATGGGCACGTTGAATTGGCGCAATGTTGTTGCGGCTTTGTCTATCGTGTTCTCCGTGCCGGTGTTCGCAACGCAGCCTGCATCGGCGAGCAACACGAGTCTTGTTTCGCAGATAGCGGGACGTCTCGCTCAAGCGAAGGGCGTTCGCGCGCAGTTCACGCAAACCCAAACGCTGTCCGCGATGAAACAGCCGCTCGTCAGCACGGGCTCGCTGGTTTTTTTCCGTGAACGCGGCGTGATCTGGCAGATCGATACACCGTACAAAGCGACCTACATCATCACCGATACCGGCGTGAGCGAAGTCAACGCCAACGGCCAGCGGACGAACTCAACTGGCGGCAACGACGTGCGCGGCGTGGCGCAGGTTTCGCGGATGATGCGCGCGATGCTGGGTGGCGATCTCTCTGCGCTCTACGCGCAATTCGATGTCCACGCAGATGGCACACCGGCGCAATGGCGTATGCAATTGACGCCGAATCAGCCCCAGCTCGCCCAGTCGATCAAGGGCCTTGAGATGAGCGGTGGGGATTACTTGCAGGCGCTGCGCATTACGCTTGCGAATGGCGACGTCACACGCATCGACTTTGCGAACAGCACGGCGGTGAGTGAGTTGCCGCCGTCCGATCGCACGTTGTTCGGAGCGCCGTAATGCAGGTGTCGCAATCACAGGTCGCAAAACCGGCGCGGGGCATACGCGTCGGTTGGCTGCTGCTTGCGCTCGTCGCAACGCTTTATTGCGTGTGGCGATTTGCCGGGCCGTCGCCGCTGCAGACGAACCTGCTTGCGTTATTGCCTCCAACGGAAGCGGATCCGGTCGCTGAAAAAGCCGTCGATACCTTGGCGACCGCGCTGGGTGATCGTACGGTTTTCCTCGTGACCAGCAATGACGCAGCGCACGCCAAAGCCGCGGCGAAACAGCTTGGCGCGACGTTGTCGGCAAGCGGCGCGTTCGGCTCGGTGACGGCGGAACTACCCCCTTTCGATTTATCGAAGATTGCCGGGCTGTATATGCCGTATCGATTCGGCTTGCTTGCGCTTGCCGATCGCACCGCGCTCGCAGACGGCACGGTCTCTTTGCACGACATACTCGCGCGACGTCTCTATAGCCCGCTGCGCAGCGGCCTCGCGACCCAACTCGCCGATGATCCGTTCGGCTGGCTCGAACACTGGCTTGCGGGCTTGCCGCTGGCGACCTCGAACCTGGAGGTTGAAGACAGTTTGCTGGTGGCACATCAAGGCAATGCGACCAGCGTTCTTGTGATGGCAACGTTGCCGGGTTCGGCGTATGAATCGAAGGTGCAGCACACGGTTCATGAAGCCGTGGCACATAGCGAAGGCGCGCTTAGGCAAACTTTCCCCGATGTCACCCTGGCCCGCACCGGCGCTGTTTTCTACGCAGAAGCGGCGCGCGCTGCCTCCGAGCGTGAGGTGCATCTGATTGGTGTCGCGTCGCTCTGTGGGATTGCGTTGCTGATGTTGTTGGTGTTCCGTTCGGCGCGGCTGATCCTGCTCGGCTTCGTCTCGACAGCGCTCGGCATTGTCTGCGCGCTCGCCGCCACCATGCTGATATTTGGCAAGCTGCATCTGCTGACGCTCGTGTTCGGCGCGAGTTTGATCGGCGAGGCAGTTGACTATTCGATCCAGTATTTTGTTGTTTATCTCGTGGCGGGGAGTGACTGGGATCCACAGCGCGGCGTGCGTGCCGTGCGGCCGGCGCTGATGGTTGCGCTGACAACAAGCCTGCTGGGTTACGCCATCCTCACGTGGGTGCCGTTTCCTGCGCTCAAGCAGATTGCGTGTTTTGCGATTGTGGGTATATGTACCGCCTTTGCGTCGGTATTGTGGCTGTTGCCTGCGTTGCTGGTTCGTGCGCCCAAGCGTAGTCCGCAGCGCGTATTCGCCGCCGCCGCGCGTCTGCTTGGCGTATGGCGCGCAGTGATCGGCGGACGGCGGGCGTGGGGCGTGGCGGCTCTTCTGCTGATTGTCGCCGTGCCCGGCTGGCTGCGGCTCACGAGTGATGACGACATCCATCTGCTGATCCAGCGCGATCCTGTGCTCATGGCGCAGGAGCAGAAGGTCCGCGACGCGGTCGGCTTCGACAACACCTCGCAGTTCTTCGTCGTGCGCGGCGAGACTCCCGAGATCGTGCTGGAGCGCGCTGAGGCGCTGGGCGCGAAGCTCGACGGTTTGCCGGGCACAGCCAGGCTGAGCAGTTGGCAATCGATAACGTCATTCGTCCCGTCGGCGAAGCGGCAGGGCGAGGACCGTGCATTGCTCAGTCAACGTGTATTCAACGATCCGTCCACATTACGCGCAACGCTTGTTCAAGCTGGTTTCCGCGATGAAGTCGCTGACGCGTGGCTCGCGGCGTACTCGAAGTCGGGCCACTCGATACTGAACGTCGATAGCTGGCTTGCTGCGCCGTGGTCGCAACCGTTCCGTCACTTATGGCTCGGCAGAGTCGACGCCGCATCAACGTCGGGCGGATACGCCGCCGTCGTGATTCCGCAAGGCGTGACGCCGGCGAACCAGCCCGTGCTGATTGCCACCGCACATGCGCTGCCCGGCGTAACCTTCGTCGATAAAGCCGCGAGCGTATCCACGCTGTTCGGCGCTTATCGTGTCGATAGCGGCATCTGGCTGGCTGGCGCGCTGCTAAGCGTACTCTTGCTGATGATGATTCGCTACCGGCCGCTTGGCGGCATTGTCGTCACGCTGCCGGTGTTGCTGGCGGTGGGCGTGACGCTCGCCGTATTCGGCTACGCAGGGCTGCCGCTGAATCTGTTTAACTGGCTGGCATTGATGCTCGTGCTCGGCGTGGGCGCAAACTATGCCGTGTTCCTGCGCGAAGGCGCCGCGCGTGCGAACGCCGATCTTGGCGCCGTGTGGACGGGCGTGCTGCTGTCGGCGGCAACAACTCTGTTGTCGTTCGGCTTGCTCGCCATGAGCGCGATGCCTGCGCTGAAGAGTTTTGGCGGGACGCTCGCACTGGGTATTGCGATATCGGTGTTGCTTGCGCCGATCGGCATGCCATCGGAACGAAGGAGGGCTGCATGAACGGGCCAAGGGTTTATCTGCATGCGCTAGGGATGATCAATGCGCTCGGCGATAGTGTCGGCTCGATCGTGCCTGCGCTCGCGGCCGTGGTTTCACCCGGCATGGGGACGATCCATACCGGTATCGGCGATGCGTTTGTTGGCAGCGTGACCGTGCCGCTCGATCTCGCGCCTGCGGACTCGCTCGCACGTTACGACTGCCGCAACAACCGGCTGCTGCTTGCCGCGCTCGTACAGATCGCGCCGGCGGTAGAAACCGCTCGCGAGCGTTACGGCGCACATCGGATTGGCGTGGTGCTGGGCACGAGCACATCGGGTATTGAAGCGGCCGAGGCTGCGTTCGTGTACCAGGCGCAAGCGGGCAAATTGCCAGTGAGCTTCGACTATCGGCAAGTTGAAATTGGTACGGTGGCGCCGTTCGCCGCCGCGGCGCTGGGCGTCCATGGACCGGCATTCACGATCTCGACCGCGTGCACATCGAGCGCCAAGGCCTTTGTTTCCGCACGTCGGTTACTTCAGTTGCACCTGTGCGATGCGGTCGTGGTCGGCGGTGTTGATTCGCTATGCGAATTGACTGTACAGGGCTTTGCGTCGCTCGAATCGACCAGTGTGGTCCGCTCTAATCCGATGAGCCGTAATCGCAGCGGGATCAATGTGGGCGAGGGCGCGGCCGTGTTCCTGATGAGCCGCGACGAAGGCCCGGTGGTACTCGCGGGCGTGGGCGAATCGAGCGATGCGCATCACATTTCCGCACCCGATCCACACGGCGCGGGTGGTGAAATCGCATTACGTGCAGCACTGGCGGACGCCGGTCTTGCTCCGGCCGATATTGCTTATGTGAACCTCCATGCAACGGCGACGCGCAAGAACGACGACATGGAAGCACACCTGATGGCGCGGGTGTTCAAGGACGGCGTTGCGGCGAGCGGCACCAAGCCGATGACCGGACATCAACTCGGCGCAGCGGGCGCGACTGAGCTGGGGTTCGCGTGGCTCACGCTCGCGCGCGACGACGTCGCTTTGCCGCGTCATCTGTGGGACGGAGAGGCCGACCCGGCGTTGCCTCCACTCGATCTGGTCGAAAACGAGCGTTACCTGCGGCGCACGGCGGCCGCGCAATACGTGATGAGCAATTCGTTTGCGTTCGGCGGCAGCAACGTCAGCCTGATTCTCGGCCGGTGATGACTGTGACGACCCCTATGAATAACAACAGCTTTGGCTCCATTGAAACGATCTTGCCGCACCGGGGCAGCATGCTGCTGCTCGACGGCGTCAGCGCCTGCACGGACGAAACCCTGACCGCTTACGCAAGCGTTCGCGCGGATGCGTGGTATGCCGATGCCGACGGTGCGATGCCGGTGTGGATCGGTATCGAACTGATGGCGCAGGCAATTGCTGCTCACGTTGCTTTACTCGCGATGCGCGCAGGCGGTCAGGCACGTCCCGGCGTCCTGCTCGGATCGCGCCGGTACGAAGCGCATATCCCGGTGTTTGCATGCGGTGCCCGTTTACGCATAGAAGTGAAAGAGCTGCTGCGCGGTGAAGAAGGTCACGGCGCGTACGAATGCACGATTCATGATGACCAGGATCACAGCAGCGTGTGCTGCGCCGAAGCAGTCATCAAGGTGTATCAACCGGTTGATTTTCAGTCGTTTATTGTTGGGAGTTTCGGATCATGAGCCGGCGAGTTCTTGTAACGGGTGCGAGCCGTGGCATCGGCCGCGCGATAGCGTATCAACTCGCGGCAGACGGCTTCACGGTCTCCGTGCACTGCCGCAGCGGGCGCACTGAAGCCGAAGCTGTCGCGACCGGCATTGCCGCTCAAGGCGGCACGGCACGCGTGCTGCAATTCGATGTCCGCGACCGCGCTGCATGCCGCGAAGTGCTCGAAGCAGACGTGGCTAGCTACGGCGCGTATTACGGCATCGTCTGTTGCGCGGGCGTGACGCGAGACGCGGCGTTCCCGGCGCTCACCGAAGAGGACTGGGACATCGTGATCGAAACCGGTCTCGATTCTTTCTATAACGTCGTGCATCCGCTGACCATGCCGCTTGTGCGCGCGAAGCAGGGTGGTCGCATAGTGACGATCGCCTCGGTCTCCGGCGTGACGGGCAATCGCGGACAGGTGAACTACAGCGCGGCGAAGGCCGGACTCATTGGCGCTACGAAGGCGCTCGCCGTCGAACTCGCGACGCGCAATATCACCGTCAATTGCGTCGCTCCCGGATTGATCGACACCGGCATGCTTGAGGGCGTACCGCTCGAACAGGCATTGAAAACGGTGCCGATGAACCGCGTCGGGCAACCGGCCGAAGTCGCGTCCGTGGTGAGTTTTCTCATGTCGGATGCGGCCTCGTACATCACGAGGCAAGTGATCGGTGTCAACGGCGGGATGATCTGATGAAGCGCGTGGTCATTACCGGCATGGGCGGCGTCACGGCATTCGGAAATGCATGGGACGAGATCGAAGCAAACTTGAGAAACGGCCGCAACGCCGTGCGCCGGATGCCCGAGTGGGACTACTTCGAGTTGCTGCATACGCGGCTCGCGTGCCCCTTGCCCGCGTTCACCACGCCAGCTCATTACCCGCGCAAGAAAACGCGTTCAATGGGACCCGTGTCTCTGTATTCGGTGCGCGCGAGCGAACTGGCGCTGGCCGATGCGGGTCTCGCCGATGACCTCACGATCAAGGACGGACGCATGGGGGTGGCGTACGGATCGTCATCCGGATCGGTCCAGCCGATTCGCGCATTCGGCAAGATGATCGAAACCGGTTCTATGAGCGACGTGACCTCGAATAGCTATGTGCAGATGATGCCGCATACCACGGCCGTCAACGTCAGCCTGTTCTGGGATCTGAAGGGCCGGATTGTGCCGACATCTTGCGCGTGTGCATCGGGCAGCCAGGCGATCGGTTACGCCTACGAGATGATTGCAGCCGGCAAGCAAACGCTGATGCTCGCGGGCGGTGCGGAGGAGCTGTCCGGCCCGGCTGTCGCCGTGTTCGACACGCTCTACGCCACCAGCACGCGCAACGACGAGCCGCACCTGACCCCGCGTCCCTTTGATATTGCCCGTGACGGGCTCGTGGTCGGTGAAGGTGCCGCAACCCTGGTGCTCGAAGAGTATGAACACGCGCTTGCACGCGGGGCGCGCATTCATGCGGAGATCGTAGGCTTTGGTTGTAACTCGGACGGGGCGCACATGACGCAACCATCGGCCGAGACCATGGCCTTCGCCATGCAGCTCGCGCTGCGCGACGCACAACTTCCGGCTGAAGCTATTGCCTATGTCAACGCGCATGGCACGTCGACGGATCGCGGCGATGTAGCAGAAAGCCACGCGACGGCCCAGACTTTTGGCGAGCGTTTGCCGATCAGCTCGTTGAAGAGTTACGTTGGCCATACGCTGGGCGCGTGCGGTGCGCTGGAGGCGTGGTGGACCATCGAGATGATGAAGCGCAACTGGTATGCACCGACGCTGAACCTGAAGGAGGTTGATCCGGCTTGCGCACCGCTCGACTACATCATGGATAGCGGGCGTACGATCGATGCCGAATATGTCATGAGTAACAACTTCGCATTTGGCGGCATCAATACGTCGCTGATTTTCAGGCGCGTGCCATGAGCGGGGTTTCTTCGACGCCCCGTGGCCTGTCACGCGTGGTCGTGACGGGCATGGGCATTGTGTCGTGCCTGGGTGGTACGCTCGACGAAGTTTCCACCGCCTTGCGCGAGGGCCAAAGCGGCATTATGCGTGTCGATGCATGGCGTGAACGTGGCCTTGCAAGTCAGGTGGCGGGCGTAGCGTCCATTGCAGATGAGCCGCCGTTCGATCGCAAGCTCGAACGCTTCATGGGCGACACGGCGCGTTTTGCGTGTCACGCGGCACGCAAGGCTATACACGATGCCAACCTCGATCTCTCACTGTTGCGTTCGCCGCGTGCAGGCGCGGTAATCGGCTCGGGCACCGGCACGCTCTCGGCTTATGACGCAGCGATAGAGATGGCCTGCGCGCGCGGTATCGAGAAAGTGCCGCCATACGCGGTCCCGCAGGTGATGGGCAGCACCACATCGGCGAACGTGGCTCAGGTGTTCGGGCTGGAGGGCATGACCTATTCGCCGTCGTCGGCCTGCACCACATCAGCGCTGGCGATCGGACAGGCGATGCAACTGATCCAGACCGGCCGCCAACAGATCGTACTCGCGGGCGGCAGCGAAGGTTTGCATGAAAACACCACCATGTTGTTCGACGCAATGGGGGCATTGTCGAGGCGTTTTAACGACGCCCCGGAACGTGCCTCGCGTCCCTATGACAGCTCGCGCGATGGCTTCGTCATTGCGTCAGGCGGCGGCGTGCTGGTGCTTGAGTCGCTGAACCACGCCTTGTCGCGCGGCGCACGCATTCATGCCGAACTGACGGGTTTTGGCCACTGTACGGATGGTGCGGGCATGGTGAGCCCGCATGCATCGGGCATCGCGCGCGCCATGCGCGGCGCACTCGATGAAGCAGGTACACGTCCGTCCTATATCAACACGCACGCACCCTCTACACCGCTTGGCGACGTCGAGGAACTGCACGCGTTATGTGATGTATTTGGCGACGACATCCCGTTGTTTTCATCGACGAAGGGATTGTCCGGTCATCCGCTTGGAGCCTGTGGCGTGCACGAAGCAATCTACGCGTTGCTGATGATGCGCGATGGTTTTGTCGCGGGGACGGGGCCGATCGAAACGCCCGATCCACGCACGAACGGCATGCCGCTCGTGCGCACGTCGCGGCCGATGAAGATAGACACCGCGATGTCGATTTCATTCGGGTTCGGCGGCAGTTGCGCCAGCCTGGTCTTCGATGCCTGGAAGGGTGTTTGAAAATGTTCCACTGAACACAATGACCGTACTGCGTTTCGGCTGATTCAACCGGCCTTGATCGCGGCCACGTTGACAAGCGTTTCACGACGCTTGCCCGGCAATGGCCGATGCAACCCAAGCCGTTCAAGGAGTCCGAAGTCCGCGGCACGACTCCACCACAGGTAGGGCATGGAAACGTTTTTCGAACCGAATGCAAAGCCGGCGTGGCGGATCATATCGAGGTAAGCGCCGGCGCTTTTCTGCACGTGCATGGGGTGGCGAAACAGCAAGCGGATCACCCAGGACTTGATATACGCATCGGTGGATTCAGCGAATAGCAAAACCCCGCCGGGTTTCAGCACCCGGCGAAATTCAACCAGGGAGCGGCCTTGATCCACGAGATGATGAAAGGTCTGATGGCAGAACACGATGTCCGCGCTGGCATCGGGTAAGGGAAGCTGCGCGCAGTCGCCGTGAAGCAACTCGATCTCGCTGGTCCAGCCGTCGTTCTGCGAGCAAGCCCGCGCAGCATCCCGGGCTTCCGCGAGCGAAGGCTCATGAAAATCGACTCCGATGATCCGGCCGGGCCTGAACGCGTTGCCGAGCAGCCGGAACGATTGACCTTGCCCGCAGCCCACATCAACTATCACGGGAACCGCGGGCAGGGATGTATCGACCAGGCGTTTGAGGTCGTTGATCGCTACGCGCAACACGTGATGCTCCCACGTGGCCGTACGTAGAAACCATAGCCCGAAGGCCGTCTCCGGGACGAAGGCAACGCTCGATATTTCGGATGACGACACGAATTTCTCTCCGGCAACAAAGGATGCGAACAGGACGTACGTCATTGTAATGGCAAGCATGGCACTCGTAGAAGCAAGAGCCGGGCAACATGATTTACGTAAATGATTCACGTAACGTGCGCCGCACGAGACTTCACAGATAGCCCAACGCCTAAGCGAGGCACCCTTGAATACTGATTCTTCGAATCTGAACACGACTGTCGATGTAGCCATCATTGGCGCTGGCCCCTCGGGGGCGGTCGCGGCTGCACTGCTCAGAAAGGCGGGCCGTTCGGTGCTCGTGCTTGAGCGCCAGCATTTTCCGCGCTTTTCGGTGGGCGAGAGCCTGTTGCCGCAAAGCATGGCGTACCTGGAAGAGGCCGGCATGCTGCAGGCCGTCGTCGAGGCCGGGTTCCAGTACAAGAACGGCGCGCATTTTATTTATCGGGACCAGTCGTCGTCCTTTGATTTCCGCGACAAACATTCGCCGGGATGGGGCACGACGTATCAGGTCGAACGCGCGGTATTCGACGACCTGCTGATCAAATGTGCCGCGAAGCAGGGTGCCGAAGTGCGTTTCGGCCACACCGTCCAGGCGATGCAAACCGGCACTGCGCCCGTGCTCGATGTGATCGATGAAACGGGTGTTGCATACCGCGTGCAAGCGCGTTTTGTACTCGATGCAAGCGGCTTCGGCCGCGTATTGCCGCGTCTCCTGAATCTTGAAGCTCCCACGCGGATGCCCACGCGTGCGGCCATCTTTACGCACGTGCGCGATGGCATCCCGGCTGGCGCCACGGATCGGAACAAGATCTGCGTTGCGACGCACCCGGAGCATCGCAATGTCTGGTTCTGGATGATTCCGCTGGCAGGCGGACGCTCGTCGGTTGGCTGCGTGGCCGAAGCGAGTTTTCTGGAGGGTCCCGAGGACGAACGCGATGCGAAGCTGCGCGCGCTGATCCAGCAGGAGCCGACGCTTAAGCGGCTCATCGGTGAGGCGCCGTTCCTGATGCCGGTGCGGCATATCGGTGGTTATTCGGCGAACGTCGAGCGGCTGCATGGTCCGGGATACGCGTTGCTTGGTAACGCCGGCGAGTTCCTTGATCCGGTGTTTTCATCGGGTGTGACGATCGCGCTGCGCTCCGCGCATCTGGCGGTGCAAACGCTTGAGCGGCAGTTCAATGGGGAGACGCTCGACTGGCAGGCAGAGTACGATGTGCCGCTACGAAAAGGGATTGATACGTTCCGTGCATTCGTCGAACGGTGGTACACCGGCGAATTGCAGGACATCATCTTTTATCCGCATAAGACACCGCATATTCAGCGTTATATCAGCGCGGTGCTGGCGGGTTACGCATGGGACGAATCGAATCCTTACGTGGCCGATCCGGTGCGCAGACTCAACGCGCTTCATGAGATATGCAAGGGTTCTTGAGGGGACGCGATTGCGTTGAAAACAGCACCATTCGTCCGCTGTCGCCGCGCATTGGGCTTGTTGGAGTGCAACCCAACAAGCCCAATGCGCTAGGCCACCTTGCCGTTGCGACACACGGTTGCGTCTGGCTGCAGTTGCGCCAGATGTCGCAGCAGTTTTGTCACCATCCAGACCACGCCGAACGCGAGGATCACGAAGAACACCGCTAGCGGCGTCAGGACCTGCACCGACAAGAAGCCGGCGAGCCCCATCGTCGCTGACGACACGAGCAGCAGGGCACACCCGAGGATCGCACTTGTCAGGCCCGCGATGTGCGGGAACAGGGAGTTTCCCTTCGCCATCAACGTCGGATACATCGCGCCTGCGCAGAACCCCATCACGAGCACGGGGGTCGCAAGCGTCCATACGCGCAGGCCGACCGTCAGCGCGAGCAACAGCATCGCAATCGACGTGGCCGCCATCACGCGCGCACCCACATACAGCCGCTGTTCCGCAGTCGGCAGACGCGGGCCGTGCAAACGGTTCGACAGGCCGCCCAGGAAATACATCATCCCGATACCGAGCGCGAGGTAGCCGAAATAGGTCGGCGGCTTGTGCAGCGTGTTCTGCACCATGAACGGCCCGATGATGTTGAAGACGAGCAAGATGCTGTAGCACAGGCCTTGAGCGAGGAAGCAGCTCTGGAACACCGGGCTCGAGAGCACCTTGCCCGCATTTGTCATCAGCGTGCGCGGTTCCAGGCGCACCGGGCGCAGCAACGTTTCGCGATATCGCCAGATCACCGCCCACATCACAAGCGAATAGATCAGCAAAAAGACGAGGCAAGCCTGCCAGCCAAACCACGTCTGCAGGTGGGCGCCAATGACCGGCGCCACGATCGGCGCAAGCCCCCACGCGATTGCCATGTACGTGAACGCATGCATCAGCGCCTGCCCGGAGAACGAGTCGGTGATGATCGCCTTTGCGAGCAGGTTAGTGGCGGCGATGCCGAAGCCCTGCAGGCAGCGAGCGAGGAGGAACGTCTCCAGATTCGGCGCAGCGAGCGATAGCAGGCAGCCGATCGTGAAAATGACAAGGCCGAAAGCCAGCACGGGCTTACGTCCGTATGCATCGGATACGGGCCCGAAGACGAGTTGACCGAAGGCGTAGGCCGCCATATAGCCGGAAACGCTCGACTGTATGGCCTGGGGCGAAGTCGCGAAGAAACGCGCCATCGCGGGCAGCGCGGGTACGTAGATGTCGATTGCGAGCTGCCCGGCCGAGGCGAACAGGCAGATCACGAACAGCAGGAAGCGCGGCGAGTTCTTTATGGGCGCGGGAGGGTCAGAGCGGTCGAGAATAGTGTGGTTCATGAAAGCATGGAAGAGGCCGATTCGGTGACGCGGTATTGGCGCGTTCGGATATCGAACACGGTGCATTTCGGCGGCATAGCCGCGTATTGTGCCTGCCGTCTCGCGATTCGACACGATGCCCATTGCGAGTGCATGGTTGACAGCTGCCATGTCCCGTCCATGGCGTAGTCCAACGCTGCTTTGTGGGCGCCTTCTGCGCAACGCTAAACGGCGGCATGCAGCGCTCACCGGAGCGCGAACAGTTCAACTTTTCGCTTCCCCCGCCGATATACCGCCTGAAGGCAGCATCGGATTGAACCGACGCGACACTTGGTGGAGCGGCTAGTGGATCAGGCAATTTTCCCGGGGAACGGTGCCAGCCAGGCACGTCTTCAAAACGATCCTTCCAGCTCTAAATATCTTGCCGCCTCACTAGCCGTGAATGCCAGCGCGCAACCGCCGGCCGCCACGCGAGCGAACCATCAGCTGCTCTCCATGCTGTCAACGCCGCAAGCATGACAACGACACAATCACCCAGTTAAGCTGCCTTAAAAGGGCGCTCTCCACGATCATGAAACGAATCCATGCCACGTTCCTCGCCGCGCTGCTGATCGCGACCATTGCGCCCGCGTGCCAGGCTCAGTACACCACCGACTGGGTGGCAAACACCTACGGGACCAACGCCACCCGCGTGGGCAGCGTCGCGCGCTCCATGTGGGTGGCGCCCGAGGGCGTCATCTACACGGCTTCACTGTGGGACGAAAACGAGGGCGGCGTCGCCATCTACCAGAACGGCCAAAGCACGGGCTCCATAGGAGGTCACGGCGACTTTCAGGGCGGGGCCATTACGGGTAATGCAACTTCAATCTTCGCTGCATTGGCATTCACGACCGCTTACGGCGGCGGCACGGTGGGGCGGTACAACCGGACCACCCAGACCCGCGATTTGCTTCTCTCCGTCAGCGCGACAACGACGGCGCAGTTGACTGATGTCATCACCGGGCTCACAACGTCGGGCTCGCTTCTCTATGCGAGCGACTTCCCGGGAAATCGCGTCCGTGTCTACACCACCGACGGCACCTGGAGACAGGACATCAACGTATCGAGCCCTGGCGCCCTCGCCGTGGACGGCGCAGGAAACATCTGGGTTGCGCAGAAGAGCGCCGCCGCGATCGTCGAATTCAATCCGGCCGGCGTGCAACTCAACACCATCCAGTTGTCCGCCACCGCACGACCGTCCGCGCTGTATTCTGATTCGTCGACGGGGTATCTCATGATCGGGGACGAGGGACCCGACATGAACATCAAGATCTACAACATCTCGGGCGCGCCAACTCTGGTCAATACGTTCGGCATTCTGGGCGGGTACCTCGACACTACGGCCGGAATAAAAGGCCAGGTCGGCGATAAGCGCTTCACCCGCGTCACCGGCATCGGCAAGGACTCGGCCGGCAACCTGTACGTTCTTAACAACCCATGGGGCGGAAGCTGGGACCTCGGCCGCGACGGTGGCACCGATATCCACTCCTACAGCAGCTCCGGCACCCTGCAATGGACGCTTCAGTCTCTCAACTTCGAGGGGGTCGCGGCTCCAGACCCGGGTACTGACGGCGCTTACTTCTATGGAGGCACCAACCTGTATCGCGGCACCGCTGGAGGAACCTTCGTAGCGAACACGGTCGATCCGATCGACTATCCCTCTGATCCGCGAATCAACATCAACGATCCCTCACGCGATGAGCACTTCGGTCAGGTCGCTGCCGTTGGCGCCAACCGGATTCTTGTAGCGTCCGGCCAGAATCCCGATACGTTCTACTTCTTCCACTTTAATAACGCGAACGGCTACATCGCCATACCGGATGGCTCGATTCCAGGGACATTGCTCAATGCGACCGCCCCGGTCAGGGATGGATTCTGCCTTGCCAGCAACGGGGACGTCTGGGCGGGTCTGGACAAGACGAATGCCATCTGGCACTACCCGCTGACCGGCTTCGATGGCAACGGCAAGCCAACATGGGGAGCGGGAATTGCAACCCCCATTCCGGGCACGATCACGCCTTTGTCGCGGATCATCTACCTGCCCGAAAGCGACACCATGATCCTGGCTCAAGGACTGACCGGAGGCTCAGGTTGGACCTCCATCGGAACGCGGGTCGAGGTGTATCACGGCTGGCTCGCAGGCAACACGACCGCTCCCAACCCCGTGATCAACCTCACCAGCACCAATCCCAAGTCGATCACGGCAACCGGCAACTATCTCTTTGTCGGATACGTACACACCGTGCCTAACATCGATGCCTTCAATCTGACCACCGGGAACCTGGACACCACGTTGATCAACAGCAGCCCCAGCACCGTGTACGTAGGCAATGACGTGGATTCCATGTACGGCCTCAGATCGTACCTTCAGTCGACCGGACAGTACGTGGTCACGAAGGACAACTACAACGGTAGCAGCGTCATTGTTTATCGCTGGACGCCGTGATTGACGGGCTCGTCGTGGCGGCGCCCGCGCCTGCGGCGAGCGGCGCCATGGGATGAGCCGCCACCGTCCGGTTGGGCTGCGGCCGAAAAGCGAATCTCTCCACCTATCCAGGTCAGCGCCGCCTGGCGGACCTCGCTTACGCCAGGAATGATGTCCCTCCATAACGGCCGTGCAGCCGTCCGTGCAGACACCCCCATTAAACGAGTAGCATGTAGCGACCCGGCAAGAACGCACACCGTGTTTGACCGGGCCGATCCTGCGCTTGCTCGCGGCATCGCTTGAATTGCGAGCATCGTAGATAAAAAACGTGCCGTACCGGAGGAGACAAAGCATGCGCAAGATGCGCTGGATGGTCATATTTCTATGCTTCCTGGCAATCGCGATCAACTACGTCGATCGCGCGAACCTTGCAGTCGCAGCGCCGCAGATACAGAAGGCGCTCAACATAGGCCCGGCACAAATGGGCCTCGTGATGAGCGGCTTCTTCTGGACCTATGCGCTGATGCAAATGCCGTTCGGCTGGTTCGTCGATAAAGTCGGCGCACGCATTGCATTGCCGCTCGCAGTCGGCTGGTGGTCGGTGTTCACTGCGCTGACAGCAGCGACCACAAGCGTGGCGGGCATGTTCGGTTGCCGCCTGATGCTCGGCGTGGGAGAAGCGGGCGCTTATCCGGCGTGTGCGAAGCTCGTCGCGCAATGGTTCAAGCCGGCGCAGCGCGCGTTCGCCACCAGTATCTTCGATAGCGGCTCGCGGGTCGGCTCGGCACTATCCATCCCGATTGTCGCGCTGATCATCAGCGGCTTCGGCTGGGAAGCGTCGTTCGTCGCGACCGGCGCGGTCGGCTTGGTGTGGGTGTTGGGCTGGTTCGTGATCTACCGCAATCCGTCGCGTGGAGACCTGACCGGCGAGGAAAACGCAGCGCCTGCGCCGCGCGAGAAAACGTCTGGTCAGAACGTCACGTGGGCCTCGCTCTTCAGGCATCGCACGCTGTGGGGCATGATGCTCGGCTTCTTCTGCCTGAACTTCGTGATCTACTTTTTCATCACGTGGTTCCCAAGTTATCTCGTCCAGACGCGCGGTTTTTCACTCAAGTCGCTCGGCACGCTCGGCATGATCCCCGCGCTCATTTCCATTCCGGGCGGCTGGCTGGGCGGCATCGTTTCGGACGCGCTCTATAAACGCGGCTGGAGCCTGACCAAGTCGCGCAAGACCTGCATGGTCGGCGGCATGCTGCTTTCGTCAGTCATCACGGTGTCGGCGTTCACGACCAGCACGTATGTGATGCTTGCATCGTTTGGAATCGCTTATGGCAGCCTCGCATTCGCGGCGGCAAGCATCTGGTCGCTTCCTGGCGACGTGGCGCCCACGCCGGATTACGTGGCTTCCATTGGCGGCATCCAGAACTTTGCATCGAACCTCGCGGGCATTGTGATCACCACGTTCACTGGCGTCATGCTGGCACTCACCAAAGGGTCGTTCACCATTCCGTTGATCGTCGCGGGCGGTTTCTGTTTCCTCGGCGCGTTCAGCTATCTGGTGATCGTGGGCAAGATCGAGCCGCTTCACATTCCGGGTGCCCAGCCAATCGATTTAGCTGCATCGCAGGGAGTGGGGGGACGCTAAGTGAACGTTGGCGCTGCGGGGTGTGGATTTCGTGGACGTCAACGCGGACGTCGCCGTGGACGTCCGCGCGACTCGACGCCGCACCCCGGGCAAAGCAATTAGCTGCGCGGCCCGGTAGAATGGCGCCTGAGCGATACCGGCGAAAGCAGTCTTTGCTGCGTCGCATGAGAAAATTTCGCATCGTCTGATTTTTCGTTGTATACTGCGTCCCCGATTGAGCAAACGGTTGTGGAGCAAGGCTGGCAGGGTGTTGATCAAACCTTCCGGCGTGCTGCTTTCCGGTTCGGTCGGCAGGCAGGTTGCTGCAAGCCATTGAAATAATCGGCTGCATTGACCAAGTCTGGATTGTTGCAGAAAATGTAAAAAAGGAGTGGTAGTTCAGTTGGTTAGAATACCGGCCTGTCACGCCGGGGGTCGCGGGTTCGAGTCCCGTCCACTCCGCCAGCATTCACGAGAAAGGCGAACTCCGGTTCGCCTTTTTTATTGCCCGCTGCTGTAACATCGGGCGTTTCGTATTAGGCAGAATCGTCACGCATGCTCGACTTTTTCCGTAATCACCAACGCCTGATGATGGCCCTGTTGATCCTGATCGTCGTGCCGGGATTGGGAATTGTAGGTATCCAGGGCTTCAGCAGTTTCTTCGACGAAAACGCCAACGTCGCCAGTGTCAACGGCCACAAGATCACGCGTGTCGAGTACGACGGCGCAATGCGCCAGCAAGTCGATCGCGCGCGCCAGATGCTCGGCGCCCAGTTCGACCCGAAGATGTTCGAAACGCCGGAAATGCGCGCGTCGCTGATCGACAGCCTCGTGCAACAGCGCATGCTCGCCGACGAAACCCAGCGCCTCCACCTGACCGCCTCTGACGCAGCCGTGCGCCGCGCCTTGCTGGCCGATCCGACCATTGCTTCGCTGCGCAAGCCGGATGGTTCCATCGACGTGGAGCAGTACAAGCAATTGCTCGCCATGCAGGGCATGACGCCTGAACAGTACGACGAGCGCGTGCGTTATGGCCTGGCCTCGGACCAGATTCCGGCCAGCATCCAGTCCACGGCGTTCACGTCGAAGACCCTGGCGCAAACGCTGACCGAGATCGCCGAGCAGCGCCGCGATGTTCAAGGTCTCGCATTCCACACTGTCGATTACACCGCAAAGATCCAGCCCACCGACGCCCAAGTGAAGTCGTATTACGACGCGCACAGTGCTGAGTTCGCCACGCCCGAGTCCGCGACTATCCAGTACCTGGTGTTGTCGCCGGCCACGTTGTCGGCAGCGGTCAAGCCGTCTGACGCGGACCTCAAGAAGTACTACGACGACAACATCGCGCGCTTCAAGACGCAGGCACAAGTACGCGTGAGCCACATCCTGATCACGGCGCCGAAAGACGCAAGTGCTGTGGACAAAGCGAAGGCCAAGCAACAAGCCGAAACATTGCTCGCGCAGGTCAAGGCGCACCCGGACCAGTTCGCACAGATTGCAGAGAAGAATTCGCAGGACCCGGGATCGGCGGCAAAAGGCGGTGACCTGGGTTATTTCAGCCGCGGCATGATTGCAGGCGGTCAGGCATTCGACGACGCCGCGTTCGGCTTGAAGAAGGGCGAAATCAGCGGGATCGTGCAGACGGATTTCGGCTATCACATCATCGAAGCGACTGACGTGAAGCCGTCCGTCACACAGCCGTTCGACGAAGTGAAGGACGCGATCACGAAGGAGGTCGTTGCGCAGCAAGCGGCGAAGAGCCTGGCTGACGACGCGGAAGGTTTCACCTCGACGGTGTACGAGAAATCGAAGTCGCTGCAGCCCGCTGCCGACAAATACAAGCTGCAAATCCAGACGGCGACGGTTGGATCGAAGCCCGATCCGAAGCTGCCGCCTGATAGCCCGCTGAACAATCCGAAGTTCCTCGCAGCCATCTTCGCGCCGGATGCCGTGAAGCAGCACAACAACACGCAGGCTATCGATATCGGCAACAGCACGCTGATTGCAGGCCGCGTGACGGACTACAAAGCGGCGGCCGTGCCCGCACTCGATACCATCAAGGACGCAGTGCGCACGAAGGTCGTGGCAGAAGAAGCGGCGCAGGCCGCGCGCAAGGATGGCGAGGCCAAGCTGGCTGAGTTGCAGAAGTCGAACTCGACGGCGGGGTTTTCGTCGGTATCGAAGGTATCGCGTAACGACGCGCAGGGCCTGCCGCCCGCCGCGCTCGCCGCTATCTTCAAGGCGGATTCGTCGAAGTTGCCGGCCTACGTGGGCGTCGATCTTGGTGCGGACGGTTACGCAATCTATCGCGTGGACGGTATCGAGAAGCCTGATCCGGTGACCGCGGACCGTCTGGCCGGCGCGCAGCAGCAAGTCGCTCAGGTGTACGCGCAAGCCGAGATGGAGTCGTACCTCGATTCACTGAAAGCGCGCTCGAAGGTAAAGATCACGAACGTGCCGACTACGTCCGATCAGTCGCAATGATCCTGGCGGTCTGATTCACTGAATTTGACCTGCTTGAATACACCGCACGATAAAAAGCCCCGCAGGCGAAAACCAGCGGGGCTTTTTCATATCGGGCTACTTCCGAGAGTAAGGAGAAGAAGGCGCCCGACGGACGCGTTACAAGACCTGCACTAAGTTCAGAGGCATGCCTGGATGTCGCCAGTGGCGTCGCTGCCGGCCGAGCCCGCAGCGCGGAAACCGACCCATGTGCCCGGACCTGAATAGTTGGGGCGTACGACGGCGGCGGCGCCATTCGGCGGTTGCTGACCCGGAACATAGACATCGGATGCCATGTCGTTCGCGAGCGTGTCTTGAGAAACCACTTGTTGCTGTGATTTATCGGCCCATTTCTGCGCGATACATTGTGCGACGACCTTTGGCGGTTGCTGGCTCGTGCCAACCTGGCTGACGCCAGGGGACATGGGAGCGGCGCAAGCCGAGATCGCGACGGTCATAGCGAGAATTGGTAAATATTTCACGTTACCTCCTTTCAATGCGCTCACAGCGGAGCCGGGGTTTTTCAGGGTTACGCGAAAGTCTTGATTACTGAATCGTGGCCGTATTCCGCGCATGGCTAAAAGCCAACCGGGCAGCGCGCTGACAGGATTCAAGCGGGATATATCGATGAATCGCTTCGATAAGTAATATCCCCCCGGTCATTTCGATGGCGCGCCCAGCAAAGGTCTTAAAACTGGCCAGACGTTGTTCAATAGCAAAGGCTGGGCCTGAGGGGTCGGATGAATCTGATCCGCCTGGAACATTTCGGGCTTATTCTCAATACCAGCCAGTAAGAACGGGACTAGCGGCACGTGCTTTTCTTTGGACAATTGTTCATAGACGCCGTGAAACTTTTGCGAATAGTCCGGGCCATAGTTAGGCGGAACGTACATCCCGACGAGTAAAACCTTCGCGTTGGCGGCCTGCGATTTCTCGATAATGGTCCGCAAGTTGGCCTCAGTAGTGGCGAGCGGCACGCCGCGCAGCGCGTCATTGGCGCCGAGTTCCACAATGACTATGTTTGGCTTCAGGCGGTTGAGCGCGGCGGGCAGGCGGGCGAGGCCGCCGCTGGTGGTGTCGCCGCTGATGCTTGAATTGGCGACGCTATAATCGAAGTGCTCTTGCGGGAGCTTCGAACGCAGCAACGCCACCCAGCCTGTATCGCGCGGCAGGCCGTATTCCGCGGAAATGCTGTCGCCGAGGACCACGATCGACGGTTTGCCGGCTGTCGCCGAAGCGGTCGCCGCAGCCGCATTAGCCGCATCTTGCGCCGCATAAGCCGGCGCAGCGCCCATGCATGCAACCAATGCCAGCGGTGCCAGTGTGGCGCGCGTTGTCCAGTTCACCTTAAGTCTCTCCATGCAAAACAATATCGAACCAGTCATTGAAGTACGGGGTTTAAGCAAGCGGGTGAAGGACGCGACTGGCGAATTGATCATCCTCGATCAGATCGACCTGTCGATCGAAAAGGGCAGCAGTGTCGCCATAGTCGGCGCATCGGGGTCGGGCAAGTCCACGCTGCTCGGCCTGCTTGCGGGATTGGACAGCGCGACGGCAGGCACGGTTCGCTTGCTCGGGCGCGACCTGGGCACGCTGAACGAAGACGAACGCGCGGCATTGCGCAGCGGCTCGGTGGGATTCGTCTTCCAGTCGTTCCAGTTGATGCCGCACCTGACCGCTCTCGAGAACGTGATGTTGCCCCTGGAATTGCGCGGCGACGTGCCACACAAAGAGATTGCGACCCGTGCGCGGGACCTGCTCGACCAGGTCGGCCTCGGTCAGCGGACTGCACATTATCCCAAGCTGTTATCCGGTGGCGAGCAACAACGCGTGGCGCTTGCGCGCGCGTTTGTCACGCATCCGGCCGTGCTTTTCGCCGATGAACCCACCGGCAGTCTGGACGCGGCAACGGGTTATGCGATCATCGACCTGATGTTCGATATGAACCGGCGCAACGGTGCAACGCTGATCCTCGTCACGCACGATGCCGAACTGGCCGAGCGATGCGACGCGACGGTGACAATAGAAGCAGGGCGCCTTGTAAATGGCCTGAGCGTGTAGTTGGCTCAGAGGAGGGCGTCTCACGTTTTCATCCATAGAAGACGCGAGACGCCTTTCAGCATAAAACGCTTACAGCGCCTTCAACGCAGCCTGCGCACGCGCGATCAACGCCGATGTCGACGAATCGTGCTTCGAGGGATCAGCCTTTTCGCTGATGATATCGGCTTCGACCACTTTGCCGAGGATCTTGCCCAGCTCGACGCCCCACTGATCGAACGAGTTGATGTCCCACACCGCGCCTTGCACCAGCACCTTGTGCTCGTACAGCGCGATCACCGCGCCCAATGTCTCGGGCGTGAGGGCATCGAGAATAATCGTTGTCGTCGGGCGATTACCGGGGAAGCTCAGGTGAGTAGCGAGCTCTTCCTTGCCCGGTCCCGCGACCTTCTTCGCTTCTTCCAACGTACGCCCTAGCATCAGCGCTTCGCTTTGCGCGAAGCAGTTCGCCAGCAGCTTTGCGTGGTGATCAATCAGCGGATGTTCCGGCGTCAGGACAGCGATGAAGTCGATCGGGATCATGGTCGGACCCTGATGCAGCATCTGGTAGAACGCGTGCTGGCCGTTCGTGCCCGGTTCGCCCCAGATCACGGCGGCGGTCGGGTAATCGACCATCGTGCCGTCGAGCCGCGCCGACTTGCCGTTGCTCTCCATCTCGAGTTGCTGGAGATACGAAGACAAGTAACGCATGGCTTGCGAGTACGGCGCGACCATCACGCTTTGCGACTCGAAGAAGTCGCGGTACCAGATGCCGATCATGCCCATCAGCACCGGCAGGTTGCGTTCGAACGGCGCGGTACGGAAATGCTCGTCCATTGCATGCGCGCCGGCCAGCAGCTTTTCGAAATTCTCCGGTCCGACCGAGATCACGATCGACAAACCGACGGTGGACCATAGCGAATAACGGCCGCCAACCCAGTCCCACATTTCGAAGACGTTTTCCTTCGCAATGCCGAACTTGACCACTTCCTCAGGATTCGCCGATACCCCCACGAAGTGCTTCGACAGCGCTTCTTCCGGGCAGCCGCTTTTCAAGAACCACTCGCGCATGGAACGCGCGTTGGTCATGGTTTCGAGCGTGGTGAACGTCTTCGATACAACGATGGCCAGCGTCTCTTCAGCATCGATGCCTTTGAGCACGTTGTAGATATCGGCGCCATCGACGTTGGAGACGAAATGCGTGTCCAGACCCGGCTGCGCGAGGTGCTGCAACGCATGCACGACCATCTTCGGCCCGAGATCCGAGCCGCCGATGCCGATGTTCACCACATGGCGAATCCGCTTGCCGGTATAGCCGGTCCAAGAGCCGTCACGGACCTTGTTCGCGAATGCGGCCATCTTGGCTTTTTCAGCGCGGATTTCTTTCTGGAACGGGGAGTTGTCGTCGGTGGAACGCAAGGCCGTATGCAGCACCGCGCGATGTTCCGTGACGTTGACGATATCGCCGGCGAACACGGCGTCGCGCTTTTCAGCGACCTTGGCCTGCTGCGCGAGTTCGACGAGCAGTTTGAGCGTGGCTTCGGTAATGCGGTTCTTCGAGAAATCGATAGAGATGCCGCCGCCGTCAAAAGTCAGGCGCTCGGCGCGGGAGGGCGTGGTGTCGTTTTGCGGCGCGAACCAGTCGCGCAGGCGCTCGTCACGGATGGCATCGTAATGCGTCTGGAGCGCCGGCCAGGCAGGGAGCGAATTGAGCGTCATAACGGTCCGTTTATCAGAGGGTGACGGGAAGTACGGGTCATCGCGCGGAGTCTGATGATGGTCTAACTCGACCGCCGTATCGACTACCTTGAGCGCGAGTCAACAAGTATAGCCACGATGGATGAATGATTGCTTGCATGAACGGCATGAACTCGCTTGAACGGTTCACGCGCGCGTTCGGCATAACTTCGTGTGTTGCCTCGTGTTTCGTTCGCCCTTGATAAACGCCGCTTGGCGAAGCGGCATCGCCATCGCGTGTTTTTGTGACGCGCTCATGCGGCCTACTCACGTGGCCTACTCATGCGGCTTGATCACGCGGCGTAAAAGAGGCGATTAAGCAAACTGCGTACCTTCGGAGCCAGCTCGCCCGCGGTTAGTCCTGCGGGACCTTCGCCTTCACCAGTCAATTCTTCAGCGGCAAGCCCGTGCAGATAAACGCCTGCGAGCGCTGCCTCATAAGCCGGCATGCGCTGCGCGAGAAACGCGCCAATCAACCCGCCCAGCACGTCGCCGGTCCCGCCGGTAGCGAGCGCGGCATTGCCGGTGGGATTCACTGCAACGCGTCCGTCCGGTGAAGCGACGATCGTACCCGCGCCTTTCAACACAGCCACTGCGGTAAAACGCGCCGCCAACTGCCGCGCGGCGGCGATACGATCCGCTTGCACCTTTCTCACATCGGCCCCAAGCAAGCGCGCGGCTTCGAGCGGATGCGGCGTCAATACGCACGGATCGCCGCGAGCGCCCCGTTCGGCGACCTTGGCAGCCAGCTTTTCATCCGATGAAATCAGGTTGAGCGCGTCGGCATCGAAGAGCTTGGGGACATCGAGCGCGAGGACATCAACGAGCACCTTCTTCGCGCGCTCGCTCTGGCCCATACCGCAGCCGACCGCGAGCGCGTTCATCTTGTCGAGTGCGATCTGGTCGACGTGGTGCAGCATCAGTTCCGGATGCGGCGGGTCATAAGACGGTGAATCAGTGCCAATGAATGCCACGTTGACCTTGCCCGCGCCGCCGTACAGCGCCATGCGCGCTGCCAGGATGGGTGCGCCGCACATGCCGGTGTCGCCGCCGAGCACGGCCAGCGTGCCGAACGTGCCTTTGTTGGTCGCGTAATCGCGGGGTGGCAAGTGCGAGCCGAACAGCGATGGCGCGTTCAGCACGACGGAGGGTTCAAGGGGCGGCTTGACGCCCAGATCAGCGATATAAAGCTTGCCTGTCAGGTCGCGGCCATCGCCGGTGAAATGGCCCGGCTTCGCACCGATAAACGTGATGGTGTGGGTGGCGCGCACGGCCTGCGCGCGGCCATCGGCGCTGCGGCTGACCGGTTCACCCGTGTCGCTCGACAGCCCGCTCGCGATATCCAGCGCAAGCACGCCGCCGCTCGCCTTCGAGCGCCGCGACAGGCGCGCGGCGAGATCCGCGAACACGCCTTCCAGCGGCCGTCCGAGGCCGATGCCGAACATACCGTCGACGAGCCAGCCGAAGTTATCGAAGGATTGAGGGGATTCGATGGTGATTTTCACGCCAGCTTGCCGGGCTTCGGCCAGCGCCCAACGTGCATCGTCGGGTTTGACTTCCACTGGCATGCAAACCTCGACTTCAATACCGGCTTGCCGCAAGCGGGCGGCCATCACGAGCGCATCGCCGCCATTGTTGCCAGGTCCGGCCACGATCCAGACCGGCAGGGCGGCAAGATGTGGCGCATGCCGGTTTTGATCGATGACAAATTGGGCCGCGGCAGCGCCAGCGCGTCCCATCAGCGTATTCGCGGGCAGGGACGCCGCTGCGCGGCTTTCAAGCGTGCGTAGTTCGCCGAGTGTCAGGAGCGCCAGCGCGGAATCGCGTGGCTCGACGTACGGGGTGTTTGAGACGAAGGAGTCGGTCATGGCGCCAGCGTAGGAGGAGTGCGTGAGTTCAACGCAATTATTGCGCCCAAATCGACGCAAACGCCGGCCGGCGAACTCGTAAGGCGCATTCCGTCCGCGAAAGGCGCTTCGCAATTGCGCTTCGTGAGTCCGCTTCGCTGCTCCACTTCACCCGCTTTTTCACTGCCCAGGCTCAAGCCGGAAACGCTCAACCCTTACTAAAACCGGTCCATTCGCAGCGCGCTCAGCGTTTCGGCGGGCACGTCGGGCGTAACGCCGGAGACCATTGCCGCCACTACTTTGGCCGCCCCGCAAGCGATACCCCAGCCTGCCGGCCCGTGCGCCGCATTGATGAACAAACGCGCATGCGCGGTCGGGCTCACGACAGGCAAACCATCGGGCGACACCAGCCGAATGCCATCCCAGGCCCGCGCCGCCGATACCTTCGCCGCGCCGGGAATCCAGTCGTGCGTCGCCTGCCCGAGCAGCGCGAGGGCGCGCCGCGTCATGCTTTCGGTCATCGGCTTGTATGCTTTAGCCACGCTTTCCAGCACCGCACCGCCGGTCACCCGCATGCGCTGGTTGATCCGCGTCATCGTGATGCGTTTCACCGAATCGACTATCGTAATGTGCGGCGCACGCTCTTCGTAAGCAATCGGCGCGGTCAGCGTGTGCAGGCGCAGCGGATGCAACGGCAGCCTGATTCCTAGCGTGGCCAGCAACGCCTGCGTGCCGGTACCGGCCGCTACCACAATGGCGTCGGCGCCGATCAGTTCCACGTCGCGGGACTTGCGGCCTTTACCGTCGACTTCGCCCGCGCGCGGACCGAGTTCCACGGCGGCGCGCTGGGCGTCGGCGCGAATGGCCGTGACTTCGCGGCCGAGATGAAACTGCACGCCGCCGTCTTCCAGCACTTGCTTCAGCAGCTTGGTGAACAACGGGCAATTCGCAGTGCGGGCATCGCCGAGCAATACGCCGCCAGCAAGCGGTGGATCGTCGGGAATGGACGGCTCGGCCGCCACGCATTCCTCTGGCGTCAGCATGCGGTGCGGCGTCTCGAAGCGCTGCAGCAGGGCGATCGCGGACTGCGCCAGCTCGAGATCGTGTTCATGGCGGAACACGTGCAGCACGCCGGTGCGCTGTTCGTAATCGAGCGAGTATCGGGAATCGATATCGGCGATCACATCGCGCGAAATGTCCACCAGCGGCCGCAAAGCGGCGTATTGACCCGTGAAAAGCTCGGGGTCCCTGAACCGCGCGAGTTGCTTCGCGAACTCGCGGGTGTCGGAATTGAAGCCGGGTTTGAACACAATGCCGGTTTTGGCCGAGCGACGTGTCTGCATGAACGTCGGTCCGAACCACACGTCGAGCGGTGAGGGCAGCACGGAGCCGCCATGACCGTAGGTTGCGCCCTGCGCAACGGTGGCATGGCGCTCGACCACGCAGACGCGGTGGCCGTTTGCACGCAATTGATACGCGGTGGCGATTCCGGCGATTCCGCCGCCGATGACGATGACATCCATGATTCATTCTCGCCCGAAGGCGCAAGACCAGACTGGTTCACGAGCCGGCGCCCGAATGTGCAGGGCGCCCGGGATTCGCCGGGATTCTCGTGAGAGAGGCGAACCGGCGTTTGTGCGACCCAACGCCGGTCAGGGAAAGCGCGCCATGATAGCGCCAAACGGGCGCCGCCGGGACGCCAAGAGGCGTGGCGCAGCGGCGCCGCTCACCGGCCCGGCGGTTGAAAACCCAGGCGTGGCAAGGCTCTGGAAGAGCGCCACCGGTTCTTCGCGAAAACATTCCGCGGTATTTCAGAGATTGCAGCGGTGCCGTCAGGCCGTTTCACGGCGTGGCCCAGGGTCCGTTTTCGAGACACTTCCGGGTTATAATTCGGGACTTCCCACCGCCAATTGCGGCACTGCCGCAAACGGCTCCGACGTCTTTCGTCTCGACGTCTTCTAAGCACCGTGACAATGGCCCACTTCTCGTGTTTCCCCGGCGCTTCGGCCCTCTCCGATTTCCGTCAAACCCGCCTGCTCGAAACATTGACGCGCATCGACCCGGCAATTGTCGGCGTACGCGGCCAGTATCTGCATTTCGTGAACTCGGTCGATCCGCTCTCCGATGAAGACAGCAACCGCGTCCACGCGTTGATGCATTACGGCGCGCCGTTCGAGGCGGCCACCGAGCGCGGCGCGCACGAAACCTTCATGGTCGTGCCGCGTTTCGGCACCGTTTCGCCGTGGGCGAGCAAGGCCACCGACATCGCGCATCACTGCGGCCTTACGCAGGTTCGCCGGATCGAGCGGGGTATCGAATATACGGTGATCCTGAAAAGCGGCTTGCTCGGCAGCGGCATTGGCGGCAAGAAGGGGTTGAACGAGCAAGAGCGCGCGGCCGTTGCCGCTGCGCTGCATGACCGGATGACCGAAAGCGTTGCCCCGTCACGCGATCACGCACTGCATCTCTTCGACGAATTGCCGGCCCAGCCGCTGCAAGCTGTCGATATCCTCGGCCATGGCCGCGGCGCGCTGGAAACGGCGAACGCGGAACTTGGCCTCGCGCTGGCGGAAGATGAAATCGACTACCTCGTTGATTCGTTCAAGCAGCTGGAGCGCAATCCGACCGACGTCGAACTGATGATGTTCGCGCAAGCCAACAGCGAACATTGCCGTCACAAGATTTTCAACGGTCAGTGGACCATCGACGGCGAGCCGCAGGACATCTCGCTGTTCAACATGATCCGCAATACCGAAAAGCTGAACCACGCTGGCACTATCGTCGCGTATTCGGACAACTCGGCGATCATGGAAGGCGGCACGGCCGAGCGTTGGTTCCCGCGTGGTTCGAACGAACATTACGGTCGTCACACCGAGTTGACGCATACGTTGATGAAGGTCGAGACGCATAACCACCCGACCGCTATTTCGCCATTCGCAGGAGCGGCAACAGGCTCGGGCGGCGAGATCCGCGACGAAGGCGCGACTGGCCGCGGCGCGCGCCCAAAGGCGGGCCTGGCGGGGTTCACGGTATCGAATCTGGACTTGCCCGATGCACGCCAGCCTTGGGAAAACGCCCGCGACAGCGCTGTGCCGGTGCCGCAGCGCAATCCTTCGGACGCCCATGAGCCGTACGGCAAGCCGGAACGCATTGCGTCGTCGCTGCAAATCATGATCGATGGCCCGATTGGCGCGGCCGCATTCAACAACGAATTCGGCCGGCCCAATCTGGGCGGCTATTTCCGCGCGTATGAGCAGAACGCTGCCGGACGCGTGCGGGGTTATCACAAGCCGATCATGATCGCGGGCGGGATCGGCAATATCTCGGACCAGCACACGCACAAGATGGATCTGCCTGCCGGATCGTTGCTGATCCAGATCGGCGGTCCGGGCATGCGGATCGGTATGGGCGGCGGCGCGGCGAGTTCGATGGCGACCGGCGCGAACACCGCGCAACTCGACTTCGATTCCGTGCAGCGAGGCAACCCGGAAATCCAGCGGCGCGCGCAGGAAGTGATCAACGCGTGCTGGCAGTTGGGCGCGGAAAACCCTATCTTGAGCATCCACGACGTGGGCGCGGGCGGGTTGTCGAATGCGTTTCCTGAACTGGTCGATGGCGCCGACAAGGGCGCACGTTTCGAATTGCGTCGCGTGCAGCTTGAGGAATCGGGTTTGTCGCCGCGAGAAATCTGGTCGAACGAAGCGCAGGAACGTTACGTTCTCGCTATCGCGCCGGAAAGCCTGCCGGCCTTCGAAGCCATCTGCACGCGTGAACGCTGTCCGGTTGCCGTGGTGGGCGTCGCGACAGAAGAACGCCAGTTGCAGTTGATCGACGACCTGAAGAGCGCGGATCAAAAGCTCGAACCCGTCGATATGCCCATGGAAGTCCTGCTCGGCAAGACGCCCAAGATGCATCGCGACGTGAAGCGCGAGGTTCTGAAGTTCGAACCCGTCGATGTGACCGGAATGGTGTTGTCGGAGATCGCGGTGAGCGTGCTCAAGCACCCGACAGTCGCGAGCAAATCGTTCCTGATTACGATTGGCGATCGCTCGGTGGGCGGCACGACCGCGCGCGACCAGATGGTCGGCCCGTGGCAAGTGCCCGTCGCCGATTGCGCGATCACGACCATGGATTACGCGGGCTTCCGTGGCGAAGCAATGACCATTGCCGAACGCACACCGCTTGCCGTGATCGATGCACCCGCATCCGGGCGCATGGCAGTGGGCGAGGCAGTGACGAATATTGCGTCTGCTCCCATCGAATCGCTGAACAAGCTCAAGCTGTCCGCCAACTGGATGGCCGCGTGCGGAAGTCCCGGCGAAGACGCGGCGCTGTTCGACACCGTGAAGGCTATCGGCATGGAATTGTGCCCGGCGCTGGGCATCAGCATTCCTGTGGGCAAGGATTCGCTGTCGATGCGCACCAAATGGCAGGACGAGGCGGGTGTAGCGAAGGAAGTCGTGTCGCCGGTGTCGCTGATCATTTCGGCGTTTGCACCGGTTGAAGATGTCCGCCGTCAACTCACGCCGCAGTTGCAGCGCGGCACGGACACGGTGTTGATCTCGATCGATCTTGGCCGTGGCAAGAATCGTCTTGGCGGCAGCATTCTGGCGCAAGTGACGCAGCAGATCGGCGATACGGTTCCCGACGTGGACGACGCCGAGGACCTGAAGCGTTTCTTCAACGCGATCCAGTCGCTCAATGCTGCAGGCAAATTGCTCGCGTACCACGATCGTTCCGATGGCGGCCTCTGGGCGACTGTCTGCGAAATGGCATTTGCGGGGCATGTGGGCGTGTCGCTGAACGTCGACATGCTGATCCTCGATCCCAACCACGAATCCGATTACGGCGATGCCAAGGACTGGGCGAAGCAGACCAGCGGCCGTCGTGAAGACCGGACCATTCGCGCGTTGTTCTCGGAAGAACTGGGCGGCGTGATCCAGGTACCTTTGGCGGATCGCGATGCCGTGATGGCTGTGTTGCGTGAACACGGGCTGTCGGCTTGCAGCGAAGTGATCGGCAAGCCGAACGAGCGTGACGCCATCGAGATTTATCGCGATGCCAAGAAGATCTACGAGGCGCCGCGCCATGAGTTGCAGCGCGCGTGGAGCGAAGTGAGCTGGCGCATCGCGCGGTTACGCGATAACCCCGCCTGCGCCGATGCCGAATACGACGCGTTGCTCGATCCCGCTGATCCGGGCATCTCGCCGGTGCTGACTTTTGATCCGGCGCAGGATATATCGGCTCCATTCGTTGGCAAGGGTGCGCGTCCGCGTGTCGCTATCCTGCGAGAGCAGGGCGTCAATTCCCATCTGGAAACGGCCTACGCGTTCGACCGTTCGGGCTTCGATACCCACGATGTCCACATGAGCGACTTGCTGGAAGGCCGCGTTACGTTGGCGGACTTTGCGGGCGCGGTGGCTTGCGGCGGTTTCTCTTACGGCGACGTGCTCGGCGCGGGCGAAGGCTGGGCGAAGACGATTCGTTTCAATCCACGTCTGGCTGATATGTTCGCGGCGTTTTTCGGTCGCACAGATACCTTTGCGTTAGGCATCTGCAATGGTTGCCAGATGATGAGCAGCCTTGCTTCGATGATCCCCGGCGCGGATGCGTGGCCGAAGTTCACGAGGAACAAATCGGAGCAGTTCGAAGCGCGGTTTGCATCGGTTGAGATTCAAAGCTCGCCGTCAATATTCTTCGCCGGCATGGAAGGTTCGCGGATTCCGGTGGCCGTTGCACACGGTGAAGGCTTTGCGGATTTTTCGCAGCAGGGCGACGAGGCGAACGCTTTGGTAGCAATGCGTTTCGTCGATAACCAGGGCGCTGCAACCGAGCGTTATCCGTTGAATCCGAATGGCTCGCCGGAGGGAATTACGTCGGTGACGACGCCTGACGGACGCTTCACGGTGCTGATGCCGCACATGGAGCGGGTGCACAGGAACGTGCAGATGAGCTGGACGCCCGCCGATTGGACTGCAGACGCAAGTCCGTGGCTGCGCGTGTTCCAGAACGCGCGGCGCTGGGTGGGATAAAGTCGGGCGGTGCCCTTTTCACCAAGGAAGAGGGCACAGCGACGCAGAACCAAAGCCCAATAAAAATGCCCCGCTGGCTTGCGTCAGCGGGGCATTTTCACATCGGCGGAAACTCGACAACTTCCCGATAATTACTTGATCACAGCCTTCTTCTGCAAACCTTCTTCAAAAGCCTGCAGCTTTTCCTGCTCAATCTGCTTCGCAATCTGATCCTTCACTTGCTCGAGCGGCGGCGGGGCAACATCGCGGATATCGTCCAACCGGATGATGTGCCAGCCGAACTGCGTCTTCACCGGCGTGTCCGTCATCTCACCCTTCTTCAACTTCTCAGCCGCCGCGCCAAATTCCGGCACATACGCCTGCGGGCTTGACCAGTCCAGATCACCGCCATTCTTGCCCGATCCCGGATCCTTCGAATACTGCTTCGCCATATCTTCAAAGCTCGCGCCAGCCTTGATCTTCGCAATCAAGTCCTTAGCCTGAGCTTCATTGTCGACGAGAATATGGTGCAGGTGATATTCCTTGCCGCCGCCAACCTGCTTCACCATGTCGTCATACCGCGCCTTGATCTCTGCATCGGTCGGCGCATTGTTCTTCACGAAATCTTCAATCAACGCACGCAAGACCACCGTCTGCTGAGCAACGGCGATTTGCGCCTTTACGTCAGGACGCGTGGCAATACCGCGCCGCATGGCTTCCTGCATCAGGATCTCGCGATTCACCAGCTCTTGACGCACGGCCGCCTGCAATTGCGGCGTGTCCTGCTGACCCTGTTGAACGAGTTGCGCGACAAGCGCGTCGACACGGGATTTTGGAATCGGTGTGCCGTTCACCACGGCAATGTTCTGAGCAAATACGGGCGCCGCCGCGAACGCGGCCAGCAACACCCAAATACGGGGATTTTTTAAAATCATCAATAGTTCCTGATCAGAACGAGGGCTGGGAATCTAGGCTGAAAGCAAAACTCAAATGAAGGGCAGATACTCGGTCACTCGAACTGGTCTGCAAACTCTTCGGGTGTAAAAGCCTTGATGGCAAGCGCATGAATACCCTGCCGCAGCTCGTCGGCCAGCGCATCATACACCAGCCGGTGCCGCGCCACGCGTGGCTTCCCGGCGAATCGGGCCGACACGATGGTAACCGTATAGTGACTTCCCGCCGAGGCTCCGGCATGACCTGCATGCGCCGCGCTGTCGTCGTCTATATGCACCGACGAAGCCGCAAGCGCCGCATTAAGCCGCGCTTCGAGATAAGCAATCTTGCCCTCGGCCGACGCGTTGACGAAGTTCTCGATAAAACCGGGATCGCTCATTTCCCTTCATCCTCTTTCATATACTTCGCGAGCCACAAACTCTGCGCGACGATAAACACCAGCAAACAACCGGTCGCGCCAAACAGTTTGAAGTTGACCCATTGATCGGTGGTGTAGTTAAACGCCACGAACAGATTGACCACGCCAAGAATCGCGAAGAACACGGCCCAGGCAAGGTTCAATTGGCCCCACACCCGATGCGGCAACACTATCTGCTTGCCCATCATCGCTTCAATGAGGTTCTTCCCGAAAGCGACCTGCGACACGATCAGCGCACCGGCAAAAAGCCAGTAAAGCGCAGTCGGTTTCCACTTGATGAAGGTGTCGTTATGCAGCACGAGCGTCGCGCCGCCGAATACGACCACCACACCCAGGCTCACCCACAGCATGGGATCGACCTTGCGATGCCGGAATGCGACCCACGCAATCTGCACAAGCGTGGCGACAATGGCGACGGCGGTCGCGGTGTAGATACCCCAGATCTTGAATGCGACGAAGAAGAGGAGGATCGGAAATAGATCGAACAGAAATTTCATGTCGTAGGGACGAGGAGGGCATCAATTTGAAAGCGCGCACGCGCCGCGCGTTGCCGGTTCGCTACCGGCACTCTGCACGACGCCTGGCGAGTGAATAGCCGCGTTCAGACGCATTTGGTCGCATTAAGCCGCATCAGGCCGCAAGTCAGCCGCGTTTGAAGACGCGCGGCGAGGTAGCTCGCCGCGGCAGGCCGACTTGCTGGCCCACTGGCCGGCGTCGCCCGACGCGCTTACTTGGGTTCGAATTGTAGCGCAGCCGAGTTAATGCAGTAGCGCAGACCGGTTGGTGCGGGACCGTCCTCGAAAACGTGGCCCAGATGCGCGCCACAGTTCTTGCACTGCACCTCGATGCGCAGCATGCCGTGCGCACGATCCGTCTTTTCCTTGATGACCTCGCCGTTGATCGGCTTGAAGTAGCTCGGCCAGCCGCAACCGGCATCGAATTTCGTATCCGACTCGAACAGCGGCGTGCCGCAGCACACGCAGTCATACACACCGCGCTCCGTGTGATCCCAGTATTCACCGGTGAACGGCCGCTCGGTGGCGGCGTGGCGCGTCACCTGGTACTGGATGTCGGTCAATTCCTTTCGATACTCGGCATCGTCCTTCTGCAACGGAGCAACGGGGTCTTTCGTGAGGTCGTCTCGGTTCATGGTTCTATCTCCAGATCTTTAGCGGAGCCCGGCAAAGCGGCTCGTTTGGCTCGTTTGGGCCTATTCATTTGGGGGCTATTTCAGGAAGAGCAACTGACTTCCAGGTCGCTCGCCCAGTCGGGCGGCAGGCCGGCATACGCTTCAAATTCCGGTTGTTCATCGAAGGGATGACGCAGCACCTGCGCCAGCCGCTCAACCTCGGAAAAATCCTTCTCTTTCGCAAGTCGGATGGCGTTTTCGGCCAGATGATTGCGTAAGACATATTTTGGATTCACGGCGTTCATCGCGCTTGCTCGCGCTTCGTCGCCCTGTGTTTCCTCCGACAAGCGCAGCCGGTAGTCGTTCGCCCAGACATCGAAAGCGTCCCGATCGAGGAACAGGTCACGCACCGGCGCGTCGCCAGAGGTGTCAGCCTTGCGCATTTTGGCCAGGTTTCGGAACGTCAGCGTGAAGTCAGCGCGGTTGGCGTTCATTACTTCAAACAGGCGGCTGGCGAGTTTATCGTCGCCTTCGCGAATCTCCGCCAGACCGAGCTTCGCGCGCATACGGCGCTCGAGCGCGGGCGCAAAACGGTCCTTGAATCCTTCCAGCACCCGCTGCGCGTCTTCAATCACCTTGGTGTTGCGAGTGTCGCTGTCGTATTGCGGCCCGAACAGCGGCACTAACGATTGGGCGAGGCAAAACAGATTCCAGTAGCCAATCTGCGGCTGCATTTTATAAGCGTACCGCCCCTGCGAATCCGAGTGATTGCAGATGTGATTCGCATTGAATCCATCGATAAACCCAAACGGGCCGTAATCGATCGTCAGCCCGAGAATCGACATGTTGTCCGTATTCATCACGCCATGGCAAAACCCGACCGCTTGCCAGTCAGCCATCAGCTCGGCGGTGCGGTGCGTGACTTCCTGCAGGAGCGCCAGAGCGGGATCAGCGGCCTCGCGGCATTGCGGGTGAAACCGGTCGATCACGTGATTGGCGAGCTTTTGCAGTTCATCGAGGCGATCGTTTGTGTAGAAATGCTCGAAGTGGCCAAAGCGCACGAAACTCGGCGCGACCCGCGTCACGACGGCTGCGGTTTCCATGGTTTCGCGGCGTACCGGCTGGTCCGATCCGATGACGCACAGCGCCCGCGTAGTCGGAATGCCGAGATGGTGCATGGCTTCGGAGCACAAATATTCGCGTATCGATGACCGCAGCACAGCCCGCCCGTCGCCCATGCGTGAATACGGCGTGCGTCCCGCGCCTTTTAGCTGCAACTCCAGGCGCTCGCCGTCATGTTCGATCTCGCCCAGCCCGATCGCGCGGCCGTCGCCAAGCTGGCCGGCCCACACGCCGAACTGGTGCCCCGAATACACCGATGCATACGGCAACTTCTCCATCGGCCATTCCCGCGTGGGATTGCCCGCAAAAAGCTCTGCAAACGGATCGGCGAACGCAGGATCTCGCGCGTCTGCGGCGTTGAAACCGAGTTGCGCGGCGGTATCGGCGGAAATGCCTACCAGATAAGGCTCCGGCAACGGAGCGGCGGGCAGGCGGGTGAGAAAGGCGGAGCCGAGTGAAACGAATGCATCTGGCCGATCGGTTTCGATAGATGCAAGCAGCGAATCCACGGGCGAATCCAAGGGCGCAAGGCCTGCCGGATCGGCAACTGCTGCGGTGCTGCTTGGGGAAAACGACATATTGAGCACCTCATGATTAGTCGATATTGTAAATCCGCGGCCGCGCCGCTGCACAAGCCCGCGCGATCAGCTCCCACATTGGCTCAAGGATCGATTAAGGTATCCATTCCAGCAGAAGATCACGCATTAAATCCCGTGCATCCGGACTTGTGAGGAACTCGCCCATGACGTCGCCGCTTTTCGGCCAGATGATGGATGTACCGCTGCTCGCTTCATCGTTGATATCCCACGCTGCACGTCATTTCGGCGATACCGAGATTGTCTCGCGCCGTATTGAAGGCGACATTCATCGCTATACCTGGCGCGATTGCGAAAAGCGCGCGAAACAACTGGCGCAGGCGTTGATCGGGTTGGGCGTGAACCCCGGTGAACGCGTTGGCACGTTGGCGTGGAACGGGTATCGCCATCTGGAATGTTATTACGGCGTGACCGGCATGGGCGCCGTGTGCCACACGATTAACCCGCGGCTCTTCCCCGATCAGGTTGCGTTTATCGTCAATCACGCCGACGACGAATATGTCGCGTTCGACATGACGTTCGCCACGCTCGTCGACATCATTGCGCCGCAGTGCCCGAACGTGAAGGGCTGGATTGCGCTGGGCGACGAGAGTTGCATCAGCACTCATCTCGCCGATATGGCAACGCCCGTGCTCAGCTACGAAACGTTGATCGGCAAATACGATGGCGACTACGCGTGGCCGGTGCTCGATGAACGCTCGGCATCGTTTCTTTGCTACACATCGGGCACGACCGGCAATCCCAAGGGCGCGCTCTATACGCATCGGTCCACCGTGCTGCATGCATACGGTGCGTCGCTGCCCGACGCCATGGGCTGTTCCGCCCGCGATGCAATCCTGCCAGTCGTGCCCATGTTCCACGTCAATGCTTGGGGTATCCCGCACGCCGCGCCGCTGGTGGGTGCGAAGCTCGTGCTGCCCGGCAATTGTCTCGATGGTAAAGCGCTCTACGAACTCATGGAAGCCGAAGGCGTGACGTTTTCAGCAGGCGTGCCGACGGTCTGGCTTGGTTTGCTGAACTACATGAAGCAGGCGGGCGTGCGCTTCAATACGCTTAAACGCACGGTGATTGGCGGCTCGGCTTGTCCGCCGGCCATGCTGCGCAGCTTCGAGGACGACTACGGCGTGGAGGTGATTCACGCGTGGGGCATGACGGAGATGTCGCCGCTCGGCACGCTCGCCAAACTCACCTGGAGTCAGCAGCAACGCTCGCCGGAAGAACGGCGGCATCTGCGTGAGAAGCAGGGCCACGTGATGTTCGGCGTGGACATGAAAGTCGTCGGCGATGACGGCCGCGAACTTCCCTGGGACGGCAAGTCGTTCGGCGACCTGCACGTGCGCGGGCCGTGGGTGATCAACCGGTACTTCCGCAAGGACGATTCGCCGTTGATCGACGGCTGGTTTCCGACGGGCGATGTAGCGACTATCGACCCCGATGGTTTCATGCAGATCACCGATCGCAGCAAGGACGTGATCAAGTCGGGCGGCGAATGGATCAGTTCGATCGACCTGGAGAACGTGATGATGTCGCATCCGCAGGTGGCGGAAGCGGCGTGTATTGCGTGCTCGCATCCGAAGTGGACGGAGCGGCCGCTGGTGGTGGTCGTGCTGCGTCCGAATGCGACCGTCACGCGAGAGGAACTGCTCGCGTTCTACGACGGCAAGGTGGCGAAATGGTGGAAGCCCGACGATGTCGTTTTCGCCGATGAACTCCCGCATACGGCTACTGGCAAGCTGCAGAAGCTTCGGCTGCGCGAGTTGTATCGCGAGCATGTGCTGCCGACTGTGGATGAAAAAGTGGTCTGAGTTTTTGGGCGAATCTTAGTTTCCTTGCTTTCCCGCTTTACCGGGCTGCCGTCGCGCAGCCTGGCATTCTCCACGTGTTTTCTCCCGGCTCCGCGCCAAGCTACCCTCATCTCAAAAACAACGAAATTGAACGAGCGTTCTTTTTTGTGTATTCTTCTCGGGTAACTCACAATCCCAGCGACACGGTAATCAGCGCTTTCCGGGAGTTTCCCGGAGAATCTGACTATCGCAGGCATCGAACGGAGGTAGACAAATGGCAGTGGACTACACGACTCGCGACGGCATCGCCGTTATCACGCTGAACAATCCGCCGGTGAACGGCCTTGGATTCTCTACGCGGCTTGGCATTGTCGAGGGCGTTGAAAAAGCGCAGACGGACGCCTCGGTCAGTGCGATCGTGATCATCGGCGCGGGCAAGGCGTTTTCCGGTGGCGCCGACATCACCGAATTCAACACGCCCAAGGCAACTCAGGAACCCACGCTGCACACGGTCATCAAGGTCGTTGAAGGAAGCGCCAAGCCTGTCGTGGCCGCAATCCACAGCGTGGCAATGGGCGGCGGCCTCGAACTGGCGCTGGGCGCGCATTATCGGGTGGCATCGGCGGGAGCGCAGATCGCGTTGCCCGAAGTCAAGCTCGGCATCCTGCCGGGCGCAGGCGGCACGCAGCGCTTGCCGCGCGCGGTCGGGCTGGAAACTGCGCTGAACATGATCGTGTCGGGTGCGCCGGTGATGTCGGAGAAACTGGCTGGCACGAGCTTGTTCGATCAAATGGCGCAAGGCGATCTGCTCGACGAAGCCGTCAAATTCGCGCAGAAAGTCGGCACGCAAAACGGCCCGCATCCGAAGGTTCGCGATCGAAAGATCGACCATCCGAACGCCGAGGGTTTTATCCAGTTCGCGCGCAACGGCGTCACGCCGCTGGCGAAGAACTTCCCGGCACCACTCAAATGTATCGATGCGGTGGAAGCCGGCGTGAAGCTCGGTTTCGATAAAGGCCTGGCCGTCGAACGAGAATGTTTTATGGCGCTGGTGCAGACGCCTGAAAGCCGCGCGCTGCGGCACGCGTTCTTCGGCGAACGCGCGGCGAGCAAGATTCCCGATGTGCCTTCGAGCACCCCGGTGCGCAAGATCGAACGCGTTGGCGTGATTGGCGCAGGGACGATGGGCGGCGGCATCGCCATGAATTTCGTCAACGCGGGCCTGCCGGTGACCCTGCTTGAAACGAAGCAGGAAGCGCTCGATCGTGGCCTTGCCACCATCCGCAAGAACTACGAAAGTGCTGTCAAGAAGGGTCGTTTGACGGCGGAGAAACTGGAAGAGCGCATGGCGCTGATTACGCCCACGCTTTCCTACGACGCACTCAGTGATGCCGACCTGATCATCGAAGCAGTGTTCGAAGAACTCGGCGTGAAAGAGCAGGTATTTTCGAAACTCGATCAGGTCGCGAAGAAGGGGGCAATCCTGGCATCGAATACGTCCACGCTCGACGTCGACAAGATTGCCGCGTTCACCAAGCGTCCCGAAGACGTGGTCGGCATGCACTTCTTCAGCCCGGCGAACGTCATGAAGCTGCTGGAAGTCGTGCGTGGCGCGAAGACGTCGAAAGACGTGCTCGCCACGGTCATGCAACTCGCCAAGAAGATCAAGAAGACAGCCGTGGTGTCGGGCGTCTGCGATGGTTTTATCGGCAACCGGATGATCGAGCAGTATCTGCGTCAAGCGCTGTTCATGCTTGAAGAAGGCGCGTTGCCGGCGCAAGTGGATCGTGCGATCGAAAAATTCGGCTTCGCTATGGGACCGTTCCGCATGAGCGATCTCGCGGGCAATGACATTGGCTGGGCGATCCGCAAGCGCCGTTATCAAGAGAAGCCAGATCTGAAGTATTCGAAGATCGCGGACCGCTTGTGCGAGACCGGGCGCTTCGGACAAAAGACCGGCGCGGGTTGGTACGACTACAAGGCCGGCGATCGTACGGCGCATCCGTCGAAGATCGTCGACGAGATGATTGTTGCGTATTCGAAGGAGCAAGGTGTCACGCGGCGCAAGATCTCCGACGACGAGATTGTCGAACGGCTGGTGTTCGCGCTCGTCAACGAAGGCGCGCTGATCCTGGAGGAAGGGATTGCATCGAAGGCGTCGGACATCGACATGGTCTACCTGACCGGCTACGGTTTCCCGCTGTATCGCGGCGGACCGATGCTGTATGCGGATACGGTCGGCCTGTACAACGTCGAACGCGCGATGCGCAAGTATGGCGCCCAAGCCAACGGCGATGCATGGCAGCCAGCTGCGCGCGTAGCCGAACTGGCCGCAGAAGGGCGCGGCTTTAATAGCTAGATACAACAGCTAGATTCGAGAGCTGGATTCAACCGGTGAGATTCGCGATGAAAGGCGCTGACGAAGTCCTGCTTGTGGTCGATGTCCAGAATGATTTCATGCCTCGCGGTGCGTTGCAGGTCGCTCACGGCGACGAAGTCGTGCCCGTGATCAACCGCCTCGCGCGTGCGTTTTCGCATGTGGTGCTGACGCAGGACTGGCACCCGGCGAAGCATATTTCCTTCGCTGAAAATCACGCGGAGCGCGCGCCATTCGACATGGCCACGCTGAGCTACGGCCAGCAGGTTTTGTGGCCGACCCATTGCGTGCAAGACACGGACGGCGCAGCGCTGCATCGCGACCTGGACGTGCCTCACGCGCGGCTGGTGATCCGCAAGGGTCATCACGTGGATGTCGATAGTTATTCGGCCTTCATGGAAGCCGATCGCACCACGCCGACGGGCCTCGCGGGTTATCTACGCGAAGTCGGCGTGAAGCGTGTCTATTGCTGCGGGCTGGCGACGGACTATTGCGTCGCGTGGTCGGCGCTCGATGCGCGCAGCGGGGGTTTCGAAGCGGTCGTGATCGACGACGCCTGTCGCGCGATCGACCTCGACGGCTCGCTTGCGCGGGCGTGGGAGCAGATGACGGCAGCGGGTGTATCGCGAATCGGATCGACGGACTTGCTGCGCTGAACGGCGGGTTGAACCCGCCAAATGAACCAACCCTATTCGTATTCGAAGTGGAGACAAGCATGACTGACGCGGTAATCGTATCGACGGCACGCACGGGCCTCGCCAAATCCTGGCGCGGCGCATTCAACATGACCCACGGCGCGACGCTCGGCGGCCATGCCACGCAGGCCGCGGTGGCGCGTGCGGGCATTGACCCGGCGCGTGTGGAAGACGTGATCATGGGTTGCGCGAATCCGGAAGGCGCGACCGGCATGAACATCGCGCGGCAGATTGCGTTGCGCGCGGGCCTGCCGGTCAGCGTGCCGGGCATGACCGTGAACCGCTTCTGTTCATCGGGCTTGCAGACCATCGCGCTGGCGGCGCAACGCGTGATCGCCGGCGAAGGCGATGTCTATGTGGCGGGTGGAGTGGAATCCATCTCGTGCGTGCAGAACGAGATGAACCAGCACATGCTGTTGGACGGCTGGTTGAAGGAACACAGGCCGGCCATCTACTGGTCCATGTTGCAGACGGCGGAAAACGTCGCCAAGCGTTACGAAATATCGAAAGAACGGCAGGACGAGTACGGCGTGCAATCGCAATTGCGTGCAGCAGCGGCGCAAGCGGCGGGCAAGTTCAACGATGAAATCGTGCCTATCACGGTGCTGGCCGGTGTCGCCGATAAAGCCACGGGCCGCATGTTCACGAAGGAAGTCACGCTGGCCGCCGATGAAGGCATTCGCGCCGACACCACGCTCGAAGGGGTATCGAAGATTCGCACCGCTATGCCCGGCGGAGTGGTCACGGCGGGCAATGCCAGCCAGTTCTCCGATGGCGCGTCAGCATGTGTGGTGATGAACGCATCGCTTGCGGAGAAGGAAGGGCTCAAGCCGCTGGGGATTTTCCGGGGGTTTGCGGTCGCGGGTTGCGAGCCGGATGAAATGGGTATTGGACCGGTGTTCGCCGTGCCCAAGCTGTTGAAGAAAGCGGGCCTTAAAGTCAGCGATATCGACCTGTGGGAACTGAACGAAGCATTCGCCGTGCAAGTGCTCTATTGCCGCGATACGTTGGGCATTCCGGCTGATCGCCTGAACGTGAACGGCGGCGCGATTGCAGTAGGGCATCCGTATGGCGTGTCGGGCGCTCGGCTCACGGGGCATGCGTTGATCGAAGGCAAGCGGCGCGGTGCGAAGTTTGTCGTGGTGACCATGTGCATTGGCGGCGGGCAGGGCGCGGCCGGGTTGTTCGAAGTAGTGTGATTTTGTACGGTCGCCCGGCGTTTTTGATACGCTTGGGCGATCGGCATACATCATTTGCTACAACCAGGAGCCCGTCTTGTTACGACACATCGTCATGTGGAAGTTGAAGGAAAGCGCCGAGGGTGGCACCCGCGCGGAAAACATCGTCAAGCTGAAAGCCAAACTCGAAACCTGCCGCAGCATTGTTGCGGGGCAAGGCCACTTCGAAGTCGGCACGGCGCAGCCCGGTTTCGAAGCCACGTACGACGTGGTTCTCGTCTCCGACTTCGACAATCCCGAAGCGCTTCAGGCGTATCAGGTCCATGCCAAGCACCTGGCGATCAAGGACTTCGTTGCAGCGGTACGTGAATCGCGTCAATGCATCGATTACGAAGTCTGAGACCATGACCGATTTCTCCACGCTCCCTGAGAGCCCGTTCGTCGATTCGCTCGGCGTACAGCTTGTCACCGCCGAAGACGGCGCAAGCGAAGTGGTGCTGCCGCTGACCGGCACGCATATGAATACCTGGGGCATCGCACACGGCGGCGTGACCATGACGCTTGCCGACGTAGCCCTCGCAATGGCCGCGCGCAGTCTCGCCGACGATGGCATCGGCGTGGTCACCGTCGAAATGAAAGTCAACTTCATGCAGCCGGGCCGCGGCGAACTCCGCGCGTTTGCCCGCGTGCTGCACCGCTCCACCACCATGGCGTATTGCGAAGGCGAAATCCGCGATAGCGAAGGCCATTTCGTCGCCAAAGCGCTCGGCACCTTCAAGTACATGCGCAGGCTCGCCGTCGGCCGCGATATCGCGCAGCAACGCCTGCGTTCAGATCCGTCCGCCACACCCGGTCCCAGCGACGCCTGACGCCGCTACCAGGGCGCGCCTCGCGCTCTGTTATCCCGGGACCGCACAGGAGTATCACGATGTCAGAACACCATTCAATCAATCGCCAGATCCTCCTCGTTTCGCGCCCGCAAGGCGTGGCAAGCGTCGATAACTTCAAACTGGTCGACACTCCGCTTGAGCCTTTGGCGGACGGGCAAGTGCGCGTGCGCAATCACTTTCTCTCGCTCGATCCCTACATGCGCGGCCGCATGGACGACTCGAAGTCGTACGCCGCCTCGCAGCCGCTCAACGAAGTGATGATCGGCGGGACGGTGGGCGAAGTGGTGGAATCGAAGAATCCGAAATTCGCGGTCGGCGACAAGGTGGTCGGGATCTACGGCTGGCAGGAATTCGGCACGTCGGATGGCAAGGGCTTGCGTAAAGTCGACGACACCCATATTCCGCTTTCAGCGTATCTCGGCCCGGTCGGCATGCCCGGGGTGACCGCATGGCTTGGGCTCAACAAAATCATCGAGCCGAAAGCCGGCGAAACGGTCGTTGTCAGCGCGGCGAGCGGCGCGGTGGGAAGCGTAGTCGGCCAGTTGGCGAAAGCAGCGGGCTGCCGCGCGGTGGGCATCGCGGGCGGGGCGGACAAATGCCGCTACGTCACCGAGACACTCGGTTTCGACGCATGCATCGACTACAAGGCCGGCAACCTTCATGACGACCTCAAGGCCGCGTTGCCCAACGGGGCCGACGGTTACTTCGAAAACGTCGGCGGCGAGATACTGGACGCCGTGTTGTCGCGCATGAACGCGTTCGGCCGAATTGCGTTGTGCGGGATGATCGCGAGTTACGACGGTTCGCCGATGCCGCTTAAAAAACCCGCTCTGCTACTTACGCAGCGCTTGAAGGTGCAGGGTTTTATCGTCAGCGAGTCGCCGGAGGTCTGGCCCGAGGCGCTTACGCAACTCGGCGGGCTCGTTGCACAGAAGAAGCTGCAATATCGGGAGACCATTGCGCAGGGCCTGGAAAATGCCCCTGAGGCTTTTCTCGGATTGCTCAAGGGCAAGAACTTCGGCAAGCAGCTCGTCAAGCTGATCTGAACGTTCGAAATCTACAAATAGAAGGGAGACACAGTGGACCAGTTCGACGGCAAAGTGGCCGTGATCACGGGCGCCGGCAGCGGCTTCGGTCGCGAGTTTGCATTGATGGGCGCGACGCTAGGCATGAAGCTCGTACTTGCCGATGTCGATGTGAAAGGTCTCGCGGAAACGGTCGAGATGGCGCGCGGTTTGGGCGCCGAAGCGCTCGGCGCGCCCACTGATGTTTCCGATGCCGCGCAGGTCGATGCGCTTGCACGTACGACTATCGATACCTACGGCGCCGTGCATTTGCTGTTCAATAACGCGGGCGTCGGCACGGGCGGTTTTGTCTGGGAAAGCAGCGCGAACGACTGGGCTTGGGTATTCGGCGTCAACGTGATGGGCGTGGCGAACGGCGTGCGCGCGTTCACGCCGTTGATGCTGGCGCAGCAAGAGCCGGCGCATATTGTGAACACGGCGTCGGTGGCGGGCTTGCTGTCGGCGCCAGGCATGGCCGTCTATAACGCATCGAAGCATGCGGTCGTCGCGTTGACGGAGACGCTGTATCACGACTTGAAAATTGTCGGCGGCCACGTGGATTGTTCGTTGCTCTGTCCGGCATTCGTGCCGACAGGCATTGCGAACGCCGAGCGCGTGCGGCCGGAGGGCTTGCGCAACGATGAACCATTGACGGCATCGCAGCGCATGGCGGGCAAGCAACTCACGAAGGCGGTGGAGAGCGGCAAGCTGAGCGCGGCGCAGGTGGCGGAACTGACCTTCGACGCCGTACGCGAACGGCGCTTTTATGTGCTGACGCACCCGAAGATTCTGGCGTCGGTGCAACTGCGTTTCGACGACATCACGCAACAGCGCAACCCGACCGATCCGTTGTCGTTGAAGCCGGAGGTGAAGGGGTAGGGGGGTGTAACGTGCCGAAGGCGTCAGGCAGAGCGCTTGTCTAGCGTGTCCAAGGTATCGGATGTACCCATCACCGACAGTTTGAAACCCAGCGCACGCACCACTTTCATAATCGTGGCGAACTCCGGGTTGCCTTCGGTGGAGAGCGCCCGGTACAGACTTTCGCGCCCGATCCCGGCGTCTCGAGCGATCTGCGTCATGCCGCGAGCGCGAGCAATATCGCCCAGCGCCGCCGCAATCAGCTTCGGATCGCCTTCCTCGAGGCATGCCTCGAGATAGACTGCCATGTCGGCTTCCGTCGTGAGATGTTCCGTTACGTCGAAACGGTGGAAGGTTTCAGGACGGCTCATGGTGCTCTCCAATAGCGCGGGCGATCTCTTTCGCACGTTTGATGTCATTGTCTTGTGTGGATTTGTCGCCACCGGCAAGCAGGAAAATCATTGTTGGCCTCGTTGCATGTAATACAGGCGATAGCCGGGGCCAACCGTCATACGCATCTCGTGTAGCCCCTCCCCGAGGGCCTTTACGTCGCCGAGATTGCCGAGTTCCACCCGCCTCAAACGCGCAAGGATTCTGAATTTGCCGGTGCGATCCCGCAGGTTCTCGAGCCATTCAGTGAATTTGTGACTGCAGGATTGTGTACATCCAATACTGTAGCCCATGGATTACAATTATGCAAAGAACGAAGGTGCTTCGCGCTGGTTCGCCACGGGAAACCTGAATTCCGGGCACACCCAGCGGGACATCGTGCACTCCGTGTCATCATCACGGGCTTCCAACGCCCGCCAATTCCCTGCTCCCATGCCGCTGAATCCTGCCGTTGCACAGGTCGTCGAACTCATCGCGAAGGCCAAGCGGCCGCCGTTTCACACGCTTTCGGCTTCCGCCGCCCGTGCTTCTTACGAGCGCAGCGCGCTGATTCTCGACATCGCGCCGGCCGCGATGTTCGACGTCCACGAACTCACGATCCCTACACGCGATCAAGCGTCCATTCGTGCACGCCTTTATCACCCGGTCGAGCCCAATTGGGCCGCGCCTACGCCTACGCTGGTCTACTTTCATGGCGGCGGTTTTGTGGTTGGCAGTATCAATACGCATGACTCGCTCTGCAGACGCCTCGCCGCCGATTCGGGTTGCGCGGTGGCATCGGTCGATTACCGGCTTGCGCCCGAGCACAAGTTTCCAACCGCGGTGCACGATGCCTTCGACGCCCTCACGTGGCTTCACGCGCAAGCGGCGTCGCTGGGGCTCGACAGCACGCGTTTCGCGGTGGGAGGCGACAGCGCGGGCGGCACACTCGCCACGGTGTGCGCATTGCTCGCACGCGATGCCGGTATCCAGCTATGCCTCCAATTGCTGATTTATCCCGGCGTTAGCGCGCGGCAAGACACGCAATCGCACTCGCAATTTGCCGAGGGTTTTGTGTTATCGGCAGAGACCATTCAGTGGTTTTTTGCGCAGTATCTTCGCGACGATAAAGACCGCGACGACTGGCGTTTTGCCCCGCTGGACGCACGCGACGCCATGCCGGATTTCGCGGGCGTTGCCCCCGCATGGATCGCGGCGGCCGATCACGATCCACTCTTCGACGAAGACGTGGCCTATGCCGCGAAACTCGAAAGGGCACACGTCCCGGTCGAACTGGTCCGCTACGAAGGCATGACGCACGAGTTCTTCAAGATGGGAGGTTTCGTGCCGGAGGTGGCGAAGGCGCATGCGGACGCAGCGGACGCGTTGCGTCGATACATGAACGTCGCAGAGAGGTAAAAACCGGCGCCGGCAACTTCACGCGCACAAAGTTTCCCTCGGAGTTCAACGACCCTAAGCCGCACGCACGATCGTGAACGCATCGCTTCGCTCGAACGTGCCGGGGCGTTTGATGTTGTGTGAACCGTCGTCGTCGCTGAGTTCCTTGATCTGCAGCGTCAAGTCGCCGTCAACCGCCACTACCCGCAACGCCGTCGTACTGCGCGTGCCATAACCCTCGGACTCAATAAACGCCGCCGACAACACACGCTCGCGCTCAAGCGAGAGACCAGTGGAGGGCAGCAGATGGTCATCGGCGAGTTGGGGATTGCGCATGGTCTCGATCAGGCTGTCCAGCGACGGCCGTTCATCGACGTGAAGCAGATCCCTCAGCGCGTCGCGTTGCGCGACGAGCTTGGGCCAGGGTGTGTCGAGCAGACTATTCGACAACCCGTGAATGCCGGGGTCAAGCAGGGAAGGCGGGGCGTCGGCACGATTGCCGTACCAGGCCAGTTCGCGCCGTGTGAAGTCGCCGACAACCAGATTGAATCCGTTGTACCGATGCCCGTCGCGGGCCACCGCGTCCAGATAAGTCATCGGCGCGACCGGTGCGCCGGATAAAAAATCGCTGACCAACGTACCGCGAGTCGGGGCATTGGGCCGCACTTCCGCCGGCGCCCGATAATTCGTCAACGCAGCGAAGCGGCCGTCGCGCGTGACGCCAAGCCAGGTTCCACCGCCCGTCAGATCGCGTCCGGCGAGCACGTCCGGTGCGTTTTCCCACCAGTGCAACGGCTCGGTTTCACGATGAAAAAACTCATCGCGATTCGCCGCGAGCGTGAGCAACGGGCGCTCCGCGTCAGACCCCGCGGCATCCGGTTGCCAATCGAAGACAATCAGGCACATGAACAAACCGTCCGCAATAAGTCAGACTTCGCTCGGCAACGCATAGGGCAGCGGCGAGAATTTCAACGCGGGACCCTCCGCCGTCCCGACGTGCACCGAACCCTGCTCAAGCGCCGCGAGCTTGATTTCCACAAGCGCATCCACGCCGCCGCCGGGCGCGGGCGCCACGTTGACTACGAGGCCGCACGGCTGGCCGGGGTCATCGGAGTGGAACAGTTCGTCGCCGGCTTTGGCGGTATCGGCATGGGCCAGCGACGTGCGGCGCTTGATCGTGCCGCGATACTGGCTGCGCGCAACCACTTCCTGCCCCGGATAACACCCCTTTTTGAAGTTGACGCCGCCGAGCACGTCGAAGTTAACCATCTGCGGGACGAATTGCTCCGAAGTCGGATGCGTGATGCGCGGTTCGCCTGCGTGAATATCGAGCCAGTCCCATAACTCGGCCGGGGCGCGCGTGAGCTGTTTTTCCATCTCGGCGAGGCGCGCTTCGACCTCAGCCTTCGGGCCGACCCACAGGAAGCGCGGCCGGCCGGCGGCATCGGGAACGCGGATCAGCGAGCCGAGCGGACCGTCCACCTTTACGTGCACGCCGTCGGGCATGGCGTCGAAGAGATGGGACAGCGTCTTGCGGACATCGCCGGCAAATCCCACTGCGGCGAGCGACGGCGTGGCATCGACAAGCTTCGCTTTCGCGCGCATCACGAACATCGACAAGCGTTTTTGCACCGATGCCTGTATGTCAGCAGCGAGCATCAGGCGCACGGCTTCGCCGCATCGCCACATGAGGAAGGACGCCAGCAAGCGGCCCTTCGGCGAGCAATAACCAGCCAGACGCGCGCTTGATGCGTCCAGATGCTGGACGTCACTCGTCAATTGCGTGTGAAGAAAAGCGGCGGCGTCGTCGCCGGTTGTATCGATAATGCCGAACTGCGTCAGCGGCACGAACACGCCAGCATGAACAACGGCGTCGAAAGGAGATGAAAGCGATGAGGCGGTCGAAGAATTCATGGACCTGACTTGGGCGATGGCGAACAAGTATTATATGGGTCTTACTTAGAGCGTGTTTCGCATGTCCCTTTTGAAGAAATGTTTGATCGCGGCTGTCGTCGCGGTCGTGGTTGCCGGTGCGCTCGTCGGGGGCATGTTCAAATGGGCGAATAGCCCGGTCGAGCTGGCCTCACCCGAACTCGACATCACCATCAAATCCCACAGCACGTTACGCAGCGTGGCCCTCCAGCTGGACCGCGGCGGCGCGCACGTCCAACAGCAGTTGTTCGTGCTGATGACGCGCGTGCTCGGTCTTTCCGCACAGCTCAAGTCCGGTAACTACGCGTTCAAGGAGGGAATTACGCCCTACGAGATGCTGCAGAAAATCGCCCGCGGCGACGTCAACGAATACGTGGCGACCGTGATCGAAGGGTGGACGTTCCAGAAAATGCGCAACGAACTGGACGGCAATCCGGCCCTGCAGCACGACACGGCCGGCATGACCGACACCGACTTGCTGAAGGCCATTGGTGCGCCGGACGACGTGATTGCGCGGGCGAGCGCGGAAGGCCTGTTTTTCCCCGACACCTATCTCTTCGATAAAGGCACGAGCGACATCGCCGTCTACAAACGGGCGTACAAGCTGATGCAGCAGCGCCTCGACGAAGCCTGGGCTACACGCGCGCAGAATTTGCCGTACAAGACGCCTTACGAGGCGCTGATCATGGCGTCGATTGTCGAAAAGGAAACTGGGCGCGCTGCCGACCGGCCGCTGGTCGCGGCCGTGTTCGCGAACCGGCTGCGCATCGGCATGCCGCTGCAAACGGACCCCTCGGTGATCTACGGCCTGGGTTCGGGCTACGGCGGCCGGCTGCGTAAAAAAGACCTGCAAACCGACACTCCGTACAATACCTACACGCGCATGGGCCTTCCGCCCGGTCCGATCTCGCTGCCGGGCGTCGCGGCGCTTGCGGCAACGGTCAATCCTGCATCAAGCTCGGCACTGTATTTCGTGTCGCGCGGCGACGGCAGCAGCTTCTTTTCAGACAATCTCGGCGACCACAATCGGGCCGTCGACAAGTACATCCGGGGACAATGATGGTGCGCGGCAGATTCATCACGTTTGAAGGCATCGACGGAGCGGGTAAGACGACGCACCTCGCGTGGTTTCGTGAGCGCCTGGAAGACAAAATCGCAGCCACGGGCCGTTCGGTCGTGATCACGCGCGAACCCGGCGGCACGGCGCTGGGAGAAAGCCTGCGAGACTTGCTGCTCAACCAGCCGATGGACCTCGAAACCGAAGCGTTGCTGATGTTCGCGGCACGCAGGGAACATCTGGCCCAGATCATTGAGCCGGCGCTGGCGCGAGGCGATTGGGTGCTGTCGGATCGTTTCTCCGACGCCACCTTCGCATATCAAGGCGGCGGCCGCGGTTTGCCGCGCGACAAGCTGGAAGCGCTTGAGCGCTGGGTGCAGGGCGGTTTCCAGCCGGATCTGACCGTGCTCTTTGACGTACCGACAAACGTGGCCAGCGAACGGCGCGGCGCGGTGCGCTCGCCGGACAAGTTCGAGAGCGAATCCGATTCGTTTTTTGGCCGTACGCGGGCCGAGTATTTGCGCCGGGCGGCGGAATCGCCGGAGCGGTTTGTGATAGTCGACGCTACCCAGTCAATTATCGATATCCAGAAACAACTGGAAGCAGTGGTTGCAAGCATTTGATTTTAAATAGGTTCAGCGCTATAGAAATCACTTTAAGTTCCGCTTTTCAAAATGTTCTCACTGCGGACTTGGCTTCGGTCAAACATCGAAAAAACTTCAATTGCTATCGATAAATTATTGAATCAATTGAGTTTTTATAGCAAGTTGAAGTGAATTTAAACCCGCAAGATTGCACCGCAAACACCTGATCCAAAAGACTTTTCATGATCTATCCGTGGCAAACCGAAGACTGGGCCCATCTTGAGCAACTGCGTGCAAGCTGGCCGCACGCGTTGCTCCTGCACGGTCGCGCGGGTATCGGTAAATTGCAGTTCGCGCAGCATCTTGCTCAAAGCCTGCTCTGCGAAACCCCGACCGCAACCCGCGAACCGTGTGGAAAGTGCGTTGCCTGCCTGTGGTTCAGCCAAGGCAACCATCCCGACTATCGCGCCGTGTTGCCGGAAGCGCTCGCAGGGGAATTGGTCAGCGACGACAAGCCTGAAAAGACCGACGAGGACGGCAAGAAAACGAAGGTGCTGAGCAAGGAGATCAAGATCGATCAGGTACTCGGGCTGATGAATTTTTTCAGCCTCGGTTCGCACCGGGGCGGTTTGCGGGTCGTGCTGCTGTATCCGGCTGAATCGATCAACGTGTTCGCCGCAAACGCCTTGCTCAAGACGCTGGAAGAGCCGCCTGCGGGCGTGGTGTTCATTCTGGTGACGGCACGTATAGACCGCTTGCTGCCAACAATCATTAGCCGCTGCCGACAATGGCCGATGACCCTCCCGCCCACCGAGCCCGCCGTTGCATGGCTGACGCAGCAGGGCGTGGAGCGTCCCGCAGCCGTGCTGGCGGAAGCCGGCGGCGCGCCGCTGACGGCGCTGGCGCTCGCCTCCGATGAAAACCGCGCACTGCGCGATTTCGCGCTGGCGCAACTGGCCGCTGGCCCCGGCTGTGACGCTTTCGCGTGCGGAGAAAGCCTGCAGAAGCTGCCGGTACCCATGGTGCTCGGCTGGCTGCAACGCTGGCTTTACGACCTGCTCGCGCAGAAAACGGCGGGGCGTCCGCGCTACTTCCCGGGGGCATCGAAGGCGCTCGAACGCTGCGCCGCGCAGATCGATACCGAGCGTTTCGCCCGCTTTCAGAAGACGGTGACACGGCAGCGCGCGGTGGAAAATCACCCGCTGAACGCGCGGCTGGTGTTCGAAGAACTGTTCCTCGGCTATCGCGACGTGTTTGCGCCCTGACTATCGACTCACTTTTTTGCATACGAACGCACTATGAACCCCAATTTCCGCGACGCCACGCTTGACGATCTTCCCGGCATCGTGGCCATCTACAATTCCACCGTGCCCTCGCGCCTCGTAACCGCGGACCTGGAACCGGTCACGGTCGAAAGTCGGCTCGCGTGGTTTCATGCGCATGGTCCGAAGGCACGCCCGCTATGGGTGGTCGAAGAAAATGGCGCGGTCATCGCGTGGCTGAGTTTCTCCGACTTTTACGGCCGCCCGGCCTATCTGCGCACGGCGGAAGTCAGTATTTATCTCGCCGAAAGCGCGCGCGGCAAAGGGCTCGGGAAGCAATTGCTGCAAGTGGCGCTGGAACGCGCACCCGCGTTGGGTATAGACACGCTGCTGGGTTTCATCTTCGGTCACAACGAAGCGAGCCTGCGCCTGTTCCAGCGCTTCGAATTCCAGACGTGGGGCGCGCTGCCGCGCGTCGCAGTGCTGGACGGCGTTGAGCGCGACCTCCTGATTCTCGGCCGGCGGCTCGGCTGACCGGTCAGGTCGAGCGATCATCTAAAAGCCAACCCAATCCCGCTTTAACGGAATTCCCATGTTCGTCGATTCGCATTGCCACATCAATTTCGAGGGTCTGGCCGACCGCCTGCCTGAAGTGCTCGACAAAATGCGCGAGCTGAAGGTGACGCATGCGCTGTGCGTCTCGGTTGATCTGGAAACGCTGCCTTCGGTGTTGAAGATCGCCGAAGAAAACGAGCATATTTACGCGTCGGTCGGCGTGCATCCGGATCATGAGGACGCGCGTGAGCCAAGCGTGGCGGACCTCGTGGAACTGGCGCGGCATCCGAAAGTAGTGGCTATCGGCGAGACGGGGCTGGATTATTACCGCCTGGAAGGCCGCAGCATCGCCGATATGGAATGGCAGCGCGAACGCTTTCGCACGCATATCCGGGCGGCGCACGCGAGCGCGAAACCGCTGATTATTCACACGCGTTCGTCGTGGGAAGACACGCTGCGGATCATGGCCGAGGAGCGCGCCAGCGTGCCGGGCGGCGTGATGCATTGCTTCACGGAACCGTGGCACGTTGCCGAGGCGGCGCTCGCCCAGGATTTTTACATTTCGCTGTCAGGCATTGTCACGTTCAAGAGCGCGAAAGACGTACAGGACGTCGCGGGGCGTGTGCCGCTCGAGCGTTTGCTGATTGAAACCGACTCGCCGTATCTGGCGCCGGTGCCGTATCGCGGGAAATCGAATGAACCTGCGTACGTAAGTTATGTCGGACGCTTCATCGCGCAATTGCGCGCGATGCCGGATGAAGCGCTGGCGGCAGCCACCACGCGTAATTTTTTCACGCTGTTCAAGATCCCGCAGCCGCAGCCAGTTGCGCACTGAAGCTCTCCATGGTCTTTTCAGCGCGGCGCGTCCGATCGCTTGCCTGACAGATCCGGTATTTCGTTATTAGAACGTTAAGTAATCCCCAAGGAACACATGCTTACATTTTCGACAGTTTCCTCTTCGCCGCTTTCGACGTCGTCGGCTCGTCAATCCGCCTTGGTGCGTAGAACGTGGCGATCCCTCGTGACGGGCCTGGTGTTGACGGCCGCCGCCATCGCACAACCCGCCTTTGCAACGCCTGCCGACTCCATGATCAAGGCAGTAAAGTTCGACGACGTATCTGCCGTTAAAAAGCTGTTGTCACAGGGCGTGGATCCGAATCTCGTCGATGACACCGGCACGCCGCTACTTGTGATCGCGGCGCGGGAAAAGTCGGACAAGGTAGGCAAGCTGCTCGCCGATAACCCGAATATCGACCTCGAAAAGCTCGATCCCGCCGGTGAAAACGCGATGATGCTGGCCGCGCTCAACGACGACCTCAACTTCGTGAACATGCTGATCGCGAAAGACGCGGAAGTGAACAAGAAGGGCTGGACGCCGCTGCATTACGCCGCAACCAACGGTCACGACGACGTAGTGAAAGTGCTGCTCGATCATTCGGCCTACATCGACTCGGGTTCGCCCAACGGCACGACCCCGCTGATGATGGCGGCGCGCGGCGGCCATCTGTCGACGGTCAAGCTGTTGCTCGATGAAGGCGCCGATTTGCGGGTGAAGAACCAGATTGGCCTGACGGCGGTGGACTTCGCGAAGCAGTATCACGAGAAAGACGTGGCGGAAGGTCTGGCGGCGCGGCTGGCATCGATGCAAAACCAGGGCGCAGCGGGCGCGTCCGGAGCACCGCAAAGCGGCGCAAACAGTGCAAAATGACGCTCGCACGGCGAGGGATCTGATTCGGGTTTGATTCTGGTCTGACTCGGGTCTGGCTGACCACAGGTCCCGACCGCGCAGTGCGAAGAACATACGAGAAACAGCGGGCACGATCCGGGAAGGGCGAGCCGAGATGGCGCGTCTGGGATCGTCCGCTGAAAAGACGGGTTTGGGCCTTCAAGACAGGATGTTTTCACCTGTGCGCAGGCCGGCCCGCAACCGACAACATAAGAAAGGACCATCATGCAGCGGGTTTTTGTCATGGCCAGTGTGCTCGCGTTTCCGCTAAGCGCGGCCGCGTTCACAGGCAACGATCTGAACATGCTTTGTACCAAGACGGACACGGCCTCACGCAGCGCATGCGCGGCTTATATAGAAGGTGCCGCTGACGGCATCTACAACACCATTGAAGCCATTGGCGGCACATCGGGACCGCAGGTGGGCCAGTATTTTTGCCTGCCAGTCGATGTCAAACCACAGGAACTGACGGACGCGGTACGCAAGTTCATCGCCGACAATCCCACGCGTGGCAACTTCAACGCCACGACCATGGTGTCATTAGGGCTCGGCAAGGCTTTTCCCTGCAAAGCTGAACAGTAAGCCGCCATTCGGCGTAACGCGGTTCATCCAGGCCGCCGCCCAAGTCATCGGCCGACCGGTCGACGCGGCGTATGCTGCAATGCAATAGTCATCTCATCACGTGGCTGGTGGGCAAAATAGACCCAGCCCAGCCCAAACCGGTCCAAACCGGCCGGTCGCTGATGCCACTGCGCTCCATGCGCACACAGAAGCAATCGGGTTTCGCACAATCCCGTCGTACTCCCGTCGTATCCCTCCGATATCACCTCACAAAAGGCTGATCCCACGACGACGATGATCTCTTTCGCCTCTTTCGATTTCGACTCCTTCGAGCGAATCGCCTCCGCTCCGCTCAACACCTGGCCCGGCACGCTCGTCGTGGCGGCGCTCGCCGTGCTGTTCGCGATCGGCGTGCACCGCGTGGGCGCCCGCATCCTGAAGCGTATCGCGCGGCCGTATCCATTGATGAGCGTGGTATTGCGGTTTATCGACAAACCCGCGCTCGCGCTGCTGATCATTCTCGGATTGGGTTTCGTGCTGGTTGAAACCCCCGACGCACTGCCGTTCGCCGCCGCGCTGCGCGACCTGCTCACGGTAATGCTGATTGTCGCGCTGACGTGGCTTGCCGTGCGCTCGGTGGGCGCGGTGGCTGAGGCACTGGTGCAGGCCCATCCGCTCGACAGCCAGGACAACCTGCAAGCGCGCCGGATTCACACGCAGGCTCGCGTGCTGGCGCGTTCGGTGATGGTGGTGATCGTGATCATCGGATTCGGCGGCGCGTTGATGACGTTTCCCGCCGTCCGTCAGGTCGGCGCGAGTTTGCTGGCGTCGGCGGGCGTGGCCGGGCTGGTGGCGGGGATTGCCGCGCGGCCGGTGCTGGGCAACCTGATCGCCGGATTGCAGATCGCGTTGTCACAACCTATCCGGCTAGACGACGTAGTGGTGATCCAGGGTGAATGGGGACGGGTAGAGGAGATCACCGGCACCTATGTGTCTGTCCGAATCTGGGACCAGCGGCGCCTGATTGTGCCGCTGCAATGGTTTATTGAGAATCCGTTCGCCAACTGGACCCGCAACAGTTCGCAGATCATTGGCACGGTGTTTTTCTACGTCGATTACCGCATGCCGCTCGCGCCGCTGCGCGAGGAGCTTGAGCGGATTCTGCAGCGCGCGCCGGAGTGGGATAAGCGTGTGCAGGTGTTGCAGGTCACCGATGCCACCGAAAAGTCGATGCAGCTTCGCGTGCTCGTCAGTTCCTTCGATTCCGGCTTGAACTGGGATCTTCGATGCCGGGTGCGCGAAGGCCTGCTGAACTTCATGCAGTCGTCGTATCCGCAGTTCCTGCCGCGCACGCGTGCGGATATATCGCCGGAGGGGGAACATGTCGATTTTGTTCCGCCGCTCGAGCGCAGCATGGTGGACGGCAACGACAGCGCGGCCAGAACGATCAGGCCGCCGGCATCCAGCCGGACAGCCAACACGGAAGCCGATCCGGTCGCGAGCCGGGGAGAGCGACACGGACCGGACGCATCGGCGAATTCGGCGGCGAGCACGGCGCCGAATTCGCCCGGCGGGGGCGCGGCCAATCCCGCTGAACGGCGCTGAGCCGGGTCGCTGGCACTGAGATTGCGCACAAGCTCAGCATGAATTCACCCTAAGCGAGAGGGTGAGACCTTGCAGTGGGACCACAAACCACGCCCGGGCATGGGAGAACGCGACAACAGAATTGAACTGTGGCTGTTGTCCAGAGCCGAACGAAGATCATCGACAGAAACTGAACGGCCACGATCCGCGCACATGATGTGGCCATGAAAAGTACAGCCATGAAAAAAATACACACACCCTGAACAGAATCGCAAAAAAGGAAGCCTGTAATGACCCGCCTAGTCGTTGTATCGAACCGAGTTGCCTCTCCGACAGAAACCAAAGGCTCGGCCGGCGGCCTCGCCGTGGGCGTCTTCGGCGCGCTGAAGGACAGCGGCGGTGTCTGGTTCGGCTGGAGCGGCGACGTAGTAAGCGACAGCGTGGCCAACCAGGGACCGAAACTCGAGCAGGATGGCGCGGTCACGTTCGCCACCGTGGGTTTGCCGAAGAAGGATTACGACCAGTATTACCGCGGTTTTTCGAACGCGACCTTGTGGCCTGTCTTCCATTATCGCAACGACCTGGCCGTCTACGACCGCGACGAATACGCGGGATACAGACGGGTCAATTCGTGGCTGGCGCATCGCGCGATCAAGCTGCTGCAGCCCGACGACGTCATCTGGGTTCACGACTATCATCTGATCCCGTTTGGCGAAGCACTGCGTTCGGAAGGCGTGACCAACCGGATGGGCTTTTTCCTCCACATCCCATTCCCGTCGCCGCAGATCCTCCTCAACATTCCGCCTCACGCGGAACTGGTCAAGTCGCTGTGCTGCTATGACGTCGTGGGTTTTCAGACGCCCGGCGACCAGACCGCTTTCCACGATTACATCGTGCGTCACGCGCATGGAACGGCCACCGCTGATGGCGAAGTAGAAGCGTTTGGACGCCGGCTTAAGACCGGCGTGTACCGTATCGGCATCTTCCCCGATGAAATCGCCGAACAAGCCACTCGCGGCGAAGCGCGTCAGGACGTGATGGACCTCAAGCAGAGCCTGGAAGGCCGCAAGCTCATCATGAGCGTGGACCGGCTGGATTATTCAAAAGGCCTGGTCGAGCGCTTCAAGGCGTTCGAGCAGTTCCTGGAGAAATCGCCGGAATGGCGGGGCAATGTCACGCTGGTGCAGATCGCGCCGCCCACGCGCTCGGACGTGGACACCTACCAGCAGATCCGCCATAACCTGGAATACGAAGCAGGGCGTATCAACGGCCGTTACTCTGGCCTCGACTACACGCCAATCCGCTACATGAACCAGCGCTATGACCGGTGGAAGCTGATGTCGCTGTTTCGCGAGTCGCAGATCGGGCTGGTCACACCGTTACGCGACGGCATGAACCTGGTCGCGAAGGAATATGTCGCGGCCCAAAATCCCGACGATCCCGGCGTGCTCGTGCTGTCCCAGTTCGCGGGCGCCGCCGACGAAATGAAGGGTGCGTTGATGGTGAACCCGCACGACATAGTCGGCATGAGTGAAGCAATTGGACGGGCGCTCTCCATGCCGCTCGCCGAACGCCGCGAGCGCTACGAAACCAACATGGTGATGCTCCGCAAATACGACCTGGGCGTCTGGCGCGACTCGTTTCTCGCCGACCTGCGAGGCGTGAAATTGAATAAACAACCAGACAAAAACCCGGCAAGCAACAAATAACAACACATTCAGCGTCGACGTAAAACACGCTGCGCCAGCTCGATATCGGACTGAAATTGCAGAAATTCAACGATATTCGAGTGTTTCGCGACTGTAACAGCGTCGTGAAAGTGAAAGTTTTGCCAACATTTCGGCTTCCACGGCCAATAATACGGTGTCGTGCTCGCGCGCGCGTTGTCTCTGAACTTTTCTCTGAACGTCTGAACTTGGTTTAAACGTCGCGCGCGAGGGCGATCGGCGCCCGTGCCGATCCATATCACCGACTAGACATCACGGCGAAGTAAGACCGAGTGGAGACGCAAACAATGAGAATTGCACAAATAGCCCCGTTGACCGAATCAGTGCCGCCCAAGCTGTATGGCGGCACTGAGCGGGTGGTTTCGTATATTACCGAGGCGCTGGTTGAACTCGGCCACGATGTGACCCTGTTCGCTTCAGGCGACTCACAGACTAAGGCGAAGCTGGAAGCCGTGTGGCCGCGCGCGTTGCGCCTGGACCCGGCTATCCGCGACCGGATCGCCCCGCATATGCTGCTGATGGAAATGGTGCGGCGCCGCGCCGACGACTTCGACGTGCTGCATTTCCACATGGATTACTACTCGTTCTCGCTGTTCAAACGCCAGGACACGCCGTTCGTCACCACGCTGCATGGCCGGCTTGATTTGCCGGAGCAACAGCCGATCTTCAGCACGTTCAATACCGCGCCGGTCATCTCCATTTCGGACGCGCAGCGTCATCCGTTGCCGCAGGCCAAATGGCTGACAACCGTGTATCACGGGTTGCCGGAAGAGCGTTACATGCCGCAGCCGGTCGAGCAGACGTACCTGGCGTTCCTTGGGCGTATATCGCCGGAAAAACGCGTCGATACCGCCATCCGGATTGCAGGTCGATGCGGCATGAAAATCAAGATCGCGGCGAAGGTGGACTCAGCGGACCGTGAGTACTTCGACCGCGAAATCGCACCGCTGATGGAGCTGCCGTACGTGGAATTCATCGGTGAAATCGCCGATGACCAGAAGGCCAGCTTCCTCTCCGGCGCCCATGCGCTGCTGTTCCCGATCGATTGGCCAGAGCCGTTCGGGCTGGTCATGATCGAGTCGATGGCGTGCGGCACGCCGGTGATCGCGTTCAATCGCGGCTCGGTACCGGAAGTGCTGGACGAGGGTGTGACGGGGTTTATCGTCGAGGACGAGATTGGCGCCGTGGCGGCCGTGAACCGGCTGCATACGGTATCGCGCGAGGGTGTGCGCAAGCGCTTCGAAGAGCGCTTCACGTCGCGTCGCATGGCGCAGCAATACGTTGATGCTTATCAGGCGGTCATGCGCGCGCAGAAACGTTCACGCTTCAAGCTGATTGACAGCGCGACCAGCTAAAAGACGCGTCTAAAAAGCGCTTCGCCAGCATCAAAGCCAGAAAGAAAACCGCCGCGCAGCACGACCAGAAGGTCGGGCTGCGCGGCGGTTTTAACTTGCGCGCTTGATTCAGGATTCAGGCCTGCTCGTGCCGGCCGGAGACCCTGATCAGATCTTCAGACGCGATACCTTCGTGCCTTCCAGCGAAAGGTTAGCCATCAGGCCAGCGTTCGTCAGCACGAACACTTCGACCGGCGCCGTTGCGGTATCCGAATCGATATTGCCGTTCGCGCCCATCTTGACCAGCGCGACCGATGCATCGCCGCCGACCGACCAGCCATCCGTATTGCGGAATTTGTCGAGCGCGTCCTGCGTCATGAACAGGAAGATGATTGCCTTCGATTGCGCGCCGGCTTGCAGGCCGATCGATGCCGACGTCGTGCTGTAGTAGCCGACCGAGCTGCCGCCAACCCGCAGCGCGCCCTTGCCGTACTGCGCCCCGACGATGAATCCCGCTGCCAGCACTTGCGGGAACACGAGCACGCCGCGCGCCTTGCCAACCAGCTCGCGCGAGCCGCGAGCGGTGACGTAGAGGCGTTGCATGGTTGCATCGACATCCGCGTCGATCGAACGGCGTGCGTCCGCGTCGCCAGCGGTCTGTTGTGCGCCCTGATTCGACGTTGTCGTGCAACCGGCCAGCGCGAGGCCACCCATTGCAAGCGCGGCGGTCGATTTGATCATGAAGTTTCGTCTTTGCATCGTTTTCTCCATCGTGGTTTTTTGGGAAACCCCATCTACGAGTGTTGCAACATGGCGTTTTATAACACAGCACGTCCGTGAGCAACATGTGCTGAAATCTCGCGGAGCCTTACCCCGCTTGGCTTGCGCCGTGTCAGGCAAATGCAATGAGGTAATTTTGACCTGCCTGACCGAGATGCCGCCCGCATGAGAAAACGCTTGTTTGTGCGAAACATTCGTCTCTCACGACAGACGAAACGAGTAGACGCAAACGGCGGGCCAGCCCGACCCGATCGCTCGGTTTTCGGTCAAAGTTACCCGCCAAAATAAAGTGAAACGATGGGTTAAATAGTGCAAAAAAGCCTGCTGATGTGTTGCCTGCTCGCTGCAACGCGATGCTTTTTACGGCTTGGCAATCCGAGCAGATTCATTGGCTTGCTTCGTTTTGTCGTTTTTTGTGGCGGGGCGGCGCAGCGAACGTCGAATTACGCCGATCACTGCGCCCAGCAGAAACAACGTGACGGCCGGCACGACCCAGTAGCCGACAAACGCGTGCCATAGATAACCGAACAGCACGCTGCGGCGAGTCGAATACTCCGCCAGGGCATCCTGGTTCTTAGCGACATTTGCAGCTATTACGTCCGCTGGACAGCCGGCTCTACGGGCTTCGTCGAGGGAACCGTAGCAGCGCGAGATGACGGGAGAGGCACGTTGCGCGTCGGTGAACGTCCAGGAGGCCAGGGAGTGAGCAAGATCCTGGGCATCGTAAGCGAGCTGCTCGCGAAGCTCGTTTGCCGCGACGATCATGACGGGAACCGCCCAGAAAATGATCACGACCAACCACCGCCTGAACCAGCGGTTTTTATATCGCCATACCATCCTCGGGCCTCCGTCCGTTGCAGTGTTGCAAGCCGGCTAGACTGTGGCGGACCGATGGCGCATTAGTTGTTCTGGTGGGCCGCCTCCGCGTTATCTTATGAGATAAACCGCGCGCCGCGTAGCACGACCGTAGCTGCACTGCAATAAGACAAGGCGGGGTTTTCCCGCGCCCGGGACTTCACCTATGCCCGATTTATGTCTGATTTGTGGCTGAAAACGCCATGAAAAAAGCCGCGTGTTCCAAGCCACGCGGCTTTAACAAACAATTGAACGTCACCTCGCTCCGGATCAGCTCTTGTTGCTGAGACAGTCCTTCATGAAGGCCTTGCGATCATCGCCTTTCTTGCCCGTCGCTGATTTGTTGCACGCCGTCATTTTCTGCTGCTGGGTCATTGGAGCCGCGGCTGCAGGTGTTGACGAGAGGCAATCTTTCATGAATGCCTTGCGGTCATCGCCTTTCTTTCCGGCAGCCTGCGCATTGCAGGTCGTCATCTTCGATTGCTGGCTGTTATCGGCAAACGCCGGTGTTACAGCAAAGCTCACGCTTAAAGCGACGCCCAGTGCGAGCGCGGCCATGGTTACCTGGATCTTCATGCGTTTTCTCCCTTTAAATGATTGTCGTGAAACGAGGTGAAGTGCTGCAAGGTCAGGCGAGTGTCCATACCGCTGCGGCGTTTGCCTTGGGTTTTGCCGCCATTGCCATCGTTTTGCCGCCATTGCCATCTTCAGGCAGCTTGATCAGGCCAAACCGGGCAAGCCATTATGGCAAAAAGCCATACAAATGCCGTACGGTTTCGAACCTACGGAAATCGAAAAGCGCATGACGTCCGCGTTATTCAAAAGACGGCCGCATTAATCGATTCAAACCGATTAAAACTAATTTTGACCTGCTCCCAGCCCATTGATGCGCACTTTGTAAGCTTTCTTTCATCAAGGGCAACGGTTCTGCTCAGAAGGCTTACAATTTTCGTTTCGCCCACGCGCTTGTACAGCCCATGACGCTCGATGCGCTCAATGATTTCGCGGCCGCTAACGAGCCGCACCCACAGGCACGCGCAGGGGAAAATCTCCGTTGTAGCGTCGCAACATTCGCGAGAACGGTGTCTGCGCGCCGACAAAACGCCTTCACAGTCGCTCGCTACACTCTTTGTGCGCAGCGTTGCAAAGCCGTGCGATCCTGTCGTTCTACCGCTCAAAGGAGTCGCGTATGTCCCGCCCCTTATCCGATCACTACAAAGGTTTTGAAATCACCGTCCAGGCGTTGCGCCGCGGCAAGGAACGCGACGAGCCGGACGACGGTCCACGTCATTTCGATATCATCGTCAACATCTCGCGCAGTGCCAGTGGCGAGGGCGGGAAATCGGAGATGTTCGGCGTGCCGGAGCAGGAGCCGTTCAACAGTCCTATTGACGCGACGCGTGCGGGTATTGAGTATGCGCGGGCGATCATCGACAAGAAGGTGGAAGGGGAGTCTGTCGACGAGCTGTGAAAGCTTGCCGGCATTGTTATACCGGGCGAAACTTAACGATACTTCGTACACAGAAGTTGATTAGCGGCCTTGCTGCGCGGTCGCACTGTGTCACGCGCTGGGTCACGCGTTGCGCGAAAATCAGGGCCGACGGCAATTGCGGCAGGCTGCGGAAACGTCCACGCTCATCGGGGCCGCACGAAGCGCGCTTGTCACTTGGACGAGAGATACGTAAGCCCGCACAGGGATCTCGCGCGATGTTGAATCCCGTCTATCCGACGGGGTCGTGTCTCGATGTCCGTCACGACTGCCGGATCGCGACCGGGGCAGCTCGAGGTACCCGATCTGCCCGGAAGCACAGCTGCCGGAACCAGCAACCTGACATTCCAACGCATCGACACCCATCCTGTTTCATCCAATAACTGAACATCCAATAACTCAAAACGAAACCGGGAGATTTGCCGCATGAACTCACATCACAAACCTGTCAAACCCGCGGTGCGCCGCCGTTTCATGTCTGTTGCGCTGTCACTGAGCGCGTGCGCCGCATTGCCGTTGTCGTTGTATTCCACGGGCGCCGCCGCGCAAACCGCGCACAAGCCGAAGGTTGCACTCGTGATGAAATCGCTGGCGAACGAGTTTTTCCTGACCATGGAAACCGGCGCCAAGGACTATCAGGCCCATAACGCGAGCCAATTTGACCTAATCACCAATGGCATCAAGGACGAAACCGATACCGCGAACCAGATTCGCATTGTCGAGCAGATGATCGTCTCGAAGGTCGATGCGCTCGTAATCGCTCCCGCCGATTCGAAAGCGCTCGTCCCGGTCATCAAGAAGGCTGTGGATGCAGGGATCATTGTGGTGAACATTGACAACCGGCTGGACCCGGACGTACTCAAGTCAAAGGACCTGAACGTGCCGTTCGTCGGCCCGGATAACGCGAAGGGCGCAAGACAGGTCGGGGACTACCTGGCCAAGCGACTCAAGGCCGGCGATGAAGTCGGCATTATCGAAGGCGTGTCGACCACGACCAACGCGCAGCAACGCACGGCCGGCTTCAAGGACGCGATGCAGGCGGGTGGCATGAAGGTTGTTGCGCTGCAATCGGGTGATTGGGAAATCGACAAGGGCAACGCGGTGGCATCGCAGATCCTGAACGCGAATCCGAACATCAAAGCGCTGCTGTGCGGCAACGACAACATGGCGCTCGGCGCGGTGGCTGCAGTGCGGGCGGCAGGCAAGGCGGGGAAGGTCTACGTCGTCGGATATGACAACATCAACGCCATCAAACCGATGCTCGCCGACGGCCGAATTCTTGCGACCGCCGATCAATACGCCGCGAAACAAGCGGTATTTGGTATCGACACGGCTTTGAAAGCGCTTTCCGAGCATAAGAAACAATCGGAATTGTCGGGCGTGGTGGAAACCCCAGTGGTCCTGGTCACGAAAAAATAGGTATTACGCGCATATGAAATTCCATTTGTCTGCTTAAAATCTTAAGAAACGGGCACCGATGCCGATAAACGAGAGAATTGGATGATTAACTCGTTTTTCGATGAATGGTCAGGCGGAGCCCGGAATGTTGTATCTGAACTTGGTGGGCTGGATAGTGGGCGGTATTGGACCTGTATTGGGCTAGTTGAGGCTTCGCGAACACGCCCGGCTGCAAACGATTGCGGTCGGGCCTGGTCAGTAATCGAAGCGTCGCCATATTGAGGTCCATAGGGTCCGAAAGGTCTGCGAAGTCCGGTTTCTGGCCGGGTGCAGCGAGAGGGGCGGGCGTTTAAACAACGCAGCGGCTTTTCGCCGGAGAAGAGGATGGACGACAGAGTGGAGACCGCGCCCGTTCTCACGGTGAGCGGGATAGGCAAGACCTACGTGGAACCGGTTTTATCCGAAGTCACGCTGGATCTGCACGCGGGCGAAGTGCTCGCGCTGACCGGGGAAAACGGCGCCGGGAAAAGCACGCTGTCCAAAATCATTGGCGGCCTGGTCGATCCAACCACCGGCACCATGACCTTGGGTGGAGCGCCTTACTCGCCAGCCAGCCAGCCGCAAGGACGCAGAAGCACTCGGCGTGCGCATGGTGATGCAGGAACTGAACCTGCTGCCTACGTTGTCGGTGGCGGAAAACTTGTTCCTGAACCGCTTGCCGCAGCGCAAGGGATTCAAGTTTGGCTGGATCGACCGGGCGGCGCTGCGCGAGGACGCCCGCCACGCGATGCAGCAGGTCGGGCTTGACGCGATCGACCCGGATACGCTCGTGGGGGAACTGGGGATCGGGCATCAGCAGATGGTTGAGATCGCGCGCAATCTGATTGGCGATTGCCGCGTGCTGATTCTCGACGAACCCACCGCCATGCTGACGGCGCGCGAAGTGGACCTGCTGTTCGAGCAGGTCGAGCGTCTGAAGGAGCGGGGCGTGGCGCTGGTGTATATCTCGCACCGGCTGGAAGAGTTAAGGCGGATCGCCGGGCGCGCAGCAGTGTTACGCGACGGCAAGCTGGTTCATATCGACGCCATGCAGAACCTGACCAGCGACCGCCTGGTTACGCTCATGGTGGGGCGTGACATAGGCGAGCGCATCGATCTGGGCGAGCGAAGGATTCGCGACGTCGCGCTGAAAGTTGCTGGCATGAGCCGCGGCCAGGTGGTCCGCGATGTGTCGTTCGAGGTGAAGGCGGGCGAGATCTTCGGCATCAGCGGGCTGATTGGCGCGGGCCGCACGGAACTGATGCGGCTGATCTACGGCGCGGATCGGGCCGATAGCGGCGTGGTCTCCGTCGCGCATGAGGGTGCTGCGCTTATGCCGGTGAAGATTACGTCGCCGGCCGACGCGGTGAAGAACGGCATTGCGCTGATCACCGAGGATCGCAAGGGCGAGGGTTTGCTGCTGCCGCAGCCCATTGCCGCGAACATTTCGCTCGGCAATATCGGCGCGGTGTCGAGCAGGGGTTTTGTCGATGGACGGCGTGAAGCGGCGTTGGCGCAAAGCCAGATTGACGCGATGCATATCCGCGCCGCCGGTCCGTTGCAACCGGTGTCGGAGTTGTCGGGCGGCAATCAGCAAAAGGTGGTGATCGGCCGCTGGCTCGCGCGCGACTCAACCGTGCTGCTTTTCGATGAACCCACGCGCGGCATCGATGTTGGCGCAAAATTTGATATTTATGCATTGATGGGTGCGCTGGCGCTAGAAGGGCGGGCGCTGGTGGTGGTATCCAGTGATCTGCGCGAACTGATGCTTATTTGTGACCGGATCGGGGTGATGTCGGCGGGACGGATGACCGGGGTCTTCGAGCGAGACACGTGGTCGCAAGATGCGCTGTTGGCGGCGGCTTTTGCCGGTTACGCGAAACGCGATGAAATCCTCCAGGAACCTATCGTTCCGGACGCCAAGGCGCCGCCTCAGCCAGGCAGCGGCGGATCGGCAGTGAAGCGCTGAACCGCTGAACCGGCACACTGAAAGTTTTTAAAGCAGCTGAGTCACGGTAGCGAAAGCAGGTTTAGTTTAGGCAGTCAAAACGCAGTCAAAGCAGGCACCAAGCAGCAAAAAGCTGCGGTGCCGCCAAGCATGAAAACCGGCGCGGGGAAAACGCCGGCGGGCAATCCTGATGGCTGCACACAGGACCGCACACAGGCAGGTGTAGTACGTTAGACCAAGCGGGCAACCGGGAACGCAAGGCTAGAGGGCAGCGCAGCAGGATGCGCGTTGCGGGGGCCAATTAAGAAGAGCAAGAAGCAACACCCAAGTCAGAGAGAAGGACCAAGTATGGCGACGATCAAAGATGTAGCAGCCATTGCGGGCGTATCGTTCACAACGGTGTCTCATGTCGTGAACAACTCGCGGCCCGTTTCGGCGGAGGTGCGGCTGAAGGTGGAGCGCGCGATCCTGGAACTTGACTACGTGCCCTCGGCGGTGGCGCGTTCTCTCAAGGCGCGCAACACGCTCACCATCGGCTTGCTGGTGCCGAACGCAACCAACCCGTACTTCGCGGAACTGGCGCGGGGGGTGGAAGACGGGTGTGCGAAGAACGGCTATTGCATGTTCTTCTGCAATTCGGACGACGATCCTGCCAAGCAGCGCAGCTACTTGCGCGTACTGCAGGAAAAACGCATCGACGGGCTGGTGATTGCGTCTGCCGGAGAAGATGCGGTGCTGGCGCAAAGCCTGGCCGGTTCGCGTGAACCGCTGGTGATCCTGGACCGGAATATTGAAGGCGTATCGGCGGATCTGGTGCAGATCGACCACGAGAAGGGCGGCTATCTGGCCACGCGCCACTTGCTGCAACTCGGCCACTCGCGGGTAGGCTGTATCACGGGCCCGATTGCCACGGCGGTCAGCGCGATGCGCGTTCACGGATTTATCCGTGCAATGGCGGAGCGTGGCATCGAGATCGAGCCGAACGCCATTCAGCAGAGCGCATTTTCGGCCACAGGCGGTTACGAGGCAGCGTCGCAACTCTTCGATACCCTCAAGCCCACCGGCATTTTTGCGTGCAACGACATGATGGGCGTCGGTGCGTTGCGGGCAGCGGCCGAGCGGGGTATCAACGTGCCGCGTGACTGTTCGATCATCGGTTTCGACGATATCGAATTAAGCCGGTACACCTATCCGGCGTTGTCGACGGTTGGGCAGTCGGTACGCGAACTCGGGGAGCTGGCGGCTCAGACGCTGATCGACCGGATCGCGGGCAAGGTGCCGGCGACCACGCGGCGGCGCGTCGTGACGCCGCGCATGATCTTGCGTGAATCGACGGCGGTCGTGCCGGAAGTGTTGCCGCTGGCTTATCGGAAAGAGGCGGCGGCCGGATCCACTGCTGCAGCGAACTCCATGGCGCTGGGCCAAGGTAACACCGAGAACGCCTGAAGCGCGCAGATGACGTTCGCATGCGGGGTTTTGCCGGCGTCGGCAAAACCCCGTTTTTCCGCGCCACGGTTTGTTAGCGCTTCGGCGCGCGCGAACCACCCGCGGCGGGAACTGGAAAAGCCAAGAAACCAGAGAGACGATTCAACCTTAGAGGGCCACCGTGCCCGGCAGTATCCTCATTTGCCCGTTCTTCCCCCTTTTCTCCCCGAATCAAGCCTCAACCGGTTCCACCGACGGTCGTAAAGCCGCTGGCATCACTCATCCTGAATCGTTTACAACAATCGCATAAATGCCTTTCTTTGTTTAATAACGCGCATCTAAAGTTCTTAGGGTAAATCATTAGACGAAATAAGATTTCATGAATTTCCTCAAGTGCGCCGTGCATACGCCGTAAAAGATGTTCAAGCAGGCGAATCTGGTCTTGACGGAATCGCGATTCCAGACCTCACCGTGCCGACATTTTATAAGCAGCCCCAAGGAAAATCATGAACATGAGTTTAACGATCAAGGCCCGTCTCGGTCTGACAATGGCATTTCTGGGGCTGCTCCTGGTAGCGATTGGCGGATTGGGGCTTTACGGAATGACGCAGTCGAATCAGGCCTATCGCGACACCTTCGAAGACCAGATGCCAAGCGCTAACGCCGTCAGCAACGCCGAGCTTTATACGGCCCGCGAACGGCTCATATTCGACCGGGCAGCGTTTCTTGCCGGTACGCCGGAAGTGGCGGCGACTATCGAGCGTGGCGGCATGATGCGCGGCCGTGCCAACGATTATTGGAAGAAATATACCGAGCTGCCGCAGGATCCCAACGAACGGCAACTCGCCGATACCTCCAACGCCAAACGCCTTGCGTTGCAAAAGGTGATCGACAGCGGATATGACGCGGTCAGGGCTAATGACCAGCCGCGCATCATAGAAACAGCCAAAGCGATGCAGGTCGCATACGGTGAGCTTTCGACGGCCAACGACGCGCTGCGCAAATTCCAGTTTGACGGCGCCAGACAGGGCTACGACGCGGCCCAATCGGCCGCATCGAGTTTTCGCATGTTGAGCCTGATCGCGATCCTCGTCGGACTGGCCGCTGCTGCGTTTTCGTGGATCGCGTTGCGCCGCGCGATCGGCCGGCCGCTGGACGCCGCGCTCAAGCACTTCGAAGCAATCGCAGCCGGTGATCTGCGCGGCAAGGTCGTTGCCACCTCACGCGACGAAATGGGCCTGCTGATGCAAGGCCTCGCCAAGATGCAGGCCAGTCTCGTCGGGACGGTTCGCAGCGTACGCTCAGGCAGCGAATCCATCGCGACGGCGACCAAGCAGATCGCGGCGGGCAATATCGACTTGTCGTCGCGTACGGAAGAACAGGCGTCGGCGCTGCAGGAAACCGCGTCGAGCATGGATGAACTGACCGGCACCGTGAAGCAGAATGCCGATAACGCCCGGCAGGCGAGTTCGCTGGCGGCCAACGCGTCGGAGATCGCGAACAAGGGCAGCCGCGTGGTGGCCCAAGTGGTCGACACCATGGGCGATATCAACCAGAGCTCGGCGAAGATCGCGGACATTATTACGATCATCGAAGGGATTGCGTTCCAGACCAATATCCTGGCACTGAACGCGGCCGTGGAAGCTGCTCGTGCAGGTGAAGAAGGGCGCGGGTTTGCGGTCGTTGCAGGTGAAGTGCGCAACCTCGCTCAACGCTCTTCGGCGGCGGCGAAGGAGATCAAGGGTCTTATCGATACCTCGGTCGAGCGCGTGCAATCGGGGACGTCGCTGGTCGACGAAGCCGGCCGCACGATGAACGAGATTATAGGCGCGGTGCAACGCGTCACCGACATCATGGGCGAGATCGCGGCAGCGTCGCAGGAGCAAAGCGGCGGCATTGAACAAGTGGCGCGCGCAGTCACGCAGATGGACGAAGTGACACAGCAGAACGCGGCGCTGGTCGAGGAAGCAGCGGCGGCTGCGCAATCGCTGGAGGATCAGGCGGCGAAGCTGCGGCAGGCCGTGGCAGTATTTCAACTCGACGACAGCGCGGTCGAAGCGGGTTTCAGCCACGCTGCGGCGCGGCCCGGATCATCCGCGGCAGCAAAGTCTCGCCTGGCCGTTCCGGCGAAGCCGCGGCGCACAGCGCCGGCCATCACACTGACCAAAGCGCCTGTCGCAGCACGGCCGGTAGCGGCTGCGCCTACCGGCGATTGGCAAACCTTCTGATCGGCTAAGTGGGCTTATTGAGTCGAACGCGCTCCGCGAACCCGGTTTGCGGGGCGCGTTTTTTCTTGATCGCGGGTGATTTGGTTTAACAAGATCAACTTGCTTAACCCGATCAACGTGAGCGTTCACTGCCGACCTGGACGCCGCTGACAATGCGTGTTTGGGTTGACGCGGCCCATAGTCCCCATACTCCCATAGGCGATCCTGGCATCCAGCGCGCGCAGGCAAGCGAGGATGCAACGAGGGTTCGATCAACACGCTGCCATCAGGTTCGGATGCAGCCCTCCATCTGCATGAGAACCCACCCGCGCGGCGGCGCACGCATCAAGCAATTGCCATCCGAGAACCCCTGCTGTCCAGATCCCAACTCGCGATCCGGGTCGACTTCCCCGTACACTGAGCGCTTCGTTCATCCTTCACGGGATTAGAACGCGTTTCGATCACCACCACAGGACGCTCGCCATGACCGGATCCACCCTTGCCGCGCAACTCGTTCAGGCTCGCCGCCAGCGCACGCTGATAGAAGACCTCGAGTCAGTCGATATCCCTGCCGACGCCGAAGCAGCTTATGCAATCCAGCAGGAAGTTCTGACCCTTTCCGGCGCACGAATTGGCGCGTGGAAAGTCGGCGCCCGTGCGCCCGGCGCGCTGGCAAACACAGCGCCGATTGACGCAGAACTCGTCCACACGTCACCGGCTCGCATTGCGCACGCCTCGTTTTTTCGCGCGCTGATCGAACTGGAGATCGCGTTTCGTTTTTCGTACGCATTGGCGCCCCGTGACGAACCTTACAGCCGCAGCGAAGTGCTCGCGGCGCTGGGTGGCATGGCCGTGGCGCTGGAGGTGGTCGACAGCCGTTTCGCGCAATGGCCGAACCTCGCGACGCTGGCACAACTTGCCGATTCGCAGAACAACGGAGCACTAGTCGTTGGCAAGATGGAGCCGTATGACGTGATTGCCCCTAACTTCGATTTCCTTTCACCGCTGCTCGAACTGTCCGTCGACGGTGTCTCGATCGTGCCGCCGAGCACCGGCAATCCGGCCGGCGACCCTCGGGAACTGCTGGTGTGGTTCGTCAATCATTGCAGCTCGCACGGACACACGGTCCAGCCGTTCTGGACCATCACCACCGGCTCCTACACGGGCGCGCGGCGAGTCGAGGGCCTGAGCGTGGTAAGCGGCCGGATAGACCGGATTGGCGAGATCGAACTGACGCTGGAATGACATTTTTGCAGCATTCCAGGACACAGTGACAGAGCGCGCAGAAAGATTCATGCGTGCGTGTTACATCAAAAAAAGCACTCATTCGAGTGCTTTTTTTGCGTCTAAATCCCTGTCTGCCGAGCGGGTATAGCTGAGGCATAGCGAGGCTATAAGCGAGCTATATCCGGGGTATAAGCGGTCAACGGATGCCGGTGCGCTTCGTTTAGTAAGAGAGAGACATGGCGTTTGAGAGTCTGCAATCGAATGACATTGGAGAGTCGATGTCAAAAAAATGCACCTGGTGTTGCATCGTTCCGGTGCTACGAAGCGTATATGGGATAACCGGTGGATAAGTTGTGGATGAGCTTGTGGATGAGCGGGGGACAACACAGGGACAACTCGACATGGGCGCAGCATGGGTACGGGAGAGAAGCAGGAGAGAAGCGCGATAGAAGCGGGATCGAAGCGGGATCGAAGCGGGAGAGACCCGGCTATGAGCGCCATAAGCGCTCAATGCATAAACGCGGGCAATGCTGCACCGCCGGCAGCAGCAGCCAAGGTGTTCGGCTGCCAGCATGTCGCATGGGTCCGGGGCTTGTACAGCAAGGCTATGCAGCCAATGCGGAAAACGTTTCGCGAGTCGGGATGATGATTGTATGTGGACGAAAATAATCCACCAAGCTAGGAATACTTCGAAGCAAATCAACAACGCATTTGCATGAAAAAAAATTCGAATAGGTTTAGGATGAACTGAAGCGATGTTGTTCTGATTAGGCGCGCCGCGCACGCATTGCTTTCTGACTTCGGCGAGGAGGTAGCATGGATATCTACAGCAGTTTCGCGACCCGCTTCGAAAAAACCCGCGAGGAGGAATTCTCGCTCGAAGAGTATCTCGCGCTCTGCAAAGACGATCCTGCAACGTATGCAACAGCGGGCGAACGGATGTTGGCGGCTATCGGGGAACCGGAGTCAGTCGACACGCGCACGGACCCGCGTTTATCGCGTGTGTTTGCAAACAAGGTGATCAAGGTGTATCCAGCATTCCGTGAGTTCTACGGAATGGAGGAAGTGATCGAGCAGGTGGTGTCGTACTTCCGGCATGCAGCTCAGGGCCTGGAAGAGAAGAAGCAGATCCTGTATCTGCTCGGACCTGTGGGCGGTGGCAAGTCATCCATTGCTGAACGTCTGAAGCAACTGGCCGAGCGTGTTCCTTTCTATGCAATCAAGGGTTCGCCCGTCAACGAGTCTCCTTTAGGCTTGTTCGACTATGACGAAGACGGTCCTATCCTTGAAGAGCAATACGGCATTCCACGCCGCTATCTCAAGAACATCCTGAGTCCGTGGGCAGTGAAGCGCCTTCACGAATTCAATGGCGACATCCGCAAGTTCCGCATCGTTCGCCGTTACCCCTCCATCCTTCGCCAGATCGGTATAGCCAAGACCGAACCGGGCGATGAAAACAATCAGGACATCTCGTCACTCGTCGGCAAGGTCGACATCCGCAAGCTCGAAACCTATTCGCAGGACGACGCTGATGCCTACAGCTACTCAGGTGGACTGTGTCTTGCGAACCAGGGTTTGCTTGAGTTCGTTGAAATGTTCAAGGCCCCGATCAAGGTGCTGCACCCGCTGCTGACTGCTACCCAGGAAGGCAACTTCAAGGGCACGGAAGGTTTCGGTGCGATCCCGTTCGACGGCGTGATCCTCGCTCACTCGAACGAGTCGGAATGGAAGACGTTCCGCAATAACAAGAACAACGAAGCACTGCTCGATCGTATCTTCGTCGTAAAGGTTCCGTACTGCCTGCGCTATAGCGAAGAGATGAAGATCTACGAGAAGCTGCTGCGTAATTCTTCGTTGGCGGAAGCGGTATGCGCGCCCGGCACGCTCAAGATGATGGCGCAGATGGCGGTACTCACACGCCTTCATGAGCCGGAGAATTCCAGCCTCTTTTCGAAGATGCAGGTCTATGACGGCGACAACCTGAAGGACACGGATCCGAAGGCCAAGTCGTTCCAGGAGTATCGTGATTTCGCTGGTGTCGACGAAGGCATGACCGGGGTCTCAACGCGGTTCGCGTTCAAGATCCTGTCGCGCGTATTCAACTTCGACTCCACTGAAATTGCGGCCAATCCGGTACACCTGATGTACGTGCTGGAACAGCAGATCGAACGCGAGCAGTTCCCACCGGAAACGGAACAGAAGTACCTGTCCTTCATCAAGGACGTGCTGGCGTCGCGGTACGCTGAATTCATCGGCAAGGAGATCCAGACCGCGTATCTGGAATCGTATTCGGAGTACGGGCAAAACATCTTCGACCGCTATGTGACTTATGCCGACTTCTGGATTCAGGACCAGGAATTCCGCGATCACGATACCGGCGAGAGCTTTGATCGCGCCTCGTTGAACGCAGAACTGGAGAAGATCGAAAAGCCGGCGGGCATCAGCAACCCGAAGGACTTCCGCAACGAGATCGTGAATTTCGTGCTGCGGGCGCGGGCGGCGAACGGCGGTAAGAATCCGGCGTGGATCAGCTACGAGAAACTGCGGGTGGTGATCGAGAAGAAGATGTTCTCGAATACCGAAGAACTTCTGCCGGTGATCTCGTTCAATGCCAAAGGATCGGCGGAAGAACAGCGCAAGCACGAGGACTTCGTCAACCGGATGGTCGCGAAGGGCTACACGCCGAAACAAGTGCGCCTGCTCTGCGACTGGTATCTCCGGGTGCGTAAATCGTCGTAAGTAAGTGGTCGGTAAGTGGTCGTAGTGTGGCCTCGTACAACAGCGATTTTTGGTCTGCTTCTGGACATTTTTCACAGGGAGATGAATGAGTTCTCAGCGAAGCCCGGTAAAACGTGATTGAATCGTAGTTGTGTTGTCAGTTCTGAGTCTGTCAGTTTTGAGTCATACGTTCGCGTGACGCTGGCGCTGGTGCCAGCGCAAACGCGAACATCTTGGCGAGTGCCTTACGGTCTTGTGCCGCCCCGCGCGGTTCAGACCGCCAGCGCTTCGCTTCCTCGCCAATTACGCGGGAGACTGGATGTGCTGCATCAAATCATCGACCGCAGGTTAGCCGGTAAGAACAAGAGCATTGCCAACCGCGAACGCTTTTTGCGTCGTGTCAAAAACTATATTCGCCGCGCGGTGTCGGATGCCGTTCGGGACCGTAGCATCAAAGACATCCAGAGCACGCAAAGCATCACTATTCCGAAGAAGGACATCGCCGAACCTTCGTTCCGGCATGGCCCAGGGGGCAAGCGCGAGCTCGTGCACCCGGGCAACGCCGACTACATTCGCGGTGACAAGATTGCGCGCCCGAATAGCGGTGGCGGCGGTGGCGGCAAGACTGCGAGCAACGAAGGCGAAGGGCAGGACGACTTCGTGTTCGAGTTGTCGCGCGAAGAGTTCATGCAGTATTTCTTCGACGACCTCGAGTTGCCGCGCCTCGTCAAAACGCAACTGCTTGCCGTACCCACATGGAAGAACGTACGGGCAGGGTTTTCGGCTGAAGGAACGCCGAATAATATCGATGTCGTTCGCTCCCTGCGCAGCGCGCTCGGGCGACGGATTGCGCTAGGGTCGCCGTTATCGCGTCAGTTGCACGAGATGGAGCGGCAGTTGGAAGTGCTCCAGGACGAGAAAGGCGACCCCGAGGAAATCGCGCGGCTGGAAGCAGATATCGTGATCATGAAAGGACGTATCACGCGCATTCCTTTCATCGACCCATTCGACTTGCGGTACGTTAACCGGATCAAGCAGCCCACGCCATCAAGCAAGGCCGTGATGTTTTGTCTGATGGACGTGTCCGGTTCCATGGACGAGCAGCGCAAGGATCTGTCGAAGCGTTTCTTCATCCTTTTGTACCTGTTCCTGAACCGGAATTACGAAAAGATCGAAGTCGTCTTCATCCGGCATCACACGCGCGCCGAAGAAGTGGACGAAGAAACCTTCTTCCATTCAACCGAGAGCGGCGGTACGGTCGTGTCCAGTGCGCTGGAGTTGATGAAGAAGATCATGGATGAACGGTATTCGCCCGCCGAATGGAATATCTACGGCGCGCAAGCGTCCGACGGCGACAACTGGACTGACGATTCACCCAAGTGCCGGAAGCTTCTCGCCGAGGACATTTTGCCGAAGGTGCGCTATTTTGCTTATATTCAAGTAGCGCCTGAAGAGCAGAATCTCTGGGTGGAATATGCTCATCTGGCGCAAGGCGCGCCTGAACTCGCGATGAAGAAGGTCGAGTCGGCTGCCGATATTTATCCTGTCTTTCGCGAATTGTTTGAGAAACAACAGGCGGCTGCATGACAACACGGCATCTGGACAACGAAGCACGTGGGTATCACCTCAAACCTGGCGAAGAACTGAAAGCACAAGACAGCGCGCCACAAAAGGCCAGGAAGCCTCGCAAAAGCTCGGCATCGGAAGGAGACACCATGAACGTGGCGGAAAAAAGGCCGTTGCCGTGTCCATCGGACTGGACCTTCGAGCTGATTGAGGAATACGACACCGAGATTGCCCGTGTCGCACAGCGTTATGGGCTCGACGTGTACCCGATCCAGCTCGAACTCATCAGCGCCGAGCAGATGATGGACGCATACGCGTCGGTCGGGATGCCGGTGAACTATCGGCACTGGTCATTCGGCAAGCACTTCCTGTCTACCGAGAAGAGTTACCGGCGCGGGCAAATGGGCCTTGCGTACGAGATCGTCATCAACTCGAATCCGTGCATTGCGTACCTGATGGAAGAAAACACGATGACGATGCAGGCGCTCGTCATCGCGCACGCGGCGTACGGACACAACTCGTTTTTTAAGGGCAACTACCTGTTCAAGCTGTGGACGGATGCGCACGCCATTGTCGATTACCTCGTTTATGCGAAGAATTACATCGCGGAATGCGAGGAGCGGCATGGCATTGACCGGGTGGAGGAATTGCTCGACTCGTGTCACGCGCTGATGAACTACGGTGTGGACCGGTATAAGCGGCCGCAAAAATTGTCGTTGGCGAAGGAAGTGGCGGCGCGGCGCGAACGTGAAGCGTATTTGCAGTCTCAAGTGAATGAACTCTGGCGTACGCTGCCGAATAAAAAGGCGACCACAACCGAAGAAATTGAGAGCCGTTATCCGCCGGAACCCCAGGAAAACCTGCTGTATTTTGCGGAGAAAAATGCACCGCTGCTAGAGCCTTGGGAGCGCGAAGTTATTCGTATTGTCCGTAAGGTCGGCCAGTATTTTTATCCGCAGCGGCAAACGCAGGTCATGAACGAGGGGTGGGCCACGTTCTGGCATTACACGCTGCTCAATACGCTTTATGCGGAAGGCCGTCTGGAAGACGGTTTCATGATGGAGTTCCTGCATTCGCACAGTAACGTGGTGTATCAACCGCCTGTGACCAAGCAGTATTACAGCGGCATCAACCCGTATGCGCTGGGTTTTTCAATGATGAGCGATATTCGCCGCATCTGTGAACACCCGACTGCTGAAGATCGCGAATGGTTTCCGGAGCTTGCCGGCAGCGACTGGCTTGAAGCGCTGCATTACGCCATGCGCAATTTCAAGGACGAGAGTTTTATTGCCCAGTATTTATCGCCGCATCTGATCCGGGAAATGCGCCTGTTCTCCATTCTCGACGACGATATGCGTGACTCGCTGGAAGTGTCCGCTATTCACGACGAAAGCGGATACCGGTATGTTCGGCAAGCGCTGTCGCGGCAGTACGACATGCATCATCGTGAACCGAATATCCAGGTGTATTCAGTGAATACTCGCGGCGACCGAAGCCTGACCCTCCGCCATTTCATGACCGATAACCGTCACCTGACCAATGACAGCGAAGAAGTCCTCAAGCACATGGCGCGGCTATGGCAATTCGACGTATATCTTGAGAGCGTCGATGAAAACGGAACGGTGAGAAAGCGCTTCGATTGTAAATACACCGGGGCGGAGAAACGCTGAGTTATTTGTCATCGAAGAAAACCGGTTCGCTGAGTTAATCAGCGAGCCGGTTTTTTATTGAGCCTGTTTATTGAGCCGAACCGAGGCCCTAAACCTTATCGATCTTCCTGGCTTCTTCGTCTTGCGTGAACAAATCCCAGCTCGCCATGAAGAGCGCAGCGATCAGTGGTCCAATCACGAAGCCGTTGATCCCGAACAATCCCATGCCACCCAGCGTTGAAATCAGCACCACCCAGTCGGGCATTTTCGTGTCCTTGCCGACCAGGATCGGGCGCAGCACATTGTCCACCAGACCGATAACCACCACGCAGAACAAGATCAGGATCACGCCGCGCCAGATATCGCCGGTGAGCAGGAAATAGGCGGCGGCCGGCGCCCAGACCAACGCGGCGCCGATGGCCGGCAGCAGCGACAGGAACGCCATCAGCACGCCCCACAGGAGCGAGCCCTGGATACCCAGGAACATGAAGATCATGCCGCCGAGGAACCCTTGGACGGCCGCCACCGCGATATTGCCCTTCACGGTTGCCCGGACGACGGTCGTGAACTTGGCGATCAAGTGTTGCTTGGGTTCGTCGTCCAAGGGCAGGGCGCGGCGGATGCGCCGGCCGATTTCACCGCCGTCGCGCAGCAGGAAAAACACGAGATACAGCATTACGCCGAAGCTGATCACGAACTGGAACGTATTCTGGCCAATGCTCAAGGCTTGCGAAGCCACGAACTGGCTGATCGCCGCGGCACCGCTGGTCAGCCGTTGCTGAATGCTTGGGATATCGGTCAGGCCAAAGCGGCCAAGCAGCGCCTGCACCGAGTTCGGCAGCGCGTGAATAGCCTGCTGGAAGTAGGTCGTGAAATTGGGCTGGCCAGCCTTGATCTGGGCGTACGCAAGGCCGATTTCCTGGACGAGCGTGGCCGCGACGAAGCTGAGCGGCAGGATGACGATCACGATCGTCAGGCCCAGCGTGGCGAACGCTGCCAGATTGCGCCGCTTGCCGAATTTAGCCGCTAGATAACGCTGCAACGGCTGGAACAGGATCGCGAGAATTGTGCCCCAGAAGATCGCGCCGAAGAATGGCAGCAAGATCCAGCAGAGCGCAACCGTGACGACAAACAGCAAGAGGTGGAAGAAGTTCTGGTGAACCGAACGGTTATTCATGAGATCCCTGAAATGAGGCGGAAGTGGGGGACGAGGGCGAACTTCAGCGCCTGGTCACCCTTACCGGTGTAATTGCCGGATGCTAGCACGGGCAAGTTTTGGGCCCATCCAGCAGACTTTGTAATGTTTTTTTAGGGGCGCGGTTCAAGAAACCGACTTTTTCGTATACTCGGAAGTAGCATCGCGGCTGCTTTGGCCGCACGAAAGGCGCCCGGTTGAAGCTATATGGCTGTTTGGATAGCGTGACCACGGTGGAAGCTGCGGTCGCCTTGTCGGGGAGCCGCTAGCTGCTCACACGGGATGATGCGCAAGCGCAGTCAGATCGCGCGCGACGTCCTCTAAAACAGCGTCCCACTGCCCAAACTGCCGTTGCCGATACAGCGTGGCACTCGGGTACCAGGGGCTGTCACGCCGCTCCAGCATCCACGGCCAGTAAGGATTGACGTCGAGCAGCACCCACGTCCGCTGTCCGAGCGCTCCACTTAGATGCGCGACCGATGTGCACACGGTAATGACCAGATCCAGAGCGCTGACGAATGCCGCCGTGTCGTCGAAGGTTGCGAACTCAGCGGTGTAGTCGGCTATCGTCAGGCCGGCGGACTGCGCGGCCTCGAGGTCGTCCGCCGCACCCGGTTGCAGTGAATAGAACGACACGCCGTTAATGTCGCGCAAGCAGGTCGCATAGCGTTCCCAGCCAACGCGGCGCAACGGATTGCGGCCATGATTAAGGCTGCCGGTCCATGCGAGTCCGACCTTGACTCGTTTTTCTCCGGCAAGGCGCGCGCGCCACGCGGCGGTTGCAGCGGCATCCGGGCGAAGATAGGGCACCGCGTTCGGAATCGTGGCTTCGCTGGTGCCGAGCACGAGCGGCAAACTCAGGAGTGGGACCTCATAGTCAAACGATGGCAGTGATTCGACGCCGCCGCCGGCTGTGTACTCGTCCACGTGTTCGCCCAGGCTGCGCACCAGCAATTCGCCCATCTGTGGAAACGAATTCCACACGATGCGCCCGCCCTCCAAATGAACACGCTCGGCCAGAGTCGGGATATAGCGGCAAAACTGCAGCACGTCGCCCATACCCTGTTCGCCCCAAACGAGCAGTGTTTTACCCGCGAGCGGCTCGCCCTGCCAGCGCGGTGCAGGAAACACGGGGCGTGCACAGCTCATCAACGCCGATGATTCTTCCCAGCGCGCTTCGTGCCCAGGCCAGCCTTCGGCGTAATTGCCGCGCAACAGGCGCAGGACTGCGAGGCCGGCGCGAAGCGAAGCATCATTCGGAGCCAGATCGGCTGCGACCGACGCATGGTGTTCCGCCTCGCCCCACCTCTGCGCCTCCTTGAGTGCCTGCGCACGATTGGTCCACGCGGCCGCATCGCGACAGTCCAGTTCCACTGCCCGCGCGCCTGCACTCAGCGCCCCATCGAGATCGCGACACCCGAGTCTGGCCATGGTGAGATTGATCCAGGCATCGACATCCTGAGGATCAGCCTCGACCGTCTGGTCGAGAAGCTCCATTTCCTCGATAGGGTCGCCACCTGAAATCCTAAGTGCTATTGCAAGGTTCTTTCGCAAATTCGGGAAGTCAGGCTTGATAGTCATCGCGTGACGATATGGCTGCACCGCCTCGCGGTTCCGGTTCGCCATCTGCAGCGCATACCCCAGGCGAAAGTTGGCGGCAACGCTGTCGGGGTTGATCTGCGCAATCGCGTTGGCAAGTGCAACGACTTCGTCAAAGTGCTCTTGCTGGATCAGCTCGATCATCAGTCTATCGAGCGAACCGTCGTCCATGCTGTGAAGATAGGCCGCTGCTTGCAGCCAGATCGATTGTGTCTCCGGTTGCCCGTTCTGCTTTGCTTCCACCGCGTGGCGCAGAAAAATCAGGAACGGCGGCAAGAGAGGTTGCATGGGGGCCATAGAGGAGTCAGACATCAATTAGTTGGCGCGATTTGAACCGCACAGGATGAGGTGAAACTCGATCATACGTCTTGCCGACATCTCGAAAATCGATATAATTGAGTATCCACTCATTAATTACATCGATTCAATCACGCACGATGGCTCGACCCAAAAGCGACGACAAACACAACGCGTTGCTGCTCGCCGCGGAACAGGTTTTTGCCCAGCGCGGGCTTGCGGCTGCGCCGACATCGGCTATATCGAAGCAGGCGGGGGTGGCGGAAGGGACGTTGTTCACCTACTTTCGCACGAAGGACGAGCTGGTGAACGCGCTATACCGTTCCATCAAGCTCGATCTCGCCGACGCCCTGATGACGCGGTTCCCGCGCACGGGACCCATACGTGACCGGCTTGAATATCTGTGGAATGCGTTCGTCGATTGGGGTGTCGCGAATCCACAGCGGCTGAACGTGCTCGACCAGTTGTCAGTGGCGGATATGGTTAGCGAAGAGTCAAAGGCAGTCGGTTATGAACCGTTTGCCGAGATCGAAACGCTTGCGCAGCACAGTATCGACACAGGTGTTTTGCATGCTTATCCGGTCGCGTTTATTGCTGCCAGCATGAAATCGATGGCTGAAACCACGATGGCCTTCATGACCGCGTATCCGGCGCAGGCCAGTCAGTATCGGAAGATTGGGTTCAAGGTGTTCTGGAACGGTATCGCCCGGAATACACATAGTTGAATGATCGTTTGATCAAGCGGGCACGTTTTGTTGCTGGCTTTATTAAACGCTTTAATGACTGATTACTCACGCAAAAATCTCTGAAGGACCAGCACATGAGTACATGGACCACAGCCAACATTCCCTCGCAATCGGGCAAACGCGCGTTGGTGACAGGCGCGACCGGTGGATTGGGTTATGAAACATCGCTCGAACTGGCCCGGGCAGGCGCCGAAGTGATTCTCACCGGGAGAAATGAAGCGAAAGGGCAAACCGCGCTCGAACGCATTCGCCGCGAAGTGCCCAATGCCCAGATCCGTTTTGAACCCATTGACCTCGCGAGCCTCGAGTCGATCTCGAGCGCGACGCAGCGGCTGCTTGAAGAAGGCTTGGCGATTGATCTGCTCGTGAACAATGCCGGCGTGATGATGTTGCCCAAGCATGAAACAACCGCCGATGGCTTCGAGCGCCAGTTCGGCACCAACTATCTCGGTCACTTCGCGCTGACCGCGCAGTTGCTGTCCTTGTTGCGAAAGAGCGCCGCACCGCGCGTGGTGAACCTGAGCAGCATTGCGCATCGGCGGGGCAAGATCGCCTTCGATAACTTGCAAGGCGAGCGTGCTTATAAAGCGTGGCCGGCGTATGAACAATCGAAGCTCGCCATGCTGATGTTCGCATTGGAACTGCAACGCCGCAGCGACGCAAACGGCTGGGGCCTCATGAGCAACGCGGCGCATCCCGGTTTTGCGCGGACCGATCTCATCGCGAACGGGCCGGGAAATTCGGGCGTGTTGTCGATGCTCAGCCGCGTGATGATGCCGTTCCTGAGCCATAGCGCCGCGCAGGGCGCGTTGCCCACGCTGTTGGCGGCCACGTCGCCCGATGCACGGCCCGCCGCTTATTACGGTCCGAACGGTTTCCAGGAGATGACGGGAGCGCCTACCGAGGCGCGCATCTACCCCCAAGCGAACGACACGGCGGTTGCCGCTAGACTGTGGGATGTATCGGTGAAATTGACAGGTGTGTCCTGGCCGGAAAAATCATGAAAGTGCTTATTTTTGGCGCAACGGGAATGGTCGGGCAGGGTGTGTTGCGCGAATGCCTGATTGATAAGGATATCGAACGAATCGTCACGGTGGGGCGCAATGCGACTGGGCAGCAGCATCCGAAACTTGCCGAGATCGTACATAAGGATCTCTTCGACCTCACGCCAATCGAGGCCGATCTCACCGGTTTCGATGCGTGCTTTTTCTGCCTGGGCGTGTCGTCGTTCAGGATGAGCGAGGCCGACTATACGCACCTCACTTACGATTTGACGTTCGCGGTCGGCCGGACATTGTCGCGTCTTAATCCGGGCATGACCTTCTCGTACGTGACGGGAGCGGGAACCGATACAACCGAGCGCGGACGCAGCATGTGGGCGCGCGTTAAAGGCCGCACGGAAAACGCGCTGCTGCGCATGCCGTTCAAGGCCGCTTATATGTATCGTCCCGGGATGATCCAGCCGATGGACGGCATTCGCTCGAAGACGGCTGTGTATCAGATGGCGATTTCGCTGCTGCGGCCTTTGTTTCCCGTGATGCGGCGCGCGTTCCCGAACGCGATTACGACGACCAGCCAGTTAGGGCGGGCGATGATCGCCGTGGCCAAGGAACGCGGCGCGTCACGAGTGCTGGAGACACGGGACATCGCGAGGTACTAGAGAGGACAGTCGTTCGAACCCGGGCACTTCGCGCCGAAGGTCCGAACGACGAATCGCTTATCGCGACTTATCGCGCGGCATCGCCCCAGCGGTACTCCACCGTGGCGTCGTCCAACTGCGCCTTAATCTCTTCGTTCAGCGTAAGATCCACCGCAGCCAGCGTGTCCGAGAGCTGGTCGGGCCGGCTCGCGCCAATAATCGCCGACGTAATCACCGGATTCGCCAGCACCCACGCCACCGATGTCTTCGTCAACGACTCACCGGTAACGCTCGCGATCTTCTTCAATTTTTCGATGGTTTCAAACTCGCGCTCATGCCAGTAGCGCTGGTGATACATCGCTCCCGCCTTGCCGACGGTCGCTGTAAACCGGCCCTCCGCGGGCGCTGCATCGTGTTTATGTTTCCCGGTCAGCAATCCACCCGCGAGCGGGTTATACGGGATCACGGCCAGATGCTCGTCGGTCGCAAGCGGCAGCAACTCGCGCTCGATCTGCCTGAATAGCAGGTTGTAACGCGGCTGGACAGAAACGAAGCGCGCCACGCGCAGGAAATCGGAGCGGCCCAGCGCAGTGGCAAGCCGGTATGCCAGGAAATTCGATACTCCCACGTAACGCGCTTTGCCCTGGCGCACGATTGTGTCGAGTGCTTCCAGGGTTTCATCGAGCGGCGTGTTGAGATCGTCGGAATGCAGTTGGTACAGGTCGACGTAATCGGTATTGAGACGTTTAAGTGACGCATCAATAGCGTCCAGCAAATGCTTGCGCGAGGCGCCCTGATCCCATGCCGACGGCCCCATCTTGCCGACCGCCTTGGTCGCCAGGATGAACTGGCTGCGGCGCGCGGGTGTTTCCTTCAGCCAGCGCCCGACGATCTCCTCGGTGCGCCCGGCCACGCCTTCCGTGCTGCCGAGCGGATAGACGTCGGCGGTATCGATGAAATTGACACCCGCTTCAGCCGCACGATCCATGATGCTGCGCGACACGTCCTCTTCAGTCTGCAAACCGAAAGTCATCGTGCCCAGGCACAAACGCGAAACATTCAGGCCGGTACGGCCAAATTTACGAAACTGCATGGCGAACTCCTTGGGCGTGTTGCGTGTTGAAGGTCCAGCCAGCTTAAACGTTCAGGCAGGAGCCTGCATTTGCGTTGCTGCGTACTTCTACGTGCTACGAGGTTGCGGCCTGCGGCACCGGACGCGGGGGCACGGCATCGAGGAAGCGGAACACAATGGCCGATGCCAGCGTTACCAGGCCCACGCATACAAACGCGATCCGGAACGCAAGCGCGGCCGAGCCGAGGTTCTCCGAGAACACTGACACCAAACCGCCGCCAATCGAGACACCGAGGCCAATGGCCAGCATCTGCACCATCGAAAAGAGGCTGTTGCCGCTGCCTGCGTCCTTGATCGACAGACCCTTGAGCGTGACGCTGTTCATCGCGGCGAACTGCATGGAATTGCATGCGCCGAATACGGCGAGGATCGCGATCTCGATCGCGAGCGGCGTGCTCACCGAGAACGAAGCGAAGCCGACTATCGATGCCCCGACAAGAATGGTGTTCCACAGCAGGAAGTTATCGTAGCCGTAGCGCTTCACGAGCGGCGAGATCCAGCCCTTTGCAACGGTGCCGGCAAACGCGGCGGGCAACATCATCAGGCCTGAGTGCAGCGGCGTATAACCGAGTTGCAATTGCATCAGCAGCGGCAAGAGAAACGGTACAGCACTTGACCCGATCCGGCACAGCAGGTTACCGATCAAGCCCACGCTGAAGTTCGGCTCGCTGAACAAGGACAGCTTGAAAAGAGGATTGCGCCGGCGCTTGGCATACGGAATGTAAGAGAGTGCCGCGACCGCGGAGAGCACGAACAGTCCGCCCGACACCAGCAGTTTGTGCGTGTGCGCGGGGCTGTCGAGCGCCATCGAAAACGCGACCATGCAGAGCGAAAGCAATGCGCAGCCGATAAAGTCAAAGGGCGCGGCCTCTGCAATGGCATCGTTGGGAAGAAAACGATGCACGGCGAACAAACCCACTGCGCCAATGGGCACGTTGATCAGGAAAATCCAGTGCCACGTAAACGATTCGACGAACCAGCCGCCGAGCGTCGGTCCCAGAATCGGGCCGACCTGGCCGGCAATTGAAATGACCGCCAGCGCGGAGACATACGCTTCGCCCGTCACGCTACGCAGTACGGCCAGCCGGCCGATGGGCAGCAGCATGGAGCCGCCGATCCCCTGGATCACGCGCGCCACAATGAGTTGATTCAACGATTGCGCGTTTGCGCAGCACAGCGAGCCGATGACGAACAACAGGATGGCGACGAAGTAGACGCGACGGGTGCCGAAGCGGTCGGCGAGCCAGCCGGATGCCGGTGTGAGAAGCGCCATGGTCAGCGTGTAGGCGACGACAATCGGCTGCATCGCGAGCGGTTGCGCGTGCAGGCTGCGCGCAATGGAGGGCAGGGCCGTGTTGACGATGGTCGTGTCGAGGGCTTGCATGAAAAAGCCGACAGCCACGATCCACAAAAGCGCGGTGTGTGAGTTTTTTGAAGTCATCGATTGCAGCAGGAACAATGTCGCACGGGGTTAGCGCGATGTGACGATTTTAAGACTCGAACTGGCGATCGGGAACCCCGCTGGCTGCATTGACTATCATCGGCAAATCCGATCACAATAGATCATGCTCAATCCAGTCTGGCTGAACACGTTCGCGACGGTGGCCGCGTCGCACAGTTTCACCGACGCCGGGCGCCAGCTCCGGCTCACTCAATCCAGCGTGAGTGAGCACATCCGGCGGCTGGAGGAACACGTCGGCCGCCGGCTGCTCGTGCGCGATACTCATTCGCTCGCGCTCACCGCCGACGGTGAAGCCATGCTGGTCCACGCCCGCATGATCCTGGAAGCGATGACCCATGCCGAGTTGCAGTTCCGCTCGCCGCGCCTCAGAGGCCGCGTGCGCCTGGGTTCCTCCGACGACGTCGCGCTCGGCCCCTTGCCGAGCGTGCTCGCGGCATTTCGACGGACTCATCCGGATGTTGAACTGGAAATCACCATCGGCATGACGGGGCGGCTTTACGAGCACCTGGACGCGGGATCGATCGATTTGCTGATCGGCAAACGGCGTATTGGCGATCCGCGCGGTATTCCGCTGTTTTCCGGGCAGCTCGAATGGCTCGGGCTGACGGGCACCGAGGTGGATCTGGATCAACCTCTGCCGTTGATCCTGGTCGCCGAGCCGAGTGTCACGCGCGCCGTGGTGCTCGACTCGCTAGCAGCCGTCGGCGCGCGCTGGCAGGTGGTCTGCACGAGCAGCTCGTATGCAGGGTGCATCGCCGCTGCGCGCGGTGGGCTGGGGCTCACCGTGCGGTCCCATTTCCTCGCAGGCAGAGGACTTTCGCCACCGGTGAACCGCGCGGCGTTGCCTGAATTGCCGAGGGTCGAGTTCATTGCGTTGGGGGCGAAGCACTTGAGCCGCCCTGCAGAAACGCTGCTCGAGATATTGCAAAACAGCGATCTGCGAGGTGAATGGGCGGGCGAATGAGAGCCTGTTGTCGTCCAGGCATGACGCGTGCGCCTGGGCTGACACGGCTGTGGCCATATTTATCGGATCAATTTCGCGGCGATGCCGCGACATGGCCCTTGAAAGCCGGTTGTGTGAACGCAACGAATTCAGGTAATCGGATTTCTGCCAATAAGATGGTTCTTATATATTGTGCGACGAAAAACCCTGGCGACTTTCCGCTTCAACCCTGGCGCAGTAACTGATTGCAGTCAGGCACCGCAGCAATTCATCCATTAGGCGATGCCCCAAGCTACAACCCTTCTCCTGCGTGCGCTCCTGATGTTCACCGCGGTATTCGCGTGCAGCACTCACGCGAGCGCTGCGCCGTACGTCGTCAAGCATTGCGATGAACTGGAAGGCCAGTCGGTGCCGGCATCGGTGATCGGCTTGCCTACTCGGGGCGCAACCATCCTGAGCGCGTCGGTCGTAGCCGCCGCCGCGCCGAAAAACCGCAATGGCGAGTACTGCCGGCTCGTCGGCGTAATCAAGGCGCAACTGGACACTACGCCCGACATCCGCTTCGAGGTCAATTTGCCGGCGCGCTGGAACGGCCGTGCATTGCAGATGGGCGGGGGCGGCTACAACGGCGTGATCGTAAGCGGCACCGAGCCTATGGCTTTCGCGCCCTACGCCTCGCCGCTGTCCAGCGGCTACGCGACCTTCGGCTCGGATTCCGGTCACGTAGGCAATTCTGGGCGCGCCGATTTCGCAATGAACGACGAAGCGGTGATCAACTTCGGCTACGGTCATCTCAAGAAAACTCATGACGTAGCGCTTGCGCTGATCATGATGGGCTATGGGCGCAAGCCCGAGCAGACCTACTTCGCCGGCGGCTCGACTGGCGGGCGCGAAGCGCTCACGGCGATCGAACGATATCCCGACGACTACGACGGCGTGATCGCCAACGCACCGGCCATCAACTTTTCGGGCGTGCGGCTGATGGGCGTGAAAGTAGGGCAGGCGGCTTATGGAACGCCAGGTGGTGCCGTCGGGCCGGCCCAGCAAAAACGCGTGGTCGAGACCGTGCTCCACGAATGCGACGGGCTGGATGGCGTGGTCGACGGCATTGTCTCGAATGTGGAAGCGTGCCGCGAACACGAACCGCAGATCATCGCGCAACTGCGATGCGCGAACGGGCAACGGCCTTCGTTGCGGGACAGTTGCTTGTCCGAGGCGCAACTTGCCACGCTGGAGGTTCTTCGCGATGGTTTTACGCTGCCGTATGAACTTGCCTACGGGGTCACGAAGTACTACGGCTACAACGTCTTCCAGGGCGTGGATTTTTCCAGCGGACTGGGACTCGGCAATTCACCGGTCCTCACGCAGCCCCTGCGCTTCGATGCCGACGGTTATCTGTTCACACAGGCCGACAGTTACATGAAGTACTTCGTCACGCATGACCTGCGCTTCAACACGCTTGGTTTCGATGTCGATCATCCGGGAATCTACAAATCCCGCCTGATCGATTTATCGGCGACGGTCGGGGCAATGAACCCTGACATATCGGAATTCATTGCGCATGGCGGCAAGCTGATTACCATGCACGGTCTCGCCGATGAAGTCATCAGCCCGAATCAGACCATCGCGTTTTATCACACGCTGGTTGAGAAGTACGGGCAGAGTATTGTCGATTCGTTCATGCGGCTTTACATGGTCCCAGGATTCCAGCACGGCAACGGGGTGTTCATTCCAGCCTGGGATGAACTGGGCGCGCTGGACCGGTGGGTCACGGCGAACATCGCGCCTGAGACGTTGGTGGGGACGGACATAGCCAGCGCGACCAACGGTCGGACCCGGCCGCTGTGCCGGTATCCCGGCTTCCCTCAGTATCTGGGTCACGGCAACGTCAACAATGCCTCAAGTTTTCGATGTGAGAACCCTTGAGCGGTGCTCGTGTGCAGTGCGCTGACGGATATGCATGACTCATGCGCTAACTACGACTGACTTGGCGTGACGCACGGCACCAGCTCGGACGCGATGATCATCGCGCCTGCATTGCCCGGCGGCGGCTGGCAGGTCGCTGGCCGATAGATGAAGTCACCCGGTTTAATGGACTTGCCGCTCAGCACGCACTCGCCACGTTGTTTGGCCAGGGCAACCCGCCACGTCTGATGCCCGTAATAGCCCGAAAGCGGGTCGCACCATGAGACCGTGGCCGTACGTGGAGTGGGGAGCTCGATCACGCTAACCATCAAGGCCGCGTGATCGTTCCAGATGGTTTTTGCCGGGCGCCGCTGGGCGATTCGTGTTGCTTCGTCGGCGATTTTTCGAGCGCCTGCGGTATCGAGTAACGCGACGGTTCGGGACCATGCACTGGTATGTTTCTCGAGCATCTCACCTTTCCTTTACAAGAAATTCCGGGTAGCCGGCATCATCGGTGTCACGACGAGGCAATCACGTTATGCGGATTTTCGGTTGCACAAGACCACTGATCCGTTCAGCCGTCCATAGCAGGGTCGCTTTTCCAAAACCACGCAAAGCCAATTGATGTCGCCGGTCAGCATGGCGCGGCTGAGTAGCGCCATGCATCTGCCGCGAAAGAATATTCAACGAGTGATGAATTAATGCGATAGTAGGGTATTCGGGCGGTGGATGTCAAACGCCGCGCGGACCGATGCAAAGGTGGGGCGCTTTGCGTCGGTTAAAATTCGGGCTCGCCTTACAGCATTGGGATTCGGATCGAACCATGACACTTTCAACCGCAAGCCCGGCGCAAGCCGCCAAGGAGAAACGCTCCCGCGGGCGGCCCGCCTGCAGCGAGATAGCCGGCTCCGACGCGTTGCTCAAAAGCGCGCGGCAGGCGTTCGCCAAGCGCGGGTTCGAGTCGACCAGCGTACGTGAAATCGCGCGAGACTCGGGTGTGGATCCCGCACTCATCTCGCATCACTTTGGTTCGAAAGAGGCGTTGTGGATCGCGGTTGTCGAACAGATCGCGCAGCATGCCGCACCCATGATCGAAGCAACGGGAAACCTACGTACCGCCGATCTGACGAAGCGTCAGCGAGTGGAGCGGGCGCTGGCCATTTTTATCGACAAGGTGTTCAGCGAGCCGGACGTCGGGATGTTTTTCTCGACAACGGCAACCGAGCGGGGCGAGCGGCTGGATGTGCTGATGGAACGTCTTTTGCGCCCTTATCACGGCGCGTTTGTCCCACTTCTCGCCGATGCAATCGATTCAGGCGAACTGCCGCCCAACGACCCGGAGGTACTGTTCGCCATGCTGACCAATGCGGTCAGCAAGACTGTTTCGTATAGTCATCTCCTGTCGATTTTCTCTCCGCTTCCGAAAGACCCTGCGAAGTTCAAGCAGACCGTACTCGCCACCGCGCTCAGCATGCTTTGACGGTGAGGGCGATTGAGCTGGTTCTATGACAGTTCGCGGCTGTATTCGTATGCATCTCTTCTCTTTTCAGTCACGCCCAAGCCGCGGAAACAGACGCAACGCGTTGAGTCTCGCGATTGCTTCATGCGCTCCAGCCGTCATCCCGCCAAGGCCTCGGTAGTTATCGCGGTTGGCCGCACTGGCCGGAGCTGGCGCGCGGGAGATTCAAGCAGCGTTGATATAGGAGATCGTTCTGGCCCAGAGGGCTGGAACGAATTCATGCAGGGGCGCGGGCAGTTTTTTGCGAAATCTTGTAAGCCAACTGTTCACGGGCGTTCGCGAAAGCACTCTATTTTTTGATTTGACATAACATAAATTATCAATTTTATGTGTTGTAGCAGCTAAGTTGTAATGTCCGCTTTTAGCTAGATTCAAATGTCCGCTTTCGGGCGGCATAAGCTTACCCGGCGTCGATTCCCACGGCGCCGGGGGCTACGATGGCGGCGACGGACAGAATCACCATGACGATGCGCGAGTTGGACCGGTTCAAAGTGATTCAGTCGGTGGTCGAGGGGCTGCTCAAGCCGTGGCGTGCCGCCGAGCGGCTGTCGTTGACGACGCGTCAGGTTCGACGCCTGGCAGCACGCCTGCGCGAGCAAGGGCCGCCTGGGCTGATCTCGGGCCGCTGTGCCAAGCCGAGCAATCACCGGATCGATGCTGGGCTCGCCGTGCGCGCCGTGGCGATCATCCGTGAGCGGTACGCGGATTTCGGTCCGACGCTCGCCTGCGAGAAACTGCGTGAGTGCCACCACCTGAAGCTGGCCAAGGAGACGGTCAGGCGCTTGATGATCGACGCGGGCTTATGGACGCCGCGCCGACAACGTCCACCCAAGATCCACCAGCCGAGGAACCGGCGTTCGTGCCTGGGCGAGCTGATCCAGATCGACGGCAGCGATCACCGCTGGTTCGAGGAGCGCGCGCCGGCGTGCACGTTGCTGGTGTTTATTGATGACGCCACCAGCCGGCTGATGACGCTGCACTTCACCGCGACCGAGTCGACCTTCAGTTATTTCGAAGCGACGCGACGCTATATCGAGCAGCATGGTAAGCCCATGGCGCTCTACAGCGATAAAGCCAGCGTATTCTCGGCTAATCACAAAAGCACCGCTGACAAGGGAATAACGCAGTTCGGCCGGGCCTTGTACGAACTCAATGTCGACACCTTTTGTGCCAACAGCAGCCAGGCCAAGGGGCGCGTGGAGCGCGCCAATCTGACCTTGCAGGATCGGCTCGTGAAGGAGTTGCGGCTGCGCGGAATCGACACGCAGGAGGCCGCGAATGCTTATGCGCCCCACTTCATCGCGGACTTTAACAACCGGTTTGGCAAGGCTCCGAAGAGCGACTACAACGCTCATAGACCACTGCGCGACGACGAGGACCTGGATTCGGTTTTAACGTCTCGCGCATCGCGCTGCGTGTCGGCCACACTGACCGTGCAATACGATCGGGTGCTCTACCTGCTCGATGATTCGCCCGTGACCCGAGCGCTGATTCATCACTATCTGGACGTATACGAGTACCCGGATGGTCGCATCGAGATCGTGGCCAATGGCACTGCCCTGACCTATCGCCAGTACGATCGGCTCTCGGATGTAGACCAAGGTGCTGAGATCGATAACAAGCGCCTTGGCCACATCCTCGCGCTGTCTCGGCAGGTGCAAACAGAGCGCGACAACCGGCGTATTGGAGCCGCGCCATCACGCACGAATAGCGGCGAAGAAGTCCGGTCGAAGATGCGCAAGAGCGGCACGCGTAAGCAGCGCGAACTCAAGCAAATTGACCTGAACGCGATGATCTTGCGAACCTCTGAAATACAGGCAGCCGCGGTGGGGAAACTGCCTTCTACAGAGATAATTCTCAACCCAAAACCGGACATTTCAATTTAGCCCAGAGGCGGACATCTGTATCTGGCCTCGACATGTGTTGTATGTATTTTGATAATTCAAAATAAGCGCTCACTGACTCAGCCGTAAACCACGGACCGTGGCCGTTCTGCGGCCCTTTGCCATGCGCAAGGCTTAATGACCTGATGCCATTCGCCTCAGCATGGCTTCGAATCCGTCCTTGATAAGGCTTACTGAATTATTTTTGTAAGAAAAATGTGCGTTATTCGAATGGACCAACATGCAAGCATTGACTTCGAACACGACGATCCGACCGCTCAAATCCAGCGCGCAATCGATGCCGAAGTAATCGAGGTCGATTTCCTGCTGGATAGCACGCAGCGCATCGAATTGCGGTGGGCCGAAGACGCTCCGCGGATCATCGAGGAAAGCTTTTTCCTCGTCCTGCATCCAGTGCTGATTGACCATATCCGTGTTGGCGTGATGGATCTTCCACTCGTCATGGATCGCAAGGTGATAAGGATAGATCTCGCCGTCGATGAACATGAATCGATACTTTCGAAAGTAACCATCGGCTGAGCGGTAATCGCAATACTCTGTCAGGTAAAAGTCAGCATCTGGAAACCGCGTGACGAAGGCATCGATCTCGTTTTCGTCATGAACCTTCTGAAAGTCATCGCCATTGTGCGTGCCGGCCAGCCGGATGAGCCAGGGCCGTGAGAACGATGCGAGCTTGGGGTCGCATTCAGATCCGCGCGCGCTCTTGCCGGAAACACGAAGTGTCTGCGGAACATGACAGCCCGCTATCGCGGTCAGCCGACGCGCGATCGAGTCCCGGCTGGTTCGCGCGATCTTGCCCGGATGATTGACCACGGGCTTGCCTATGAGGTCAACGAGTTTCGTGGCGGGCGCAAGCAGCGCGTGGCCTTGATCACCATCCGCGACGAGATTCACCACGACATCGGCGCTGTCGCGCAGCATGTCGATATCGTAGGCGACATCGGGGAGCAGATTGAGCACGTGAGTCTCGTACCCTACCCGCTCAACGAGATGTTCGAACGGCGTATTGCCCGCGCCCGGTGCGAACAGCATGAGGACGCGAAAGGCAGGCGGCGACTTGATCGCTTCGATGGTGACGAACGGTTTCAACGCGAGACCGCGGCGGTAATGCTCGTGCGCCTGCGGCTTCTGGCCAAGCGCCTGCTGCAAGTTGGCGACGAACTGCAAGGCGCTAGTGTCGTCGGGACTTTGCGCCAGTACGCGTTGGAAGTGATCCAGCGAGAGCTCCAGACGGTTCAAGCCGGCATAGGCCAGTCCGAGCTGGCCGTGAACGGAGACGTCCTCTTGCCATTCGTCCGGGCGTTCAGTCAGCAACGCGACTGCATCTTCGAACCTGCCCCCGCGGATCAGAACTTGCGCGAGGTTCTTGCGCACTCCCCTATGACCAGGGTCCATATGCAGCGCCTCACAATAGAGCGCTTCCGCCTCGTCGAGCCTGCCTGCGCAGTGGAGCGCGAATGCTTCATCGATCAAAGGAACTATCGACGTAGCCTGACCCGGCGTGTAGCGCGTCATGTAGCCTCGTGGCAGGGAAAGGCGCGAGCGGGAGCATCGAGCGCCTGGCGCAACGATAAGCATTTTAGCTGGTCAAGGTCCCTTTATAGTGCGATACACCCGAAATATGCGCGATCGCTGACGGGGCTCCCTTAAGAAAATCGAAAGGATCTTGTGGGTGGCGCAGTATCGGCCATGCGAGAGGTGTTCCCAAAGTTGCGGGCGCCAAGCTCTTTAGCGCGCTAATCTCTCGTATAAAGACGCTACATACTCACCAAGCTCCGGCATTGGCATGCTTGCCACGCGCGTAAAACCGAGCACCTCACAGGATTGCACGTCCCTCGCCTCGCGCCGGTACAGCTGCTCAAAATAACCGTTAGTTATCCTCGCGATGTGTATTCCTTCGCATCAGATAACTATCCATGATCCAGCCGTTTGCCTTGCGCGCTTCCGCCCGAATCCGTTCGATATCTCCAACCACATCCTTGAGTTTTCCGGACACCAGAATCTCATCCGGTGTGCCGACATAAGCACCCCAGTAAATATCGATGTCCAGGTCGGCGAAACGCTTGTAAGCACCCTCTGCATCCAGCATCACCACCACGCTGTCGACATTGCTTGGAAAACCCTCCGCTATTCGCCTTCCCGTTGTGATCTCGATCGATTCTCCAATGCGATTCAACGGTATCTTGTGCTGTGCCGCCAGGGCCTGAATGCTGCTTATGCCCGGGATCACTTCGTACTGCAGATTGTGTCCGCCTTTCTTGATGATCGAATCGACGATCCGAATGGTGCTGTCGTAAAGCGTCGGATCGCCCCATGTGAGGAACGCTCCGCATTCGCCATCGGACATCTGCTCGGAGATCAATCGTTCGAACACGACCTGCTTGTCGCCATTGAGATCCTCGACGCTTGCCCGATAATTGGCAGCGTCGCGTGATCGCTCGGGACTGGTTGCTTCAGCGAAGCGATAGTCATTGCCCTTGATGAAACGCCTGCAAATTTCCTTACGCAGCGCGATCAGCTTTTCCTTGGCACTGCCCTTGTCCATCACGAAGAAAACATCGACTTCGTTGAGCGCGTTGACCGCCTGAATCGTCATATATTCGGGGTTTCCGGCGCCAATGCCGATGATCAGAATTCGCTTCATAGGTGACTCACAAGGGTCGTGACGACAAGTAGTTAGAAAGTATAAGCGACCTTGCCGAACGCAGTCCGGCCCAACGTGTTGTAACCGTATGCAGTGACGTACTGCCGGTTAAAGAGGTTGGACAGATTGGCGGACACGGTGAGATGCGAATTGACCCTGTACGCAGCACGCAGGCCAACGGTTGTGTACGACGGCAGGTAGGTCGCGTTGAACTGGTCGTCGTAGGTCGATCCACCGTAAAGCAGCGAGACGCCCGTGCTCAGCGCGTGCAGGCGGAACTCGTCCCACATGTGATCGATGTTCAGGCTGACGGTCTGACGCGGACGGCGGTTGAGCCACGTCTGGTCGGTGACATCCTGGGGATTCAAAATACCGATCGCGAGACTGACCGGTGTCGAGTCGCCAAGCGTGCCCTTGTACGACAGGTCGATGCCCTGGATGCGCGCGCGACCTACGTTCACGGGAAGATAGGTCACCGTGTCGTAGGTGATGAGATCGTGCACGCGGGTGTCATAAACAGCGGCCGTAAAGGTGCCGAACGACGTGGCCGCATCGAGCGCGGCCTCGACCGTGTCGCTGCGCTCAGGCAGCAGGTTCGGGTTCGCGTAACCTGGGTAGTACAGGTCGTTAAAGGTCGGCAGGCGGAATGCGTTGCCATACGAAATGCGTGCCGTATAAACCGGGCTAATGGCATAAGCGATGGCGACATTGCCGGTATTTACCGACTGACCCTGGATGATCTCGTGACGCCCCGCCAGGAACACCGTCAACGCACCGAGTGTGACCGATTGATGGAGCGAGACTGCTGAATCGTTGCGTGTCGGCACGCCCGTGGGGATGTCGACGGGCAGGAAGGCTTGCTCGCGGGTGAAGTCGTAGGCGAGCTTGCTCTCGCCGGAAAGCGGCAGACTGAAGAGCGTGAGCCCGCGTTCGTGATGGGTCAGCGAGGTCGACGTACTGAAACGCGTCGAGTCGATCTCATCGGTCGGGATGTCCGGGTTGTTCGCATAGAGGAACTGGCGGTCCGTGGTATAGCCCACTGACTGGTCAAACTGCGTAAACGGCGTGAGGTCCAGATGAAACGCGATGCCTGTCGTCAACTGATGATCGAGTTGGCGGTCATCGCCGCCAGCATTGTCGTAGGACAGGTCGGACCGGTGATAAAGGGCGAATGTGGAGATCGACCAGTTGTCATGCGCATAGCCAAGACGCGCATCCACGTCCTGAGCATGGTACGGATTGCGGCCATCCTCGTGCCCGTAAGCCCACGGCTGGGTCGCATCAATTCCAGCGGTGTTGTAGTCGTGCAAGCCCAGGGAATAGGTCAGTCCAGCCAATGCCGCGAGCGGACCAGTGGACGAAATACTGCCTGAAGTGCGGATCTGTGTATCGAACGTTTTGTTCGAACCGCCGCCTGTTGAAATCGTGGTCTGGTTGGGCTGATTTGCCGCACGGTTCGTGAAGAGTTGCACGACGCCACCCACTGCGTCCGCGCCGAACGAGGCGGCCGCCGGTCCCGAGATAACTTCAACGCGGTCAAAGGCGGAGGTCGGAAGGTCGGCCCACTCAGCTTGACCCGTAGTCGCTGAACCCACTCGGATACCGTCTATGAAGACGGCGACCTGACTTCCCGTTGAACCACGGATGCTGACGGAGGCAGAAGTTCCTGGGCCACCGTTTTGCGAAATGGTAACGCCGGGCAGCGTTGCGAGGGCTTGCGTGATGCTCGGGTCAACGGGCGACAGGCGGTCGAGATCCGCGCGGGTAAGGACCTGGGTTGAGGCGTAGCGTTGATCGAACGATTGCGGCAGGTGCTGCGTGTCACCGGTGACGAGAATATTCGGCAGCGTGGCGGTGGACGGAAGCTGCTCCGGCTGCGGCAACGACGAGTCGTCAGCGGCCTGTGCAACCTGCCATACCGACACCGTGAGCGCAGACGTGAGGATGAAATGCCGAAACTTCATACGGGGAAAACCTTGTTATTGAAGATTGGATAATTGGATAGCGTGCAGCGAACGCGGGCGTAGCGCGTCGATTTCGGATACCGGCGGTGACGAAACCCGTGCCCCTTTGGACGCCTTACCGCCCTGCGCGTCATGCGATAGACGAGCGCAACCCGCGAACACACGCCGCGGCCAAGCCACCTTTAAGTTGCAGTGAATTCTCTCGCACAGCAGATACGCCCCTGCCTCGGGTGTTGGTCTTGGCAAACGGCGGACGTCTCACCCCTCGCCTGCGCAATCGATCATGCCGCAGGCGGGCAGCCAAATGCACTTACGTGGGGTCTTGTACACCGACGCGACTCAAGCTGGCAAATCGAGGAGATGCCGCTCTGGCTGTCAGCCAGGATCGCGGGCAGTATCGGTCATCGGTCATGTGGATGTCTCCCGGGGAGTGCGCGCCCCAAAGTCAGAAAAGAGGTATACGACGCCAAGGTCTGACTTCCGGTATGTGCTGAAACCGGTCACAGTGGCGCGACCGTGCTGGATTTGCACCAGCTTCCACGAGTCGTATGCGCGCATTTTACTTCCGAATCCCGCCTGACACTATCAAGTCCGGGATATTGAATAACTGATGGTGCGCGTGCCCCCGGTATCACGAGATCCGTGCACGCTGATTATCGATGCCCCCAAGCGACTTATCTTTCGCTATCCTTACGTTTTCATGCGTTCGCGCTGAAGCGTCGAGGGCGAGCGGAATCACTAGCTCCTGCCCCGCGCCAGAAGGCATGCAGATCTTGAAGGCTCCTTAGTGGACCAGGATCGTACTGTCGGGTGACCAGCTCAACGTCACTCGCGAGCCGACCGGAATCAGGTCTTCGCCGGAGTTTTGCACATGGACCTTGAGCCGCTGCCCGCACCAATCAAGCATATAGGTTGTATTCACACCGGCAAAGACGTGATGGGCAACCTGCGCCGTCAGCCGGTTATGCGCGCTCGGCGCGGCCTCGCCCGTTGCTCGCTGAAGCGCGATCTTCTCCGGACGAACCGCGCACTTCGTCTGATTCGATACAGCGGAGCGTGATCCGAAACGAATCAGGCTGCCGTCGTTGATGCGCATGCCGCCCGTCTCCAGTCGTCCGTTGAGGATGTTGGCATCGCCGAGAAACGTGGCAGCGAACTCGCTGGCCGGATGATCGTAAAGCTCGCGTGCTGTCGCCTCCTGGATCAATTTTCCATCGCGCAGGATACCTACACGATCACTCAACGTAAGCGCTTCTTCCTGGTCGTGCGTGACGAATACGGTCGTGATCGCGACATCACGCTGGATGCGGCGCAATTCGACCTGCATGTCCACACGCAAAGATTTGTCCAGCGCGCTCAGCGGCTCGTCGAGTAGCAACACGCGGGGGCGCGTCACAATAGCGCGCGCCAACGCGACGCGCTGGCGCTGGCCACCCGACAATTGATTGATCCGCCGCCCGTGCAGGCTGCCGAGTTGCACGAGGTCCAGCACCTCACCCACCCGCCGCTTGATCTCGCTCTTGTCCACATGCCGCACGGACAGCCCGAAAGCGACGTTGTCGGCCACATTCATATTCGGGAACAGTGCATAGTTCTGGAACACCATGCCGATCTCCCGCCGCTCCACGGGCAAGCGTTCGACCGGCTGATCGTCGATGCGGATCTGCCCGCTATCCGGGAACACAAAGCCGGCAATCATGCGCAGGAGCGTCGTTTTACCGCTGCCGGACGGTCCGAGCAAACCATAGAGTCCGCCCTCCGCGAAACGGATGGAAACGTCGTCCAGTGCACGCGACTCGCCGTATTGCTTGGATACCTTGATTACGTTGACTTCGGCCATTATTGCTCTCCACCAAATCGATACAGCCGTGACACGATCAACATCGTGCCCATCGACACGACAATGATGATGGTTGAAATTGCGTTGATCTCAGGTGTGAAACCCTTGCGAATCGCGCTATAGATTTCGACTGGCAGCGTGGTCTCGCCCGGGTTGGACAGGAAGTACGACACCACGAACTGGTCGAACGACACGGCGAATGCGAACAAGGCACCCGCCACCACGCCAGGTGCAATAGCAGGCAAGGTCACGCGCCACGTGATCTGCCAGCCGCTCGCGCCAAGCGAACGGGCGGCCAGTTCCAGCTCAGGAGAGAACGTGCGCAAGCGCGCGCCGACCACGATAATCACGTAGGGCAACGCGAGCGCCACGTGACCGAGCAGGATGGCGTGCAAGCCGCGTCCAATGCCGATCGCAAAGAAGAAGATCAGCATCGCGGTGCCCGTGATCAGCCACGGGATCGCCATCGGCGGGAACAGCATGGCTTGCAGGAAACGCTTGCCCGCGAAGTCGTATCGAAAGAATGCCAGCGACGCCATCACGCCGAGAACAGTGGACAACAACGTGGTCCACAGCGCGATCTCGATGCTCCTGAACGCCGCCGCCTTCAGCACGCCGTCCTCGGCGAGCGCCTGATACCAGTGCGTGGTGAAATGAAACGGCAACTCATAAAGCGGCGACGCGTTAGCCGACATCAACGCCATGACCAGGATCGGAAGATATAGAAATCCGATCACGGCCACGACGTACCCGTAGCCGATAGCGCCAAGCGCTGCACCCACGCTCCACGTCCTGCGACGCGGGGTATGCGGCCCGTTGGCGACAGCCGGCGAGTCCAGCTCGATTGATCCGATGGTGTTGTCCTGCTTCATTTGTCTTTCCTCCGCGCGAGCTGCATGCCGGCGAACAGGATTGCCAGCACGAGGGCCAGCAGCGTGAACGACAATGCAGCGCCAAGCGGCCAGTTGAATACGGCAACGAACTGGTCCTCGATAACCGTTCCAATGAACGTGCCCTTGCGCCCTCCGAGCAACCTTGGCTCCATGAACACTCCCACTACTGGCACGAAGGTCAACACGGCCCCGGCCAGCATGCCCGGCATGGCGAGCGGCAGGATCAGCCGGCTCAGGATAGTCAGGCGTCCCGCGCCCATTGAGCGAGCGGCTTCGACCAGGGAGTCGTCAATAGCCTGCAAGCTCAAGTAAGCGGTCAGCACCGAATACGGCAGGTAGGAATGCACCAGTCCAATCACGATTGCCGGATAGGAGAACATCAGGTCGGTGTTGACTGTCCACGGCCACAGATGATTGAGCACCCAGTCCACCAATCCGCCACTGCGCAGCACCATGTTCCAGGAGAATATGCGCACCAGTCCGTTGCTCCAGAACGGCAGGATGATCAGCAGGAACAGCGCTTCTCGAGCACGTCCGCGTATTACCTTCGCGAGCATGTAGGCGCATGGAAAACCGAGCACCGTGCAGATCAACGTGACCTGCGCGCTGAGTCCAAGCGAACGCACCATCAGCTTCCGGTACAGCGGTTCATCGAAGAACGTCAGGTAGTTCTGGAACGTCAGCGACCAGCTGCCGCCGCTCGTCGGCACGTCGGACATGAAGCTGTAGAACAGCATGACCGACAATGGCAGGAACACCGCAAGCAGGAGCCACAGGTAGGCAGGTCCGGCCAGCGTCATGGCGCGAACCAGCGGTCGGCCTTGCGGCGAACTGAGGGCAAATTTCATGGCACTTCCTTGAACGTCGTCAGTCGGCCTGGGCCTTGATTTCCTGCCACAACTGCAGGTAAGCCTTGCGCTTGTCGTCGGTGATCGGCTCCTGAAACTGGATCCGCGATTGCACCGCCGGGTTAGCTAGCACCGCACGGTTGAACGCATTGGCCGGCAACGCGGCAACCGCCTTGACGTTCGCCGAGACTGGTGCGCCAACGCGCGAATCCCACTGCGTGTAGAAACCAGGATCGATCATGTAATTGATAAAGGCTTTTGCGCCTGCGACGTTATGCGCACCCTTGGGAATCGACAGGGAATCCAGCCAGCCGATCGCGCCTTCCTTCGGGATCACGAAGGTGACCGGCAAGTTGAACTTGTTGCGGGCGCGTGCGGCAGATCCGCTCCAATACGTAGAGATGTAAAACACCCCCGACGCCACATACTGGTTCCAGTCGTTCTCTGAACCCCAGAACGTTTTCAGTTGACCGGTCAGCGCCTTGAGCTTCTCTTTGACCGCGTCGAGATTCTTGATGTCGTTGATGCTCTGGCCCGTTGCGAGCGCTGCGAACTGGACTGCTTCGATAGCGTCGTCGCGCATGCCGACGTGGCCCTTGTACGCCGGGTCCCACAGCGCCTGGATGGTGTCCGGAACAGGATGGACCTTGGAGTCGTTGACAGCAAACGACGTCACTCCCCACGCCCATGGAATGCCGTAGCTCTGGCCACCAATTTCGAGCAAATGTGAATGGCGCATCTTAGGGTTCAGATCGGCGACGTTCGACATCCCGGTCACATCAATGGGCTGAAGCAAGTTTTGTTCGCGTGCTTGCTGGTTGAACGCGCTGTTGACCATCACCACGTCGTACGCGCCCGGATTGGTACGCAGCTTGGTGAGCATTTCCTGCTCGGAATTGAAGAAATCGTTGACCACGTGATACCCGGTCTTCGCTTCGAACTCCTTGAGCGCCCAGGGCTCATCCGTGCCATACCCCTTCCAGTTCAGCACGTGTACATCTTCGGCGTGCGCGGCGAAAGAAGCCAGGGCGGCCGTTGCCATTACCATTGCGCACGTCAACGCCCGTCTCAATACTTTATTCAATGCCATTTCATGGACTCCCGACAATCAAGTTGAACTCAAGCAGCACAGGCTGCAGCAGTAACTAGTAAATACACCTTAGTAAATAAATAGGAGCCAGACTTTTCAAGCCTGGTACCTCCTAGCGCATTAGCAACGGCCGCCTGAACACCACACGTATGCGCGAACGAGCTCGTCGCGCCGGGCGGTCAATGCATCTGTCTTTGCTCGGCCGCCTCAAGCATTTTCAAAATTCCAGGTGCAATCCGAAATAGGCGGGGTCAAGCAAACTGACCACGTATTCGACCGGCTTTCCATGCTTGTCACGCGTGAGCCGACGGGTGCGCAGGAACGACATGCCCGGCGGGTGCTTCAGGATATCGGCGTTGACTTGTTCCAGCCCGATCACCTCTGCCCATTCTTCGCCGTGATCCGCGGCCATTCCGTATTCGATCAAGGTCTGGTTCAGTGAACCGCCGATCAGGCCTTGCAACGGCAGGTCCGCCAGCCGGTCTGAGAACGGAATCCGGCTGAGTTCAAGCGAGATCGGTCGCTGCGAATCTGCTAGCACCCGCAACCGATCCACTGCGATAAAAGCCGGTTGTTCCAGCGCGAGTTCAGCGGCTAGCTTTTCATCCTGGATCACCCTGATTTGCAGCAACCGCGTTTGAGCGCCACCATCCGCCGTTTCGAGCGCCTTTGACCAGCCGAGCGCACTATCCAGCGTCTGGCCGTTATAGGTGACAAACGAACCCACGCCGACTTTGCGGCTAATCAGGCCCGTGTTCGTCAGTTCCTCGAGACCCTTGCGAATAGTGTTTCGGCTGACCGAGAACCGCTGCACCAACTCACTCTCGCTTTCCAGCAAAACGCCGTAGGGCAAGCGCCCGGTCAAAATCTCATCCTGGATCGCCGCAGCGACCATTTCCGCTTTCGACGCGCCCACATTGTTCAAACGCTTTTTCATTGCAGCGCCCCCGATCGTGGTGACCTTTCTGTCCTGAGAGCAGAAATTTTACGTATACATGTATGAACATGTTTTGCACGGGCCAGCCAATAATGAAATCTAGAACTTATGGAACATACCAATCGAGATGCCATGCGGACTGGCGCCGGGATATGCCAGCGGCAAGCCGGGATTAGCGGACCCCGCCAGCGTATAAGACGCCTGATTGTGATTGGTCAGATAGGAAATCGTGCCGTATACGCTGGTATTTTTGGAGAGGTCATACTGCGCCATTGCGGCAATTTGATTCGCATTATCGGCAGCAGCGGTTTTATCATGCAATGCGGTATAGCCTAATGCGACAAAGACCGTGGGCGTGAATTGATATTTTCCCGAAACACCATAAACGTTGACATTCAGATTGATGTCCGTCCATCTGCTGGCGGCATAGCCGGCATAAATCGTCGCCTTTTGAATGGTGTAGGAGGCACCCGCCTCCACGGCGGTATCGGTCGAGGAATTGGTGGCGTTCTTCACGGCCTGCCACGCCACCGTAGCGGCGATCGGCCCGCTGTTGTACTGAAGATCCGCCTGATAGCTCGAACCCGCCGAGCGCAATCCGCCCGCGTCGCCAAAACCGGCATATACACCGGCCTGCAGACCCGCTATGACCGGTGACTGGTACGACACGGTATTACTCGTGCGCACGACGTAGGTCATCAAGTTGCTGAATCCGGACGCCTGGGTCGATGCCCCGAATGCGTCCAGATAACCCTGGTCGTAAAAGACTGGCGAGTTTTGGCGGCCCAATCTCACTTCACCCCAGTTACCCGATAAACCCACCCACGCCTGCCGGTTGAACATCTGGCCCGTGGAAGCGAATGTGCCGTTGTTCGGATTAAAACCGTTCTCAAGTTGGAAATTGACCTTATTGCCGTCGCCAATATCCTCGGAGCCCTTTAATCCAAAACGACTGGCCCATTCTGAACTCGATCCAACGGCCGCAGTGTAGTGATTGCCAGTATTAACGTACTGAAAGAATTCATCCACGATACCGTAAAGCGTCACGCCAGAATCCGCATGAGCATAACTACACGACAACAACGCTGCACACGCAGCGTATCGACCCAGCTTCATATACCCCCCGGTAGTAAAAATAGCGGACGTGCTACGGCAGTGAACAAGTTGACCTACCTATCCGTTCTAAAAAGTACATGTATGAACAGGATCAAAATGTAGGTTGCCATTTTTTCGCAGTCAAGCGATTTGCACGTAGGGGAAAATGCTTAGATGACGGCGAGGACAGGGGTGCGTATGAGGGGCGAGGCTCTCGCGCGACGGTGCATGACGGCCCTCCTCGTTCGGTTCTCTTGTCCCCGCGCGTCATGCAGTGCCTTGAAATTGAAGGCTGAGGCAGGACGTCGGGACATTCCTTGAAGCTGACACAGGCGGTCCACCGTCCCGATCCCACCGCACGAGCAAGCCGGGCCTCTGGTAACGTATCCGGCCAACGCGTCTCCGCTCATGAGCCCACCGCATGAAGACAATCCCCCTGTCGGCCGCCCGCACTCTGCATCTGATAGCCCAAGGCCTGCTTGCGCCGCCGCGCCGCAAGGCGACAAAAACGGATGTGCTTGACGCAATCCGCCGCATGGCGCAGTTGCAGATCGACACCATCCACGTGGTCGCTCGCAGTCCTTACCTTGTGTTATTCAGCCGCCTTGGCGACTATCAGCCGCAATGGCTCGACGAGCATCTGGCCGAGGGTTCCCTGTTCGAATACTGGTCGCACGAGGCCTGTCTTGTGCCAATAGAAGACTACGGGCTGTTGCGTCACCGAATGCTTGATCCCGCCGGGATGGGCTGGAAATACGCGGCAGACTGGCATGCAAAACATCGCGACGACATCGAGCGCCTGCTCGAACGCATTCGGGCGACGGGCCCGATTCGCTCGGCGGACTTCGCTCGCGAAGGCGGCAATGGCAGCGGCTGGTGGGATTGGAAACCCGAAAAACGTCACCTGGAAGTACTGTTTGCAACCGGCGAACTGATGGTCGCGGAACGGCGCAATTTTCATCGGATCTACGATGTGACCGAGCGCGTGCTGCCCGGCTGGAATGACGCGCGCGACCTGCCGCCCGCCGATGCGGTCCCGCAGGAATTACTCAAGCGCGCTTGCCGAGCGCTAGGCATCGTCCGTGCCGACTGGGTAGCGGACTATTACCGCATGCCGCGCCGTCCCTACACCTCAGCGTTACACGAACTGGCCGACGCCGGGGAGCTGATACCCGTGCGAGTTGATGACTGGAAGGCAGATGCGTTCGTGCACCGCGACCTGGCGGACAAACTGGACGGTGCGGCCGCCGGCAGTCTTGCGTCCACGGTGACCACGGTGCTTTCGCCATTCGATCCGGTCGTATGGGATCGCAAGCGCGCGAGCACGTTGTTCGGATTCGACTACGCGATCGAGTGTTATACACCGGCCGCAAAACGCAAGTATGGTTACTTCGCACTCCCGATCTTACATCGAGGACGTCTGATTGGACGGGTCGATGCGAAGGCGCATCGCACGCAAGGTATTTTTGAACTCAAGTCGTTGCATATCGAGCCGGGCGTGCGGGTGGGCACGGGCTTGACGGCCGACCTGCGCCGCGCGTTGCAGCGTTGTGCGGACTGGCATAAAACGCCGCAGCTAGCGGCCGGTGCGGGCGTTCCCGCAACGCTGGCTGCTGCATTGACCGGCGTGCCGTGACCTTGGGACCAATGTGTTCGCAAGCGGCAATTGTATGAATGGCTAGATCGCGTCTGCCGGACGATTCGCGTCGGTATCGACACAACACACCAGCACTTGCGCGTCGTCTTGGCTCGTCGTCAGATACACGTGGCCGACCGCGCTATCGAAATAAAGACTGTCACCGGGTTCAAGCCTGAACACCTTGCCATCTTCGAACCGCAACTCCAGCGAGCCGCCGAGCACGAACACAAACTCCTCGCCCGCATGCCGGATGTACTCCGGAAAATCCGACACATTCCTGGCACGGATGTGCGCGCGCATTGGCACCATGCGTTTGCCGGTCAGGTCGCTCGCAAGCATGCCGTACTCGTAGTTCGGCGTGTCGTAGATCGCCTGCTCACCCGATGCCGTGAAAGAAGGTGTCATCGGTCGTGCGGCAGCCTTGGGCAACGGCCGCGTGCGCCCGAAAATGGCGTCGAACTCAAGCTGCAGCGAATGTGCGAGGGCCGCGAACTTGTCGTAGGTCAACGCAATGTCCCCGCGTTCGGCCTTCGAAATAGTCGATACAGCAATCCCCGATCGCTCCGACAACTCCATCAGCGTCAACCCCCTCGCCTTGCGAGCTTCACGAATGCGCGCACCGACCATCTTGTGATCCAAAGTCGGCGGCGCATCGCGTTTCATCGTTCCTGCCGTCGCAACAACCGCTTTCGCCATCGCTTTGCCTTTGCACCTGGAGTCGAGAATTTTTGTCGGATACGAGAATATTATTTTTTCTCGTATATGATAACTCACGTCGATTCTCCCTTACTCCAAGGACGCTGATCGTGTCAACACTCGCACTGGGCAAGGCCGGTTTGTCGAAGACACATGTCATTGCCGCGACCACGGTCGGCACGGCGCTCGAGTTCTACGACTTCACCATCTACAGCTTTTTCGCGATCCAGATCGGCCAGCTTTTCTTCCCGGGCGCGTCGCCGGTTAATCAGTTCCTGCTATCGATCGGCGTGTTCGGCGTGGGTTTTGTCGTGCGTCCGCTGGGCGGGATTGTGATTGGCGCGTATGCGGACCGCGTAGGCCGCAAGAAGGCGATGGTGCTGACCATCATGATGATGGCGCTGAGCTGCGCGATGATCGCCTGCGCCCCGCCCTACGCCGTCGCAGGCGTGGCGGCGCCGCTGATCGTGCTGGCCGCGCGGCTGATCCAGGGCTTTGCGGCCGGCGGCGAGTTCGGGCCGGGTACGACGTTGCTGGTCGAGTATGCAACCGACCAGACTCGCGCGTTCTTCGCGAGCTGGAACTTTGCGGCAACGGCGCTTGGCCTCGCACTCGGCGCGCTGGTCGCCACGCTGGTGAACGTCGCGTTGCCGAAGCAGGCTGTGCTCGAGTGGGGCTGGCGTCTGCCGTTCCTGCTTGGGATTGTCGCGGCGCCGGCCGGCATGCTGATACGCCGGCGGCTGGAAGAAACGCTGGTCAATCGACCACCCCGCGCACCCGGTGCGCTTCGTGCTCAAAGTGCGTTGAAAGCTGCCCTGACCACGCACCTGAAGCTGACGATACTCGGTACCTTCGCCGAACTTGGCGGTTCTGTGTCGGTGTACATCACGGCGTTTTTCCTGCCGAGCCATGCGGTTCGCGCACTGCATCTTTCGCCGACGGCGGCGGTGACATCGGGCGTCGTCAGTTCGCTCGTCCTGTTCGTGGCCGCGCCGCTGGCCGGCAAGCTCGCCGACCGCTTCACCCGCAAACGCGTGCTCGTGATCTCGCGTGTCATCATGCTGCTGACGGTCTATCCCGCGTTTGCGTTCCTCGGCAGCCACCCTTCCATGACCGCCCTATGTATTGTCTCGGGCTTGCTCGCGGTGTTCGTCGCCGGCCAGATCGTGCCGGTCCTCGTGATGATCCCCGAGCTGTTTCCGAAGCATGTCAGGGCGACCGGTATTGCGTTGACCTACGTAGTGAGTGCATCGTTTTTTGGCGGCTTCTCGCCATTCATCGCGAGCTGGCTGGTGGCGCGAACCGGCAACCCGCTCGCGCCGGCATGGTATGTCGCCGTGGCCTGCGCGATCTCACTCGTGCCGGTAATCTGGCTGAAGGACCGCACCGGGCAATCGCTTACATGAACCCGAGAAGGACAAGTTTAAGGAGACGTCATGAGTCACAACACTGAATTGGTCAGCCGATCTGCCGTTGAACTGCGCCGCATGATCGGCTCGAAGGAGATATCCCCGGTCGAGTTGCTCGATGCCTGCATCGAACGGATCGAAGCAATCAACCCCGCGGTGAACGCGGTCACGGCCACGTGTTACCCCGAAGCGCGCATTGCGGCTAAAACCGCCGAGCGCCAGGTCTTGAACGGAGAACCACTCGGCTTGCTGCATGGCTTGCCGCTTGGCGTGAAGGACCTGGAAGATACAGCAGGCCTTCTCACGACCTACGGCTCGCCGATGTCCCGCGGCAACGTCCCGTCCCGCGATGTCCTGCTCGTCGAACGCCTGCGCGCAGCGGGCGCGATCCTGGTCGCCAAGACCAACGTACCGGAGCTCGGCGCGGGCGCGAACACGCGTAATCCGGTCTGGGGTGCGACCGGCAACCCGTTCAATCCCAAGCTGAATGCAGGCGGTTCATCGGGTGGCGCAGCAGCGGCGCTCGCCTGTGACATGCTGCCGGTCTGCACCGGGTCGGACACCGGCGGATCGCTCCGCATACCCGCATCGAAATGCGGCGTGGTTGGCTTCCGGCCATCGCCCGGACTCGTGCCGAATTCACGCAAGCTGCTGGGCTGGACGCCGATATCCGTCGTCGGCCCCATGGGCAGGACCGTGGCCGAAGCCTGCCTGCAACTCGCTGCAACAGCGGGCATTTCTGCGACGGATCCGCTTGGCTACGAGTCCGACCGCTTGAGTTTTGCCATCCCGCAAGCGCTTGATCTGAGCACGTTGCGCATCGGCTGGACGGAAGATTTCGACAGTTGCGACGTCGATGAAAACATCCGCCAGATCTTTCGCGAGCGCATGGCGGCGCTCAAGCCGATGGTCCATACCTGTGAACCAGTGAGCTTCGATCTCGGTGATGTCCACCGCTGCTTCGACGTAATCCGCGCAGAGAGTTTTGTCGCGGGCTTGCGTGATGCCTATGCACGCGACCCGAACACGCTCGGACCCAACACGCGGGCGAACTACGAGCTGGGCGCGAGCATGACCCTCGCCGACAGTGCCTGGGCGCAAGCCGAACAGACTCGCATATTCAAGCGCTTTCAATCTGCGTTCGCCGAGTACGACGTGATCCTCTCGCCGACTACGCCGGTCACGCCGTTCCCGTGGCAGGAGTTATATGCTGCGCAGATTGGCGGGCGCGCTCAGGAGAATTATTATCGATGGCTGGCGCTCACCTATGTTGTCACGCTGACCACGCATCCGGCGATCTCAATACCTTGCGGCGTCGATCACGCCAACATGCCATTCGGACTGCAAATCGTTGGCCCGTTTCATGGCGATCACAAGACGCTCGCGGTTGCTCATACGCTTGAGCAAGCGTTCGAAACATCGCCAGTCCTGCGCCGTCCGCGACCCGATTTATCGAAGCTGACGCAACCGACGGCAGCGCTGAAGTCGATCGTCACTGCGCCACCTATTTTTAATGCGGCCAGAGAAAGCACCACTAACACGACTAGCACGATTGGCACGACCGGCACATCGGCCGTCTGAACCATGGCAAACGAAATCAACGTCTTCAAACCAATGCGCGGATGAGTCAGGTGATGATCGCCCTCGCCTGAACCGCCAAGGAACACCACATGAAATTCGATACCGTCGTGCTCGGCGGCGGCATAGTAGGGGTATCCATCGCGGTGCATCTGCAAAAGCGCGGGCGCTCGGTAGCGCTCGTGGACCGCAAGCCTCCGGGCAACGAAACCTCGTTTGGCAACGCGGGACTGATCCAGCGCGAAGGGGTGTATCCGTACGCGTTTCCGCGCGCGCTGAGCGCTCTCCTGAAGTATTCCCGCAACACCGCGCTCGATGTCCGCTATCACCCCAACGCCATACTCAAGCTTGCGCCGTTTCTTTGGCGGTATTGGCGCAACTCTCATCCGTCGCGGCACGCTGTGATCGCGCGCTGGTACGCGACGCTGATCGAGCATTGCGTGACGGAGCATCGGATGCTTGCTGCCGAGGCCGGCGCAAGCGCGTTGCTGCTGCCGAGCGGCTGGATCAAGGTGTTCAGGACGAACGCAAAGCAAGATTCAGAAATGCAGGCCGTGCAGCGTTGGCAACGCGAGTTCGGCGTGAGCTTCGACGCCCTCGATCCAGCGCGTCTCCGCCAGACCGAACCTGATCTTGACGCGTCCTTGAAAGGCGGCCTTCGCTACACTGCGGCCGATGCTGTCAGCGACCCGAACGCGCTGGTCACCGCCTACGCGCAGTATTTCGATCGGCTGGGCGGACGGTTTTTTATCGGCGATGCAACTACGCTCAGGGACCATTGGAGCGTCAGTACGCAGGCGGGTTTGTTGAGCGCGCGAACAGCCGTGATCGCGATGGGGCCCTGGTCGGACGATGTCACCAAACGGCTCGGCTACAGCCTGCCGCTCGCCGTCAAGCGTGGTTACCACATGCACTATGCGGCGAGGTCGGGCGCGCGCCTGAACCATCCGGTACTCGATGTTGAAAACGGTTACCTGATCGCGCCGATGTCACGCGGTATCCGCCTGACTACGGGCGCGGAGCTCGCGCTTCGCGACGCTCGCAAGACACCCGTGCAACTGGACGCGGTTGAACCGATCGCACGCGGTTTGTTCCCGCTGGAACAGCGCCTCGACGATGCCCCCTGGATGGGCCGCCGTCCCTGCACGCCCGACATGATGCCGATCATTGGCGCCGCGCCGAAGCATGACGACCTGTGGTTCGCATTCGGGCACGCGCATCATGGGCTGACGCTCGGGGCGATTACGGGGCGGCTTATCGCGGAGTTAGTAACGGGCGAAAAACCGCTCGTCGATTTGCACCCCTTCAGGGCCGATCGATTCTGAATACGACGCTTCAACGCGCTCACACTTTCTTGAGCAGGCTGCGCTATTGCGGGGCGTCAATGACAAGCGCGGGCTTCCCGAATGTCCTGGAACTGATCAGAGTGAGCGCGCTGCATCAGGACTTTTGTTAGAGGGAGTCAGGCAAGCGTCGCAGTAGCGCGCATGGTCAGGTAACCATCATGATCTTTGGCCCATAACTCGATCGTGCGGCCGTCATCCGACGGTTTGCCACACACGGTGAATGGATTGGGGGCGAAGGTCGGTCGCAGCGCGCGGAAAGCGAAGCTCGCGATGTTCGCATCGGGCAACTCACGGCGCACCAGATCCACGAGCAAGGTCGCGATTAACGGACCGTGCACGATCAACCCCGGATACCCCTCTTCCTGCGTAACGTAGGGGTGATCGTAGTGAATCCGGTGACCGTTGAAAGTCAGCGCCGAGTAGCGGAACAGCAACACCGGGTCGGTCTGAATCGCGCGGCTGAAGGTCTCGTCGACGGGCGCTTCAGGAGGCTCTTTCTTCGGCATGCCGAGACCATCAGGGTCGGGTTCGTCGCGGTAGACAATGTCGTGTTCTTCTTCAATCTTGAGCACGCCGGCCGCTTCAATTTCATGCTGGACCGTCACGAACACAAGCCGTCCGGTACGCCCCGTCTTGTCTTCTATATTCACAATGGTCGACGTGCGAGTTGCCTCTTCGCCAACCACCAGCGGCGCGTGAAATGTCAGGCGTCCGCCCGCCCACATCCGGCGCGGCAGCGGCACGGGCGGCAGAAAACCACCGCGTTTCGGGTGGCCATCGGGACCGGTTTCAGACAAGGCCGTAATCGGCAAAAAATAGAGCCAGTGCCATAGCGGCGGTACATTTTTCGTCTCGGGATCGCGATCCAGCGTAGCGGCCATTGCCGCCAGCGGGAACGCGGTGATTACGTCACGGACAACTTGTGTCCTGTCCAGCCAGCTGTCGAATTTTTCAGTTGCTTCGGGCACGATGGCGTCTCTCGTTATACGTGGCTGCAAGGGCTCTATACATAGCATCATTAACGACTTCAACTATGAACCCATCTGTCCGTTTCGCGAAGACGTGATTTTTGAATCGGCGTTGTGTTTTACTTAGGTTTTACTTAGCGCGCAGTTCACTCAGCCTCGCGCGAGTAGTGGATGCTTCGTCTTCAACACGTTGGCAGTTCTCTGACGCCATCGGCTGCTCAGCCACTTTCATAATTTGGGCAGCGGCACGAAGGGCAAAGCCGTCATGCCGCTTGATCGTCTCGCGTGGCGACCCTTGCCCTGCAATCACGCTACGCGTCTGCCTTCAAGGAACGTAGCGCGCGGCACCGGCAAGCGGCCTGCCATTGCGACCCGCACGAAATCCGCCCTGAGTCCCAGGCCAATCGCGCCACGATCCGTCAGACCAGCCGCCTTGGCCGGAGCCCACGATATCGTGCGGATAGCGTGCGGCAGCGACCAGCCCGCCTTATCGACGAGTTCGAACACGGCGGTCAGCAAACTCGACGGCACGTAGTCCGACGACAGGATGTCGAGCAGCCCCGCGCGCGCCATCTCAAGCGCCGATACATTGCCCGAGTGCGAGCCGCCGCGCACGACGTTCGGCGCACCCATGATCGTCGCAATGTCATGATCCCTTGCCGCCTGCGCCGCGGCCAGCGTCGTCGGAAATTCGGCGAGGGCGACGCCGTCCTCCACCGCTTCCAGCACGTGCTCGACCGATGTGTCGTCGTGACTCGCGAGCGGCAGACCCAGCGCTTTGCAACGCGCAACAATCTCGCTGCGATGGACCCGGGCGTACCGATGCTGGTCGTCAGTCAGTTCATTGAGCACCGTGCTCGCGTGTTCGTCGGTCCATTTGCCGTGACGCTCCTGATACTTGCGCCACTGCACCGGATCGTGCCATTGGCGCTGGCCCGGCGTATGGTCCATCACGGAGACAAGACGCAACAGCGGATGCGAAACGAGGCCCTCGAATACTTCAAGCACGTCCGCTGCCGCCACTTCGCATCGCAGATGCAGGAAGTGATCGACACGCAGCATACCGGTCCCCGCCAGCCGCTCGATCGAGCGCGCGCAGTTGGTCTGTATTTCCTTGCCGCGTACACCCACGCCCCCACGCGAGCCGATCCCGAGTGCATCGAATACCGTCGTAATACCGGCCGTTGCCACTTGGGCGTCGTGCACGAGGATGGCTGCGTCATGGTTCCACAACACGCCCGGTCGCGGCGCGATATGCTTTTCGATGTTGTCGGTATGCAGCTCGACCAGTCCAGGCAACAGATAATCGCCGCCCCAATCCTCGGCTTCGGCCACCGACGTTGTGCCAGGCGCCACCTCGGTGATACGGCCGTCCGCTACCCGTACTACGCCTGTGAACTCTTCATCGCGAGTGACGATGCGCGCGTTTTTGATCAACATGTCTGCAAGGTTTCCGTAATCGTTGACGCCGTTGCCGCCTGCCCGGCGGGAGCGTTGAGTTGGATCACGCGAGTGGCAACACGTTCACGTGTGTCCTCGTCATGAAAAATACCGACAATTGCCGCGCCCCGCTCGCGTGCCTCCACGATCAGATCCGCCACGACCTGCCGGTTCTCGGCGTCGAGCGACGCAGTGGGTTCGTCGAGCAGCAGCAGCGGCTGTTCAGCAATCAGCCCGCGCGCGATATTGATGCGTTGTTGTTCACCGCCGGAGAACGTCGCCGGCGCAAGCGTCCACAGACGCCGCGCCACGTTCAGGCGTTCAAGCAGCGCGCCGGCACGTGCCCGTGCGTCTTCCTCGTCCATGCCGCGAGAGATCAGCGGCTCGCTGACGAGATCCAGCGACGACACACGCGGGATGGCGCGTAAAAACTGGCTCACATAGCCCATGGTAGTACGGCGCAAGCGAATCACGTCGTGCGGCAGCGCATCCGAAAGCGACAGGTATCGCGATGTTCTGCTGTCGTCGCGGATAGCAACCGTGCCACGCGTAAGCAGATAGTTGCCGTACATGCAGCGCAGCAAGGTGCTCTTGCCGGCACCCGAAGGCCCCGACAACACGACACACTCGCCCCGTTCTACATCGAGCGACACACCGCCCAGCGCAGCGATGCGCACGCCACCCTGCTGGTGCAGCGTGAAAGTCTTCTCGACTCCTCGCGCACGCAGCATCAGTGCCGCGCGTTCAGCAAACGCAAGCTCATTGGAAAGATCGGCATTGGCATTCATTCTCGTACCTCAAACTGGCAGCACGGACGCAACCAACGTCTGTGTATAGGGATGTTGCGGATCATCGAGCACCTGGTCGGTCAGCCCGCTCTCCACCACTCGGCCGTCCTTCATCACCATCAGGCGATGCGCGAGCAAACGCGCAACACCAATATCATGCGTGACAATCAGGGCAGCAAGATGAAGCTTGGCGGTTAGCGTGCGCAGCAGGTCCAGCAGCCGCGCCTGCACTGAAACATCCAGCCCCGCTGTGGGCTCGTCCATGAATACAAGGCGCGGTTTCGTCACAAGATTGCGCGCAATCTGAAGCCGCTGCTGCATGCCGCCTGAAAACGCGGAAGGCAACTCGTCGATACGCGCGGCGTCCAGCTCGACCTGGTTCATCCAGTCCGAAGCTGTTTCGCGCAGACGTCCGTAGTGACGTGCACCGTTCGCCATCAGCGGCTCGCCGATATTCGCCCCCGCCGACACGCCGTGACGCAGTCCGTCACGTGCATTCTGATGCACAAACCCCCAGTCGGTACGCGCGAGCATTCTGCGACGCGGCATAGGCAACGCGATCAGATCGACTAGGTCATGCTCCACGGTGCGATAGTGCAGCGCGCCATCGTTCACTGGCGTTCGCAGCGCAAGCGCGTTAAGCAACGTGGATTTACCGGAGCCCGATTCGCCGACGATGCAAAGCACTTCGCCCGGATAGATATCGATGTCCACATCGACACAGCCGCCGCGGCCATCGTAACGTTTCGTGAGTCCGCGGCCGGTGAGCAGAGGAAGTGCGGGTGTCGAGAGATTCATGCATCCTCCTGTGTTGCGCGACGTTCCTGGCAGTAGTCGCTGTCCGAACACACGAACATGCGTGCGCCCGCGTCGTCCACGATCATCTCGTCGAGGAAACTCTCTCGCGAACCGCATAACGCGCACTCATGGTCCCATTGCTGAATGGTGAACGGATGATCTTCGAAGTCGAGACTCCGTACCTTCGTATAAGGCGGGATCGCGTAGATGCGGCGTTCGCGGCCCGCTCCGAACAGTTGCAGTGCCGGGTTCATGTGCATCTTCGGGTTATCGAACTTGGGGATGGGCGACGGTGAAGTGAGATAGCGGTCGTTGACGAGCACCGGGTAATCGTAGGTCGTCGCAATGCTGCCGTGCTGCACGATGTCCTCGTAGTACTTCACATTAATCAGCCCGTAGTCCGCCAGCGCATGGAGCTTGCGGCTCTCGGTGACGCGAGGCTCAAGCCGGAACAGCGGCTCGGGCATCGGCACCTGGTACACGAGGATCTGCGCTTCGGTCAGCGGCGTTTCGGGAATTCGGTGGCGGGTCTGGACAATGGACGCTTCCACCGTGCGCGTGGTGGTCGCCACGCCGGCCGTACGCGCAAAGAAGCGGCGGATATTCACGGCGTTGGTGGTTTCGTCGGAACCCTGGTCGATCACTTTCAGCGTGTCGCTGCGTCCAATGATCGCGGAAGTTACCTGCAAGCCACCCGTTCCCCAGCCATACGGCAAGGGCATTTCCCGCGATGCAAACGGCACTTGATGACCGGGTACGGCCACGGCTTTCAACAGCGCGCGACGGATCATGCGTTTGGTTTGTTCATCGAGGTAGGCGAAGTTATAGCCTTCAGCCATGGCACTTTCTTCGATACGCGCATTCATGCGGCGTTCTCCTCGCTGGGCTCTGGTTGCGCTTGTTGCGCTTCTTGAACTTGATACGCTTCCTGAGCTTCACGTTCGCGTTGCGCTTCTTTCTCGACGCCCGCGCGCAGGCGCCGCAGCAACTCGAGTTCGGACTGGAAGTCCACGTAGTGCGGCAATTTCAGGTGCTGCACGAAGCCCGAGGCTTCCACGTTATCGCTGTGATACAGCACGAATTCCGCGTCCTGCGTCGGTGACGAAACGGTCTCGCCCAGCTCCTGCGCGCGCAGTGCGCGGTCGACCAGCGCCATCGCCATGGCCTTGCGTTCCGAGTGGCCGAATGCGAGGCCATACCCCTGCGTAAACGTGGGTGGCACGTCGCCGCTGCCCGCGAACTGGTTGATCATCTGGCATTCGGTGATGTCGATATCGCCAATCTCCACCGCGAATCCCAACTCTTCAAGCTCCAGTTCGACGGCGACTTCGCCGTAACGAATCTCGCCGGCGAATGGATGCGAGTTCGCATAACCGCGCTGCGTGGCGTAGCCGATAGCCAGCAGGAAACCTTCGTCCGCACGGGCGAGATTCTGCAAACGGACCGGGCGCTCGACGGGAAACATCAGGGGCTCACGCGAGAGATCGCCGGGTTCGGGCGCGTCCGCGTGCATCTTTTCCTGCTCGATCAAACCTTCCTTGTCGAGCAGAGCGAGCACGCGCGGCATCGCTTCCTGCTGTGGTACGGACGGGCTTGGAGTCTTGGCATTGGCCGCGCGCGGGCCGCCTTCAGCGAGCAAGCTGAAATCGAGCAGACGCTGGGTGTAATCGTACGTGCCACCGAGCATCTGTCCGCCCGGAATGTCCTTGAACGCAGCCGAAATGCGCCGCTCCGCCAGCATGGCTTCCGTATTGAGCGGCACCGTATAACCGAACCGAGGCAGTGTCGTGCGATACGCCCGCAGCAGGAAAATGGCCTCCACGAGATCCCCCGCTGCCTGCTTGATCGCGAGCGCGGCCAGCTCCTCGTCGTAGACCGATCCTTCGGTCATCACACGCGCAACCGCCAGCCCAAGCTGCTCGCGAATCTGGTCGACACCAAGTTCCGCGATCGATTCATCGCCGCGCCGGTTGGCGCTGAGCAAGTCCCATGAACGTTCGATCGCGCGTTCTCCGCCTTTGACTGCAACGTACATCAGGCCACCTCCACGCGCGTTGTACGGGGCAGGCCGATCACCGATCCGCCATGCACGAAATAACAGTCGATACCGCAAGGAAACTCGCTCGCCAATAACGCGCGCTCATGCCAGAACGAAGCCGGCACGCCGGTGATATGGACTGCGTGCGAATCGCGGATACCAGGGCCGCGCCAGGTCATTGGCGTGCCCTCGTTGAGTGAGTCCACGCGGATGAACAGCATGACCGCGTCTTCGGGTGTCTCAGGGTCACCGAGCGAAAATGCATCGAGCGGCGGCATCGATTCCGCAGCGTGCAGGTAGGCGAAAACCGCTTGCCCATGATCGTGCGTGAGCGGTGCGCCCGTGTGAAAACGCAACGCGTCGCTCAGGCCGCGATGTTCATGCTGCAGCAGCACGGGCGTCGAGTAGTCGGCCAGTGCGAGCAGCGCGGCGAACGCGGCCATCGGCACGTGGGCTGCAGCCGTGCCGCCGTCCTGTTCCAGGGCGGGCAGCACGGCATCGATCGAGACGATCTTGCCGGGACGGGACAGCGCGTCGAGCAATGCACGGAACACGCCCTGCGAATCATGAACGGTGTCGTTGAAGCCCGGAGTGAGGGTCGCGAGGTCGATACCCGCGGTGCCCGCACCATGTAGGTTGCTTGAAAGCTTGTCAGGTAACATCAGTCGCCCCTCACCATCGTAAAGAATTCCACCTTCGTACCCGCGGCGCGGGCCTGTTTTTTCGCCCGGTTTTCTGCGATGCGCGCAGCAAGCGGTGCCAGCAAGTGCTCGTGCATCCGGGCTTCGAAAGCGGGCGTCTGCAGAAGCGCATCGGCGAGCGCGGCGAGCGTCGCGCGCTCCTTGTCCCGCCCCATATGAACGGCGATACCCACCGCCGCGCGCCCCTCGCGAACCCGCAACCGAAGCGTCGCACGCGTCACCGTCACTTCACCCAGGTTGAACGCGTCTCCGGTGCCGCCAACCCGTCCGCGCACCATCGCGAGACCGATATCGGGCGCACGCAGCCAGTCGAACTCGGGCGGCGAGACGCCGTCCAGTGCCGTATCAAGCGCGTCCTTCATGCAGGCCCGCGGCGTGCGCGCCAGGATGGCCAACCACTCCTGCCGTGTCGCGGGACCGGGGGGCGCGGACGTCTGCGCAGATGTACTCATGGTCTTTCCTCGTCAATAAAGGGCGCGCTTGAGACCCAAGCCGCGTCCGTGATTTCGTCGTCCTGTCCAGCCCTAACGCTACTAGAATAGTCATCCGGTCGTCTAGACGTTTGTGCAACCGGATAAAAATTCTTCAATAGCGCCCTGCTTTCACATTTTCGCCATCGGCGGCGCACTACAATGCCGAAAACGATATTCAAACCGACAGGAATGACAGCGACATGACATCTAACGAAACTGGCACACCGGGCTTGGCCGTGGAACGCGGCGCGGGCGTTGCGGTATGGCGTCAGATCGAACAGATTCTTTCGGCGGAGATCACGGCGAAAAGTTTCGGCGAAGATGGCCGCCTGCCCAGCGAGGCCGAACTTGCCCGGCGTTTCGACGTCAACCGGCACACGGTACGCCGGGCAATGTTGAGGCTGGCCGCGACGGGGCTGGTGAGCGTCGAACAAGGCCGCGGCACTTTCGTGCAGCCGGGTGCGATCGACTATCAGATCGGGCGTCGCACGCGCTTCACTGAAAACCTGCGGCGCAATAACCAGGCATCCGTGGGGCTGATCCTCTCCAGCGCGAAAGTGAAGGCTGATCCGGTCACCGCGAAAGCGCTCTCCATCCGCGCAGGGACGTTCGTGTACGAGATCGAGACCCGGCATGATTCCGACGATGTGCCGCTGACCTATGCGCGCAGCTGGTTTCCCGCCATGCGCTTCGCCGACTTACCCGGCGTGCTCGCCGGCGTGCAAGGCGTCAGCGCAGCGTTGGCGGAATTTGGCGTGGTTGATTACACGCGCAAATGGAGCCGTATCGGCTGCATCCTGCCTAGCTCGGAAGTCGCGCGGCGCTTGCAGATCAATCGCGCACAACCTGTGATGTGGGTTGAAAGCGTGGACGTGGACGAAGCCGGCGTGCCCATCAAATACGGTATTACCCACTTCGCCGCTGACCGGGTGCAATTGCTGGTCGAGGACGGCGTATGAGCGGCGAAGCCAACGACACCGTCTTGAATGCCTGGACGCCCGATGCACGCATCGCGCTTTACTACGCACCGCCGGCGTCTTCCACATGGTGGCGCGCGGGCTGCGAATGGCTTGGCCGCGATGCCGAGACCGGACGCTTGATCGAAACACCCGGGGAACCAGCAATTGCCGCGCTCGGACAGACCGTTGCGGCGCTCACCGGATCGCCGCGCCGGTATGGCTGGCACGGAACGCTCGTCGCCCCTTTTCATATTGCAGAAGGGGTTACGCCGCAGCAGGTTTTGTCAGAGGCTCGCGAATGGGCGGGGCGCATCGCTCCCTTCGATGCCCCCCTGTCCGCCGTCGAGATGGGCCGCTTCGTCGCGTTGCGAGCCGCGCGTCCGGATGACGACGCATCCATCCGCCAGCTTGCTGCCAGCGCGTTGTGCGCGATCAACTCGCTGCGCGCGCGTCCCTCGGCAGAAGATACCGAACGACGCCTGGCGTCGGGCCTGAGCGCGCGGCAGCAAAAGCTGTTGCATGAATGGGGCTACCCGTACGTGCTCGATGAATTCCGCTTCCACATGACGCTCTCCGACGCACTTGATTCGGCTTCGGTGCGTGCAGCAATTGTCTCGCTGTGGCAAACCCGCGCTGAAACGCTCGGACCGCTTCCCCTCCACGGAGCGGCGCTTTTTGTTCAACTGCACCCGGCTGCGCCGTTCACTCTATGGCAGCGCCTGCCCTTCGCGAATGCCCACTCCGAGGCCGTTGAATGAGCATGGAAACCGGTCGATTGATCTACGTAATGGGACCGTCGGGTGCCGGCAAGGACTCCTTGCTCGGCTTCGTTCGGGAGCGCATTGGCGCGCAGGTTATGTTCGCGCATCGCTACATCACGCGCCCCGTTTCCGATGGCGAGAACCATGTCGCCCTGAGCCGCGAGGAATTCGCCGCGCGTCTGGCCAGCGGCGTTTTCTCGATGCATTGGGAAAGTCTCGGGCTGCACTATGGCATCGGCGTTGAGATCGATGCGTGGCTCACGCGCGGATTGCCAGTCGTGGTCAACGGGTCGCGCCAACATGCGCCCGTTGCGCTCGAACGCTATCCGTTCGCCCAGTTCGTTCACATTCACGCAAACCCAACGGTGCTTGCCGCCCGGCTCGAGCGGCGCGGCCGCGAAGATTCGCGGCAGATGGAAGCGCGGCTTGCGCGTCGCCCTGCTTTGTTGCTTCCCGAGCAGGCGCGGCTTGTCACCATCGACAATTCGGGTCTGCTTTCGGAAGCCGGCCAGCAGCTACTGGCCGCAATCAGCCAGCAGCCGCTTTGAACTGTTGGCCGGCGGACCATTGGCCGCCGTCCAACACGGCCAACGCATTCAGATCACGCGTTCACGAAGCCACGCGGATGCCAGATCGATCAGCGTCACGATCACGATCACCATCAGCAGCACGGCTGAGGTTTGGGCATAGTTGAACGAGCGGATCGCTTCGTACAACACAACACCTATCCCGCCCGCGCCGACCATGCCGACCACCATCGCCGAACGTACGTTCGACTCGAACCGGTACAACGCATACGAGATCCACAACGGCAGGACCTGCGGCAACACGCCGTAAAGGACTTCATCGAGACTGCTTGCACCCGTTGCGCGCACGCCTTCCGCGGGCCGTGCATCGATCGCTTCAACCGCTTCGGCGAACAGCTTTGCCAGTACGCCGGTGGTATGCACCCAGAGCGCGAGCACACCCGAGAACGGTCCAAGTCCCACCGCTACAATAAACAGCATTGCAAAGACCATCTCGTTGATCGCGCGGCATGAGTCCATCACGCGCCGCACCGGCTGCGCGATCCACATTGGCGCAATGTTGGAGGCCGACAACAGCCCGCACGGAACGGCGCACACCAGTGCGAGTGCCGTTCCCCACACCGCCACGGCAAGCGTGACGATCATCTCGTGAACATAGGTGCGCCAGTCGGAGAAGTCCGGCGGGAAAAAGTCCTTGCCGAACTGCAGCATGTTGCCGGAATCACTGAAGAGATCGAGCGGGCGCATGTCGGCACTGTGCCAGGACAGCCCGAGCACCGCCACCACCACGACCCATCCGAACATGGACAACCAGCTTCGCTTAGGTTGCCCTAGTTCGAGCTTCAGCGGCAGCGAACCGCCCCTCGCGCTGTTGAGGGAATACGCGTCGGCGTTGTGCTTCACTTCGCGGCCACGCTATCCAGTTGCGCAAGCTTCTGGTCGAGTGCCGCGATCTGCGATTTCTTGTCCGAGTCGGACATGTGCGCGTCATTCTGGACCTGCTGCTTCTTCTGGAACAAAGTCATTTGGCGAATGGGTATGAGCTGGGCGTCGGAGGAATCCGTGAAGCCCGACAAGCCCGTGATCCCCGCCATGATCGCCTGCTCGCGCGGATCGCTCTGTGCGTAGTGATCGAAGAAGTTGCGCAGCTTGTCCTTCGTCGCCTGCGGCAGGTCACGGCGCCATACAAGCGGGTCCGACGCAATCAGCGGCGACTTCCACAATACGCGGACCTGCTTGAGTAAATCGGGGTGATTTTGCCTCAGGGTCTCGACCATGTCGGTGTTGTTGGTCGCCACGTCGACACGGTTGTTCACCACCGCCAGCATGTTCGCCTCATGGCTGGACGGAAGTACGCTCTTGAAGTCACTGCGCACCGAGATGCCGTTCTTCGCGAACAGGTAATACGACGGCACCAATGTGCCGGAGGTCGAGTTCGGATCGCCGAAACCGAGGTTGATGTCGTGCGTGTTCTTCAGCACCTGGTCGACAGTCTTCCACTTGCTGTTCACGTTCGTGATCAGCAAGGAGTAGTAACCCGCTTCGCCGCTCTTGTACTTCACCTTCGCGAACACTTCGCCGTTGCCGCGGTCGACCGCTTCAATAGCGGAGGCATTACCGAAGTAGCCAATCTGCACCTTGTTAAAACGCATGGCTTCGATAATGCCGGCATAGTCGGTCGCGAAGAACGGCTTGACGTCGAGACCGGTCTGCTTGTTCAGGTCGTCGATCAGCGGCTGCCAGCGCTGCTTGAGCGCGGACGAATTATCGGTCGAGATGATGCCGAAATTAAGCGTTTCGGCGCGCGCCACCTGCGTGACAAAACAGGCGGCAAGGGCTACGCCGGCCAGAAGAAGACGGGCTGATTTCATCGAATAAGTCCAGGTTTGGGAAAGTTCAAAGCGGGTGTTTCAAAAACACAATGAGGGCACACGCTCAGGAGCTGGCAGCGGAGGTCGACGCGAATGCAGCGGAGCGTGCCGACGCACCTTCGGGGCGCGCCGTGGCACGGTCAACGGCACGTTCGACCTGCTTCGCCACGTCGCGCTGCGCGCTCTCCGTATCGGTCAGCAGCTCTTCGGCTGCAGCACCGTACAGGTCGCGCAGAAGGGATGGCGTGAGGCTGGCAGACGGGCCGTCGTAGACCACGCGGCCGTCGCGCAGCGCGACGGTGCGTGCACAGTATTTCATCGCTACGTCGATCTGATGCAAGGACACCACCACCGTCAACCCGTGGTCCTCGTTCAGCGACTGAAGCAGTTCCATGACACGCCGCGACGACTCGGGATCAAGCGAAGCAATGGGTTCGTCGGCGAGAACAATGCGGGCACGCTGCACAAGCGCACGCGCCAGCGCGGCACGCTGTTGCTGACCGCCGGACAGCGTGCTGGCGCGCTCGTTGATGTGGTCTCCAATGCCCATTGCGCTCAGCGACGCCATCGCAAGGTCATGCTCCACTCGCGGAAACCTGCCGATAAGACGCCGCCACAACGGCACCCGCGACAACGCGCCAAGCAGCACATTGGTGCGCACAGTGAGACGCCCCACGAGATTGAACTGCTGAAAGACAAACGCGACGTCGCGGCGAATTCGACGAACCTCGCGAGCGACCTTGCCGTTTTGCTGGATGGGCCGGCCGAGCAGCGTGACATGCGAGGGCGCGGGGTCGGATGCCGTAAAGCCGGCAATGTGCCGCAAAAGCGTGGACTTCCCTGAGCCCGATGCACCGATCAGCGCGATCATTTCTCCTTCACCCACTCTCAGGTCGATGGAGTCGAGTGCCTTGCGGCCGTTATTGAACGTCTTGCAGAGACGTTCAATGTGAATTGCATCCATGGTGTCCTCGGGATCGCGGTTCAAAGCTTTGCAGCGTCGAAGGATTCTAGGAATGCAACATGACGTTGCGGTGACGGTTGCAAGACGTCTAGATGAATATACAAATTTAAACCGTTCCAAACGATAACAACGCTGCGGCGAATTGCATGAACGCGCGACCGAAGACGATTCTGAACCCGGCCGCCGGACTGGCGAAAATTAAGGGTACGAACCGCTCTCGCGACGTCGCGCATGCATATGAAGAAATACAGGCGAGGTTAAAAAATGCCCACGCGAGTGGATATACACAATCAACCGAGGGTTAAGCGGCGCGGACGCCTCTACAAGTTTCCCTACAATTGTGTCAGCCACCCCTTCGTTTCGAAAGCAAATTGAAATTTGTCTCTCGTCATTGCGGCCCGCATTCCGTCCGTATACCGCGATAGATTTCATTTGATGACTCGAATCAGTGCACGATATATTTACGGGCGACAGCGTTCTATCGACTGACACCCGCGCTGGCACCCATCTAGGCTCGAACATTGACCGAAGAGGGACGTGATCCTCGAATGAAACAACTCGGTCTACTATCCCGCTAACCGGCTTGTCTCGTCTGAGCGAAACAAGCCACCGATAGATGCAGGGGAACAGCATGACCTGGACGCCGCTACCCGTTACCGAATGGATGCTGATTGGTCTCTGCTGCCTCTCATCCGTCTACATAACGGTCGCGGCGCTCATGCGTCACGGTTCAAGGCCCTGGGGCATGACGCGCCCGGGCAGCCATGGACCGGGGGCCGTCACCATCAGTGTCCTCAAGCCCCTGTGCGGCCTTGAGCCCCGTCTTTACGCCAACCTCGAAACCTTCTGCCGGCAGACGCATCCGCGTTTTCAACTGCTCTTTGGCGTATCGTCGGCCACCGACCCCGCCGCCGGGGTCGTGAACCGGCTGCGTGAGGCATATCCCGACCTGGACATCACACTTGTCGTCAACGACTCCGTGCACGGCGTCAACCTCAAGGTCAGCAACCTGATCAATCTTGCGCAGCACGCGCGCCACGAGATCATCGTGATTGCGGACAGCGACATCGCGGTCCCGCCGGATTACCTGTACACCGTGTCCGCCCCGCTCAGCTCCGGTCAGGTCGGCGTGGTCACCTGCCTCTATCGCGCGCGGCGGGTGGGTGAAGTGTGGGCGCGGCTCGGCGCGCTTTTCATCGACGAATGGTTCGTGCCTTCCGTGCATGTCGCGCGGGCGGCCGGCGCACGCCGTTTCGGTTTCGGCGCAACGCTCGCGCTGCGCCGCGAAACGCTCGATGCAATCGGCGGTTTTCGTGAGCTGAAGGATTGTGTTGCGGATGACTTCTGGCTCGCCGAATACGTGCGTGAGCTTGGCTTGCGCACGCATGTGTCCGAGCTCACTGTCACGACCGATGTGACCGAACGCGACCTGCCCTCGCTTTGGCAGCGGGAGACCCGCTGGCTGCGCACCATCCGCTCGATCAACCCTCTGGGTTTCGCGTTTCTCTTCATCACGTTCACGTCGCCGTGGCTAATGGCGAGCTGGCTGCTCGGCCTCGGTTTCGACTGGAGCGGTGGCGCGATTGCCGACTCCACCGCCGACATGATCGTTGACCTAAGCACTTCGTTCGGCCTCAGCGCGCGGCTGCTCCTGCACTGGAGAACCACCCGCGACTGGCGCTCATTCTGGCGCGACCTGCCGCTCATTCCGCTGCGCGACCTGCTGTTGTCCGCCGAATGGATCACGGCGGCGTTTGGATCGCACGTGATCTGGCGGGGAGCGCGCATCCGCATCATGCCGCAGCCTGCCATGCCGGAAGTCAATTTGACGGACGCGTCCGACGAGCGCTACGACACCGCGCGCAGACCCACGCGCGTCGTCAATCACGACGCGAACCGGTAAAGCCATTCCATACGGCAGGTACAAGTTTCAGGAGCCACCCATGAAAACACTGTTCTTGCAGGCCCCATCGTTCGACGGCTTCGATGGCGGTGCAGGCTCGCGCTACCAGGCGAAGCGCGAGATCCGTTCGTTCTGGTATCCGACCTGGCTCGCCCAGCCCGCAGCGCTCGTGCCGGGCAGCCGGGTGATCGATGCTCCCGCCGACGGCTTGTCGGTGGAAGCGACGCTCAAGATAGCCGAAGCTTACGAGCTCGTGATCATTCATACGAGCACCCCGTCGTTTCCAAGCGATGCGTTGTTCGCCGAGAAGCTGAAGGCGCGCAAGCCGTCGGTGTTGATCGGCATGGTGGGAGCAAAGGTGGCAGTGGATCCGCACAATTCATTGGCAGCAAGCGATGCGATCGATTTCGTCTGCCGCGAGGAATTCGACTTCACCTGCATGGAAGTGTCCGAAGGGAAGCCCTTCCCTCAGATCAAGGGTCTGAGCTATCGGCTTGCCGACGGTTCGATCGAACATAACGAAGCACGTCCCATTCTCGAAGACATGGACGCGTTGCCTTTTGTCGCGCCGGTCTACAAGCGCGACCTGAAAATCGAAAACTATTTTATCGGCTACCTGTCGCATCCTTATGTGTCGATCTACACGGGCCGGGGTTGCCGTTCACGCTGCACGTTCTGCCTGTGGCCTCAGACCGTGGGCGGGCATCGCTACCGCACCCGTTCTGTAGAAAACGTGCTGGAAGAAGTGAAGTGGATTCGCGACAACATGCCTGAAGTCAAGGAGATCATGTTCGATGACGACACCTTCACCGACTTCAAGCCGCGCGTGGAAGAAATTGCCCGGGGGCTGGGTAAGCTCGGCGTCACGTGGTCGTGCAACGCGAAGGCCAACGTGCCGTATTCCACGCTCAAGATCATGAAAGAGAACGGCCTGCGTTTGTTGCTGGTGGGCTATGAATCAGGCGACGATCAGATCTTACTGAACATCAAGAAAGGGCTGCGCACGGACATGGCGCGGCGTTTCAGTGAAGATTGCCGCAAGCTTGGCATCAAGGTTCACGGCACCTTCATCCTGGGCCTGCCCGGCGAAACGCGTGAGACGATCGAAAATACCATTCGTTATGCGAAGGAAATTAACCCGCACACCATTCAGGTGTCGCTCGCCGCGCCCTATCCGGGGACTACGCTCTACAAGCAGGCCATAGACAACGGCTGGCTGGAAGAAAACAAGGTCATCAACCTGGTCAGCGCGGAAGGTGTGCAACTGGCCGCCATCGGTTATCCGCATTTGTCGCGTGAAGAGATCTATCACGGGCTCGAACGATTCTACAAACAGTTCTATTTCCGGCCGTCGAAGATCTGGGAGATCGTGCGCGAAATGCTGATGAGCTGGGAGATGATGAAGCGGCGCTTGCGTGAAGGCGTCGAGTTCTTCCGTTTCCTGCGCACGCACGAAGCATGAGCGCAGGCCAAGCGGCGGTTGGTCCGGCACGGCGCGCAATGATTGTGACCGCCGACGATTTCGGGCTGCACGCACGCGTGAACGAGGCGGTCGAGCGTGCCCATCGCAACGGCGTGCTGACCTCGGCCAGCCTGATGGTCGCAGGCGACGCCGCTGCGGATGCCGTGGAGCGCGCGCGGCGCCTGCCGACTTTGCGCGTGGGTCTGCATGTCGTCCTGGCGGACGGCCGGGCAACGTCGCCACGTAGTGACATTCCACAGCTAGTCGATGATCACGGCTATTTCGGCAATGCAATGGTTCGCGACGGCGTGCGCTTTTTCTTTCTTCCCCGCGTACGTACCCAGCTAGCCCATGAGATTCGCGCGCAGTTCAAGGCCTTTGCCGCGACCGGACTGCCGCTCGATCACGTCAATACGCACAAGCATTTTCATCTTCACCCGACTGTGCTGTCGCTCTTGCTTGAAATAGGCCGCGAATACGGTATGCGATCGATGCGCCTGCCTTACGAGCCGGGCGGGTCGCTTGCGTTGCGGCCCTGGATAGCGCTAGTGCGGGCGCGGCTGGACCGGTGCGGGATTGCCCATAACGATCACGTGGCGGGTCTCGCGCAGAGCGGGCGGATGGACGAGTTAGCGTTCATCAAGGCACTGGGCACGCTTCCCGATGGCGTGAACGAGATCTACTGTCACCCCGCCATACCGGGCGACGGTGCGCTCGCACCCTCCATGTCGGACTACCGGCACGCCGACGAGCTTACTGCACTGGTCTCACCGCGCGTGGCTGCCGCAATGGATGCCATGGGCCTCGCGCGCGGCGGCTTCAGCGACGTGTTCCCGGCCACTGTGTCACCCGTAGAGCCGGCGTTGCGCACCCTATGACCGCAGCAATGCGCTGGCTTGCCTGGGCCCGCTGGCCGCTCGCCATCGGCTTGCTGACCGTCTTCGCCGTGCACGAGGGTTTCGCCGACGTGCTGCGAGGCATCCCCCAAGCCGGTGTCACCATGCTCTGGCTGATCCCGTTCCACGCGCTGCCCTTGTTGCTCGATGCATGCGGATGGCGTGTCCTCCTTGGCCGCCTGGCGCCGCTGCGCGTCCTGTGGTGGATAGCAACCGTGCGTGAGTCGGTCAGCCGCCTGCTGCCCGCGGCCGGTGTAGGCGGCGAACTGGTCGGGATCAGGCTCGCGCACTGGTATATCGCCGATATCAATCGCGTCAGTGCATCGGTCATCGTGGAAGTGCTGGTGACAGTAGTCGTCCAATATGCGTTCTCCGCACTTGGCCTGTTATTACTGGTCGTCACCACCCACGCATTTGCAGGCGTGCGGCTGATCGGTCTTGCGCTGGTGTTGTCATTGCCGGTTCCCATTGTGTTTTTTATTCTGGTCAGGCGCGGCGGCTTGTTTCAGGCCCTCGAAAAACAGGCTGCCCGCTGGCTCGGATCGTCGCACCGTCTGTTGTCGAAGCTGGATGGAGTGCGGCTCGACCGGGAAATCGACACGCTGATGCGCCGCCCAGGCTTGCTAGCCTGCGCGTTCGCGTGGCAGTTGGGCGGTTATATGCTTGGTGCGCTCGAGGTGTACTGGGCGCTCGCGTTCTTCGGTCACCCTGTCTCCATTACCAGCGCGCTTGCCGTGGAGGCGCTCACTCAAGCGGTCCGGCACGCGGCGTTTTTTATGCCGGCGGGGTTGGGGGTGCAGGAGGCCGCGATCATGGTGCTGGCGCATATGGCCGGCGTGGACAGGCAAGCGGGTATCGCGCTCGCGCTCGTCAAGCGGATGCGTGAAGTGCTGTTCGGCTGCATCGCGCTTGCCGGTTGGCAACTCGCTGAAATGCGGCGCAATTCCCGTTCGCGGCTGACTTGAAAGCGGTTTATCGAAGCCGTTGCAGGTTTTTCATGTGGAAAGACCTGTTGTACGATGCACGACTCAGCCACCAAATCAACCCGCCCCCATTTGCGGATTGAAGACGCATAACCGGCTGTTGCGCTGCTGATTTATACGACTTCGAATTGTCTGCAATGCCGGACAGCCGCGGTATCCCTTCCCTGCAGTAACTGCATTGCGCACGGATCGCCCGTCTCGCGCCCGCACAAGACCAGCACACACGGGCTTATTCCCCGAAACGATACGGGCGAACAAACATTCACTTGAGCCCAGTCGCGCCTAGTAAGACAATCCAATTCATCCGATGATAATCGGATCAGGTGATTTCAATAACTGCGGTAGTTCAAACAACTCGGCCCGGCACAGCCGACAGCCCTCATTAATTAATAAGGCTGCTAAAACTTACCCGAGAACATGCTCACCTCCCTGCTTCCGCCGACGATCACACCCGCGCTTCGACTCTGCTTCCACCGCCGCTCGATGGATCAGCAACGGCCGCTGTCAACGTTCACCATGACCTTTACCGTGGTGGCGTTCCTGGTTTTCGTCACCGCCCGAGCACATGTAATGGGTATCGACTTACCGCTCTGGCCGCGCCTGCTATGCGCTATCGCAATGTTGCTGCTGGCCGCTGCCATTCCCCGAGCGCCGTCTACTTTCATATTCGGCCTGATCGGCGTGCTTTATGTCGTGGTCCTGCAGATCGGGATCGTGATCAATGTCGAAGGCGTGGAAAAACCGCTCTCGTGGATGCTGCCGGCCGGCATGGTCATCCCTATATGCGCGGCGCCGCTGTGGCTTACACCGCGGCATTTCATCCTGGGGACAATTGCGTTCTACCTGGCCGGACTGCCCTTTGTGATGTCGGTGCCCTTCACCCACGACGACTACGTCTTATGCGCAATGTGGGTGGCGATCGGCATTCCGATGGCGACCACGTTTCATTTCGGCTTCTATTGGTTCCGGCTCAACCACTTCCTGCTCGAAGAGAAACTACGGGCGCTCGCCGCCACCGATCCCTTGACCCAGCTCCTGAACCGGCGCGCTTTTCTCGAGCAGGCAGAACAGATGCTGAGCGAGACGAAAGGTCACGATGAAGTCGTCAGCGCGATCTTCCTGGACATTGATCGCTTCAAGTCCCTGAACGACCAGTACGGCCACGCGCGCGGTGACGAAGCGTTGGTCGAAGTCACGCAGGTCCTGAACGACGCCGTGCCTCCGGACGCGGTGGTCGGACGGCTTGGAGGCGAAGAGTTCGCCGTGCTCATCAAGGCGCCCGGGCCCGATCGGGCGACCGAGCTGGCCGACACGCTGCGCATTCTTGTAGCTGCAATCCTCCGGCCCGATGGTTTTCTCACCGCCAGCTTCGGCGTAGCTCATCGCCGGCCGAATGAGAACGTCGTCGAACTGCTCGACCGTGCCGACGAAGCGCTATTGCGCGCGAAACACGCGGGCCATAACCGAGTGTTCGTCGAGCAAGCAAGGCGGGTCGAGCGCGTACGCGCCACCGCTCTTGATGAAGACAATGACATCCGGGTCGATGAGGAACCAGTCGTTGTCACGCGCTGGGGCGCGTTCGATCTCTTCACGCACTACCAGCCGGTTTACAGTTTGTCGCATCAGAAGCAGGTCGGTTTCGAAGCCCTGCTTCGCGGCTTCGACCGGCATGGCACGCCGCTGCAGCCCGACAAGTTGTTCGCCCCGCAGTCGAATCCCGGCGTCAGCGACCTGGATTCGCTGACCCACCATCTCCATCTCGCGAACGCCCGCACGCGCTTGCCGCTCGACACGTGGCTCTTCCTGAACGTCGCGCCGTCCACCTTCATCCAGCCGGGTTATGAGCAGACGCTAGCGGCCATGGTCTTCGAAGCGGGACTCGATCCTCGCGGGGTGGTGCTGGAAATTCTCGAGTCCGAGGGGGTGGACGTTGAGGAGCTTGCGCTGGCCGCGTGGCGGTATCGCGGCTGCGGTTTCCTGATTGCCGTCGATGACTTCGGCGCGGGCCATTCCAACCTCGACCGCCTTCTGCGCATCCAGCCTGACTTCGTGAAGCTCGATGGCGCGTTGATTCGCGCGAAGAGCCGTGCCTCGGATCAGCCCCTGCTCCCCACCATTGTTTCGCTGCTGCATCGGGCGGACATGCTGGTGGTGGTGGAAGGGATCGAGACGACCGAGGAGCTGATCCTGGCGGTCGAATCGAACGTCGATTTCGCGCAAGGATTCCTGCTAGGCCGACCTAGCGCCACGCTGCCCTCGGCGGCGGCAGTCACGCGGCGCATCGACCACGCATTCGATGTAATTGCCGAAGGCCGGACCGTGCGCACCGCGCGCTTCGAAGCGCAGTTGGCGCCGTATCTCGCCATGCTCAACACTGCAGCGGCGGCATTGACGAACGGCGTGAGTATCGACGACGCCATAGCGCCCATGGCGAAGCTGGAACTGTGCAAACGCTGCTTTGTTCTCGACGATACCGGACGCATCTTGGGGCAGGAAGTGATCGGCCGCGCGGGATCGAGCGCGGACTTCCGGCTCGGGCCGTTATTCGCCGCGCAGTCGGGGCGATGGGATCATCGGCCGTATTACTGGAAGGCGGTGGCGAACATGGGAACGGCGGTGTTCTGCCAACCGTATTTGTCGCTGACGAGCGGACGGGCGTCGGTCGGCGTGACAATGGCGTTCATGTGCGACGAGCGGGTGATGGTTGTGGGTAGTGAACTCGACTGGACGTCGCCGCATTTGGCATGGCCCACGGTGGAATGATGGCTAAGAGTGACACATGGTTGTTCCAGATCAGGATCACTGTCTCACCCGAGGCCGCCGCGACCTTGCGCGGAGATCCACAGCGTATGCCCGCTGCGCTACGTGATGTACTGCGTCGCCATGACGCCTCGTTGACATGCCAGTTCGACGCGTTTTCTGCCTACGTGAACGAAGCAGAAAGACTCGGCCCGGAAAAGTATCCGCTTTACCGATGGACCAAGGATACGATCGAGAACCCTGATAAAAAATCCAGGTATCTGCGGTCTTTCACGGTTTATTTAGATAGTGAGGAGGTCTATCCAAGAAAAATCGCCGATCTGCTGCAGGTTGAATTGTCAGCGCTGGCAGATGCCGCCGGAATTGAGCGAGTAGTCAAGTTTGACAGTAACCCGGCAAACAACCCGCAACCGCCTGAATCGCAATGAACCAGATGAATTACCCTCCTCAACAGCATCGCGCGCGAGACATCCTCACTTCCTATTTCTGGAGTGGCGACGTCATTCGCAGCCGACGCGTGAGCGACATCGTGCTAACAGGCACGGTCGACGTGCCTGTGCCCCCTGCGCGTCTGCTTGCAGATTGGGAAAGGGAGATATCGTCGCGCCTGGTCCTGGAGCCCGGGGACGTCGAGACAATGCCTTTAGGAAGAGCGCGAGCTCGCTGGCCGGACTACAAACGTTGCGTGCAGGCGGTGTCGGACTGGACGTGCACGCTTGGATTGCCTGAGGTGCTTGCCGCCAGCGACGTAGCGCTCATGGCCTGCCGTGGCGCGAGGTACCACCATGACGCCGCGCAATATGGCGGTGCGGCCTTTTGCAACCTCTTCATGAGCGAGGACAAGGGTCTGGACTTGCATTTTCCCTCTATGGATCATCGAATCCCTCTGAGCCGAGGTACGGTTGTGATATTCGATACCGGCCAGCCTCATGGCGTCATTCAACGCGGCAGCAGCGGTTTTAATGCGGCCGACTTCGCGCCGGAGCGGGATTGCATTCAGATGTTCCTGACCTGGGAGCTTCCTATTGAAGATGCCCATGTTGGGGACGCACTTGGGGTTGCCTTCGACATCGACCCTTCGAGATCGCTGCAACTCGATGAAGAGCAAGTCCGGCTGAACGGCACGCGGGTCATTGTGTGCCCAGATTCTGGCCGATGGTGTCCGGCCGAGTAGTCGTCAGGTCCGCACTCGCAACAATTCATGTCGAAATATGTCACGGCGCGCTTCGCGATCTCGTAACCCTCCGTCTGGCGGGCCTCCGCTGCGGTGACACCGCGTGACATATTTTCGCTGATGATTTAAATCACCCGCACTCCTATAGTCCGCTCATCGCCACGCCGCAGTGCTGAAAGTGGCCCTGAACCGCAAAGGAGATAGTGTGAATACCCGCTCGTTCGCCAACCCCACCACCGCAGCTTTCCTCGTGTTTGCCGCGACCACCGTATCAGTACGTGGCGCTCTGCGTAAGCTCGTTCTTGCAGCTACCGTCGCCATGCTTGCCCTCGGCAGCGCCTCAGCTTTCGCCTGGTCGCAACACGGCACCGCGTACACATCACGTGGCACGTATAACGGTGCTCGATACGGCTCGTGCGGCGGCGGCAGCTGTTCGCATGCAGGCGGCGTCGCTGGCCCTTACGGTGGTTTCGCGACCAACACCGGTACGGTAACCCGCAACGCGCCGGGCCAGTTTTCGAATTCGGGCACCGCGACCGGACGCTACGGCAATTCGGTGCAGCACGCCGGCGACACCAACTGCGCTGGCGGCACATGCTCGCACACCGGCACCGTCACCGGACCGGACGGCAAGACGGCCACCACATCCGGTGACGTGACCAGAACCGCGCCGGGCCAGTATTCATCATCCGGGTCGATCACCGGCTCGAACGGCAACACGGTCGACCATTCGGCATCGACGAATTGTGCGGGTGCTTCGTGCTCCCGTTCGGGCACGGTGACGGGTTCGGACGGCGGGACCGTCTATCACTCAGGTACGGCGACGCGGGTTGCGCCGGGAGTGGTCACGACGTCCACCAGCGCGACAGGTACACACGGCAACACCGTGACGACAAGTGGAGTGGTCACAACCGGGGGCGTTGTCACGACGACGGGCAGCACAACGGTCGTCGTCGCGCCCAAGCCGGTAGTCGTTGCTCCTCCGGTCGCGTATGTGCCGCCTCCTCCGGTCGTGTATGCGCCGCCTCCCCCGGTCGCGTATGTGCCGCCGCCACCGGTTGTCTACGCACCGCCCCCGCCGCCAGCCGTGTATGTTGCTCCGCGCGTCGTCTATATGACGCCAGTGCCGCGGCCCGTAGTGTGGGTACCGGGTCACTGGGTCGGGAACGTCTGGGTAGCGGCGCACTGGTCATGAGCGATGACTTGCAGGGCGTGACCGGCAGCATGGTCATCCGAATCAACCAGGAAATGACAGAGGGGCAAAGCGGTGTGATGCGCGTATATCCAACTTTTAAATCGCAGTGCAAACTGTTATGCAAGGCTGGGGGAGCGGTAATACTGATCGTCGCGACGGTATTGGCACTTGGTGTGGGCGGCCGCATGACGACCGTCCACACTCCTGCCACGCATCGAACGGTCGGACCATCGCAACAGTGCGCAAAAAAGTATGCGGAGTTGTTCGACCTTGCCCATCTGGCAAGACGCAATGAAAAAACGTCCGACGTCATGGTACGTGAACTCACCGTGATGTCCGGGCGCCTGAATGAGTGTCTGGTGACGGCTGCTGCACACGTTCAAGTTGCCGGACCGGACTTTTCCATCACTCCGGATGCGCGTGCCTCGAACAGCAGCCAAAGCTGATCGGCCGCCGCGTTCGCCGCTTGTCGGCCTATCGAAAAAATCTGGCATTCTATGGCAACCACACAACACGAACGTAGCCACGCTCGCCTGATCCGCCATGCCAAATCATCTCGATGCTTCAGCTCTCTTAGCAATTGCGTTACACGCAGAGTCGCTGGCCGCAGGGCCATGCAATTGCACTCGAACCCCGCTTGACGGCTGGAACTCACAGCCGGTTTCTCTGGACGAACAGCGCCTCGAGGAAATCGGCACGCTCGTTGTGGATGATGATCCCGAGCCTAGCTATCGGGAGCACCTGCCGGGCAAGGTTGATTATTGGTCTCCCGAGGCGCCCATCACACCGCGTTTTTTCCCCTATAACCGCTGCACCGTATGGCAATGCACGCAATGCAGCCGGCTCTATCTTCGATACACGGAAGGCGGAGGTTACTTTGTCGACCGTCGAATCCGCGCGGTGAATTCGGCTTTGATCCAGGATATCCCTTTGTGAGCTGATGAGCGCCTGACGGGAGGGTGCAACCCAAAACAGGCGAGCGTTACTTCCCTGTAGACGTGGTCGGCTGGGCAGGCAGAATCAAATGCGGGGGCGCAGCGTGCGCCTTGTGGCGAGCGGCAAAGTAATACAGCAGAGCCGGCACCGCGAGCCCGACGATCCAGGAAATGTCCGCGCCGTCGAGCTTGTCCACCAGCGGGCCGGTATAGAACGCGCTCGAAATGAAGGGCAATTGCACGAGCACCCCGATTGCATATACCGCGATACCCGTCATGTTCCAGCGCCCGTAGCGGCCATCCGGATCGTAAAGCGCGGGGACGTCGTAACGATCCTTGGTAATGAAGTAATAGTCGACCAGGTTGATCGCGCTCCACGGCGTAAAGAACGCGAGCAGAAACAGGATGAACGATGAGAACTCTTTCAGGAACGCGTGACGACCGGCGAGCGCGAGGCCCATCGCAAGTCCAACCATCGCGACAATGTAGATCATGCGGTTACGCGTCGACAAACGCTGTTCACCGCGAAAGCCGCTGACCACCGTCGCGATCGACATCACGCTGCCGTACGCATTCAGCGTCGTGATGGTGATCTTGCCAAACGCGATGGCGAAGTAAAGCAGCGCGGCAATCGCCCCGCTCCCGCCGAGACTGACGACAAACGACACCTCGTGATGCGAGAACTGCTTGCCGGCGAGCGCGGCGGCGAACACGCCGAACACCATCGCCACCTGCGCGCCGATCACTGAGCCAAGTCCGATGGCCCAGAACGTTTTGCGCGGCGACGTGGAAGACGGCAGATAGCGAGAATAGTCGGCAACGTACGGGCCAAATGCGATTTGCCACGACGCGGACAGAGACATGGATAGCAGGAAGCTGCTCAACGTGAAGTGACGGTTCGCCAGCAAGGAGCCGATATCGTGACCGGCCAGCAGCCGCGCAAACATGTACACGAACGCGAGCACGCCGATCACGCTGGCGACGCGGCCTATTGCGTGGATCACGCGATATCCGAACACCGTAAAGCCGACAATCACCGCCGTGAACACGACAATGCCAACCGCGTCGTCCACGTGCAGCAGCTGCGCGACTGCCTGCCCCGCGAGCACCGAACCGCTTGCCGAAAAGCCGACGTACATCAGGCACACCAGCGCGATAGGAATCACCGCACCGAACACCCCGAACTGCACGCGGCTCGATATCATTTGCGGGAGTCCGAGTTGCGGCCCTTGCGCTCCATGCAACGCCATCACGCCACCACCTATCAGTTGACCGACCATCAGGCCGATCAAGGACCAGAACACGTCGCCGCCGAGCACGACCGCAAGCGCGCCAGTGACGATCGCGGTGATCTGCAGATTGGCGGCCAGCCATAGCGTGAACTGGCTGCCAAGGCCGCCATGACGTTCGGCGTCGGGGATGTAGTCGATGGTGCGGCGTTCGGCAATGGTGCTGCCCTGTGCGCCGCTCTGTGTGCCGGTCTGTGATGCGGACATGGATACCCTCGAGTCAGTGGCGTCGCGTGAATCGCGTATTGCCAGCTTCTTTCAATACATCGTCGTGCAATACGTCTGCGCTACAGCCCGAACCGCGAACGTCGCCGGGCGGCAACTCACGATTCAATGCGACTTTATGGGAACCAATATGTATAGACAAGTCCGTTATTATCGATGTTTACCCCTAACTGTAGTTTATAAAAATTCAGAGAATCTTGCACAAATTATCTATAAATCAATAGCTTGAGTTTAATTTTTCTTGATGATCGCGTGACTTATGCCGGCCAATATCTTTTTCATATGTATAGACAAGATGTAAGGTTGCCAACTTTATTTTGACTGGCCATCGCTCCCCCATCGCACGGACGCAAGGATGAAAACCGGATTTTCACGCAGTGGCTTTCAGGCGAAAAAGCGCCACCGCGTCATTCAACTGCCGGCTCTGCTCTTCCAGTGACACCGCGGCCGCAGACGCCTCTTCCACTAGCGCCGAGTTCTGCTGCGTCATCTCTTCCATTTGCGCCACCGTCACGTTGACCTGTTCGATACCCGTGGTCTGCTCGCCCGACGCCAGGCTGATCTCCGCCATGATCGCGCTCACACGCCTGACCGCTTCCACGACCTCCACCATGGTCGCGCCCGCATGAGCCACCAGTTGGCTGCCGTCCTTCACACTCAACGTTGACGCACCGATCAATTCCTTGATCTCCTTCGCCGCCGATGCCGACCGTTGCGCCAGGCTTCGCACCTCACTTGCAACGACCGCGAAACCCCGGCCCTGCTCGCCTGCCCGCGCGGCTTCCACGGCCGCATTCAGCGCGAGGATATTGGTCTGGAATGCAATCCCTTCAATCACGCTGACAATGCCAACAATCTTGTCGGAGCTACCCGAGATGGCGTCCATGGTCGCGACCACGCGATTCACTACATCCCCGCCGCGCAACGCGATGTCCGATGCGCCCGCAGCGAGTTCGCTGGCATTGCGCGCGTTGTCCGCGTTCTGCCTGACGGTGGCGGTCAACTGCTCCATGCTCGACGCCGCTTCCTGAAGCGACGCAGCTTGTTGCTCAGTACGCGCCGACAGATCGAGATTGCCGCCCGAGATCGCATGGGCATCACGCACGATTGTCTCCGCGCTCGAACGCACTTTGCGCACCGTCTGCGCAAGCCCCTCTTGCATGCCTTTCAACGCATTGAGCATGTAGCCCATCTCGTTGTTGCGCTGGACCGTCACGGTGCTGGTCAGGTCGCCGGCCGAGATCCGGCCGAAATAATCGACGGCCATATCGATCGGCCGCACGATCGCCCGGGTCAATATCCTCTGCGCGAAGAAGCCGATGACGAGCGCGACGACCGCAGCGGCGCCGAGTGCCCAGAGCATGGCTTCGAAACGTGCATCGGTGGTGTCGAAGCGTGCTTTCTGGCGTTCGACCTGGAAGTTTTCCAGCGCGGTCAGCGCACTTTGATAATCGGAGAACAGCGCGGGCGGCGCCTCTCGCTGGGTGGTAAGGAAATCCACCAGATTGTCCTGATCGAGCTCGGTCAGCGCCTTCTGGAACACTTGGGCCAGCAGTTGCTCGCGCCGCGCCTGCATCGCATCGATAAGCGCCTTCTCCGCTGGCACCGGCTCGTGAAGCTTCCGAAAAGCTTCCAGTTCCTTGTTGCTCTCGTTAAGGAGCGCATGCTGCCGGGCAATTTCGCGCTGGGCGGGCTTGCCGGCGCTGATCAGTTGCTCGACTTCGCCAAACCCGGCACGCAGCAAGAGCAAGCGCTCCGAGCTGGTTTTGAGGTGCAGCACCGAAGCGGTATCGTCGCGATACATCTCCCTGAGCGCCGAATTGCTGCCGTACAAACCCAGGATGCCCACCGCGATTACCGCGATGAGCAAGACGGTGTAAATGGCGATCGTCGCGACCAGGCCGCCGCGAATAGTCATGTGTTTGCGCATAAGGGCTAGTCCCCACTGCGTCGCTGTGGTGCGCGGCGCAACAGGTCTGTATCCTCCGGATATCTGGGCGAACCGTGAAGGGAACCACTGGAATCAAGCATCGATTGATCAGATAACGGCAGCGCGCGATGCGAAGATTTATCGGAAGGCGACGCGGATGTGGCGTATAGCGACATCGGTGCGCATTCGTGGTGCGTGGACAATGCGGCGGTGGACGTGGGTTGGGCAAATTCCGTTTCCTGTCGATCAACACCGTCGATTAACACCCACGGGTATGGCGCACTCCTTCGCCCGGTTGTTCGCCCGGTTGTTCGCCACTAAGGCACTTTTTTAAGCATGGATGTATGACTGATTCGACCTTCAAGCGTTTTTCCGAGCCCGAGATTGCCGCGGTGTACCGCGCGATCCACGAACGTCGCGACATGCGGCATTTCACCAATACACCCGTTGCGGCCGATCAAATGGCGCGGTTGATCGACGCCGCGCACCATGCGCCAAGCGTCGGTTTCATGCAGCCCTGGCGCTTCGTGCGGGTGACGGACCGGGACCTGCGCATCGCGCTGCATGACATCGTGGAAACCGAGCGGCGCGCCACCGCCGTTGCGCTCAACAAGCGTAGCGATGAATTCATGCGGCTCAAGGTGCAGGGCGTCCTGGACTGCGGCGAAGTCGTGGTCGTCGGTTTGATGGAGAATCGCGAGCGTCACATCTTCGGCCGCCGGACGCTGCCGGAAATGGACCTGGCGTCGGTCGCGTGCGCTATCCAGAACATCTGGCTGGCCGCGCGCGCCGAAGGGCTCGGGATGGGCTGGGTGTCGCTGTTCGATGTTGGCGCGGTGCAACGGCTGCTGCATATGCCTGCCGACGCGAAGCCGGTTGCCATTCTGTGCATCGGGCATGTCGAGCATTTCTACGACG